>SVOQ01000043.1 GCA_015066345.1 Oscillospiraceae bacterium
TCTACTTGGAGGATTAATTATTTGCAACTACTTCGGCGGCTTTGAGCTCGCCGTTTTTGGCTTTGCTGAAGCCTTTTTCTTCCCCCGGTAGAACCGGGGGTTTATTTCCACCCCTAAAGGGACCAATCAAAAAGCAGAGTGGAAAATCCACTCTGCTTTTATTATTGAACCATATGAACGTTTACGTGAGGATATGTTATGGTTATACCATTTTTATCAAAGGTTGGTTTAATTGAATCCATTATATCAAAATAAACAGTCCAATAATCGCTACTTGAACACCAAGCACGGACAATATAACTTATATCATTGGGGTTATAACTGTTCACGTGAACCTCGGGCTTGATTGCTTCTTCTTTCAATACTAAAGGATGGTCGCAAAGTAATTGCAACAAAACGCTCTTTACTTTTTCGATGTCATCGCCGTAAGATGCACTGACAGTGATATCTACACGACGATTATCGGCACTTGAATAGTTTGTTATATTTGAATTGGCAACTGTACTATTGGGAATCTGGATAAGTTTTTTATCGGGGGTATCAAGCTTTGTGTAAAACAAACCGACCTCACTGACAATACCCGATTCACCGCCTGCATCAACATAGTCACCAATATGGAAGGGTTGATTTGAAATAATCTGAATGCCACCGAAAACATTTGACAAAAAGCCTTGTATAGCAAGGGAAAAGGCAACACCGACCACCGAGAGAGCCGCCACAAGGGACGAAACAGAAATACCGAGGCTACCTAAAACTATAATAAGGGACACAAATAACAACAGTATTTTTACTGCAATACGCAATATCTTACAAATAAGTGCATCAAGCTTAACCCTTTTAACGAACTTGTCAAAAAGGAATAAGATTATTTTTACCGCCGCAAGACAAACTACAATCAAAACGGCAACTGTCGCAATTTTGCCCAAGGGTAAGTTTTTTATAAATTCAAGCATTAAACCGCCACCTTTCATAAATATCGGGGTGTATTATAACACAAGAAAATCAAAAATAAAAGTGTTTTATGAATTGTATCGTTTATATAATTCAACAAGGGAACAATTCATAGATTTTAATTCATCCAGACTGTAATTCAAGAATGACCATTGATATGCCTTTTTGGTGAAACCCATAATTTCCAAATCTTTATACCGTCGATAAAAATCTCTCTCTTCTTGTGGAATATATGTAACGTTCACAATCTGCAAATCGACAAGCTGAGCTACGAAAAACTTACTTGCATATCCTTCAGTGCCTCTTTCAAAGCCCAAAACAAAGTACATATCTGATTGCTCATCATATTCAATGGTACTTAACATTATTGTCTCGTCAATAAAAACCCGATTAACCAAAGAAAAATCACTTGTATCATAAATTGATATAGCAGAGTGTAAATCATCTATTTGTCTTTCAAGATTTATAAGATACTTACTGTCCGGAGAGAAACAAAAGCCATCATCCTGAGCTCCGTCAACCTTAGAAAAACGAAACTTTTTGATTAACGAAAGAGTTTCAAGAGAGTAAACCGCAAATCGCCCCTCTCCCGATTTAACCACAACTATTTTTCCATCGGGAGATATCATCGGAGTGTAACCGTAGGTAATATCCTTAAACCGACCTAATTCATTATTATCTTTACCATAAATAAACACCGTGCGACCCGTACAGCCAACTGAAAATTCACCATTAGTTACATACGCCCAGAAATTACGCATAATGTCACCGCCTTTGTTTTAATATACAACAAGGAAAACACAATGTAAACTAATAAATAATCATCTATTAAATTTAATTCATTTTATCATAATCAACGATAACATAGAAAGAACTACCCACCACCCCACCTACGCTTTGCTTCGGTGCGGTCCCCCTCCCTATGCTTCGCACAGGGATGATAAATTCTACGATTGACTTTGGTTTTTATTTATAATATAATTAGCGGGTTGTGAATTTGGAAATATATGGTGATAGTTTGAAAGTAATTAGATTCGTTAAGAAAAATATAGTATTTTTTATTGCGGCTCTGGCAGCGGTTGTTTCCTGTTTCTTTGTTCCGCCGGATAAAGAATACCTGAATTATTTCGACTGGAAGACACTTTCGTGTCTGTTTATAACTTTGGCGGTTATTTGTGCACTCCGTAACATTAAGTTTTTCACCATTCTTGCCAGAAAACTTGTAATTATGACGGGAAACTTACGAACACTTTTCGTCTTGCTTATAGTCATTACCTTTATAGGCTCAATGATTATCGCTAACGATATGGCACTAATCACCTTTTTACCCCTGGGTTATTTTGCACTTTCGGTAGCAAAGCAAGAAAAATATATGGCATATCTGTTTGTTTTGCAGAATATATCCGCAAACTTAGGCGGTATGCTGACGCCCTTTGGAAATCCGCAAAACCTTTATTTATACTCATATTTCAATATCCCAACGGGTGAATTCTGCCTTATAATGCTCCCCGCATTTTTACTTGCGGTAACCCTTTTATTAGTTGCGTGTATTCCCGTGAAGTCAATTAAATTCACTTTAAATGAAAAGTTCCCTGAAAAACTTAATATACCTAAAACTATACTTTATATAGTATTATTCCTCTTTTCAATTCTTATCGTTTTCAGAATAATACCTTTTGGTGTGGGACTGGTACTTATACCCGCGGTACTTTTCTTTGTTGACCGCGAATCCCTTAAAATGGTTGACTATGGCTTACTCGGCACATTCTTCTTTTTCTTTATATTTGCGGGTAATTTAGCAAGGATTGAGGCGGTTAATTCCCTTATGTCAACATTACTTGAAAAAGACACCCTTATTGTATCAATACTTTCGTGTCAGGTTATAAGTAATGTTCCATCGGCTATTTTACTATCAAAATTCACAAGCGATTACCCCGCCCTTCTTTTGGGCGTAAATATAGGTGGCACAGGAACGCTTATAGCATCCCTTGCCAGTCTTATAACATTCAACGAATTCAGAATTTTATATCCTAAACAAACTAAGAAATACATACTCATTTTTACAGGTTTAAACGTTGCATTTGTGGTTATTTTAACCGTTGCTATGAAGTTACTTTCTTTGATAAAAATATAAGCGAGGTGAATTTCACCTCGCTTATGTTTTATTTTATAAAATATTCAAATCCTAATATAACTATACCCAACACAACTAACACTACACCTACTACTCTATTAAGAGTTTCCGGTTTTGCTTTGTTAGCAAACTTAGCTGCAATTTGTGCCCAAACAAATGTAAATACAACACACAAAACCATAACCCAAATATCAGGTGAATCACCAAGAGAAAAGTGGGAAATAGCACCCGTTAATGCAGTAAACGCCATAATAAAGACACTGGTACCAACTGCAGTTTTTAATTCATATCCAAGTACACTGGTAAGAATAAGAAGCATCATCATACCACCACCGGCACCTACAAAACCACAAATAAACCCAATAAATATACCACATAGCACAGATCCAACTATTTTTCTTGTTTTGCTGACCGCTTCCATTTCCGCTTTTGTTGTCATAACAGGTTTTATAATAAACTTGATACCGAGAATTAGTGTGACAAATGTACTGAATCCACCCATTGTATGTGAGGGAACCATACTTGATAAATAACTTCCAACTACGGTAAAAATTAATATAATTCCCATCATAAGAAGTCCGTTTTTCACATCCAGATTTTTATTCTTACGATAAGTATATGCTGAAACAGCACTCGCCAATACATCAGACGCAAGAGCTATACCAACTGCAGTATATGGCTCTATATCAAGAAAAGTAACCAGCATTGGGGTTATAACAGCGGCGGCACTCATACCTGCAAAACCTGTACCGAGACCTGCTCCCATTCCGGCAAAGAAAGTGACAATTATTGTAACCAAATAATCCATTAATCATATCTCCATAAATAATACTTGCTCAAACGATGTAACTAAATTGAAAATTATTATATCACAACAAAATCGAATTGTAAATTAACACAGTATAAATTCCCTTTAATCACAAATACTAACAACATAATTTGAGTTTAAGGAGAATGATATATATGAAAGCAACAGGAATAGTTCGTAGAATAGAGGAATGTGTTATAATGACACAAAAGTTGCTTAAAACCGCATAAACACTGGGTTTTTCACTGTTTTTGTCCAAAAATTTTTCGTGAAAATCGGCTATTTTCGACTTAAAATGCGAAGGGAGGGTCGTTTTTCACAGCGCTTACGTAGCAAAAACTAAATATTCGAACTGTCACAAAGTCGGATGAGTTATAGACTTGTTCGGTTATTTATTTGAATTTGCTTTTTATACGGATATACGTGAATTGAATGAAAAGCATTTTTATATATGCTTTATAAGATTTCTACAAAAACTTGACTAAAATAATGGAGTGTGTTATAATAATTGAAATAATAGATGTGAATGGAACCAGCTGTCTGCAGAGGAAGTTGGTTCCATTTTGTTTTGTATAGAAAATTTAGGGTGTATGATGAATTTATGAAAAAACAACGTCCTCTGGTATCTACAACACATATTATATTGTTGAGTTTTTTGATAGCGATATTGATAGGCGCAGTATTGCTTTCGCTTCCTATAAGTTCAGCCGATGGAAAACCGACTTCTTTTTTAGATGCGCTTTTCACCGCAACGACCTCAACCTGTGTTACGGGCTTGGTTGTAACATCGACCGTTTCCTCTTGGAGTGTTTTTGGGCAGGTTGTAATTTTGATACTGATTCAGATCGGCGGTCTTGGTGTTATTACCATTATGTCAGAACTTATGATACTTCTGCACAAGAAAATGGGTATCGGTGACAGACTGCTCTTGCAAGACGCATTTAATCTGAATTCGCTGTCGGGGCTTGTTCGGTTCGTAAAAAAGGTTGTAACCGGAACGCTCATTATAGAAGGTATCGGCGCTCTGCTTTATATGACGGTTTTTATACCTGAGTTCGGTGCAAAAGGAATATGGATATCGGTCTTTACTTCCGTTTCTGCCTTTTGCAATGCGGGTATTGATATTATTGCCGAAAACAGTCTTTGCGATTATGCACTTAATCCTGTCATCAATGTTGTTACGTGTGCCTTAATTATCTTGGGCGGTATCGGTTATATCGTTTGGTGGGATGTGCTGAGAGTACTAAAAAAGGCGCGAACGAAGAAAGTGAGATTTTTCAGAGATCTTACCCTGCACAGTAAAATCGCTATCACAGCAACCTTGATTTTGATTTTTGTGGGTGCAGCATTTATTTTTGCATTTGAATATAACAATCCGCAAACAATGGGCAATTACACCTTGTTTCAAAAAATTGAAGTATCCTTGTTTCAGTCGGTCACAACGAGAACCGCAGGTTTTGCGACAGTGCCGCAGGAAAACCTCACGAACGCAAGCGCTATCGTATGTTTGCTTCTGATGTTTATCGGCGGCTCACCCGTTGGCACAGCCGGAGGTATCAAAACAGTGACATTTGCTGTTATCATTGTGTCAGCGATTGCCTCTATTCGTAATAAAGAGGATACCGAGGTGTTTGGCAGACAGCTCACAAAACAGGCGGTCAGCAAAGCAGTCGCCGTTACCTGTATGTCCTTTATTATTATGTTTACTTCAACGGTTTTGCTCTCTGCGGTAACAGATGCAAATGCACTCGATATTGTTTATGAAACGGTTAGTGCTACTGCGACCGTAGGTCTTACAAGAAATCTTACGGCATCTCTCGGTAGTGTTGGTAAGCTTATCATTATCATAACGATGTATCTTGGCAGAGTAGGCCCTATATCGCTCGCCGTTGCATTTAAGCGAAGTAAGGATAATCAGAATATTGTAAGAAACCCTATCGAAGAAATAAGTGTGGGATAAGAAGGGATAATTTTTATGAGCATCAATAAAACCTATGCCGTATTAGGTCTCGGCAGATACGGAAAAGCTGTTGCAGAAGAACTTGTAAATAATGGTGCAGAGGTTCTGGCTGTTGATATCGACCAAAACAATGTTAATAACGCAATTGAAACAATCCCTGTATGCAAATGCGCCGATATTACCGAGCCGGAGGCAATAAAAAGACTTGGTATATCCAATATTGACATTGTTATCGTTGCGATGGCAAATAATCTTGAAGCAAGCGTTATGGCGGTAACACTCTGTAAGGAAGCGGGCGTGTCCACCGTTATTGTTAAATGCGGCAATGAAATGCATCAAAAGATTTTAAGCCGTGTGGGTGCCGACAGAGTGATTTTCCCCGAAAAAGAATCGGGAACAAGACTTGCTAAAAATCTGCTCACATCGGGATTTTCGGAAATGATAGAGCTTTCAGATGAAGTGTCTATGGTAGAAATAGATGTAAAAGATGAGTGGGCTGGTAAAACGCTGATAGAGCTTAGCCTTCGTAAAAAATATTCTGTTAACGTGGTTGCAATACGAAACGGTGATAAGATCAGTACAACGGTTGATCCTGCACTCCCGCTTGAAAAAGGAATGCAGCTTATTGTTATTGCTAATACCCTAAAATTGCAAAAATTGAAATAATGCGGTGAATATATGAAAGAACAGCAGAAAAAACTGATTGCGCCGATTATTGTAACCGCTATTATGGTTTTGTATTACATTGCTTACTTTGGCTTTTTAATATCACTGATAGATGGCGTTTGGAAATGGTTGTTAGGTATTATCCCGCTTGCTTTTACTGCTGTTATGCTTAAAGTTTGCATAGAAAGAATTAATGAAATAAAGAAAGGTGAAGAAGATGATCTTAGTAAATACTGATTACATCAGCGGCAAAGAACTCGAAATGTTAGGTCTT
>SVOQ01000044.1 GCA_015066345.1 Oscillospiraceae bacterium
TATTTACATTAAAATGCCAACCTTGATCATTAAAATTATTTACAGTTATTGCTGAAAATTCTTTATCAACAAGATAATTTGATTGAGCAATCATCCAAGCAGCATAATCCGGATAACCGCACTCCAATGCCCATTCGTATGTTCCGTATACTGTAATCCTCATTTCATAAAACATTTGATTTTTTACTCGCACAGGTCTTTTTCTACTATATTTGTTTTCATACCCTGCATGCACATCATAAGCCCATGTTCCAGTTACATCCGTATAATTCACCGGATCATTTTCACAATAAGCAAACAAATTATAAGAGAGGAGAGTGCCTGTTGCGCCGAGGTAGTCGGTACTGTCGGCATTGATGAATCTGCAAATAAAATCAGGGGACGGTTCTATGATTGGTTCCCGCATCCGTTATTTCTGTTATTGTTATCAACAAATACAATATTACCATATCGTGCCAAAGGTTTCCATAGTTTTTTATTAAATTTCATAAATCATTTCACCCTTTGATATTTTTAGTAATACATTTGATTTTAAACATATAAATATAGGGTTTCAGACCATTGACAAAAAACCGCTCCTATGATAGAATATTTCAGTTATTTATATAGATTTTTTCCGGAGGAGAATTCAGATGTCAGGACATTCCAAATGGAGTACAATCAAAAGAAAAAAAGAAAAAACCGACGGCGCAAGAGCCAAGGTATTTACTAAAATCGGCAGAGAAATTATGATTGCCGTTCGTGACGGCGGTCCCGACCCCGCAGGTAACTCAAAACTCAAAGAGCTTATCCAGAAAGCAAAGGCTAATAACGTTCCTAACGATAATATCGAAAGAGTTATCAAAAAGGCTGCAGGCGGTAACGACGGTGCAAACTACGAAGAAATCATCTACGAAGGCTATGGCCCCGCAGGTATCGCAGTTGTTGTTAAAGCACTTACCGATAACCGTAACCGTACCGCAGGTGATGTTCGTCACTATTTCGACAAATACGGCGGAAATATGGGTACTTCCGGTTGCGTTATGTTTATGTTCGACTACTACGGCGTTATCCTTATCGAAAGAGAAGGCGTAGACGAAGAAAAATTAATGGAAGATGCTATCGAATGCGGTGTAATCGACTTCATTACAGACGACGAAGAAATCTTTGAAATCCGTACCGATGCCAATGATTTAGGTGCTGTTTTAGGCGACCTTGAAGCAAAGGGCTACACCTTCGTAAGCAGTGAAGCAGCTTACATCCCCCAGACATATACTCGTCTTGAAGACGAAGATAATATGAAAAATATGAGCAAAATGCTTGAGATGTTCGAAGATAACGACGACATTCAGGGCGTTTGGCACAACTGGGAAAATGAAGATGAATACGAAGGCTGATTTTTAAGTCTTTTCTATTGATTTTTATTAATTAATAATATATAATATATCTGCTATTTACTTACGCTCAATTCGGTCATGCAACGAGTGGGTCCTGTGCGACGGGGCACCGTGAACCATGTCAGGCGGGGAACCGAGCAGCATTAAGCGGACCGTTCTGTGCGCCACAGTCCGCCTGCTCGTTGTGTGACCGAGTGGAGCGTAAGTTTTTTGTTTGCAAAGCAAACAAAAAAGTGAGGAATTAGGAATGAGGAGTGAGGAATGTCGGGGAAGCGTTGCTTCCAAACATTTTAAAACTTCGCAATCCTACTACCACAATAATATTGAATTTATGCGATAGCATTATACTATTCGGAAACGCAGTTTCACTTATAATTACGCATTAAGCATTACGAATTCCGAATTATAATGCCAACGCAGTTCCGAAATTTTGCATTTTGCATTTTTCATTCTGCATTTTTAAGGGGTGAGGGTTTTGTACAGAGCCTTATACAGAAAATGGAGACCGCAGGTTTTCTCGGATGTTTCGGGTCAAGGTCACATTACCGAAACATTAATGAATGAGATTTCAACCGGCCGTCTCTCTCATGCGTATCTTTTTACCGGTTCCCGTGGTACCGGTAAGACTACCTGTGCCAAAATTCTCGCTAAAGCCGTAAACTGCCTTAACCCCATAAACGGCAACCCCTGTAATGAGTGTCAGATTTGTCGCGGTATTGACGACGGTTCAATTCTTGATGTTACTGAAATTGACGCCGCAAGTAACAATAGCGTTGATAATATCCGTGACTTGCGTGACGAGGTTAATTTCACCCCTGCCGCCGCAAAGTACCGAGTTTATATTATCGACGAGGTTCATATGCTTTCGGGCGGTGCATTTAACGCACTCCTTAAAACACTCGAAGAACCACCCGGACACGTTCTTTTCATACTTGCAACAACCGAGGTACAGAAATTACCCGCAACCATTCTTTCAAGATGTCAACGTTTTGACTTCAGGCGAATCCCTCCCGAGGACATTGCCGCGAGACTTATGACCGTTGCCAATAATGAAAACCTCAGTCTTGACGAAGAAGCGGCTTTACTTATAGCCCGTGTTTCCGACGGTGCTTTACGTGACGCCCTTTCAATCCTCGACCAATGCGCGGGTTATAATGAACCTATTACAATAAAAACCGTTGGCAACGCAGCGGGTCTTTTGGGTAAAGAATATTTATTTGAAATTTCCGATGCACTTCTTAAGGAGGACAGTTCAAAAATCCTCGATATAATCGACAGATTACATTCATCCTCTTGCGATATGGAAAGGCTTATGAGTGAATTGGTAAATCATTTCAGGAATATTATGATTGCCAAAACCACCAAAAAGCCCGAAAAATTCATTGTCTGCACCCCCGACGAAATAAACAGGTACAAAAACATTGCCCAAGGTATCACTTACGGCACCGTTCTTTATATTATGGAAACTCTTTGCAAAGAGGCTTCACAGTTAAAATACAGCGCTCACCAGAGGGCACAGACCGAAACGGCTCTTATACGTCTTTGCTCCCCTGCTTTATCCACGGACAACGGTGCGCTCGTAAGACGAATTGACGAACTTGAAGCACAGTTGATGCTTATTAAGGCACAGGGTATTACAGTTACAAGTACCATTCCCGAAAAAACGGTTCCTGTCACCAAAACACCCGAGCCTGTAAAAGAAGAAGTTTCGACTTCATACGATGTTCCCGAAGAATTACCCACAGCGGTTAACGATGAACCGCCCCTTCCCGAGGAACCTCCTGTAACAAACGAGATTAAAGAGCCTGAACCTCAGGTGAAACCCGAAAAGAAACTTATTTCCCACGAGGCAACTGCAAAACCCGTTGATACGGGTATAGTTACGGAAAGTGACAACGCAGTTCCCTTTGCCGCTTGGGAAAACACACTTAATCAGTTATCAAAAATCAACAGGCCCTTATACCCAATGCTCATCGGTTCATCCGCTTACAGAGCAGGTAATACGGTCTTTATAAAGGCTAAAAATACCGCCTTCCCCCAGATGTTCAGCCAGAAAACTCACGCAGACTCCATAACCGAGGCTCTTATGCGTGCAACGGGCGAAAAACTGAAACCTATGATTTACAATGACGGCTCATCACCTCAGGCGGACGAAAATATTGACCCTGTTGATACATTTATCAATAAACTCAACAAACATAAAATTGATTTCTTTATAGAAGAATAATTTTCGAAAAAGGATGGTAGAATAAAATGAAAGCAAGAATTCCTAATCAGGGTGGCAACTCTCAGGCAGCAATGATGAAAAAACTTCAGGATATGCAGGCAGAAATGAACCGCACTCAACAGGAAGTTGAAGAAGCAGAGTACTCTGCAAGTGCAGGTGGCGGTGCAGTTGAAGTAAAAGTAAACGGCAAACACGAAGTTCTTGAAGTTAAAATTCAACCCGACGTTGTAGACCCCGATGATGTTGAGATTCTTTCTGATATGATTATTGCGGCTACAAACGAAGCAATCCGCAAGGCAATTGACACTATGGAGCAGAGAATGGGTAGCGTAACAAGCGGTCTCAATCTTCCTGCAGGTTTCGGTTTCTGATATGGCGTACGACGTAGCGGCACTGGAAAAACTCATAGAGCAGTTTCAGAAAATCCCTTCAATAGGACGTAAAACTGCTCAGAGAATGGCTTTTCACGTGCTTGATTTAACCGACGAACAGGCAAAGGAATTTGCCGATGCCATTATTGATGCCCATACTAAAATACACCATTGTGCCCTTTGTCACAACCTTACCGAAAAGGAACTATGCCCCATTTGCGAAAGTGCAAGTCGCGACCATACGACCGTTTGCGTTGTGGAAGAACCCCGCGATGTTCTCGCAATGGAACGTATGAGAGAATTCGGCGGTGTATACCACGTTTTACACGGGGTTATATCACCTATGAACGGTATAGGCCCCGAACAACTTACAATTAAAAATCTTGTAGAACGTGTTGCAGAAGGCAACATTACTGAGGTTATTATGGCAACTAACCCCACTATTGAGGGTGACACAACCGCCATGTATATCAGTAAACTTATTAAACCTTTCGGTGTCAGGGTCACAAGACTTGCCTATGGTATACCCGTAGGTGCAGATATCGAATATGCGGATGATGTCACTCTTATGAGAGCATTGTCAGGCAGAAGTGAGTTATAAAAAGGAGGAGTAGTTATGGCAAAACAAGAGAATAAAACCGTTGCACAGAACAAAAAAGCATACCATGACTACTTCGTTCTTGAAACATACGAGGCAGGCATTGAGCTTTTCGGTACTGAAATAAAATCCGTACGTGCGGGCAAACTTAATCTTAAGGATGCTTGGTGCAATGTAGTTAACGGCGAAATGCTTGCAAACGGTGTTCACATTTCACCATACGAAATGGGCAACCGTTTCAATAAGGACCCTATGCGTCCCAAAAGACTTCTTATGCATAAAAAAGAAATAATGAAGCTTATGGGCGAGGTTAAGCAACAGGGTTGCGCTCTCATTCCCCTTTCGGTTTATTTTAACGAAAGAGGCAGGGCAAAAATGCTTATCGGTCTTTGTAAGGGTAAAAAGAATTATGACAAACGCGAAACCGAAGCGAAACGAGATGCGCAGAGAAATATTGAACGCAGTTTAGCAGAACGTAACAAATATTGATGTATAATCCAATGCGTAATTCGGAATGCGTAATGCGTAATTATCGGGCACTGCGTGCGGCATTATAAAAACACCCAAGGTAGATAAATATGAAAGCAGATAACATTATAGTCACAAAAAGCAAGGCTTTTGCATTAAGAGTAATAAAACTGAATGAATTTTTGTGTAACTAAAAGAAAGAGTATGTTTTATCAAAACAATTACTCAAAAGCGGAACGAGTATTGGTGCAAACGTAAAGGAAGCCATACGAGGTCAAAGCAGATTTTTATTCAAAAATGAATATTGCGTTAAAAGAAGCAAGCGAAACCGAGTATTGGTTGGAGTTGTTGTTTGAAAGTGGCTATATCAATGAAACTGAGTTCAATAGTATTTATACCGATTGCCAGGAGCTCATTAGAATATTGACATCAATAACCAAAACACAAGCTCAACAAACATAAAATGCGAAGCACAATTACGAATTACGCATTATGAATTACGAATTAATAATATGGGGATGAAAGGATTTCGACGGGGATTTTGAACCGTTATAAGCGAGCAGAGGTGCGGTACCGCTTTAAAAATCGCAATTTTAAAAATAACTGACAATAATAAAACAGTTTTAGCAGCTGCTTAAGTCAGCTGCCGTTCTTACCGAGAGTACCACGGCTCGGATAAGAGCGTCATTCAGTGGTGCACGTGAACAGATGAGAGTCCTGTAATCTGTCACGGTTCAAAGGACTACCAAGGAATCAAGCCTGTTTGTCGGCGTCTTTCCGAGGGAATTTTAAAAGATAAACTACGCTCGTAGAAAGTTTCGGGAATAGATTTTCGGACATGGGTTCGACTCCCATCATCTCCACCATAACAAACGCATACGAACTCTGTATAACATGGTACAAGGGCGTATTTGCGATCAACATAGAAATACCGCAGAGGTAAAAGTCCTCTGCGGTATTTTTTTATGGTATTGTGTAGCTGTGTATTGTTATTTGAGCTTTTCAATACGTTTTTTCGTATAATACGGATAAGTTTTACCGTCATATCCCTTATACAATTTAATATCTTTACTATGCTGTGCTATCCAGTTATTAGCACTCGTTTCATCTTCCACATATCCAACAATTTCATATTCATACGGCTCTCTGTTTTCCATATTATCGAAAAGGTGTTTAATGATTAAAAACATTTTCTAATTCTCCTTTCTAAAAAGTGTGTCTATACTTTTGAATAATCTCCTGTAATGCCAAACATCAGAAAAGTACATAGGTGTGTACCAATACTTTGAGGAATCGTCACCGCCTCTCATAGGATCGGTGAGCGTATTACCTATTTTGATAAAT
>SVOQ01000024.1 GCA_015066345.1 Oscillospiraceae bacterium
TACTTGGAGGATTAATTATTTGCAACTACTTCGGCGGCTTTGAGCTCGCCGTTTTTGGCTTTGCTGAAGCCTTTTTCTTCCCCCGGTAGAACCGGGGGTTTATTTCCACCCCTAAAGGGACCAAAAAAACACGGTGTTGCTCATAATTGAACAACACCGTGTTTTTATCCTATTACAATTTTTTGATTAGCACCACTTATAGCACGCTCAAGAATTGCAATATCTAATGCATCAATCACTCCATCAAAGTTAGCGTCACAGGCAATATCAAAATCCGTCGTTATTTTATCAACAGTAAATGCCTTGTTAACCGCAATAGAATAGTCAGATAAATCTGACGAACCATCACCATTACAATCGCCAATTAATATCATTTTCCAATTCTCTATTTCGTTGTTCTTACCTGTCGGTGCTGTGAATTTTGCCGTAGTATAATAATCCTCTACAGCCATATACAGACCGTTGAAATAAATATAA
The DNA here is from genome assembly GCA_015066345.1 of Oscillospiraceae bacterium. Lineage (GTDB taxonomy): Bacteria > Bacillota > Clostridia > Oscillospirales > Acutalibacteraceae > DTU089. Next base: position 478 of record SVOQ01000024.1, read on the forward strand.
TTGTCCTCTCCATCATAAAAGGATAAAATAATTCTCCTATTATTTAAATCTGCATTATAGTTGTGAGTCATTCCAAAACCGCTGTACATATTAACGCTATCAAAAGCAGTGTTTGAATATGGTAGTGCCGGCAAATATGGAGAACCATCCGAAACATGGGAAACATTAAAGGCGTCGCCTGTAAAATACGTATCTTTGGTTTCTAACCCTACTAAAAGGAAATCAGTGAAAATACCATTAGTATCCCGGTCATCCCATGTAACATCGATAAGATACCACTTGCCGTCATCCATCTGCACAGCATTCCACATATGTGCTTCACCATTAGCAATACCCGTTATGCAAACACAAGGGATTTTATATTTGTCGCAGAAAATTTTAAAGGTTTCCGCATATCCCTGACACACTGCCACACCATTAACAAGGGTACCATAAGCGTCGTAACAGCTTGCATAATCATTGATATATTCAGCTTTATTACAAAGATAATCATGAAGTTGTTTAATGAAATAATAACGGGTATTTGCATTAAAAGACACATTATTAATTTCATCCATCATTGCACTATAATAGTCAGAAATATTCGAAGTATTGTAAATAGCTTCGTTAGTCTGACCGTGTTTCTTAACAGCAATGTTATATTTTACACTAACAACAGCACCGTTTGAGGGATAATATGACTTAGTATATCCATAACCGTTGTAATAAAAAATCTCAGGATGATCAAGACAAACGGCATACATAATTTTTGTAAAGTTAATGGATTCAAAATCGTTCTTGGGTAGTGCCGGTGAATATTTAACAGTAAAGCTTAAAACACCAACATCTAAAGCAACAATTCTGTCATAGTATTCTTTCTCAAGATCACTAAGTAACGAATAGGAAGAATAAACGCTTCCATCTATTTCATTGGCACTGATATAATTATTCATGCTTTCTGTAAAAGAATTGGTTACTTCGTTGCCACCATACTCATCACAATATTCCTCAAAATACTCGGTAACAATTACAGGTTCAACTGTGGCATAACACTCTAAAGCGAAAGAAAACATCAACAAAAAAACAATTAAAACAGATATAAATCTTTTCGTGATCAGCACCCCTTTCATACATACGCTATATGATATCAATAATTATAAAAAAAGTCAATAAAAGTGTTATGAACCTAATTATTTTGCTATTTTATGTAATTTTGAATGAAAACTACAAAAATCTTAACTTAATTATAACAAGTTTGCATATTGCAAGTAGTGAAAAAAAGTTTTATAATCAAGAATAGATTTTTACGTTTTTTTGCGAGGTTAACTTAAAATGTTAGGTAAATTAATTCGGGTTGCGATTACCGAAGCGGTTGGTACGCCCTTACCTGACGGTGGTGTTTATAAACTTAACCACGGTACACCCATCGGTAAATTCCGCCCCACTACATCCATAAGCGGTGTATTAATCCTTGGCATAGATAACCCTGTTAAACATTTTGACGGACGAGTTATTGCCATAATTAAATTCAAAGATAACGGTGAACAAAAAATTGTTGCCGCCCCCAAATCTAAAAGGTTGATTGATTGGGAAATAAAAAAGCTTATAAGTTTCTATACTCAAAACAGACCTTTTGTGCTTGAGTGTTATTATGAGCGTTCCTGTGGTGCGGTTGTTTACAGAAACATAGGCGGTACTATCAGATATCTTCTTATAAAAAACAGACGCAGTTCGAACTGGAGTTTCCCAAAAGGCCACGTTGAAGACGGCGAAACTTTTGAAGAAACTGCTAAACGTGAGGTTTACGAAGAAGCAGGTATCAGAATAAAAATATTCCCCGGTTTTACAAGTAAGTCACAATACACTATTCAAAACAGAATACAAAAAACTGTTCTTATTTATGCAGCTACTACTGACGACGAACAGACCAGAATTCAACCCGAGGAAATTGAGGATTATATCTGGTTACCTTTCGAAAGTGCATATAACTGCCTTAAATTTGATAACGATAAATCTATTCTAAAGGACACCCGTGATTTCTTGATAGAAAACAACTATATCAGCGAGGTAAAAAATGGTTGAAAGTATAGTAACGGCTTTCGTTGAATTTTTAGAAAGTCATAATATTCCCGCTCAGCTTATTCCCTTTATAGTTTCACTTTTTCCCGTGCTTGAATTACGTGGCGGTATGATTGCCGCACGTATTCTTGATATTGATTTTATTCAGGCTTTCTTGGTTTGCTATCTTAGTAATATGATACCAATTCCCTTTATATTGCTTTTTATAAGAAAAATCTTCAAGTTAATGCGTAAAGTTAAATTTTTAGGTAAAATTGTTGACAAACTTGAAGCAAGAGCAGACAAGAAAAAAGGAACTATTGAAAAATATAAGGAATGGGGCTTACTTCTTTTCGTCGCCATTCCCCTTCCCGGTACAGGCGGTTGGACAGGTGCTCTTATAGCCGCATTAATGGACTTAAGAATGAAGAAATGTCTTCCCATTATTGCCATAGGCGTTTTTATTGCCGGGCTTATTATGTCCCTTATTACTTACGGAATCTTTTAATTTTTAACCGCTGTTCAAAACAGCGGTTTTATACTATGGTGATCAAATGAAATCTTGTTTTATTTTCGGCTCAATGCCAATTGAAGAAATATCTGTTAAACCCTGTTACGGTGATTTAATAATTGCCGCCGACGCGGGTCTGAAGAACACAGAAAAACTTAACCTAAAACCCGATTATATAGTCGGTGATTTCGATTCTTTAGAGTATGTTCCCGATGGTAGTAATGTTATAAAACATCCTGTAAAAAAGGATGAAACCGACACGATACTCGCCGTTGATGTTGCATTTAAAAAGGGCTACAACAACTTTATAATTTACGGTTGTTTAGGCGGTCGTCTGGACCAGACTGTTGCGAGTATTCAAACTGCATCTTATATCACCGAAAAAGGCGGAAATGCGGTTTTTATTGATAATGAAACATACTTGACGGTTATAAAAAATAACGCTATTGGTTTTTCAAAGGACAACAAAGGTACTTTATCAGTTTTTTCGCTTTCCGAAAAATCATATGGAGTGTGCGAAAATGGTCTTTTATACGATCTCAAGGATGCGGATTTGACCTCTGATTATCCTTTAGGCGTCAGTAACGAATTCATAAAAAAAGACGCCAAAATTTCCGTTAATAAAGGAAAAATATGCATTATCTGGAACGGAAAGCACGGCAAATGGTCAGTTGGAGGTAATTATGATTAAGGAAGAAAAAGTTTTATCAAATATCCAAGGTGCTATTTTTGACCTTGACGGTACATTGCTGGACTCAATGCACATCTGGAGCGAAATCGGTCTTAAATTCCTTCAGAATGAGGGTATCACTCCCCCTCCGGGTGCTTCTGAAGAATTTGTTAAATTAAGTCTTGTACAGGCGGCGGAATATTATATCAAACACTATGCCCCCGACAAGACAGTTATGGATATTGTTAAAAGCATCAATGCTCTTGTTGAGGATTTTTACTTCAAACAAGTTTTACTTAAAGACGGTGTAATCGAGTTTCTTGAATATTTAAAAAAGAAGAATGTTAAAATGTGCATAGCCACTGCCACCGATAAATATATGGTGGAAAAGGCTCTTGAACGCAACGGAATACGTGAATATTTCTCTGAAATCTTCACCTGTACAACTGTTGGAGCAGGTAAAGATACACCGGTTATTTATGACAAAGCACTGGAACACTTAGGCACTGACAAAAGCAATACTTTCGTTTTTGAAGATGCCCTTTACGCAATAGAAACCGCACATAAAGCAGGTTATAAAATAGTTGGTATAAATGATGTTTCTGAACCTGCGGACCCTGAAAAAGTAAAGGAATTCTGTTCTGTGTACATAAATGAATATTCAGAAATTTACAAATATTTTTAAACATTAAAACACCTCGTACTGCACATGCAATACGAGGTATTTTATTATTCATCTCTTTCAGAATTTTCTATATTTGTCTCTTGTTCTTCAACAATTACTTCATCAGAGATAACTTCTTCAACAGGATTTTCTTCCTGTATTTCAGCTACTTCTTCCTCAACAGCAGGAACATAATTTTCATCCATAAGTCGGAGGAATTTATCTTTATCGATTTTCTCGTCCTTGATGAGAGTTTCTGCAATTAAAACGAGCTTATCATTGTGTTCCTTAAGAAGGTCGGCACAACGAGCCTCACACTCGGTTATAATGCGTTTAATCTCATCATCAATTTGCTCAGCGTAGGAATCGGAGAAGTTCTTTGATTTTGAGGTCTCCATACCAAGGAATACCTCGTCATGGTCTTTACCATATACAACAGGACCGAGTTTCTCACTCATACCGTAGCGGGTAACCATTGAACGGGCTATATCCGATGCTCTTGAAAGGTCGGAAGATGGACCAGACCATACATCCTCACTAATGATTTTTTCTGCAATTCTACCACCCATAAAGCAAACAATTTCATCTAAAAACTCAGATTTGTTTTTATATGCAGCATCCTCATTTGCTCTCTGAAGTGTATAACCACCAGCCATACCACGGGGAATAATAGAAATTTCGTATACAGGCGGGATGTTCTCGAGATAATAAGCCACAACTGCGTGACCTGCTTCATGATACGCAGTAATCTTTTTATCACGCTCAGTATATTTATGAGATTTCTTCTCAGTACCTACTTCAACCTTTACAATAGCCTCGTCAATTTCGGTCATTGTAACCGCTTTTTTATTGCGTTTAGCCGCAAGTAAAGCTGCCTCATTAAGAAGGTTTTCAAGGTCTGCACCAACAAAACCAACTGTACCGTGAGCAACTGTTTTCAGGTCAACATCCGGTGCAAGAGGTTTATTTTTAGCATGGACTTTTAATATTTCTTCTCTGCCCTTAAGGTCGGGTCTTCCGACAGTTACCTGACGGTCAAAACGACCGGGACGAAGTAAAGCGGGGTCAAGGATATCGGGGCGGTTAGTCGCGGCAATAATAATGATACCTTCATTATTACCGAAACCATCCATTTCAACAAGCAACTGGTTAAGTGTTTGCTCACGTTCATCGTGACCGCCACCCATACCTGCACCACGGTGACGACCAACCGCATCAATTTCATCAATGAAAATAATCGCAGGTGAGCTCTTTTTAGCCTGGTCGAAAAGGTCACGCACACGGGAAGCACCGACACCAACATACATCTCAACAAAGTCAGAACCTGAAATAGAGAAGAAAGGTACATCCGCCTCACCGGCTACTGCTCGGGCAAGTAAAGTTTTACCTGTACCGGGAGGGCCAACCAGGAGTACACCTTTAGGAATACGTGCACCAAGCTCAGTAAACTTACGGGGATCTTTAAGAAATTCAACAATTTCCTGAAGTTCTTCTTTTTCTTCGTCAGCACCCGCAACCTCTTTAAAGGTTGTTTTGCGTTTTTCATCCTTACCGAACTTAACACGGGCTTTACCAAAACTCATTGCACGGTTATTTTCAGACGTAATGGTATTATTCATTCGCTTCATAAAGATGTAACCGCCAACCGCAAGGAAAACAACCGCAAGTATTATTGGTATAAGCTGAAGCCAGAAAGAATATGAGGTACCCGAAACATAGTTAAACTTAATGGGTGTCTTAGGGTTAGCACGATTAAATTCAACAACATCATCATGCACATCTTCAAGGAAGAGGTTTACGTTGGGTACTGTGTATTTTTTAGAAGTACCATCATCCAATTTAAATTTAAGTGCACCTGTACCGATATTAAGTTCATACTCGCTGACTTTACCGCTATCAAAGTATTCAACAACCTGATAATACTCTAACTTGGAACTTTTGGTACTGTCACCTGAATATAACCCAATAAAAATTATAAGAACAACGGGTATAAGTATATAGGGCAATACTGATTTGATTTTTTCGCTGCTTTTAATGACAGCTCACCTCGCTTTTATTTTAGAATGGATAAAATACATCCATATTATTCGGAATAAACAGAACTTTTTAATACACCTATATAAGGTAAGTTTCTGTAAAATTCATCGTAATCAAGACCATAGCCAACAATAAACTCGTTGGGTACGCCTGAACCAATATAATCGGCATATAAATCAACTTCACGTCTCTCGGGTTTATCAAAGAGAGTACATATTTTAATACTCTTGGGATTACGGGCAAGAAGAATTTCACGGATATAGTTCAATGTTCTGCCACTGTCAAGAATATCCTCAACAATAAGTAAATCCTTACCCTCGATTGAAGCATCAAGGTCCTTAATAATCTTAACAACGCCACTTGACTTTGTTCCTGAGCCATAACTCGAAACTGCCATAAAGTCAATATTGCAAGGAATTTTAATTTCACGCATAAGGTCGGCCATAAAAATAACAGAACCTTTAAGAATACTTACGAGAAGTAAATCCTTATCTTTATAATCCTCACTGATTTTCGCACCTAAATCCTTAACAATTTTAGTAAGCTCATCCTCAGAAATCAGAACACGGTCAATATCATTAAACATATCTTTACCAATCATTATTTTCTCCCCTAACAAAAATAATATTACTTGAATTGCCGTCGACACTACAACGAGCATCAACTCCAACAGAATAAACCCACAAAACGCCCCTATCATCACATAAAACGGGTAATAAATCGCGTTTTTCCACAGGAATATTTAACTCACTAAACAACTTTTTTAAAGTTTTGGTAACTTTACGCTTAGGTAAAGATATTTTATCCCCTTCGGCACGTGTACGCAAGAAAACATTTCCTACGATTTTATCACAATCTATTAAATTATCCAATACCTTTTTATTAATTTTTTCTGAACTTTGGTGAATATCGCTAATATTGATTATGTATTCACCAAATTGAAACTCAAAAGGAAAGTTTTCGACACAAACAGAATCAGGTTTTTCGGTAGTTTCATTAACGAAAAAGCGGAAACTACCTTTTACAACTTCTGCAAAAATATTGCCGTAAACCTGAATTCTCCCCGATTTTGTAAGTAAATCATAAAGTTCATCAATCTTTTTTCGCTCAAGTGTCTTATCGGACCAACCTACAAACAAAAGAACAAAAGCCTCACGCACTACAACGGGTTTATAACCAAGAAGTTTTTTGACATTATAAGTGCCGTCGCCGTTATGGGTTTTCTTAATAACTTCAAGAGCTTCGCTCTGAATATATTCAGTAACCTCACGGGCATTTGAACTAAAACGAGCAAAATTAGAAACCGCTTCGGGATTTATCTCTTGTAAAACGGGTAAGACCTTATGTCGGATTTTGTTTCTCGTATAATCGTCACACAAATTTGTACTGTCGGTCACAAACTGAAGATTATTCTCGTGGCAATAGCCCTCAATTTCTTCACGTGTACAATAAATCAAAGGTCTTATAATAATACCTCTTACGGGTGGAATTCCACCGCCACCCTTAATGGTCGAGCCTCTTGCGATGTTAAATAAAACCGTTTCTGCATTGTCATTGGAATTGTGTGCAGTAGCAATTCTTTCATCGTAGTTTGCTAAACTGTAAAAAAAGTCGTATCTGATACGTCTGCCGCATTCCTCAACGCTTTCGCCCGTTTCCTTGGCTTTTTTCACACAGTCAGTGTCAAGCAATTTAAACTCAATACCAAGTTTTTTACAGAAATCACGTGAAAATTCGGCATCTCTTAATGCCTCATCGCCGCGGATTCCGTGATTAACGTGAGCACCAATGATTTCAAAATTAAAATCATTCTTCAACGAGTTCAAAATATGTATTAAGCATACAGAATCTGCTCCGCCGGAAAAACCAACAACAACTTTTTTTACACCCTGTAACATTGAATAGTCTTCAATGGCTTTTAAAACCTTGGTTTTTATAGTAAGAGTAAAATTATTCATCTCTGTACTCCAGGGTTGAGAATAAGGTGTACTGTGCATCCCAATGAAGTTTTACTCTTTCGGTTGCACCGTGTCTGTTTTTAGCAATATCAACGTCCGCCTGTGTCATATCGATTTCATCCGCATTCTGTGCGCTGTTTTTGTAGTAACCTTCGCGGTATAACATCATAACAATATCCGCGTCCTGCTCAATTGAACCCGAGTCACGAAGGTCAGAAAGCATAGGTCTGTTGGATGATTTACCATTCTTTTCAGGTCCACGGGAAAGCTGAGCACAAACAACAACAGGAATTTTTAAATCTTTCGCAAGCATCTTAAGGCTTCGTGTGATTTCAGTAACTTCCTGAACTCGGTTTTCTTTCTTCTTTGCAGATTCCATAAGACCGAGATAGTCGATGATGATACAATCAACATCCTTGGCACGTTTTATTTTAGATTTGATTTCGGGTACTGTAATAGAAGCCGTATCATCAAAATAAAGATTACATCTTGTTAATCTGTCGGTAGCTTCCGCAAGACGTACCCACTCTTCGGATGAAATATCACCCGAACGCAATTTATTGGACTCTACCCTCGCCTCAGTTGAAAGCACACGTGCCGCCAACTGCTCGTTAGACATTTCCAAGGAAAAGAAAATAACTTTTTTACCTGTCATTGAAACATTACGGGCAATATTAAGAGCAAAACTCGTTTTACCCATCGCAGGACGAGCACCAATTAATATAAGGTCAGAGCGGTTAAGACCCGAGGTAATTTCATCAATCTTGGAAAAGCCCATGGGAATACCCTTGAACTCATCTGCATTTTCAGAAGTGATATTAACAAGATTAGGATAAACCTCGGCGGAAATAACATCACTTAATTTTTGGAGTGCACCTGTGGTTTTACCCTTTCTGATATCATAAATCTTCTGCTCGGCGGCATCAAGAATCTTGTCCGCCTCGGCACCACCGTCTACTGCAGAATCAATAGTTTCCTTTGAAATGGTAATAAGAGAACGAAGGAAATACTTTTCTTTAACGATTTTACAGTAGTTTTCAACGTTAGCAGCGGACGGAACAATCTGCGCAAGTTGGAAAAGATAATTCTTCCCGCTTTCCATATCAAAGGAACTGTCGGAACTGAGTTTATCAAGAATGGTAAGAGCGTCAATTCTTGAGCCGAGAGTATCAAGAATTACAATTGCCTCCATAATGGATTTATGTTGGGGCAAGTAAAAATAATCGGGCTTTATATTTGAGAGAACTACGCTCACACATTCGGGATTAATTAACACAGAACCGATAACCGCCTGTTCCGTTTCAAGGCTATAGGGCAGATTAATATTATCAAATGTCTGAAGACTATTGTCAGCCATAATCATATTCCTTTCAGAATAATTTATTCTTCTGTAACCTGAACTTTAAAATCGGCAGTAACCTGAGGATGAAGTCTTACCTGAGCGTTATATGTGCCGAAAGCTTTGATATCATCAACTGATATTTTTCTCTTATCAACTTTAACGGAGAATTTAGTTGTAACTATATTGGCAATTTCTTTAGCGGTTACGGAACCGAAAAGTTTACCGTTAGCGCCACCCTTTGCTTTAATAACAACAGTTTGTCCGTTGATTTTTGATGCAAAATTCTTAGCCGCCTTTAATTCTTCGTCCGCTTTGAATTTCTGTGAAGATTCTTTGTTTTTAAGTTCAGACATAAGCTGAGCATTCATTTCCGCAGCAAGACCTCTGGGGAAAAGGAAATTACGAGCGTAACCTTCCGAAACACTTACTTTTTCGCCTTTTTTACCAAGACCTTTTACGTCACTTTTTAATAAAACTTCCATTATTGTTACCTCCGATAGAAAGTTATTTGTTTGATTTATATTGCTCAATAGCATTTAAGAGCATTATTTTTGCATTTTCAAGATTTGTACTCTTAACCTGTGCCGCCGCCATTGTATTATGACCGCCGCCACCAAGAACTTCCATAATAAGTTGCACATTTTCTTCACCTAAGGAACGGGCAGAAATCTGAACTTTACCAACACTGAGTTTTGAAAGAACAAAAGATGCCCTTACCCCGTCAATGGACAACATATCATCCGCCGCAGAGGAAGTAATAATCCGTAAATTTTTACTGTCTGCTGAAGTAGTACTAATCATAAAACCATCGTGAATTTCACCGTTTGATACTATCTGATTCTTTAACTCCGACATTTCGGAATCAATTGAGAACAGTTTCTTCACGGCAACCGTATCCGCATCATTATCACGAAGGAAACCCGCCGCCTCAAATGTACGTTGGGACGTTCTAAGTACATAATCCTTAGTATCAAGAACTATACCCGACAACAAGCCCGTTGATACAACGGAAGGTATACTGTCGAGAATAGTCGAATACTGAATTAACTCAGTTACCATTTCGCAGGATGAAGATGATGACGGAGATGTATATATAATCTCGGCATCATCGATATAATCCTCGGAGCGTCTATGGTGGTCTATTACTATAACAGCACCTGCAAGTACATATAAATCAGGCTCGTCGAGTAAAGCTTGTCTGTGAGTATCAACCACAATAACAAGTGTATCGTCATCACAAGAGTCAAGGGCTTTATTAACGGATATAAAATGCTTATAACCGTTGTTATTTGCTAAAGTCACAAGTGGTGAAGCCAAAGTTGTTTTATTATCTATAACAACCTGAGCATTAACTCCATTTGCCTCGCAGAAAAACTGCATACCCATTGCGGCACCTACGGCATCATAATCAGAATATTTATGACCCATAATATAAACTTTATCGTATTGCTTGATAAGAGTTGAAATATTAGCCGCGGTTCTTCGTGGTGAAACTCGGGAACTATCATTAGCTCTGTTTGAAACACCACCAAAGTATATGTAGCCCTCATCGGTATGTACCGCCGCTTGGTCACCACCCCTACCAAGGGACATATCAAGGGCTTTACGTGCTTTTGCCTCACATTCGGAAAAAGATGTACCACTACCTACGCCAATTGAAAGAGTAGCATTCACAGGGGTGTCGGCATAGGTGTAGTTACGAACTTTATTAAGGACGGAAAATTTATTTTCACATAAATTATCAAGATTACGTTTTTCACCAATTACGAGGAAATTACCATTGGCAATCTTCTTAAAAATAACGCTTTCGGTTTTAAGCCATTGTTCAATAAGACTTTCAATACCGCCCGAAACCATAGCAAACTTACTGTCAGTAAGGCTTCGGGAAAGTTCCTCAATATTATCCACAAGCATCAACATAACAAAGGGTCTTGAGAAATAATATTCCTGAGAAATATTCTTAAGGTAAGTATCATCGAACAAATAAACACACATAAGGTTATTTTCAACAACTGAAAATGCCGTGAACTTTTTATCAGAAAAATGTGCATCCGATACTTTTTCTTCGGCAATTTTCGAAAACGAAAAATCCTCGAAAAAGTCGTTCATCGTAAGACTTTTGATTTCATAACCTTCAATAATATCATCGCAAAACTGTTTATTGTACCAGATAATATTACCTGATTTATCACAAACAACGGCAGCAAGCGGAAAATCCGAATTATTACCCTTAATATCGGGAAACAAAGTTTCCGAAAGATGTTTTACATATTTCTTGGTATTTTTAAACGCAAAAATTGTATATACCAGTTGAGTAATAAGCACAACTATAAAAACAATACCAAGGCCAATAGCAATCTTATAATCAAAGTAACTGCTTATTAAAGTACTTAGCAAAAGCAAAGCAACGGTTATAAAACCAATGGGATTTTGTCTGAAAATAGCTTTAAACTTCATTTTTTACCCCCTATCGGGATTTTAATATAAGAATAATCAAACTCTCATAAGAACAGGTAAAATCATAGGACTTCTTTTTGTTCTTTCGTACATAAGACGTGAAATTTCGTCTTTCAACTTAGTATTCATAGCATTAAGGTCATAACTGTAAGGCGGGAAACTATCAATAACGTGCATAGAAAGTGCAACTGCCTCTTTCATAAGAAGCTCCGCCTCTTTAACGTAAACAAAGCCTTTGGAAAGCACCTCGGGACCCGAAAGAAGTTCTCCCGAAGCACCGTCAATGGTAGCGGCAATTATAATTATACCGTCCTGACCTAAGTGAAGTCTCTCTTTCATAACGCGAGTACCTACATCACCCACGCCATAACCGTCAACATAAATTTTGCCGTTAGCAACAGTTCCCGAAACACTCATTGAGCGTTCACTTAAAGAAACTTCATAGCCATTATCGGCAATAAGTATATTATGCGGGTCGATGCCTACACTCTCGGCAATTCGTGCGTGATAACGAAGATGCTTTTGCTCACCGTGAACAGGTATAAAATAGCGGGGTTTAACAAGGGAAAACATAATTTTAAGTTCTTCCTGACAAGCGTGACCCGAAACGTGAACATCGTACATCTTTTCGTAAATCACCCTTGCACCAAGACGCATCAAATCATTTATAACGCGGTAAACGGTCTTTTCGTTACCTGGAATGGGTCTTGCAGAAATTATAACGCAGTCATTATAGCCTATATTCACTTTACGGTGGTTACCCGAAGCCATTCTTGACAAAGCGGACATAGGTTCGCCCTGACTACCCGTTGTAATAATAACAAGTTGTTCGTCAGTATATTTTTTAACCTCGTCAATACCGATAAGTGTACCGTCAGGGATATTAACATAACCTAATTCAGAAGCGGTAGCAACAACGTTTTCAAGGCTTCTGCCCGAAAGAGCAACCTTACGTCCTGTATGGGCGGCAATATCAATAATCTGTTGTACACGGTGAATATTTGAAGCAAATGTAGCGATAATAATTCGTCTGTCTCCAGCCTGAGTAAACAAGTTACGGAAAGTTTCGCCAACTTTACTTTCACTTTGGGTATAACCCGGCTGCTCAGCATTAGTGGAGTCGGAAAGCAAACATAAAACGCCTTCGTTGCCAAGTTCAGCGAATCTCGATAAATCAATAATACCGCCGTCAATGGGACTTGTATCTATTTTAAAGTCACCGGTTTGTACAACAATACCCGCATCACATTTAATTGCGAGAGCAACTGCATCGGGAATTGAATGGTTTACTTTTATAAACTCAACCCTGAAGTCACCGAGGATAATTTCATCACCGGCTTTAACGATGTTAATTTTAACCTCGTGTTCAAGTTTGTGCTCGGAAAGTTTACCCATTATAAGACCCGCAGTGAGGAGTGTTGCATAAACGGGAATATTAATCTTTTTAAGAAGATAACAAAGAGCACCGATATGGTCTTCGTGACCGTGAGTAATTAAAACGCCCTTGATTTTATCAGCGTTACGCTCAACAAATGTAAAATCAGGTATTACAAAATCCACACCCAACTGGTCGGACTCAGGGAAAGCAAGACCACAGTCAACAATAAGCATCGACTTGCCGTATTCGTAACAAGTCATATTCTTACCAACCTCGTTAATACCACCGAGGAATGAAATCTTAACGGGAGTATTACTTACCGGAGGCGTTACTTTTGAGTATAAACCGCCCTGTTTTTTGGTTGTATCTGTTTTCTTTTTGGACTGTTTATTCTGAGTTTTAGAAGTCTTTTTATTTTCAACAATTTTCTTTTCAACGGGAAGATTTTGTTTATTAGACTTACTCTTTTTAGAAGTTTCTTTTTTCTTGGTATTTGTTTTAGTCATTTTTTTCTTACCTTGTGGCACAGAATTTTTATTCTTAGTTTCTTTAGCCATAATTATCACCTAAATAATCTATTAAAATTAATACTCGAGATATATGTAACGCCGACTTAACAAGACGGCACAATACGCTATTTTACTAATTATATATAATACTATTAATTGATAATATTGTCAATAGTTATAAAGACCACGTTCAGATATAAAACGGGTAAGATTTTCTACAATCTCCGTTGCCGTCTCCATTGAATGAGCCTTTGCTTTTATTGAAATACCACCTTTTTGATTTTCTTTGATTTTCACACTGCTTAAGCCATCGTTAAAATATATTTCGTCTTTCCTGAAATCAACTTTATTCTCTTGGGACAAATCCGCTGCGAGAATCTTTAAACGGCAAGAGTTTTCGATATTTTTCTCTGCAACATAAAATCTTGGCAAATCTTCAACAACTTCCTTTAAAGAGAGTTTTTCTTCAACTAATATTTTTATGATATAAAAACTCAACAAAACGCTATCAATTTTATAAATTTGATTGAAGTTTTCTAAGCCCGTTTTACGTTGAAAAAATGAAACTATTTCCAGTAATTTGGAATAAGGATAAACAATTCCGTCACTTTGAGCCGAAACCTTAGTCCCCCACGGATTAATATTAAATACTACTCGGTTTTTGCCTGTTTTAAAACCGATTTTTGAGATCGCCAGTTCGGCTACGCTCAGAATCCGTTTGTTATCGCAATAAAACACGGGCATAAAATCAATTGATTCATCAAATAAATTGGTAAGGTTTTGAATATACATCCTCTGCATTCCGTGAATCTGACGTATTTTTTTACACTCTTCTTTACCACATCTTGGTATATCCGCCGAGGATAAAACACTTTTCATATTATAAAAATCTGATTTTGACAATGCGGTTTCACCACTTTTAAATAAGCTTATCACCGTACCTTCATCATTACCGCTTATAAATGCTGCACAATCAAGTTCGCAAAAATTCATAAAATAGTGTAGTGACGAAAAAAATGTATTACCGAAATCATAACAAGAGGCACCCGTTGTCATTAATCCACCTAAAAATGCAAGTTTTAACGCGGTCGAATTCAATTCTCCGTCACTTGCAACGGCAATTTTGGGCATATCAAAGCAAAGACCCGTAGCAGCACCTAAAAGTGCGGCTTTTTCAGGAGTATATCCGTAAAAACCATCAGTGGAATTTGTTTCATCCACCTTGTAATTAACAAGCGGACTACTGAGTTCATCCACTCTTGAAAATGCTCGGATGAAACTATCTTTTTCTAAAACAGACTCTTCGCCAATTGTTACGTCTCGACACAAAACGCAACCATCAAACACCACACTGTTTCTTCTTAAAACTACGTTTTGTGAAAGCACCGAACCCTCCGTATGACAACCCGAAGAAATATAGGTGTTTTCACCCAAAAAACTATTTCTTACGTGACTGTTTTGGGCTATTAAACCACCATCCGAGATGACAGTACAAGGACCTATAACACTCCCTTTTTCAATCTGTACATCGTCACCGAAATAAACGGGAGGAATTAACACAAAATCGCCTTCGGGAATATTGGATGAAGCGTATATTCCCTGTGCAATTTCAGGTAAACGGTAGGATACTTTACCTGAAAGCGTATCGCAACAAAAAGCCTTATATTTCAAGGGATTATCGATAATTTTCACATAACTGTTATAAATTTTTTCTTCTTTAACACATTTAAAAACACTTCGCAAATCATCGTCGTTTTCTAATAAAATTTTCAAAAAATCCGTGCTTTTTAAAACGCATAAAAAACGTTCATTTTCGCTATTAATCAAACAAAAATTATTGTTTTTTGTTTCGATAAAATCCAAAAAATCATATTCACCAATGTATACATCCGAATACGTAAAAACAACATTTTCACAGGGGTGTTTTTCAAGATAAATCTTTAATTTATTAACTTCAGAAAGATATTGTGAGCCATTACTTTTTTCGGATATTTCAAAGATTTTTTGAAAGTCTTTAAAAACATTTTTATATTTTAAAAAGTGTTTTAGAGTTGTATCGAAAAAAGGAATTTCACAGACGTTATTAATACCAAAGCATTCTTTTAAGGATTTATTACACCTTTCAAGAATCACCGCAACCATCAAACTACCCCCGAAAATAAAAAATTAAATATATATCTTTAAAATGTTCCAAAAATATGTTAATATGTAAAAAACTTTTAAAGGATTTGAATTATGAAGAAGGTAGAAATCTTTACTGATGGTGCGTGTAGCGGCAACCCGGGTCCCGGTGGTTGGGGTGCGATTTTAAGATATAACGGTGTTGAAAAAGAACTTAGTGGTGGCGAAAAAGACACAACCAACAACAGAATGGAATTAACCGCCGTGATTTCCGCTCTTAAAGCCCTTAAAATGCCCTGCGAGGCAGTTGTAACAACAGACTCAAAATATGTATATGAGTCTATCACGAAAGGCTGGGTTTATTCGTGGCAGAAAAACGGATGGCGAAAAGCAGACAAAAAACCCGCTTTAAACGTTGATTTATGGACAGAACTACTTGAATTACTTGGTAAACATCAGGTTACATTCAATTGGGTTAAAGGACACAATGAACACCCTGAAAATGAACGTTGTGACCGCCTTGCAGTAGCGGAATGTGAAAAATACAAATAAAAAACAAGACTTGCTTCAGTTATAATTCCGAAGCAAGTCTTTAATTTATTTCACGTAATCTTTCAAAAATAAGAAGTATTCAGGTGCGTGAAATTTCGGTAACATTGTAGGATTCAAGGAAAACAGGTGTTTATCCATTTCACCGCCATCGGTTTCAAGACGGTATGCGTTAAAATAGATTTCACCCTCACCGCTTAAAATCTTATCTGACGGAAAACTGACGGTAGCACTATAACCGTTTTCTCTCCTTTTAACTTTACTTTTTACGAAACAATCGTCTACAAAGTGGATATCAAGAATCGGTTCGTTATTTTCGTCAAATCCGTGATTAACCATTTCGGCTACCATAAGGTCATTTTGGGGACTTATTTCAATCTCATAATAAACCTTACGTTCAGGGTCGGAGCCTATTAAAACCTCACAGGCATCCCCTTCCGAGTGGATTTTATTATATCCCGAATGAGGGCAATAAAATTCAGTATTTTCCGCATCAAAAGTGAATGTAACAACACCGTTATTTTCTGAAATATCAACGGTAGTTTTATATGTAGCCTCACTTCCGTCACGGCAATTTTTTAATTCATATAACATTTAACTTTACCTTATTTGTTTTCTGCAGCGATGCGTTTAAGACCTTCGAAACCGATTTTAACACTGTCATAGGGGTCCTTATCGTAACAAAGGTCCTGCTCAATAACAATGTATTTTACACCGATTTCCTTACATGTGCGGTAACAAGCACCTAAGTCAAGGTTACCCGTGCCACACTCAGCAAAGCGTTGTTGGTTATTTACAATACGCATATCCTTAAAGTGGCAAACATCTACTCTGCCGTTGAGCTTCTTCATATACTCGGCAGGGTTAACGCCGCCAACCTGCATCCAATATGTATCGGGTATAAAGCGGAGCTGAGGTACTTCCTCAATAAGTCTTTCAAAGGTACGTTTTCCATCGTAAACTTCAAACTCAAAAGCATGGTTATGGTAGTTAAGGAATTTACCCTTTTCGCCCATTTTAGCGGCAATTTCGTTGCATTTTGTGATAAATCCCGTTACACCCTCTGCAGTTTCGTGAATATTACCGGGCATAGCACCGATACCGATATTATTACAATCAATCAAATCGTGCTCGTGAATAAGTTCATCCAAATCATTTTTCATTCTGTCGTAGGGTTTGTGTGTAACGCAAACATCCATTCTATATTTATCAACAAGCTCTGCAACTATGTCGGGATGAATATCACCTATTGCTGAAATTTGAATAACATTACAACCGATATCATCAAGGAATTTAAGTGTGGTCTCAAAATCCTCTGCATTCTGACACTTATCGCGTAAAGTATAAAGCTGAACACCAAGTTTAATTTCTGACATAAAAACACCTCCGTATTTACGAATATTTTACCACACTTTTCCTTAAAGTAAAGAGTTTAATGAATATAGTAAACAAAATTTTTCTACATACTTGATTTATTTTTTACAAGTATTATAATAATGTTAACAATTTATTTTTATTACCCACGGGTATGAAAGGATTATTATGGCTAAATATCTTATTGTAAACGCAGACGACTACGGTATGTGTAACGCGGCTAACGAAGCCGTTAACGAGCTTTTCCTCGGTGGTTGGCTTAAATCAGCAACCGTTATGATGCCCTGCCCCGCTGCGGCAGATGCAGTTGAATTCTCTAAAGCTCACCCCGAATACGCAATCGGTGTACATACCACTCTTACAAGTGAATGGGGTAAATACCGTTGGAAACCCCTTACAGACGGTAAATCCCTTATTGACGAAGAAGGCTTTATGTGGCACGAAAGCGACCAGGTTGAGAAAAACGCTTCTTATGAAGATATCGAAAAAGAAGTCCGTGCACAGATTGACCTTGCTCACAGTATGGGTATGAAACCCTCACATATTGATAACCATATGGGTTCTCTTTACGGTCACTATACCGGAAGACTCGGTCTTTCAAAACTTGCACTTAAAATATGCGGTTCTTATGGATACGCTTACAGACTTTATGTTAAGCACGACAAGAGAATCTGCCCCAACGGCACACCCTATATTGCTTACGCGGCAGTAACACTTCTCTCTAAGCATTGGGGTAAAAAATACAATGTTATTATCCCCGATTACCTTCTTTTCCCGGATTGGAACGACGATATGCGTGTAAGCTACGAAGTTTACCGTGATACTATCCTTAAAATCTGGACTAATATTCCCGAAGACGGTGTTACAGAAACCTTCGTTCATCCTTCTGTTGAATGTGACGAACTTAAAGGTATTACAGGCAGATGGCAGGACCGTGTATGGGAATATCAACTCATGAAAGATCCCTATGTTCACCAGTATCTCAAAGATAACGGTGTTGAACTTATCAGTTACCGTGAACTCATTAAAATGAAGGGCGGCACTGTTAAAGGCTAATGCTCAAAATCCCCGCAATTTGCGGGGATTTTTTATATATAAAAGACTTGAATTTTAAATTTATATATGGTATTATACAACAAATGCGTTGAGCAAGAGAGTAGAAGTTAATTGATGTCACAGAGAGATGTGCCCTCGGCTGTAAGCACATTACGGATGTTTTCTTTGAAGTTCACTTGTGAGCAGCGCGACTGAACCACAGTAGGTCGCGACGGGTGTAACCGTTATATTACAGACGAGTGTTTGCTCTGAAAAGAAAGCAAAAATTAGGGTGGTACCGCGGAGTTTGTCTTCGTCCCTTTTGGGATGGGGGCTTTTTTTAATGCAAAATTAAAAATGCAAAATGCAAAATTAAGGGGCACTTCGTGCCGGTTTATAAATTTGCAAAACAATAAAGGTCACCATACAGCATTTCGATGCTGATTAAATTGTTTGAAAATTTTTATATATTAGCGAAAGGATTGAACAAAATGCTCGAAAAAGCACAGCAGTTAAAACTGCAATTCGAGGAAAAGGTAAATACTGCAAAAACTCCTGCAGACCTTGAACAGTTAAGAATTGAATTCCTCGGCAAAAAGGGTGCAGTAGCGTCACTTATGAGTGAACTCAGAAATGTGCCCAACGACCAGAAAAAAGAAGCAGGTCAGATTATTAACGAGGTAAAACAATTCGTTGAAAACACCATTAAAGAAAAGAATATTGAACTTCAGAAGCTGGAAGAAGAACGTCTTATTAACGCCGCAGAGGATTATGATGTTACCTTCCCCATAACCGAGGAAAAGGGTTCATACCACCCCATTACTCTCGTTCAGCGTGAGCTTGAGGATATTTTTGCGGCTATGGGCTTCTCAATAGAAGATTACGATGAAATTGTTGACGATTATCACTGCTTCGAGGCTCTTAATATTCCTAAGCATCACCCCGCTCGTGATATGCAGGACACCTACTACCTCAGCACTAACCAGTTACTTAAAACTCACACATCTGCCGCACAGAATGCTATTCTCAAAAAATATACACCCGAGCTTGAGGCTGACCGCCCCATTCGTGTTATTTTCCCCGGTAGATGCTTCAGAAACGAAAAAATTGACGCTTGTCACGAAAACACATTCTTCCAGATGGAAGGTGTTATGGTTGATAAGGATATTTCCATCTCTAACCTTATCTACTTTATGAAAACTATGCTTTCCGAAGTTTTTCAACAGGACATTACCGTCAGACTTCGTCCCGGTTTCTTCCCCTTCGTTGAGCCCGGTTTTGAACTTGACATTCAGTGCACAATCTGTGGCGGTAAAGGTTGCCCCTCTTGTAAAGATTCGGGTTGGCTTGAACTTTGCCCCTGCGGTATGATTCACCCCAACGTACTTACTGCCGGTGGTCTCGACCCCGAAAAGTACACAGGTTTCGCATTCGGACTCGGTCTTACAAGACTCGCAATGATGCGTTACGGTATCAAAGATATCCGTGTTTTCAACTCCTGTAACCTCAAATCACTTTCACAGTTTGAAAACGCAACTTTCACATCACCCGACAAGGAGGTCAAATAAATGTTTGTTTCAATTAATTGGATAAAAGAATATGTTGACCTTGAGGGTCTTGATATTAAAAGGCTTATTAACAGTTTCACTCTCGCAACTGCCGAGGTTGAAGACATTATTGTTAAAGGCGAAGATTTACGCGACGTTGTTGTTGGTGAAATTCTTTCAATAGAAAATCATCCCAACTCAAAGAAACTCCATCTACTCAAAGTTGATGGCGGCGACAGAATTTATGATGTTGTGTGCGGTGCTCCCAACGTACGCGAGAATATGAAAATTGCTTTCGTTAAAGCCGGTGGCAGAGTACCCGCAGGTGAAATAACAAAAGCAACTGTTGCAGGATATGAATCTGAGGGTATGTGTTGTTCAGCATTTGAGCTCGGTCTTTCTGATGACAAATCCGGACTTATGGAAATTGACGTTGATGCTCCTAACGGAACTGACCTTAAAGATATCTACCCCATTGAGGATATTATTTTCGAAGTTGACAACAAATCTCTCACAAACCGTCCCGACCTTTGGGGTCATTACGGTATTGCACGTGAATTCGCAGCCCTTACTGACAGAGAATTAAAACCCCTTCCCCTCTCTGATTTAGCCTACGACGGCGACGAAAAAATCAATGTTAAAGTTAATCGTCCTGACTTAGTTTACCGTTATTCTTGTGTAAAAATGGATAACATTACAAAGAATGTCAGTCCTATGTCAATGCAGATAAGACTTTACTACTGCGGTATGCGTGGAATTAATCTTCTTGCCGACCTTACAAACTACATTATGCTTGAAATGGGTCAACCCACCCACGCTTTTGATGCCAATAAAATTGATGAAATTGTTGTAGGCACACCTGAAGAGAATTGCAAATTCACAACTCTTGATAAAACAGAGCGTGATATCACAACCGATACTCTTCTTATCCAGAACGGCTCAACTCCCGTTGCTATTGCAGGTATTATGGGCGGTCTTGATTCAGAAATCGTCGGTGATACAGATGCAGTTGTACTTGAATGTGCAAACTTCGACGGTATCAGTGTAAGAAAATCATCATCAAGACTCGGTCTTCGTACAGATGCTTCGGCAAGATACGAAAAAATGCTTGACCCTGAAATGACTGTTACTGCGGCAAAACGTTTTGCTTACCTTCTTAAATCAATTGATGAAGGGGCAAAGGTTGCTTCACAACTTACAGATGAATATGTAAGAAAGTATCCCGAAATCACAATTTCATTTGATAAAGCTTACGTTGACAAATACACAGGTATTGATATCAGTGAAGAAAGAATTGTAAAAACTCTTAAAGCACTCGGTTTCGGCGTAACAAAGAATGGAAATGATTTCATTGTAAAAGTACCCTCATACAGAGCAACAAAAGACGTTACAATTAAAGCGGATATTATTGAAGAAATCACAAGAATTTACGGTTATGATAACTTCAGTATCATAACAACAAAGAGCCCTCTTAAACCCGTTAAGAGTGCCCCTGTTCGTTCTGAAAGCAATGAAATTAAGGATATTCTTGTTAAGCACTATGACCTCCACGAAGTTCATTCATACATCTGGGGCGACGTAAGAAAATACAAGAAACTCGGTATTGAAGTTGAAGAAAACGTTAAAATACTCAACATTGAAAGCTCCGATAACGGTACTATCCGTAACTCAATGATACCCACACTTTTACTTGCCGCATCCGAAAACAAGGATTTCGCAGAAAACTACGGTATCTTTGAAATCGGCAGAATTGTTAAGGGTATTAAAGCCGACGGTACTGCAAACGAACGCCGTAGTTTAGGTATTGTTCTTTATGATAAAAACGCAACTGAAAAGGATTTATTCTTCAAAGGTCTTACAATAGTTAACAATATCTTTACACAGATTAAGCATAAAGCTCCCACACTCAAGAAGGTTGCTCCCCTTCACAGTTGGCAACATCCCAAAAACACCGCCCTTATTTCTTGCGAAGGTGTTGATATGGGTATCATCAATACACTCCATCCCACTAACGCTACTAAGGTTGACAAGGTAGCAAAGGTAGTTTGTATTGAAATTGACATTGATGATTTCATCACTGTTAACGGTGCTAATATTTCATTCGTAGAGCCTTCAACTCAGCAGTCAACTTATTACGACCTTTCGCTTATAATGAAAGAGGGTAAAACCTTTGCAGACCTTAGCAAGTGTTGGAACAAACTCGGTCTTAAGGAACTTGAAAATGTTAAGGTTATCGACACTTACGACAATGGTGAAATCAAGAGTATAACAGTCCGCCTTATCTTCTCATCCAAAGAAAGAACTATTGAAATGGATGAAGTACAGGCTTGGATTGACGAAATTCTTAAGAATCTTAAAGAAATCGGTATTGAACTCAGAGCATAATTTACCGAATCTTAATAAATTGTTGTTGTAATTTTTATAACTTTAGTTTATAATAGAAATATAGTTTTAGGAGGTGTATTTATGACAGATAAAACAATCCAATTCACAATCAGTGATGACCATGAAAAAGAGATGCGTGAGATTCTTGTATCAGTTTATAATTCTTTAGTTGAAAAGGGTTACAATCCTACCAGTCAGCTTGTAGGTTATATACTGTCTGAAGACCCCACCTACATCACTACCCATAATAACGCAAGAAGCCTTATTAGAAAAATTGACCGTGATGAACTTCTTCAGGTTCTTCTTAAGTCCTATCTTCTCAACTAAGGTATTTTAAATTAAGGAGTGTTTAGTTTGGCTGATACTCAGGCAAGTTTTCTTACCTACAAAGGTAAACCCCTCGTTCGTAAGGGTAACACAATTTACTACGGTAATATGAGTGACCCCTTTGTTATAATGCTTTCCGTTGCTTCTTCTCACGAGGTTCACGGGGTTAAAATCGCAGACAAAGTTATTGTTCAGCTTTTAAATACCGACCCCAACATTAACCCCCTTGAAGCAATCGTTAAAAGAACCGAAAAGAACGGTATGTACGCCGCAATTGATATTGCATCAATCTGGTTACAGAGAGCATTAAAAGCAGAATAAAAATTAACAGTCCGAGCAAATCGCTCGGACTGTTTTATTTTGCTTTAAATTCAGCATATATAAGATGTGGATTACAGAAAACTCTTAACGGAAACATACTGTAACCGATACCCCTGCTTAAAACAAGTTGAGTATCAACCATCTTGTAAAGACCCTCCGTGTATGGCGGGAAAGTTACCTGATCAGGTGCCATAATGGCTTTACCGAAAAATGTAATCTGTCCACCGTGGGCATGACCCGAAAAAACCAAATCAAAATTATATTTATAGTATACAGATAAGGTTTCGGGATGATGTGCCAAAAGAACATTAAGTTCTTCATCATTTATATTGAGGTCATCGCAAAGAATTTCTGTCCTTTGAAAATCCTGTTCATATCCTCCGTAAAAATACGGGTCATCAATACCGTGAAGATAAAAATAGTCCCCTGCTTCATTCCGGATTTTAACAGAAGAATTTCTTAACAACGTAACGCCCATATCACTTAATCCGTCAATCAGACGATTAAACTCACTTTCATCAGAACGCCACACATTGGACTCGTGATTACCCGTAACATAATAAACAGGGGCAATTTCACAAAGTTTTCGTGTGAATTCTAAAGCAACGTCCACCTTAGTACTTTTACTATCAATAAGATCCCCTGTTATCACTATAATATCAGGTTGCTCCTCTTTAAGACTATCTAAAATCTGCTTATCAACAATGGATGATGTACGGTTGTGATAGTCTGAAACGTGAGCTATCAGGTAATTATGAAAACTTTCGGGGATTTTATCGTTAAAAATGTGGATTTGTTGCACATCAACGTAAAAATTCCCTATTAACAAAAAGACAGTGGACAATACGAGAATAAGTGCCGTGAGACTAAAAGCAATCTTCTTGATTAATTTCTTCTTATTCAAAGGATTTCACCGTTTTCAATAGCAGTAATCTGGTCAACGCGACGTTGATGTCTTCCGCCCTCAAACTCAGTATTAATAAAAACATCTACAAGTTCGCAAGCAAGACCTGCACCGATAACACGAGCACCCATACAAAGTACATTTGCATCATTATGCATTCTTGTAAACTTAGCACTGAAATAATCTGAGCAACAAGCCGCTCTGATACCCTTGACTTTATTTGCCGCCATAGAGATACCTATACCTGTACCGCAACAAAGGATTGCTTTATCTGCCTCTCCGTTTGTAACCTTAAGACAAGCTACCTGAGCAAATTTTGCGTAATCAACAGATGCAGTAGAATCAGTACCGCAGTCTATGTACTCAATACCCTTTTCATCAAGGTAAGCCTTAATTTCTTCTTTAAGAGGGAAACCTGCGTGGTCTGACGCTAAAACTAACATATTAAACAACCTTTCAATTATTATTTTTCTTTTTTAATTCACGCTCCGCCTGTGAAAGGCGAAGATAATTGGGCAAAACATCATTTGCATCAAGAAGCTCCAAAGAGCCATTTTCACTTTTCTCGTACGCTAACAACGCAACATCTGCCGCACTTTGATAACAAATAGATGCGGGAGCCATTGAGACGCCATTTAATTTATCATAAATTTTATTATAAGTAATCCTTGCACCGTCACCGATAAGAACAATGTGTTTATTAATATCTTTAAGTTTTTCATACAACTCATCAATTGTAATTGCTTCATCAGGTGACATCCTGTTTAATCCGTCAGTACAATCGAAACGAGCCGTATAAACCTGATTGCAACGGGCATCCATAACCGCAACTGCACAACAACCCGTGTTTTCAAGAGGCTTAGCAATAACCTCAAGGGTAGATATTGCCGCACATTTTTTATCTAACGGTTGAGCGATACCTTTTACTGCGGCAACACCTATACGAACACCCGTAAAAGAGCCGGGGCCGTTAGATATTGCAAACAAATCAATATCGTTAACAGAAACCCCCGCTATTTTAAGTGTACTTTCAATCATAGGTAAAAGAGTCTGGCTATGAGTAAGACCCGTATTTGAAAAATTAAGAGAAAGAACTTTACCGTCACACAAAACCGCGGCACTTGCGGCAGTAGCAGAACTGTCAACGCCAAGAATTTTCATAAATACTGTCACCACTCATTCTTAAAATACGACTATCATCATTTTCACCGCGTGAAATTTCAATTTTGATTAACTTGTCCTCAGGGAGTGCGTTTTCGATATTCTCGCTCCATTCAACGGCGAGAACACCGCCCCAATCAAGATAATCGTAAAAACCCGTAGAACATAAATCCTCAAAAGTAGATATTCTGTACATATCAAAATGATACAAATTCTTAACGCCCCTGTATTCGTGAACAAGGGCGAATGTAGGGCTTGAAACATCCGTATCAATACCCATACCACGGGCAAGTCCCGCAGTAAATCGGGTTTTACCCATACCAAGACCGCCAAAATACGCTACGGTTTCGCCACCGGTAAGAACTTTACCAAGAAGTTCACCGAATACCTCGGTCTGTTCAGGAGAATTTGAAATAACCTCTACCATAAATACCTCAAAAAAAGTAAAACACTTGAAATAAAAATCTAATATATGTATAATAACAATATTACATCTTAAAATCAAGGGGGCAAAGCCTTGAAAAAAATATTTTCCCTTGCGAAACGCTTCATTTCAGAAACCAATAAACCACTATTCTTTCTGATTATGGCGGCTTCAATTTTTGGGATTCTTATGGTTCACAGTGCTACAATGTGTAACCTACAGGATGGTCAGTTTATATCCCGTGACGCTACGGTTATGATAATTGCCGCCGTTGCAGGACTTATAATAACCCTTATAATATCCGCTATTGACTATGAATTGATAATGAAACTATGGCCTATTATCGGTATAGTCAGTATAGTTTTAATGGTTATCACCTTGCTATTTGGTGTTGCACCTGAATCCCGTCCCGACGCCAGGTCCTGGCTTGCGTTCGGTCCCATTTATTTCCAGACTTCGGAACTTGTAAAAATCGGTTATGTAATAACCTTTTCAATGCATCTTGAACTCTGCAGAGACACCATCAACAAACCTCTTTCTGTTTTACTTTTAGGTATTCACGCACTTGTTCCCATCGGTTTGGTTGTGCTTACGGGTGATATGGGTTCGGCACTCGTTTTCGTATTTATGACCATCGCAATGCTTTATTTTGCGGGGCTACACATCGGTTTCTTTGCCGGTGGCGGACTTTTAGCAGTTGCCGCATCCCCTCTTATATGGATGTATGTTTTCGACGATTATCAAAGAAACAGATTTCTGGCTCTTATAAAACCCGAAGAATTTGAAGCCGAAAGTTACCAACAATTAAAGGGTATGAACGCTTTAGGCTCCGGCGGTTTCTTCGGACAAGGTCTTTTTAATGGCACGTATACACAGGGCGGCATAGTTCCCGAAAGCGAAAACGACTTTATTTTCACTGCCATTGGTGAGGAAACGGGCTTTTTCGGTTGTTTAGTTGCCTTAGGCTTATTGTTCGCAATTTGCTTTATAATGATAAAAACAGGTAAAAATGCCAAAGATTTCTCATCCCAACTTGCCTGTTACGGCATCGCCTCAATGATAGCCGCACAGGTTGTTATCAATATTGGTATGTGCATTATGCTCTTACCCGTTATCGGTATTACGCTCCCCTTCTTCAGTGCAGGTGGTACAAGTACACTTTGTCTTTATGTCGGTGTAGGTCTTGTTTTCAGTATTTACCGATATAACCGCTCCCGTGAAGCAGTAAACTTCAGACTTACAAAAATCGCTTCACCTTTCTCAGAAATATAACAAAGCAAGGGACTGTAAACGAATTTGTTTACAGTCCCTGATTTATATGTTTATTAGTTATTGTTCATCTTTTCTTTTGCTGCGGTTTCAGCACGAGTACGCTCTAAGTCAAGATACATTCTGTCCCTTGTTTTCTGGTCAACATTATAGAAGAACATCGGTATAAGACTAATTAAATCCATAATAAGTCTCGGACCAAAAGCCGCTATAAACATTTTCCACATTGTATCTTCGGTCTGAACAGCTGTAATACCCGACTGGAAACCTGCCCATCTTGCAAGTAGCATTGAGTTGATTTTAGTCAAAGCAATTCCCCTGACTTTATTTATGTAACCTGTCAAAAGATTAACTGTTGCCTCAACTCTGTAGCCATTCTGCCACTCGCAATAGTCAAGAACTTCGTAGTTAATTTCTGCGTCAACAATTTTCTTCGTAGCATAGAAAACCATTTCAACACTATTACCAATTGCCATTGCAATAGTCATTGGTAATTTCTTTTTATAAAAGCCTTTGCCTTTACCACCTATTAAACCGACTAAGAAGAATAGACCCTCGGAGAAAATAATTGAACTACGTTGAGTAATCCATAAAAATTTAGTTGAAAATCGTTTTCTGAACTTGGTAGCCCAAGGATAACTTGCATAAGAAATTGGCATACCCGGTATACCGGCAATAGTTGAAATCATATTGAATTTCAAAACACTGTCGTAATAAAGAGACTCGGATGTTTGTATATCAATACCATCTATAAAGCCTGAAAGTGTGTAAATTAAAAGAGGCTTATTTCTGAATACAGAGAACATACCCTTCACAACCTGGGGTGGTTTTTCAGACTGAGGAACACGCTCTTTACTTACAAAAATCCATATAACCGCAGGAATTGTAGCAATCGCCCACCACCAGATTTTCATTCCTGAGAAGACTTTTGCAAGGTTAAGTTTGATTTTACCGTTTGCAACCAGGTCAAAAATGACACCCGCTAACTGCTCGGGCACTCGCCTGAACAAGTCACCCGCAAAACGGGAAGAAACAAGTAGTGATGTTCTTTCGTTGGGGTTAGGTGTGAAAACATTGTCAATATATCCGCCGCCACCGAAAAACGCACCTACAGTTTCACTCACATAGGAGAGAATCATATACAGGATAAGTCTTTGTGCGGCATTTAAATCATAACCATCACAAATAAGGGGCAAAATACAAGTAATAAAACCAACTATAAGGCTGGGCAAAAGAGATAAATATTGAAACGGCTTGAATTTACCCCAACGGGTACGCATCTTATCAATAATAACCGCGGAGAGAGGGTCATTAATCAAGTCGTAGATACCTAAACCAACTGCTGCGTTACCGTGAGCTTCCGCATTAAGTCCTAAGATTTTATACATAAAAAGTTCGGAACCCGTATCATATTTACCCATTGATAAATCAGCAGCTGCACATTTTAAAATATAGGCAACTCGCTCTTTTGTAGAACAGAACATTCTGTTCATATACGCAAAATTATTATCAGGTTCAAAAACATATTCACGTTCGGTAACAGCTATATTTTTGTTATCTTCACTCATTTTTTCGCCTCCTCTTTATTTAATTGGGCTTCCTTTTCCTCCTGCATTTTCGCAAGACGACGGTACATTTCCGCCCTGATTTCATCCTGAGGAACACCCTTTTCAACCATTTGGAAATATTCCTCAATCGGAATACCTCCAACAAAGCACGGTGCGTGTTTAACACTAATGCCCTTTTTAAATATTGCAATATCAACCGCAAAATTAACAATTAACAATAACAAATACACAAAAGGTGCAATTATAAAATCAATAGAAAAATAAGGGTTTTCAGGGATTGCAAAAAACATAACAGTTGATATAACACTCAACACAAGAAGAGTAATGTCAAATGCATAGCACATTGACTTACCCCTTTTTGAGCAACTCATAGTAAGACAGAAAAATCTGACCAAAAGCAGAACTACCGTCAATAAAATTAACACAACGGAGATTAAAAACACAATCAAAGGTATTTTGCCATCCGCTGTATTAAGAAGTGATAAGATATTATCAACATTAAACTTATCAAGTATATCTAAAAGAGAAAACAAACTGAAAAACCCCTTAAAGGATACAAAGGGTTCGTTAAATGTACATTTAAAAAACGGTACAACAATTGCTAAAATCGGAATAAGACTTGTAAAAATCCTTATTACCGCAAGACGAGAACCCACAAAGGACGCTTTCAACCTGTCGATTTTCTTTTGAAAATGGTAATATTGCACTTCGGCAATATCCGCATCTTTCATCAATCGTTCCTGAATATCGTAAATTACGATATTACCGCCACAATGAGGGCAATGTTGCTTCCAGTCGGTAACTTTTAAATGTTCTCCGCATTTAGGACAATTAGCCAAAAAAATCACCTCTCAAACTAATACATACATTAATAATAACTATTTTTTTATCCGATGTCAACAAAAAACCAAAACTCAACGATATTATGAGTTTCGGTTTAATTTTTTATAATTTCTTCAATTTTGCCATTTTTGCCATAATCTTTTTGGTACCGCAATTGTCAAAGGCAATCTCAAGAACCATATCACCACCAACGGAGTTGGCACTGATAATAAGACCTTGTCCGAAGGTTTTATGTTCAACTGTATCCCCTACTTTATAATCAAGAGCGGGTCCACCTGTTTTTTCGGTTTTAGGAGCACTGCTGAATCCTCCACGAGAGAATCCATGAGCACTCGAACCTGAATTTGATGCACGTTGATAGGAAGATATTTTGTCATTACTTGAATTATCGCGACCAAATCCGCCACCAAATGATGAACCGAAGGTGTTTTTCGCGGAATAACCACCGAAAAAGCCCTGTTGAGGCGAGTTAAGATTAGAGTCCATAAGTTCATCGGGTATTTCAGAAAGGAAGCGTGAGGGTCTTGTAAGAGAAGTATTGCCATATATCATTCTTGTACGGGCGTTGGTAATATAGAGTTTCTCTTTCGCACGGGTAATACCAACGTAGCATAAACGTCTTTCCTCTTCAACCTCCGAGGGGTCATACATTACCTGATTTCCCGGGAAAAGACCTTCTTCCACACCAACAATAAACACAACGGGGAATTCAAGACCCTTTGCGGAATGTAAGGTCATCATAACTACCGATTCGTTTTCGGAGTTATAGTTATCAATATCGGTCATCAACGCAACTTCTTCAAGGAAGCCCGTAAGAGTGCCACCCTCATTTTCTTCCATATAACGCAAAAGGTTAGCGAGAAGTTCCATAACGTTGGCTTTTCGTTCTTCCGCCGTTTCCTTATCAAGTTCCAGGTACTGCATATATCCCGTCAAGGAAATTACATCCTCATAAAAATCCTGAATCTCTTTTTCTTCAAGGGATTCGGCAAGTGTATTAAGAAGATTTGTAAACTCAAGAAGTTTAGCGGATGCTCTTGAAAGCATCGGATATTCATTCGCGTGGGAAATAACCTCGTAGAAAGTTAAACCAAGACCATCGGCAATTGATGCGGCGTTGTTAATTGTGGTTTCGCCTATTCCCCTTTTGGGTTCGTTTATAATTCTTCTCATTCGCACTGTATCGGAAGGATTGGCAATTACGGAAAGATAAGCAAGAACATCTTTAACTTCCTTACGGTCGTAGAACTTATGACCACCGAAAATCTTGTAAGGAACCGCATTATAAACAAGGGCACGTTCAATACTGCTTGATTGAGCATTCGTCCTGTATAAAATAGCATAGTCGGAAAGCTTACGTCCCGTTGCTACTCCGTTGAGAATTTCGTCGGCTACAAATCTACCCTCGTCACGTTCATCCGTAAGAAGTCTTACGCAGATTTTTTCGCCACCCTCTTTATCAGTCCAAAGAGTCTTTCCCTTTCTGCCCTGATTATTTTTAATAACCGCATTAGCTGCATCAAGAATAATTGAAGTTGAACGATAATTCTGCTCAAGACGAATAACAATACTGTCATCATACTGATTTTCGAAATCAAGTATATTTTCAATGGTAGCACCGCGGAATTTATAAATACTCTGGTCGTCATCACCAACTACGCAGATATTTCTGTAACCACTTGCAAGTAAAGAAGTAAGCACATACTGTGCGTGGTTGGTATCCTGATACTCGTCAACCATTACATACCTGAATCTTCTCTGATAATATTCGAGTACATCGGGGTTTTCCTTAAGAAGTTTAACAGTATTTACAATAATATCGTCAAAATCCATTGCATCGGCTTTTTTGAGCATTTCTTCATACTTCGAAAAGGCTTGTGCAATTAATTTTTTATTTATATCGTAGCTAACCGAGTCCGCGTATTGGTCGGGAGTCATTAAAGAATCCTTTGCCTTACTGATTTCAGAAAGAACAAATTTTACGGGAAGTCGTTTTTCATCAATATCAAGAACGCGTAAAACTTCTTTCATTACTCTTTTTGAATCATCAGTATCGTAAATTGTAAAATGTTTCGAGAAACCTATACGCTCCGCATCACGACGTAAAATACGTACGCAACAAGAGTGGAATGTACTCGCCCAAACATCGTTGCCCTTTTCACCGAGCATTGCTTCAAGTCTTGACTTAAGTTCATTAGCCGCTTTATTAGTGAAAGTAATAGCAAGAATCTGCCACGGTGCGGGTGCATCAACACTCAGAAGTCTCTGAACATCCTGAGGTAATTCACCCTTATTTTCTATATATTCTCTCAATGCAAGGCAATCTGCTTCATTTGTTGCCCTATATGTAAAATCGGATTTATATGCGTTACCGTACTTTATAAGATACGCTATTCTGTTTACAAGTACGGTAGTTTTACCCGAACCCGCACCGGCAAGAATAAGAACAGCGCCGTTAACGTTGAACACTGCTCGTTTTTGCATATCATTCATCCGAGAAAAGTCATTTTCAATTATCTGTTTTCTCAACTGTAAAAAATCCATAATAACATCCTAACTTTTAACAATCAATATCCTTTCCATCTCACAAAAAGTAATGTCTATGCTTTCTAAAAGCGAAAGATAAGCACAGTTTAACCCATAAGCAATCAAGGGTTGCTCCGATTCCCGTAAAGTAGTTCTGACATTTTTCAGAACCCGTTTTTTTACGCAATTACACAGATTCATACCCTCATCTATACTTTTGGAAACTTTATCAGTTTTCTTGGAAAGGAATAAAAAATCTACAACTTCATTTTGTTTTTGAAGTATATCACCAATTTGGTTTGCATACAAAAAGGAACCGATATCAGCAAGTGAATTGTAATTATACAACTCATCAATCTGCCACAGTTCCTTGTTCATACAAAACGACAAATTATAAATATCACCACGTTCTAACGGAGTGACAAAATCATCAATCAAATTATCGGATAATTCGTTTTTTAACCCTGAAAATTTAATTAAAGTCTTTTTAAAATCACCATTAGTTACTGCTTTTATGTACACTGTATAAACGCAGTAAGACAACTCTTTTAACGTCTTAAAATAATCATAAGATTTTTTCAAGAGCACCTCGTAAAATTATTTATAAAGGGTATCACCGTCGGAATCAATAGCAACAACGAGAGGGAAATCCTTTACTGTAAGCCTTTTAACTGACTCACAACCTAATTCCTCAAAAGCAACTACCGTACACTCCGAAACACATTGGGAATATAAAGCCCCTGCACCACCTATTGCAGCAAAGTACACGCAACCATACTTTTTCATTGCATCTACAACTTCGCAAGAGCGGTTACCTTTACCTATCATCCCTTTAAGTCCGCAGGAAATAAGACGAGGAGCAAAAATATCCATTCTCGAAGAAGTTGTAGGACCGATACTCCCAATTGCAAGATTATTCTTTTCAGGCGTTGGTCCCGCATAATATATTACAGAATTACTTAACTCGAAAGGTAATTCATCACCGGATTGAAGTAATGAAGCTATCCTCTTATGAGCGGCATCCCTTGCGGTAAAAACTGTACCCGAAAGATAAACCTTGTCACCTGCTTTCAGATTACCGACCCATTCATTTATATTATCGGTGTTTAAATAATATTCGCTCATATATCTTCTTCACCGTGATTATTAAAATCGTACTCGATTTCACCCGAAACTTCAGTGGAAGCATCGGAAATAACACCTGTTTCAGAAATAAGGAGTTGTGCGGTTTTGCTCATATCCCCTGTAAGCGCTTTAATACGAAGTTCTACTTCTTCAACTGATTTCGTGAAAGCACGGGCAATTTCCCCGATACCGCCTGATAAATCATCAATTTTCACTGCAGTATCACCAATTGCCGCATAAACTGCTTTTGTTACATTATTAGCTCGTTCACGTGCCGCCTCAACAAGCTCCTCGGAATGAACTCTCGCATCAAGCATAGCTGCGCCAACCTGACGTTCCATATCTCTGGTGCGTTCGCACTCCGCTTTAAGTCTTTGAACTTCGCCACGTAAAAATTCGATTTCCGCCTCTGCGGCATCACTCATCATATTCTCACTTACTGTATTTTCCAATTTGAGGATTTTTTCATCTCTTTCGGAGATTTCAGCAAGAAGATTTTTAATTTCAGTTTCTTTAAAATCAATTTGCGAACGCAACTCAGAATTCAAATTCTTTTCAGAAACAAGTTCACTTCTCAATGCACCCATTTCTTCACATTTGCTTTTATATTCCGAAAGTTCCGCCTCAAGTTTAACATTGGAATCGTTAAAAGACGCAATAGTTTTATTAAGCTCACTCTTTTCAACAAGAAGTGCGTTAACATAGTCCATAACGTCTTTTTTGTTGTAACCGCCAAAGGCTTTTGTTTTAAAAACAATATCGCTCACTTAGATTACCTCCGTGTTGTGCATATTACACCATTGTACTTTTATAAGTATAACAGAACACAAAACATAAAACAACAAAAATTTTCCTTTTTTCACTTTATTTTTCTTAACAAATATTGTATAATTAAAAAAAACGTTGAAAGGTCGCATCACAATGAAAAAATCAACAAAAGTTTTAATAGGTGCAACAACCGCTTCTGCAGCTGCTTTTTTGGGATTTGGCTTATTGTCCAATAAGTTAGTACTCACAAGGACCTCAAAGCCAATCTTTGAAAAAATAAGTGAAACAAAAAAGAAAACCACCCTTACTCCTCTTGAAGAAAAAGCAGAAATACTCGATAAAGAAGGCGAAGAATGGTTTGACGCTCAGGAAAAAGAGCATGTTGTTATAAAAAACAGTAAAAACAGACCTTTACATGGTTACATAGTAAAGGCTAAAGAGCCTTCGGACAAATGGGCTATATGTATACATGGTTATACCAGTAGCCCCAAAAGAGTGGGCAGTTATGCTTTACATCACCATAACCGCGGTTATAATATCCTATTCCCTGTTTTACGCGGTCACGATATAAGCGACCATAAGCACATCACAATGGGGTGGCTCGACAGACTTGATATGCTTGATTGGATTGATTATCTTGTAACAATATATGATAACCCCACCATTATACTTCACGGTGTTTCAATGGGTGCAGCAACTGTTATGATGACAACGGGTGAAGAACTGCCCGAAAACGTAAAATGCTGTATCGCAGACTGCGGTTTCAGTAGTGTCTGGGATGAATTTGACCACGAAATGAAGGAGGAGTTTAAATTCCCCGTACCGTTCACTTTACTCTCCCCCGCAACTATCACAAGCAAATTTGTTAACGGTTACACTTTCAAAGAGGCATCATCAATAAAACAGCTTGAAAAATCAAAAACCCCCACATTATTCATCCACGGTGAAGAGGATAAATTTGTTCCTTACCGTATGATGGACCTTAACTATAATGCGGCGGCTTGTCCAAAAGAGAAGCTCTCAATCCCCGATGCAGAACACGCAAACTCACACCTTATGCATCCTGAGATTTATTGGCCTAAAACATTTGAGTTTATTGATAAATATATCGAGAATGTCACAGTATAATAAACAATTAAAATAAAAACGCTCTGAATATTCAGGGCGTTTTTTCATAATATATTACAAATATTATACACAATTCCCAAAAATTCCTTTGGGACTAAAAAAAGTGTTGATAAAACTATAATATTTAAAAAATTGCTTGAATTTAATCATAATATGATGTATTATATCTATGATTACATAATCGGTAATTTTTGGATATTTTATTACAGGAGGATATGTATAATGTCAGCATTAACATCAAACAAAAGCGTACTTTCCTGGATCGACGAAAAGGTTGAGCTTGTAAAGCCCGACAAAATCGTTTGGATTGACGGTTCACAAGAACAGATCGAAGAACTCAGAGCAACCGCTTGTTCAACAGGCGAACTCATCAAACTCAATCAGGAACTTCTTCCTGATTGCTACCTTCACAGAACTGCCGTTAACGACGTTGCTCGTGTTGAAGGCAGAACATTCATCTGTGCTTCCTCAAAAGAAGAAGCAGGTCCCACAAACAACTGGATGGACCCCGCTGAAGCTTATGAAATGCTTTACGACATTGCTCGTGACAGCTACAAAGGCAGAACAATGTATGTCATCCCCTACTCAATGGGTCCCGTTGGTTCACCCTTTGCAAAAGTAGGTATTGAGCTTACTGACTCTATCTATGTTGTTCTCAACATGGTTATTATGACAAGAGTAGGCAAAGACGTTCTTGAAGTTCTCGGCGACAGTAACGACTGGGTTCGCGGTCTTCATTGCCGTTGCGATATCGACGAAGAAAAGAGATATATCTGTCAGTTCCCTCAGGACAACACAATTATCTCCGTTAACTCCGGTTACGGCGGAAACGTTCTTCTCGGTAAAAAATGCTTCGCACTCCGTATCGCTTCTTACCAGGGCTGGAAGGAAGGCTGGCAGGCAGAGCATATGCTCATCCTCGGTATTGAAAATCCTCAGGGAGAGGTTAAATATATCTGTGCTGCATTCCCCTCAGCTTGCGGTAAAACAAACCTTGCTATGCTTATTCCTCCGGAGCTTTATAAAGAAAAAGGCTACAAGGTATGGTGCGTTGGTGACGATATTTCCTGGATTCGTAAAGGTCCCGACGGAAGACTTTACGCTATCAACCCCGAAAACGGTTTCTTCGGCGTTGCTCCCGGTACTAACGTAAAATCCAACCCCAATGCTCTTGCTTCCACAAAGAAAGGCACAATCTTCACAAACGTTGCTCATAACCTTGACGATAACACAGTTTGGTGGGAAGGTCTTGACAAGAATCCTCCTGCAAATGCAGTTGAATGGAAGGGCAACCCCTGGAACGGTCAGGAAAGCGAAGAAAAGGGTGCTCATCCCAACAGCCGTTTCACAGCTCCTGCTGTTAACTGTC
>SVOQ01000025.1 GCA_015066345.1 Oscillospiraceae bacterium
AAGCCAGGGCGACTTGAACATGATAATGAATGTTCTTACTCTTGTGGGTAATGATACAAACTCAAACATCATTTCTAAAATCGCTTACGGTCTCGGTACATCCGACGGTATCAGCCTTGGCCTCGTAGGTAACTTCCTTGACCTCGGTGATATCGGCGATCTTCTCGGCGATATCCCCATGCTCCTTAAGAGCTTGCTCTACGATTTGCTCATTTACGGTTCATACGGTTATGAGAAGGATTTCGAAGAGTTGGGTAACACTCTTCCCGCAGACGTTGACACTCTCGACGAAATGGTAGCTCAGACTATCGGTGGTCTCCTTGTTAATCCTCAGGATTATGATTACGAAGGCGACACAAAAGTTTGGAACGAAAATTCACTTCTCATGCCCACACTTGCAGCAAAAGGTATGGCTGAAGTTAAGTCAATGACTAACATTTACAACAACAGCATTTTCAGCCTTCTTGACAAAATTGCTCCTTATGCAATTTATGACCTTGGTGTTGGCGCTCTTAACAACAACCTCAAGAAAGCTCTTCTTGAAGCTGTTGAAGTTGACTTCAACGAAATCGATGTTGCAGTTCTTCCTGCAGATATCGCTGCAGATTTCGAGGTTGATGCAGTTGACGGCGAAGAAAGCTATGTTACATACATCGCTTACGATAAAATCGCTCAGGACGGCGAAGACTTCTACTACACAACATTAGAAACTGAAACTGAAATGCTTAACGGCGAACCCGTTCTTGACGAAGACGGTAACGAAAAAACTTACAAAGAACGTAAGTACTTCAAAGCTAACACAGCTTCTGCTAACGACTTCTACAGCCTTATCGACTTTGGTTGGGAATTCGTAGCTCCCGTTCCCGGTGCAGAAGAAGATTCTGCAGACTTCGCACTTGATAACCTTTCAGCTCTTAACTACAAAGCTCTTATTGCTGAGTACGGTTCAATCATGGAATCTCTTAACCACCTTCTTTACGTTGTATTCGAAACAGCTGTTAAGCAGGACGTTAAGGATTACTTCGCAGATATGACCGGTGACTACTGGGTTGACGGTGCTACAACAGAAAGATATGCTGACGGCACATCCATCTTTATGGATAACGCAGCTCGTCTTCTTAAGTATCTCCTTGCTGAGCACGCAGACAAGATCTTCGGTTCAGATTCTCCCTACGTTGCATGGGAATATGACGATGTCGCTGATTACGAGCTTCTCGACATCATCGCTATTATAGGTCCCGTATTCTTCGAGGACGTAATGCCTCAGCTCATTATGCCCAAGAATGCAGACGGTACTTATGCATTCCACGAGGGCGTTCAGGTTCTTGAATTCGGTGCAATTGTTATCCGTGAATTCATGACTGAAATCGCTCCCAACGTAAACTATGACCAGTACATCTTTGCAGAGGGTACAGTTACATCTGCAAACGACAGACAGTTTAAGGTTCAGGATGCTGAAACTTGGTTCAACATCATCCTTAATATGGGTGTTGATATTGGTTACACATACCTTAATAACATTACAAACTTCAACACAGCTATTCCCACACAGAATATTACCGAAGCTCGTTGGAAAGACATGCTCGGTACAGCTGTTACATGGGCAGCTAACTACGTAAGTGACGGTAGCGCAAGCGTTATCCACGGTTTTGAACCCGCAAAGCTTGCTGCTTACAACGATCCTCTCGATAAGTTCAGCTATGTACTTAACACACTTCTTCCTCTCGGATTTATCTGTGGTTGTACAACTGACAGCTTCGCATTTGACGTAAGTGTTGTATTTGATAAGGTCAAAGCACTTCTTACAACATTTGACCTTACAGAGCTTGCTTCTCTCTTCGGTAGAAATACAGAAGCTTACAACATCCTTAACACAACAAACCTTATGGACATGGTTCTTAACCTTGTTAACGGTATTGTTAACCTCGTTCTTCCCATCAGCGAAAACGGTGACGGTGTAACAGGTCTTCTTCAGGGTGTTGGAACAGGCAGCCTTGACAATGTAATTACAAAGGCAAACCTTAAAATAACAGTTCAGCAGCTCCTCAGAGCTCTTTATACTCAGGGTCGTGACCTTCTTAACTGCGCTCTTCCCGTAGTTGGTATGTTCATCAAGGGCTGGGGTACAGAACAGCAGTTCCAGGAACCCGAAATTTCACTTTCAAGATCTATTGACCTTGTAAACGGTGCAACAGAAGGTGCTCAGACTGTTACAGTACGTAACGCTTCAAACGGTGTTTGGAGACATTACAGAGATGCTGCAGGTAACGAATACACTGACGAACAGTATCAGATCAAGCTCATAAGCGTTAACGTTTATGACCAGCTTGGTGAAGAGGGTTCATCAGCATACGTTACAGTTAGCTCTTCACAGCAGACAATCGGTTACGGTGCAAGCGGTAGCTTCACATACACTGCTGCTAACGTTCCCACAACCGGTGCTCTTGTAAGATTCAAGGTTGGCTATAAGGTTATTGACGAAGATGGTCAGGAAATGGCTAACGGTAAGACATTCTATGCAGAATCTTACGCATACCTTAACTACAACGGTTCTGACGCAGGTAAGGAAACATACTATGATAACGGCGGTTCTCTTTCCTACGCTAAGATGTTTGCTCCTCACTACGTTCCTCTTTCAACTGCTACAGATTACATTCCCACAATCGTTACAGGTGAAACAGGCCGTGACTACAAGTTCTTAACATCAAACCAGGAAGCCGGTCTCAGAGCTGCAACCACAACAATCGACGGTATTACCTTCGGTAACGTTAGCGTTAAGTTCTCTAACAAGTCACTTTACTTCAGAGATCTTAAGCAGTTCAGCTCATACACAACTTATTGTGTTAACGATGATGGCGAGCAGCAGTCCGGCTCAGGTAACGCTCTTACAATCAGTGGTGGTGTTAACGAGGCAACATGGAAGGCTGCTAACAAGACATCAGGTTCAAACACAACCTTCTCAATTTACTTGAAGTCAAAGGGTAACGAAAACGGACCTCATAACCTCAGCCTTATCTACTACGATGATATCGCTTACAACAAGTTGAACTCTCTTGCAATTTCTGAAATGAACGCTCTCAGACTTGCATCTAATTATAACCTTACAGGTAAGGTTTATACAAACGGTGTTCTTGAATCTCAGAACACAACAGATGATGAGGGCGAAGTAGTTCTTCGCGAAACTGCATCTACAACAACAGCATGGATTGCTAATGCTGATGCCGGTAAGTGGGTTGGTTCTTACACAGGCGCTGACGGCACAGTTTACAACGAAACAGTTACAGAGTACGCTGCAAATGCAGTTACAGTAACTGACGAAGAAGGCGAAAACGGTTACGTAACAGTTGACGACGAAAAGATCAACGTTAAGAAAGTTACAGTTATCGATTGCGCTACAGCAGTAAACGCATACGTTCCCGCATTCCTTGAAGGTGTTCGCGGTGGTGTTCAGGCATGGAACGCTAACTCCGTATGGAACCTTGATGCTCTTTATGAAGCTCTTTACGTAGCAGCTAATGACGTTGGTTACTGTCAGAAATCTGCTATCCAGAGTGTTCGTGAAGGTAAGGGTGACAACCTTGATGCTACAGTTGATGCTCTTAAAGCAGACCTTGCAGCAAGCGAAGCTCTTTACAGCGACGCAAAAGACTATACAGATTATAAGATGTATAGATGGAACCGTTACAACGATGCTCGTGATGATGCAGCTTACTACATCAACCTTAAGAACGACGCATCTAACGCAACAGTTGCAGAAATCGACCAGACATTCCCCTACACATGGATCAATGAGGATGACCTCAGAGCTCTTGTTGCAGGCGATGATTATGAAGATTTCATTATAGCTCTTCTTGAAGATATGGACGAAGAAGAGAGAGAAGCTACAGCTAAATGGCTTGAAGATAAGAAAGCTGAATATCAGACAACTCAGCTTCTTGACGTTGAAATGGCTATCAACTACCTCGATCGTATGGGTCCCCGTCTTCTTGCTAGAGACCACGGTGTAATTACTAAGTATCTTGACGACGAAATTACATCAGCTAATAATATGGTTAAGGCAGAAAGCAACTATACAGCACGTAGCTGGGCTAAGTACGAAGCAGCTATGAACAATGCTCTCGCTGTTCAGGCTAACCCCACTCAGATGACTGTATTTGATGCTAAGTATGAACTTATGTGCTGCCGTAACGAACTCGTATTGGTTGAAGAAGAAGCTGACTACTCAGAGCTTGAATCTCTTATTTCTCAGGCTACTCAGGCATTGGCTAACGCAAACCTTTACGACAACACAAACAAAGAACTTGGTCAGGTTCTTGCAGAACTTGGTTACCATGACTTTGAAAACGCAGACGGCGATATGGTTCAGCTCTTCCCCGGCTCAGCTCTTTATATAAATAGAGAACCCTATGCTACAGACGAGCAGGATGCTATCGACCAGGCTGCAAATGAACTTAAGGAAGCTCTCGCAAGACTTAAATTCAAAGGCCTCAACATTACAGGTGCAAACGTTTCTACAGAAGTTATCGTTCCCGGTGACGAAGAAGCAGGTATCGAAGATATCACAGCTTCCATCGCAAGAATTGCTCCTGAACTTGACGCTGACGCAGTTAAGACAGTTCTTGGCGCAACAGCTACAAGTGCAAACGTTTCTAAAGACCTTATCACAGTTTCTAACGACATTCACTACACAGTTGATACTGACCTTGGTGAATATGAACTCACAGGTACAAACGCAACAGTTACATTCTACACACTCGTTGGTGGCGTAAAAGTTCCCGTTGCTACAGTTAAGATTGTTGTTGAAGCTGACGTTAACGGTGACGGTGTTCTCGACGTTCTCGACGGTGCTCTTACAGAGCTCGTTGCTAACGAACACGCTGAACTCGAAGGTTGCTACTTCATCGCAGCTAACCTCGATGCAGCTTCAGAAGAAATCGTTGGTGCTGACTACACATTAGTTGTTAACAAGATTCTTGCTTAATTGAATTAAGTCTAATGGTTTTAATTCACTAACGTGATTTAATACAAAACCCTTTAAATCAAAACCTCTTGTCGGGGCAACCCGACAAGAGGGGAAATGAAGAATGCATACTATTATATATATAGTATATAGAGTTTCGGTTGTGCGAAGCCTCGCCCTCCTGCTTTAGGAGGAGGGGGGACTGCCGTCAGGCGGTGGGAGGTCCCATAATCCTAATTTGCATTCTGCATTTTGCATTGATTAAAGCGGTGCGACGTTAAGTCGCTATTTGGAGAGAAATTGAAAATTATTTCCTTAGGAGGCAAACAAATGTCAAAGACAAGAAAACTCATAAGTGTTCTTGTTGCTCTTATGATGGTAGTTTCAATGTTTGCTTTAACCGCAAACGCTGCAGGCTACGAAGATGATGAGACAGCAGCAATTTACACTCAGGAATGGGCACTCGGTGAGCCCGTTGACAACGGCGATGGCACTTATACCGTAGATGTTTATCTTACAACAAACTACGCAACAGGTCCCATTCAGTTCGTTCTCACAAACTCCGACACATCTGTAGCAGCTATTGACTCTGTTACACTCGGTGATGCTATCCCCGAAACTTACAACGCTACTGTTAGCGTTTCAAAAGCAAAAGGCAAAGTAATGATCATTGCCGACACAGCAGGCGTTGCTACAATCGAAGCTGAAGCAATCGATGGCGTTATCGCTACTGTTGTTTACACCTACTCAGGTGAAGGCTCAGCAGAAATCGCTATCGACGACAACGCAAAATCAGCTACAAACGTTGCAGGTACTCTTATCGCAGCTCGTATGAGCGACGATAACCTTGTTACAGGCAACCCCATCACAGGTCAGACTGTTACTGTTGGTGATTCCGTAATCATCGGCGGTGGCGCAGCTCCCGAACTTGCAGTTATCGACGGCACAATCGGTGTTATTGATACTTCAAGACAGGATATGTACTGTGATGAATCAGAAGCAGGTATGGGCGATGCTACATTCACAGGTTATATCTACGGTGTAGAACCTGAATATGCAGAAGGCATCGATGCTGTTTTCGAAGTAGTTGGTGACGGTTATATGTCAATCGTAGCTAACGAAGCTGGTTCAGAAGCCGGTACAGGTACAGTTGTTGAAGTTTATGACAATAGCGACAACCTTGTTGCAACTTATGTTCTCGTAATCTTCGGTGATGTAAACGGCGACGGTATG
Source organism: Oscillospiraceae bacterium (assembly GCA_015066345.1). GTDB lineage: Bacteria > Bacillota > Clostridia > Oscillospirales > Acutalibacteraceae > DTU089. The sequence continues at coordinate 6,194 of SVOQ01000025.1, forward strand.
GTTGACGCAGTTGACTCCGGTGATATCGAACTTCATGACGGTTGGGCTTATGAAATGAGTTCAAACGGAATGCGTTTCGAATATGCATATCAGGCATTCGCAGCTGATGTAAACTGCGACGCTATGGCTGACGCAGTTGACTCCGGTGATATCGAACTTCATGACGGTTATGCTTACGAAATGGGTTCAGACGGAATGCGTATGTATCAGTCTGATGTTATTGCTAACATTGCTTAATTAAAAACGGTTTTTAATAATTTAATATTTTTTACAGGAGGCTACTTAAAATGTCTAAGAAAATTTTAAGTATTGCACTTGCAGTAGTAATGCTCTTCTCTGTAATGGCATGTACTGTAGGTGCAGCAAACACAACTGTAACAACAACCTTCCCCGGTGCAAATCAGGTTGGTTTCCGTGTTGTTACAGATGCGTATGTTGGTCAGCCCGCTGGTGAAGAAGTAACTGTTAAAGTTTACTGGGTTCACCCCGTAGGTACTGACTATTCATCATTCCTTCAGAGTATCGGTAACGTAGTTCTTTGCTATACTGATGCATTTGCTTTTGCAACTGAAGGTGCAACAAACGATGCAAGCGGTCGTACATGGGGTTCAGCTTATGAAGCTTATTTAAAACCCGCTGCAGTTACCAACGCTGGTGACACTTATTCAAATAGCGTTATCAACAAGCTCAGCACTGCCGACCAGGCTTATGGTTGGGACAGAACAGTTCTCGTTCAGCTTACAGTTGACACATCTGTTACAACTGCAGCTAAGGGCTTCGCTCTTGATCCCGATTGCGAAATCTTCTCTCTTTCTTTCACAACAAACAGAGAAGTTACTGCTGATGATACCATCGGTATCCCCTCACACCTTGTTGGTTCAACTGTAAGCGCTAGCTACAGCAACGGTTCAAAGCAGACAAAGTGGACTGCTGCTAACATCGTTACCAGCGAAGCTATTGCTGCTCCCGTAGTTGTTGCTAACAGCGACACAGCTACTGCTAAAATGCGTCCCGGTACAGCAGACGGCACTGTAGATCTTGGTATCACAGGTACAGTTAACGAAGTATCTTTCAACCCCGGTAAGACTCCCGTTTACCATGGTAACGGCGACCTTGCAGGTCACAAAGCTGCTAACCTTGCTAACGTAGGTGTTCAGGCTCGTGTAAACGGTACTGTTGCTGCTGCTGAAGGTACATGCGTTTATGCTACAGATGATGGTTTCAACTATCGTGCAGCTATCGCAGGTATCGACGCTGACGGTCTCGGTGCACAGATCGAAGTAAGAACATACATCACTGATGTAAACGGTAACACTTACTTCTCAAACTGGATGTTCATTGATGCAACAACAGTTCATGACAACGCTGTTGGCAATGGCATGACAGGTATTGCTTAAACAAAAATGATTTCGAAGGCTTACGAAAAAGCTGACTTTGAGTTTATTGAATTTTCCCTCGAGGACGTTCTTACAAACTCATCTGTTATCACCACAGCCCCAACCGAGCCCGGCACAACATTACCCGGTGCAACTATAGTTGACGGTGGCGGTCAGGTAACAGTGCCCTGGTCGGACTTTTTCCAGTAACATTCAATTACTTAAATGACTACTGAAAGGAGTATTTTTCACTATGAAAAAATACACAGCACCTGAGCTCGAAATCATGGAGTTCGAGCTCGAGGATGTTCTCACAATGTCCTACAGCGACGGTAACATTGACGACGGTTGGTATTAATCCCAATTTAGTCGGTTAAGTTACTCAGCATCCGCCCTTGTTATCCAAGGGCGGTAGTGAGAGACATCTTTAATCAACTAATAAACCACAAGCCGAGGGAAACCTCGGCTTGTGTGGTATAATGTAAAATGCAGAATGCAAAATTATCGGGGCAAAGCCGATTATAATATCCGTTTATTTGAATTAATCAATATGGTTAGTTGAAATAAGGGGATAGAAAAATAAAATTGAAATAAGCGAAGCCTATCATCCCATTTTTGCTTTGGCAAAAAAGGGAGGGGGACCGCGATAGCGGTGGTGGGTAGTTCTCTTGCGGCTACCTATCATTAAGAGAGAAGAACCAATTGAAAAAAGCGAAGCCTTATCATCCCTGTTTCGGCTTTGCCGAAATAGGGATGATAAGGCTTCGCGTTGCGATTAATTTGTTGTGAAGATAGGAGAATCACCTTGAAAATTAAAACTGCTGATTTAATTGTTGAATTAAATGTTCATCACGAGCTTTTGTCGTCCCGTCTTGAACCGTACAAGTACGACGGAAACGAAGTGGCGGACATTGTTTTTGATGTTACAGAAAAATATTATATTGACCGTCAGGCGGAGCATCCTAATTTGACCCTTGGTGAGGCGGAGTATCTTTGGAGTGGTTCGCACTTTTATGAGAAGTTAGCAAAATTCCAAGGTGTTATGCTCCACGCATCCTGCGTTGAATACGAGGGTAAGGCGTATTTATTCTCTGCCCGTTCGGGAACAGGTAAATCAACCCATACTCACTTGTGGTTAAAATATCTTCCCGGTGCAAGAATTATAAACGACGATAAACCCGCAATAAGACTTGTTGACGGTGTTTTTTACGCTTACGGTACTCCCTGGAGCGGTAAAACTGACGAAAGCGAGAATGTTGGTGTTCCCATTGCGGGTATATGTTTCCTATCACGCGGTGAAAATAAAATTAAAAGAATACCCGGTATAAAAGCTCTTAAGCCATTTATGGACCAGACAGTTCGTCCCTATGATAAAGAACTTATGAAAAATATGCTTGATACTTTAAATCTTATTCTTACCGATATTCCTATTTACGAGCTTTCCTGCGATATGTCCGAGGATGCGGTCATGACGGCATATAATGGAATGAGGAGTGAGGATATGCGACAGCCCACCTCTCTGCGTGAGGAGAGAGGGGGACCGTCATTTGGTAACTTTACTTATAAATAAAGTTAAAAGCGTGACATAGAGTTGTTCTTTTAATGAAGCTTGTCGGACGGTGGAGAGTCCCCGACAGTTGGCGTAACAATAAACTTGGTTAGGACTTTCCACCACTCCGCTGAACTATGTTATGAACTATTATTTTAGGCTCGCTTGTAAGTGGCGTGAATACACATTTTGAACACAAGGTGGTCCCCCTTCCTCCTTACGCAGGAAGGTTGGCTTTGCAAAATTATAAATATTTGCACTGAAGGGAGTTTCATAAATGATGAAAAAGAATGTGAAAATTCCGGTGAATACTGAACTTGATAAGTACGCAAAAGAATTGCGTAAAAATATGACAACTGAAGAAAAAATAGTATGGTATCAGATATTAAAAGGCAGGGTACCAAAGTTTCACCGTCAGAAAATAATTGGCAATTACATAGCTGATTTTTATTGCCCACAATTAAAATTAATAATTGAAATAGACGGTGTTCAACATTATTTTGAAGAAACCTCAAATTATGATGCCAAAAGAACCGAATACTTTGAAAGCTTGGGCTTTTATGTTTTACGGTTTGATAATAGCGATGTTAAGAAAGATACAGAGGAAGTCAGAATGATTATAGATAATGTATGTAATGCAAGAGAAAAAGGTGTCGAGCTTCTTCCTGATTATCGTTAATAAAAAATTATTGTAAAAAAACGAAAAACATATTATAATTATCCCACAAACTAAAAAGGTGATGTTTATGTCAGATAATAAAAAGAAAAAAGGTAAAAAAGCCCTGATAGTTTTATTGTGTTTTGTTCTTGTGTTGGGTATTGGTTGCGGTAGTCTTGTAGCCTATTGGCACAGTATAAAAAATGCAACTCCCGAAGTTGAGGATACTTTAACTTATGACTTCGATGGGGATGAAACTGTTGCAGTTTCACTTCAGGATGCACCTGATTTTGAACAGATATTTGAGGGCGATGCCGCAGAGCTTAAAGCAGCTATCAAAGACTGGGCAACTAACGGTGGCGACGTTATGTACAGTGAGGATGTTATTAACATCTTGTGCATCGGTGTTGATACCCGTAACAAAAATACAATCTCGGGTCTTACGGACTCTATGATTATTGTATCTGTCAACAAGGCTCTCGGTACAATAACATTTACTTCCGTTATGCGTGACAGTTACGCTTACCTCGAATCTCCCGATGGTGTCGGCAGTTTTAATAAAATTAACTCTGCTTTCCCGTTTTATGGTATTGATAACCTTATAAATACCCTTGAAACTCACTTTAAAATCCGTATTGACGGCTATGCAATGATTAACTTCGCTCTCTTTAAAGCGGTTATTGATAAGTTGGGTGGCGTTAATGTAGAACTCAGCGAATATGAGGCACAGTATTTCAATAAAAACCACGGTTGGGACTTACAGGCGGGTTCTTCGGTTAACCTTAACGGCGACCAGGCACTTGTGTTCTGCCGTAGCCGTAAGATTTATAACGACGGTGACGTTCAACGTACACAGAACCAACGCGAAGTTCTTATTGCTCTTCTTCAAAAGGCGGCTACAATTCAAGCTTCTGAAGTTCCTGGATATATTAAAACATTCTTACCGTACCTTGAAACAAGCTACAATGAAGCCGAGCTAATTTCCCTCGGTACTAAAGCCGTTATGGGCGGTTGGGCAAGATTCTCGGTTAATCAGATTGTTATGCCCGACGAAAATTGCCGTAAAGCTCATTCGGGTGATGTGTGGTATTGGGAGGTTGACTATCCTCTCGCTGCACAGACTCTGCAAATGGCAATTTACGGTGACACAAACATTACACTTTCCGAAAACAGAACAGCATTTTATTAAAAAAATTACCTCTCGGTTCAAATTAATGAACCGAGAGGAATTTTATATTTATGTGATTAGATTTCAGGGATTTCGATTACAACTTCTCTGCCTGAATCGGAAGAACGAGCAATACCGTCAATAATAGCCTGGTTGTAAATAATCTGGCTTGAGGGTACGGGTGAGGGAAGATTGAATTCGATAGCATCAATGAATGAACGGATTTTCTTGTCGAAGTTGTCGCCGTCATTGTTCATTTCGGGGATAACGGTTTCAACGCATTCACCTGCAATGTTGTGGTAAATTGTCATAGGTCCACCGATTGAACCGTTCCAACATTCTGTTGAAGGAATTCTTAAACCGCCTTCTGTACCCATAATAATTGTATCACCGGGAGTGTCGCAATGCATTGCCCAAGCAATACGGAAGTCGAGTACGATATCGCCTTCAAGACGAACGTATGCAGCTGCAAAGTCATCAACACCGAAAACTTCGGTGTATTCGGGTTTCTGGAGATATTCGGGCTTTTTACCGAAGAGACCTGCTTTAAAGCCTGTAACGGTAAGGGGCTTCGGATAACCGATAGCGTTAAGAACCATATCAAGTGAATAGCAACCGATATCACCTAAAGCACCGAGACCCGCTGTGTCTTCCTGAATGAAGGATGTGCCGAAGGGAGTGGGAATACCCATTCTGCGTCCGCCACCGGTCTGGATGTAGTAGATTCTGCCGAGAACACCGCTTTCGCAAATCTTCTTAACCATCTTCATATTCTCGTCGAAACGGGGTTGGAAACCGATTGAGAGAATTTTGCCGCTGCGTTTTTCTGCTTTGCAGATTTCAACTGCTTCTTCAAGAGTAACGCACATGGGTTTTTCAAGAAGAACGTGAACACCGTGGTCAAGAGCGTAAATAGCACAGGGTGCGTGTTGACGGTTGTATGTACAGATTGAAACTGCATCAAGGTCTTTTTCGTTATCAATAAGCTCTTTATCGCTTAAGTAGAAATTAGCTTTTTCAACGTCAACACCGTTTGCCTTAGCAAAAGCCTCAGCCTTACCGGGAACAAGGTCTGCAAAAGCTACAACTTCTACGTCGTCGCATTTAAGGTAGCTTTGAAGATGTGCTTCTGCAATCCATCCGCAACCAATAATACCGACTCTGATTTTTTTGCCGGTGTAAACTTTTTCTTCACTATGCTTCTCTTTGAAAGCATCAAGAATATTTGACATAATATACCTCCGTTCCTACGTAAAACTACGCAGATTATAGATATAGATTATCACATTATTACTTTTGTTTCAACAATAGTATTAAAAATAAAATTGCACAAAAAATAGTGTGAAGCGTTGGTGACGTTGACGAAAAACATCGTTTTTAAGCCTTTTGTTGAAAAAATGACAAAAAGTGTTCACAATTTATTCACATTTTTGCAACATCAACACAATATTGGCGGGTTATTATAAAGATGCCAATACGATACGCAGGAAGTAAGTAAACTTTCACGTTCAAGAAAAGACCGCTACCAAATAATGTAGCGGTCTTTTCTTGTCCTTTTTTCTTTAGTTTTATTGCAATTTTTTTCTGCGTATTGTATTATATTTTTATAATATGTATGGAGGTGTTGAAAGTGGTTATTTATCCCGAGTCATTCAGTATAAAGCCCAACATTGAAGCTACTGTTGGTTTCAGAAACCTTTTTAATACCACTTCGCAAACCGCCGTGCATAAGACCCTTACACTTGTTAAAGGTAACTATGTTTTTTGCAGTAAAAATGCAGAAGAAAAGGTGTTCTGCATTTCAAATACTACTGCTGCCGTTGAATACGGCGAGGGTGAGACCCCTAATAAACACAAAGCCTCAGTTGTTATTGAAAACGTAAAGGATATGGAAATTGACTGTTGTGACTCCAACTTTATTATGGATGGAGTTATGACAAATTTAGTTATAAGAAACTGCGAAAAAATCAAAATTAAAAATCTCAATATTGAAACTGCAAACCCCAATGTTCATAAAATTACCGTTCTTAAAGCATCGCCTTTTTATATTACATTTAAAATAGATGATGTAAGTAAATATGGCGAAGAAAACGGTGAGTATTTCTGGTACGGAACAGATTATAAAATGGGTTTCACTCAACATAAAAACCGCGGTTGGTGGATGGCAACGGCTAAACCGTCGAACCTTTTCCATCTTACGAGATGCGGTAACCACCCTTTGTCAGGTTCTACCGTTATTAAGCAGGTTTCGGACCGTACTTTTACCGCAAGATTCATAATCCCTAAGGATTACGAAGTAGGTCAGGTATTTTATATGTACCCCCGTTTACGCAAAGAAGTGGGTATTTTCGTTGAATCATCAAATAATATTGAATTTGAGAATGTAAAACAACATTATAATAATTCAATCGGTTTTGTAGCTCAGAATAGCGAAAACATCACACTTAATAATGTGGAATTTACGCCCAATCCCGATAACGAGGTAGATTTTGCATCAGTTTCTGATTCTTTGAGATTCAGTATGTGTCGCGGAAAAATCAGGGTTCTTGACTCTATGTTTGATACTTCAGGTGATGACTGTTGCAACCTTCACGGTATCCATTTTAAAATTGTAAAAAATGACAGGGATAAGATTACACTTAAGTTCTGTCATCACAGAAACTATGGTTTCGAATGTATACGCGAGGGCGATACGTTAGCATTTATCGACCCAAAAACTTTGTTGGAAGTAGGCAGGTCAAAGGTGCTCCACGCAACATTACGTGACGATTACTATTATGATTTAGTTCTTTCTTCCTACGAGTCGCCCCTTGATGTGGGCGGTGTGGTTGAAAATATTTCTGCCTGTCCTGATTTTGAGTTTAACGGCAATACCCTTAACCGTATTATGGGTGTTGGCGTGTCTGTTACGACTCGTGGTAAAATCCGAATCGAAAACAACAGATTTTTAAATACGGGTGAGGACGGTATCAAAATTTCTGATGATGCTTCTACCCACTACGAAAGCGGTTTTGTTAAGGATGTAGTAATAAGTAGGAATGCTTTTATGAATTGCGAAGAAAACGCCATTCTAATTAAACCCGAAAACAAAAAATTCGCAGGACCGGTTCACAATAACATTGTTATTGAAAATAATCTTTTTATTATCAATAATATTTACGCGGTAAATATCAGCGACTCCGCTAATATTCTTTTGCGTGATAATGTTTACAAAGGTAAACCTGCTAACTACAGGTGGGTTAATACCAAAAATGTGGTAAATATTACCACGGACTGCCCACAAAAATGACCGGTTCTAAATTTACTTTAGAACCGGCTTGGTTTTTAGTAGGTTTTAGCCTTGAATGATTGACAACAGGTTGAGTCAATTGACTTGGGGTCGCAGTTACAAGCACCAACCTCAATTGTGTTTAATGTGCAATAGTTTGCGTCTGTACAATGGAATTTACAAGTATCAACTGTACAACCGATGCAATTGTTCTTTTTATCGTTCATTTCAGTACCTCCTTTTTTGACGGGTTTTTACCCATCTGTATATTTATTTTAACCACTTAATAAACATTTAAACAAAGGAATTTTTTATGAAAAAAGAAAACGTAATTACTTCTTGTTACTCATTATTGCGAAATGTGACACCTCTCCAATATGACTGTGGTAAAATTTGTCACGGAAAATGTTGTAAAGGTGACGGCAAAACGGGTATGCTACTTTTTCCCGGTGAAGAAAATATAATTGACCCTGAAATTAATATAATAAAAAATGAAGAAGGGGACAGTTTCGCAGTCTGTAACGGTACTTGTGATAGAAATAAACGTCCCCTTGGATGCCGAATATATCCGTTGTTCCCTGTTATAAAAAACGGAGAACAAGGAGAGTATATTGAAGTAGAGTTCGATAGCAGAGCGGACTGTCCGTTAACGCAGGGGGAATATGAAATAACAAGAAAGTTCGCTAAAAACGTAAAAAGGGTGGGAAAGTACCTTTTATTAAATAAAGAAACTGCACAGTTTTACAGGGAATTATCCGATGAAGTGCAGGAATATACTATGTTAAAAAATATTTTGAAAAAATAATAAAAAAGTGTTGACAAGTGACTTTTCATCTGTTATATTAGTTACAGTAATAGTAATCATTACTACTTATTAAACGAAACGAGGTGTTCAGATGAGAAGTTCAAGGCAACGTGAGGCGGTGCTCGATGTATTACGAAACTCTTGTGACCACCCTACGGCGGATATGATTTTTGAAAGGGTACGCGTTGATATTCCTAACATCAGTCTGGGCACCGTGTACAGAAACTTAGGTCAACTTAAAGATGAGGGTTATATAACCATCGTTGAAAGTAGTGACACAAAAGTACATTACGAAGGAAATTTAGATGAACACATCCACTTCCTTTGTAAAAAGTGTAATAATATTACTGATGTATGGTGTCAATCACCTGTACCGACGCAACTTGCCGAAATGGGTTTACAGGTTGAGTCTCAAAAAACTGTTTATTACGGTATTTGCGAAAAATGCCGCGATAATATAAATTGTAATTAATAAAATATTATTTTAAAGGAGTTTTATGTTATGAAAAAATGGAAATGTTTAGTTTGCGGTCAGATTGTTGAAGGCGAAAATCCCCCCGAGGCTTGCCCCCTTTGCAAAGCTCCCGCTGAAAAATTTGTTGAAGTTAAAGACGAGGAAATGACTTGGGCTGCAGAGCACGTTCTCGGTGTAGCTAAAGGCGTTAGCGAAGAAATCATCGAAGGTCTTCGTGCAAACTTCCAGGGCGAATGCACAGAAGTTGGTATGTACCTTGCAATGGCAAGAGTTGCTCACAGAGAAGGCTATCCTGAAATCGGTCTTTACTGGGAAAAAGCTGCTTACGAAGAAGCAGAGCACGCAGCAAAATTTGCTGAACTTCTTGGTGAACTCGTAACAGATTCTACAAAGAAAAACCTTGAAATGAGAGTTGAAGCTGAAAACGGTGCAACACTCGGCAAATTCGAACTTGCTAAGATGGCTAAAGAGCAGAATCTTGACGCTATCCACGATACAGTTCACGAGATGGCACGCGACGAAGCAAGACACGGCAAGGCATTCGAAGGTCTTCTTAAGAGATATTTTGGTTAATAATTATATAATTTCTGCTAACACTATATAACAAGAATAATATATAGGAGATGTTAGTATGAGATATGTTTGCCCCTGTGGTTATGTTTATGACACAGCCAAAGGTGACCCGGATAGTGGTATAGCACCTAACACAAAGTGGGAGGACGTTCCTGCGGATTGGGTATGTCCCATTTGTGGTCTGGGTAAAGAAGCTTTTGAAAAAGAATAAAAACTAAATCCGATGAAATTTGTTTCATCGGATTTTTGGTATAGGAGATAATAAAATGGATAACACGGCTTTATTTAATCTATCATACGGCGTTTATGTTGTAACTGCTTGGGACGAGGGTAAACCTACGGGCTGTACGGCGAACTCTGCTATGCAGGTAACCGCTACCCCTGCAACCGTTGCGGTGTCAATTAATCACGATAATCACACCAATAAATGTATAAAAGATACGGGCGTTTTTGCGGTTAATATTCTTGGTGAAAATGTGGACCCTATGATAATCGGTTCTTTCGGTTTCAGAAGTGGCAGAGATGTTAATAAATTTGAGGGTATTGAACACCTTGTAAAAGGCTTTGTTCCCGTGTTACCTCAGGCAATATCATATATAACCTGTAAGGTGATTAACACTATGGAAACCGAAACTCACACAGTTTTCCTTGGTGAGGTTACTGATGCGGGACATCTTAATAAGGATGTACCTATGACATATTCTTTTTATCATAAAGTAATAAAGGGTAGTGCACCTAAAAATGCACCCACATATTCAGGTGATTAATGTGAAAAATATTGTGTTAATCGGTATGCCCGGTGCGGGTAAAAGCACCGTGGGGGTGCTTCTTGCCAAGTCAATGCTTATGAATTTTTGTGATACAGATTTACTCATTCAGAGTGAAACCGGTGAGAGCCTTTGTGATACTATAAAAAACCGTGGCATTGATGCGTTTATTCAACTTGAGGATGAAATTATTTATAAAAATGATTTTACCAATAGTGTTATAGCTACGGGCGGTAGTGCAGTTTATGGGGAACGGGCTATGAATAAACTTAAAGAAAACGGCAAAATCGTTTATCTTAAGGTTACACCCGAAGAATTAAATAAAAGAATAAACAACATACATACCCGCGGTATCGCTATGAAAGAGGGTACAACCTTAAGTGAGTTGTACGAAGAAAGAGCTACTCTTTATGAAAAATATGCGGATATTACAATTGAGTGTGACGGCAAAACTCCCGAAGAATGTGTTGATTTGATTATAGAATAAAAAATTCCCGACTCGTTTGAGTCGGGAATTTTTATTTGTTATAAAACAACGAATTGAAGTATACAGAAACCGGCATAAATTGCCAATAGAGAAAAACCTTGCCAACGGGAGAGTTTTTGTTTTATAAGTGTAGGAATGGTTAGTATTGCCATGACTAAAAGCATAACCGGAATATCAATAATGAAAGCAGAGTTTATGCCATTAATATAACCTGATGCAGGAACATCAAACGGGTTGATTGTAATAGCAGTACCGCTTACAAGAATAAGATTGAACAGGTTTGCACCTATAACATTGCCTAACGAAAGCGAACCATGTCCCTTTATAAGTGATGTAATAGCGGTTATGAGTTCGGGTAATGATGTGCCTAATGCAACGATTGTAAGACCAATGACGGTTTCTGATACACCCATTTCACGGGCAATGATTGTAGCGTTGTCAACAAGTAAACGTGCACCGAAAGCAATAAGTACGGCACCAACTACCAATAGTATAATATCTTTTATCAGGGAGTCTTTTTTGCCGGATTCCTTTGTTTCAACAACGTGGTCTTCGCCACTTTCTGCTTCAAGTTGTTCCTCGGTTTTGATATTTCCGTGTATTTCTTCGTGTTGAACAGTTTCTAAATCTGCACCGGTTTTCTTCATGCGTAAAACAGTGAGAACCATATATACTACAAACGTTACGAGAAGAATTATACCTGTCCAACGACTGAATGTACCGAAAAAGTAAGAAATTAAACAATAGAAAGCGGCTGCACCGAAGAAGAATATAACGGGAACTTTTAAACTTTTTCTTGCAGCAACACCGGGCTTTATTGCAATGGTTAAAGCGGCAATTAATGAGGTGTTGCAGATGATTGAGCCGATGGCATTACCGTAAGCGATGGAGCCCGTTCCGGCGGCAGCAGCACCGGCAGAAACCATAACCTCGGGAAGAGTTGTTCCGATAGAAACAACAGTTGCACCGATGAGGATTTCAGGCAGATGAAAACGACGGGCAATACCTGTTGCACCATCAACGAACCAGTCACCGCCCTTGATAAGAAGAACGAAACCTAAAGCTAATAAAAGAATAGGTATGAGCATAGTAAAAACTCCTTAAAAAAAGAAAAATGATGAAGGCAGACCCCATCAAAGCATACGAAGAAAAACGGGTATTAACCCCGCGTAATCTGACAGACTCCACCTAATTCAATTTTACCCAAATTATAAAGCAAATAAGACGAAAAGTCAATATAAGTTATTTTTTAAACGAAGTGGGATGGTTTTTAACAAATAATATTGTTTTAGTTTGTAAAATATGCTAAAACATAATTAATAAATAATTTGGGTGATAAAATGGGTTACGATAATATTCCTCAGTGGATTAAAGACAGTAAAACTGATATTTCAGAGCAGAATGACGAAGTAGGTCTTATTGTTGCAGGATATATAGGTGCGTTTGTTAAAAGAGGATTTACTCAACAGGAAATGGGTTCGCTTATGGCAAGTGCATTTTTGTTGCCTTCAGAGGAAGTTGAAAATAGGGTGGACGCTGTTCTTTCTTTAACTGATGATAAAGAACAGGCGAAAAAACTTTGCATTTTCTGTGTTCAAAAGGGTGAATTATTATCAATTGAGGATACGGCCCCTTGTGAAATTATCGGATTTTTGAAAGAAAAATACGGAAATGAAGCGGTAATTGAAACATTGCTCAGTTTTCCTGAAATATTATTTGTGTGGAAAAATTCTACGGTAAGATGTTTACCCGAAAACGAAAAATTCAAACAAAAAGCGGATTTTATTTTGAATGAATGTGCCGAAGTTTTCCATGAAATTAATTAAAAATTTTAAATTTTAAAAAGTATAACAAAATATTAAAATTGTCAAGTAATTTACTTGACTAATAGGGCAATATTTATTATAATATACGAGATGATGTATTATTTGTGGTAATAATGCACTATCCGTATTGTATGATAATGGTTTTGTTATTTATATATTTTTGTTATTTATAGATTTTTTAGTTGTTTTTTTAGCAATTTTTTTAAAAAGTAGCGTTATTTTATATAGATATGTCCCGCACACGTGTGAACGTCTGCGACAAAACTTTTATTATATGCGAAAATTCCGCTTTTTCGGTGTTTTCGCCCTGTGACGGAGAGTGTTTTCGCTTCCGTCATTTTTTATTTTTGAATTAACTTTTAACTCACTATTAAGAAAGGAGATTTACTGCGATGACTATTGGTATAGGTATTGCTATTGGTATAGCAATTGCTACACTTGTTGTCGGTGGTGTTGTTGGCTTTGTTGTCGGTGGCGCACACCGTAAAAAAGTTGCTGAAGCAGCCATAGGCTCTGCTACCCAAGAGGCAGCTCGTATTGTCAATAATGCCATGACAGAGGCAGAGCAAAGAAAAAAAGAATTCATCCTTGAAGCTAAAGATGAAATTCACAAACTCAGAAGTGAAACCGAACGTGACCTCCGCGAAAGACGTGCCGAGGTTCAACGTCAGGAAAGAAGAATCATCCAGAAAGAAGAAAGCCTTGATAAAAAGGTTGAAGCACAAGAAAAGAAAGAGGAGCTTGTTGCTCAGAAACTCAAAGATGTTGAGGCAAAAGAGCAGGAAGTTGAATCACTCAAGAAAAGCCAGTTAGAAATTCTCGAAAGAATTTCAGGTTACTCTAAAGAACAGGCGAAAGAGATTATTCTCAAAACTCTTGAAGAACAGCTTGTTCACGAAAAAGCCACTAAAATATTCGACTATGAGCAACAGCTCAAAGACGATATGGATAAGTTGGCAGGGGAAGTTATTTCCGGTGCTATTCAGCGTTGTGCTGCCGACCACGCGGCAGAAGCTACTGTTTCAGTAGTTACAATTCCCAGTGATGAAATGAAGGGTCGTATTATCGGCCGTGAGGGTAGAAATATCCGTACTATTGAAACAATTACAGGTGTTGACCTTATTATTGATGATACACCTGAAGCAATTACAGTTTCTTGTTTCGAGCCCGTACGTCGTGAAATTGCAAGACTTACTCTCGAAAAACTTGTTTCCGACGGCAGAATTCATCCTGCACGTATTGAGGAAATGTACGAAAAATCAAAACGTGAAGTTGAAAATACAATTCGTCAGACCGGTGAAAAGGCAATTATTGATGCGGGTGTAAACGGTCTTCACGGTGAAATTGTTAAACTTCTCGGTAAACTTAAATACCGTACAAGTTACGGTCAGAATGTTCTCAACCATTCACTTGAGGTTTCTTACCTCGCGGGTCTTATGGCTGCGGAGCTTGGTGCAGACGTAAAACTCGCAAAACGTGCAGGTCTTCTTCACGATATCGGTAAAGCCCTTGACCACGAAAAAGAGGGTACACATATCGAACTCGGTGTTGAAGTTGCCCGTAAGAACAAAGAAAATGAACAGGTTATTCACGCTATTCAGGCTCACCATGGTGATGTTGAGGCGAAAACAATTATTGCTTGTCTTGTTCAGGCGGCTGATGCGATTTCTGCGGCAAGACCCGGTGCAAGACGTGAAAACATCGAATCATACATTCAACGTTTGCAGAAACTTGAAGAAATTACAACTTCATTCCCCGGTGTTGATAATGCTTTCGCAATTCAGGCAGGTCGTGAAGTTCGTATAATGGTTAAGCCTGAGGCAGTTTCCGATGACCAGATGGTATTACTTGCAAGAGACATCGTTCAAAAAATTGAAGGTGAACTTGAATATCCCGGTCAGATTAAGGTTAACGTAATCAGAGAAAGCCGAGCAATTGATTTTGCAAAATAAGACGGGGGATTAATCACTTTTCCCATACATAGCGAAACCCACCCGTTGTGCTGGGTTTCGCTTTTGAATTTTCTATATAGAAATGTGGTAATTTATGCGTTTACTGTTTTTAGGCGATGTTGTTGGCGAGGGCGGTTGTAATTTTATTTTAAAAAAATTACCCGAATTCAAAAGAAAAAATAATATTGATGTTTGTATTGCCAACGGCGAAAATTCTGCTAAAGGTAATGGCGTTACACCAAAGTCTTGTGAAATGATGTTTGACAGTGGGGTTGATATGATAACCCTTGGTAATCATACATTTAAGCGTCCCGAAATATCCGACTATCTTGACAGGGATGTGGCGGTAATAAGACCGTATAACTACCCCGAGGGTGCTCCCGGTAAGGGGGTAGGCATAATTGATAAGGGCAGAGTAAGGATTGCCGTAATCAATATGCTTGGTACTGTTTTTTCAGAGCCTTTGGGAAATCCCTTCAGAGAGATTGATAAAGCACTTGAGAAAATTGACGGCTGCAAAACTGTCATTGTTGACTTTCATGCCGAGGCTACGGCTGAAAAAAGGGCTATGGGTTTTTATCTTGATGGTAAAGTTACGGCGGTTTTAGGTACTCATACACATATTCAGACTGCGGATGAACAGATTTTACCTAAGGGTACGGCGTATATTACGGATGCAGGTATGACGGGACCGATACAATCAGTTTTGGGTATAGAGCCGTCACTTACAATACAAAAATTCAGGACCAACCTTCCCGTACGTTTTGAAAACGCAACAGGGGACTATGAGATGGATGGATGCCTAATAGATATTGATGAAAAAAACGGTAAAGCAACGGCAATAGAAAGGGTGAAAGTAAAATGACTAAAAAGATAATTTCAGTTTTACTTGTACTTTCTGTGATTTTTTTGTTTGCTTCGTGTGGGGGTAAGGATGACAATACAACAACCGAGCCCGAGAGTTATGTTTTACCAACGAAAATTGTTGAAGCGGATATTTCGCTCCCGTATACAAGTTCCGATTCCTTGGTGGCTTATACAGTGAAGGGAAGCCTTAATGGTGATTTGATACCCATTATGTACGAGAGCCTTTTCACACCAACTGATGACGGCAAGGGTATGCCTTTAGTTGCTAAAAACGGTGAAATCGAAGGTACAAAGGTTACAGTATTTATTAAATCAAATGTTAAATTCAGTAATGGTACAGTTTTAACGGCTAACCACGTAAAAACATCCTTTGAGAAGGCAAAAAATAATGCTTTCTATAAACATTCTTTAAAAAATATCGCATCGGTTTCCGTTAAAGACGATAATACAGTCATATTTAATTTATATAATCCTGACCCTATGGTATTGAATGTCCTTGACTTTCCGATTATTGCGGTTTCGGGCAAAAATACCTACGGAAGCGGAAAATACTGTCTAAAATATCTTGAGGAAACAGCTTACCTTCAGGTTAATAGTTTCCATAGGGATTATAAAAAAACGTGGCATAAACAAATTGCACTTTATGATATGTCGGGGATTTCAGGACCTATATACCCCTTCAAAGCTAATCAGATAAGTGTTTATAAACAGGATTTAAGTGACGGAAGTTATGTAAACTTATCGTCATTTACCGTTTCGCAGAATACCAATAATCTTGTATATGTTGGTATTAACTCCAATTGGGCGGGGTCAATTACCTCACTTGATTGGGTAAGACAGGCGATTAATATCGGAATAAGCCGTTCAAGTATTACTGCTTCATCCTTTTTAGGACAGGGAAATACAGTAATAACTCCTTTTAAGAGTGATTATTATCAGTTGAATACCGAAAATCTTGCAAGTGCAAGTGGCGAGGTTGAAAAGGCAATTGGTATACTTGAAAGAAACGGCTATACGACAGTTAATTCCGAAGGTATAAGAACCAACGGTAATAATTCTTTGAAACTGAGTATTTTGGTCTGTTCCGAGAATCAATACAAAGTTTCCGTTACCGAAGCGGTTAAGAAATCCTTAGAAGAACTCGGTTTCGGAGTAGTGATTACTGAGAAGAAAACATCCGAGGATTTTATTAATGCTTTAAAAGAAGGACATTTCAGTTTGTATATCGGCGAAGCACAACTTACTTCAAATTGCGATTTGTCTGAGTTTTTCACTGAAAAAGGAAATCTTAATTACGGTATTTCTCAGGAGTTTTTTAAGGATTTTGATGCATATAAAAAAGGCACAGATTCTACAATGACCTTTGTTGAGGCTTTTTCGACAGAAGTTCCCTTTATTCCTTTATATTACAGAAAAACCGTAGTATCAGTTAATCCTAATATTACAGGACCTGTGAATGGTTATTGTGTCTATTCGGATATAGGCGAATGGAAAGTCCGGAAGGAGAAATGATTTGTTAATAAATTTATGCTTGTATTTAAATACGGTATAGGTTATAATAAATCTTATATTATTTAAGGAGTTGACATAATGGACCCTATTAAAGTGGATTTTTCAGGTAAGGGTAAACCTAAAGAGGTAGTTATTCCCCCTGAGAAAAAGGTTCTTAAAATCATTATCTGTATTCTTACAACAATTGTAGGCGGTTGCATTACTTATTACTTTATGCTCCCCGCAATTAACCTTAAGGAAATTGAATTTTATTATTTCATAGGTATTCTTATTGCTATCTATATAGCAATGACTTTTATCACATCAAAGGCTTTTGCTAAGCCCGAGTATGTGCCATACGTTAAAAGACAGGCAATCATACCTTTGGCAATAGGACTTGTGTTCGTGCTTATTTTAGGTATCGGTTACCTTGTATCCGCACCCCTTTTCCGTGCAAAAGCATATAGCAATATTATTGAAGTTACCGAAGAAGATTTCGGTGAGGGCGACAGCATTACAACAATTGACAGTCTTGAGGATTTCAGCACTGTTCCTATGATTGATAAGGATGTTGCATTTAACCTTGCGAATAAATCCCTTGGTGAACTTTCTGACTGGGTTTCTCAGTTCGTTATTGACGAAAAATACTCAACTCAGGTTAACTTTGAGGGTCAACCTTACAGAATTTTCCCCTTGAAATACGGCGACGTTTTCAAATGGATTAAGAACACTCAGGAAGGTTTCCCTGCATACGTAAAAGTTAATATGTATACTCAGGAAGCTGAGGTTGTTATTCTTAAGGACCACGGACTCGATAATATTCAGGTTTCAACAGGTGAGTACCTTAATGAAAGACTTGACCGTGTTCTCAGATTTAAATTCCCCACATATATGTTCGGTACACCTTCGTTGGAAATCGATGAAAAAGGTAAACCTTACTGGGTATGCGAATACTACGATAAGACTATCGGTCTTGTAGGCGGTAGAGATGTTAAGGGTGTTGTTCTTGTAAATGCCTGCGATAAAGATGATATTGTAGATTTCAAGGATGTTAACGACCTTAAAGCCAATAAGACTTATAGTTGGATTGACCAGATTTACTCCGACGACCTTCTTGTTGAACAGTATAATTACTACGGTAAGTACAATGGCGGTTTCATCAACGGTTATATCGGTCAGACAGGCGTTAAGACCACAACTATGGGTTCAAGCTATATTGCAAGTGGCGATGACGTTTGGCTTTATACAGGTGTTACTTCTGTTACAAGTGACGATTCTATTATCGGTTTTGCTATTATTAACCAGCGTACAAAAGAGGCTGTTTTCCAGGAGATTTCAGGTACCACCGAAAGCGGTGCACAGGCATCTGCTCAGAGTATCGTTTCCGATAAGGGTTGGCAGGCTACATTCCCGCTTCTTCTTAACATAGACGGCGAGGCAACTTACTTTATGGCTCTTAAGGACAATAATGTTGTTAAGAGTTACGCAATGGTTAGTGTTGAACGTGTTCAGGACGCAGTAAGAAGTAAGGACGACGCAAAACCTGACCTTGAAGATTGTCTTAAATCCTATGTATCGGTTATTAAATCAAGCACAAAGCGTGAACTTGATATTGATTATGATGTTTCCGGTGGCACGACCAATAACGGTGCAAAGCCCGACAAAAATGAAAGCAAATATTCTGAAATAACAGGTGTTATTACAGATATTCGTACCGCGGTTGTAAACGGCAATAGTATTTATTATATTGCTCTTGACGGCAATCCCGTTTATTACTCAATTTCAACTGCCGAAGATGACTCGGTAGTAATACTCAACAAGGGTGATACCATTAAGGTTTCTTATGTAGCATCCGAGGAGTCAATTGTAACTTCAAAAACAATTGAAAAACAATAAAAATAACGGCTTGAATCAAATGATTCAAGCCGTATTTTTATGTGTTTATGGGTTTGGGTCTGTGCTTTGCGGTAAACTGAGTAACGTTAATTTTTATTACGCTTACGGCACTGACAAGTCTTTCGTTAAATTGGAAATCCATTCCGGTCTGGGATTTCATAAAAAGGCTAAGCCCCTTCATTTTTCCTTCGGGTGTTTCCAGAATTTCGGCAATTCCCTTGCCCATTACTGAGGAATATGATGTGCCGTATTGACAAGCAACCTGACCGCTGAATGGCTCGATATCACATTCCATAGAGAAGAAAATTTTAGGGTTTTTTCTCATAAGGTCAAGTTTTTTTCCTTCTGTTGCACCGTGAAGGTAAAGGGTGAGCTTGTCATCTTCATATGTATAACCATAATTCATCGGTACAACGTAGGGCTCGTCACCGTCAACAAGACCGATGTGAACGATTTTGGTTTTATCTAATATTTTAAGTATTTCATTAATATCCGTTACTTCTCTTTCACGGCGTGTAAGTCCGGGGGTCATAAAAACACTCCTTTAATATTTTAATTTATATCGCTCAGTTGCTTTGCGTTAGCAGTGCAACTGACTCTACATGGCTCGTTCTCGGGAACATATCAACGGGGGTTACCTCGTTTACTGCGTATCCGAGGTCGAGAAGTCTTGCACAATCACGTGCAAGAGTCGCAGGGTCGCAGGATACGTACACTATTTTTTGAGGATTAATCCGGGCTACCGTTTTTAAAAGCTCCTCGGCGCAACCTTTACGCGGTGGGTCAAGAATGATAACCTGAGGGGTGATACCCTCGTCTTTTAATTTTTCAGCCGCAAGTGATGCGTCACCGCAAATGAAACGAGCGTTTTTAATATTGTTAAGTTCTGCGTTTATCTTAGCATCATCAATTGCTTCGGGTATAATTTCAACACCGATAAGGGATTTGACTTTTTGAGCCATTGAAAGACCGATAGTGCCCGTACCGCAGTATAAATCGAGTATATCTTCTTCTCCTGTAAGACCGGCGTATTCGGCGGCTTTGTTATAAAGTCTTTCGGCACCGTTTCTGTTAACCTGATAAAAAGACAAAGGTGAAATTTTTACTTTTACACCACAGAGAATATCCGTAATATAACCGTCACCGTAAAGAGAAATACACTCATCACCCAAAACAACATTGGTGTTTTTTCGGTTTACATTAAGAACTAAGGTTTTAAAACCGCTGATGCTTTTGAGTTCTTCGAGTAAAATTTCATAAAATGGCAGAGTTTTTCCGTTAATAACAACGCACACCATTATTTCGCCCGTAGCGAAGGCTTTTCGTAAATAAATATGTCGCAAAAGCCCTAAGTTGGTGTTTTCGCTATAAACGGTAATATTATTATCGTTTATCCATTTTCTGAAAATTTCAATAATCTCGGTAAATTCAACGGGTTGTAATAAACAGTCACCGCCGTCAATAACCCGATGGCTTTTCTTTGCGTAAAACCCTATATTCAATATACCGTTTTCACGTCTTACGGGGTATTGGGCTTTGTTGCGGTAACGTGTGGTTTCGAGTGAGGGGATAATTGGTGCAAATTCAGGTGAGATACCGCCGATTCTTTTAAAAGCATCAATTACTTTTTGTTCTTTGGCTTTTAATTCTTCTTCATATTTAATATGAGCGAAAGAGCAACCGCCACAGGATTTAAAAGCCTCACATTCGGGTTCAATACGGCTTTTAGAAGGCTTTATAATCTTCATTGCCTTGCCTATGGCATAGGTGTTTTTAGCTTTTATAATATGGCACAGGATTTCGTCGCCGATTGCGGTGTTTTCAACGAAAACTGCTTGTCCGTCGAATTTTCCCACACCACCGCCTTCGGAGGTGTAACCCGTTATTTTTAAATTGAATTCGTCATTCTTTTTTAGCATTTTTTATTTCCTCAATAGCCTTTTTGTATTCGTCGAATGTGAGAAATGTATTTAAAATCTGTACAAGTGCATTGGATGTCAGCCTTTCGGGTAAGCCTAAGTGCGAAAGAAGTTTTTTCCTTAATTCATCGCTGTTTTGTTTTCCCGATAGACCGTCTTCGTATAAATCCAACTTGGTTATTTCTCGTGATTTGCTTTGGGTTGTTTCTTCGTATAAAACACCCGCTTTTTCGAGGGCTTCCATAATAATATGGGGTTTTACACCCTCAACACCCAATTTTCCCTCCTTGGAAGGCTCACTTTTGCGTTTTTCTTTGCCGAAAATATCGGGAATATAGGCGTGTTTTATTTGGTCCGCGGGTACTATGCCCTTAATGAAAGAACGTATCTTAAAACCTGCGGAGTCACTGTCGGTGAGAATCAGTATACCCTTTGTATCTGCAAGTTTTCTTATTAACTCTTGTTTTTCTTTATTATTGAAAATGCCGAAGCCTTCGGTTTCAATAATAACTGCATCCAGAATTGAGGACAATTTAATTTTGTCGTACCGTCCTTCTACAATAACGGCTCTGTCTATTTTTATCATTATACTCTCAACAACCTTAAAATAAGTTCTTCAAGAATTGTCCGGGGGGATTCGTTTGTGGATTTTAAACGTCGGTCAGCATCGCTGAGCAGGTCAAGTGCAGTTTTTAACTGAGT
Organism: Oscillospiraceae bacterium; assembly: GCA_015066345.1. Lineage (GTDB taxonomy): Bacteria > Bacillota > Clostridia > Oscillospirales > Acutalibacteraceae > DTU089. The sequence continues at coordinate 27,973 of SVOQ01000025.1, forward strand.
TAAAGTGTATTTGGAGGCATCGTTTGCCGCGTTGTCAAGAATGAAGGTTCGTCCCTTGTAAGCGGAGGGGAAATCCTCCGAAAGTTTCGCGTAGGATACACCTTTTTCTTTTATTGCTTTAACTCTATACATATCAACGAAAGCCTTTGAAAGAACGCTGAGGATTATAACCGGTTCTTCGCGGAGTTTAAAAAGATTTGTAAGGTTCTCAAAGGCGTTATCCGCCTCGCCACGTACTATCATACGGGATAATTGAAAGACTTTAGCCTCAACACTTACAATAACAGTTTTGTCGATATGTTCTCTTGTGATATCACCAGAGCCCACATAAGCACAGACCTTGTTTAATTCATTTTGCAGGGTGCTCATATCCTCACCCACAAGATTTACCATATATGTCGCATTTTCACGAGAAAGGTTACATTCTCTTTTTGCGGCAGATGCCATAATAAGTTTTTCTAACTGTGAGCGGGTACGTTTGTCGATTTTTGCACAACCGCCAATGGATTCTATAAGTTTTATAATCTTTGACCATTTGCTGTTTTTTTCGTCAACTTCGGTTGTATCCATCCAGAAAACGAGAATGGATGTTTCGGGAATATCCGAAAGCACCGTTTCTAAATCACTGTCGGGTTTACCCTTGTCATTTATGTGGTTATTTAAGGGGAAGTCCTTTACGAGTGTACAGGTGTATTCACTCATCATTGGGAATGATGAGATACAATCGTATATTTCGTTTAACGCCGTTTCTTTGCCGTCAAGCTTCTTTAAGTTAAAATCTGCAAAGTCCTTGCCAACGGCTTTGTCGCAAATCATATTGGCATAATGTTGCTTAAGGTAGCCTTCGTTACCGTAGATAATATACACGCGTAAAAACTCGCCGTTTTTTATATGTTTTTTGAAAGTTTCTTCGGTAAACATAATATGCTCCTTAAAGGTTTATTTTTATATCCCCATCTTTAGCGGTAAGGTGTAAATTCTCGCCTTGGTCAAGATGTTTATTGTAATCGCTGTTAATAATAAAATCCGATTCACCGCTGATTATTATTTCCTTAGCGGATGGTGGTATTTCTTCGGGGATTTCAGAATTATAAATGAAAATATCGCCATCACTTGTATCTACAACTTCCGATAAATCGGTATTGCCGTAAAGATGTATATACACCGTTTTTTCGTTACTTTTTATTATAACATATTTAGTACGATATGTGTCAATTATTTCGAAATTTATTTCATTGTTTAAAGTGTAATTTCCCCGAGTGCTTATAATAGTGTTTTCGGGAAGTTCAATGTTTTTATTAATACAGATTTTCCTTATGGCGGGTGTGATATAAGTTTCTTTTGGGTGTATAACATTATTCATTCTTTCGAGGTCTATACAGGATTCATACGAAACATACGTTACAAACCAATAATCAAGGCTTTCACAGGTGGCTTTTGGCAGGTAATTATAAACCGCGTAAGGGTATTTGGACTCGGAGTTTATAATGTATGCGTAATGAGTACCGCTTCGTACAATAACGTTGAGGTTATTACCGCTTGAAACAACGGTAAGCGTGTTATGGTAAGGTGTGGGTAATAACGGTATAAAAATATTAATGAATATGACCGCGATAGTTATAATTACGGTAGCAATTAAAGTTTTTTTATTTTTAATTCTGTAAATAAGATATCCAATACCTGCGATTACTGCACCCAACACCAATCCGTTTAATAACCAATTTTTATGTACGGGTATGGTGCAGTAAGTGAAATCAGATATTTTAAAAGAAATTTCAGAAACCAGATTTAATAGGAAATCTGTTACATCAAATAAAAATATAGAGATTTTTTTGATAAAAGACACTTCTATATAACTTGTGGCGATACCAAGTGTACCGCAAATCATAGCATAGAATGCGGGTTTTACACAGAGTATGTTTGTGACGGGTGATACCACACTTAAAACATTGAAATTTAATGCGGAAACGGGCATTGTAAAAAGTCCTGCACCGGCACTAAGCATAAATGAACATACTATATAATTCAAAAAAGAACCCAAAGGTTTGAATTTGATTTTACTGAAAAATCTATGTACTTTTATTTCATACCTCGAAACTAAAAGTACACCCAATGTAGCACAGAGCGATAACTGAAAGCTTAAACTGAATATAATATACGGATTACTTAAAAGTAGAATTGTAGTAGCAAATCCCAAAGAATTAAGGGAATCGGGCTCAGATTTTGCAAAAGGTGAGGTAAGTAGCACCAAAGACATCAGCGACGAACGTAAAACGGAAGGTGTGAATCCCGTTACGGTGCAAAAGCCAATTAAGAATATAATACAGAAAATATTGCGTATCTTCTTCGGAATTTTAAAGAGTTTTAAAAGGAAAAGTATTAGTCCGCACCAAAGAGAAGTGTGTAAACCCGATACCGCAAGAAGGTGGGATATACCACCGTTTCGGAATGCGTCGGCAATATTATCCGGTACATCTTTGCTGCCGCCGAATATAAGTCCGTTAAGAATTCCCGAGGATGGTGATAGTAAATAATCATTAATTGTGTTACTTACAATTTCTCTGAAATACAGACAATAGTAATAGGGTGTTTTTTCGCACTCCCATAAAATTTCACAACTTGCACCTTTTGCGTTAAGTAAGATTCCGTCAGATGCCCGCGATAAGTCGAATTGGTAGTTATCGTTTTTTGTTACGTATAATTGTGCGTTATTTATGCTTATGTAATCATAAAGTTTGGGGTTTGCTTCGTCCTGATAAGGTAAAGTAATATCAATTTTTATGTTTTCATCGGTTTTTAACGTGAAGTTTAAATAACCGTTATTATTTACGGGTGCTGTAATTACCTTGCCCGATATGTAAGATGTGTTGCCATCATATTTTAATAATGGTTCAATTTTGAAATGAGTGTAAGTAAGAAAAGATGTACAAATGAAAATAGTGGCAAGTGAGAGGGCGGGTATTATTACAAAACGTCTTAGTTTCAGGGGTTTTATTAAAAATAAAACAAAAGCCAATGCACCTATCAGTAACATAGCAATTGCACCGACTTTTGATAAATTCATCAAAAGGGCGGATACAGTTATCATTGTTATGCCTGATACGAGCATTGGTCGTTTCATTTTTATAGTCCTCTGTGATTTTTATTACAGTATTAAAGAATCAACCTGCGGGCCATGTGAAGTTACGGCCTGACATAAGATGGAAATGAATATGCTTAACGGTTTGACCTGCACTGTCACCGCAGTTGTTTACAACTCGGAAACCATTTTCCATATTCTGTTCTTTGCTGATTTTAGCGATTACTTCAAAAATATGAGCAATAACACCGCTGTTTTCTTCGTTAATATCCGCCGCAGAGGTAATATGCTCTTTGGGAATTACAAGAATATGAGCGGGGGCTTGAGGTTCAAGGTCGTTAAAAGCGATAACGGTATCGTCTTCATAAACTTTTGTAGCAGGAATTTCACCATTTGCTATTTTGCAGAAAATACAATCCATAAAAACACTTCCTATTAAAAGATACCTATATGATAACCTCAAAACCCGAGTATTTCAAGAGTTTTTTCAGTTTTTGAACGCCTGAACGATTTTAATTACCGTATATATTCCTAAAAAAACTGTCAAAGCAGTTTTAAGAGTCGAAATCCTCAAATAGGTCTTGGCAATTGTTGATACATTTTCGAGAGCTTTTACATAATTTTCTTTTTTAGTGAAATCCATTTTGTTATCCTTTCTTATTATTCGTTAGTTAAAAGTACACCGTGGGCTATACCGGGTATGGATTCTTTTTGTAGTGATGAAGTGGGGGATAGCAGGGCACCCGTCCCAACAAATAAAACTTTGTTGAGTTTTTTTGCGGTCATACAGTCTAAAATATAGGAGCAAACTACCGTAGCACTGCAACCGCACCCTGAACCGCCCGAATGAACATCTTGTTTCTGTGGGTCAAAAATCATAATTCCGCAATCATTATGAACCTTTGAAATGTCGATATTATTCTCACTTTTCAGTAACTCAATAAGAAGTCTGCTTCCCGTTGAACCTAAATCTCCCGTAAGAATTAAATCATAATCTTCAGGTTCGGTTTGAGTATCTCTTAAAAATCGGGCAATGGTCTGAGCCGCCGCGGGGGTAAATGTCAAGGGTACACCATAAAATAAATGAAAAATTTTATTTTTATTTACATAATAAACAGATGAAATCCACCTACAAACAAAAGGTAGGTGGATTTTTGTTAAGCAAGTTTCTTTAAAGTTTCATTACTTTCGTCGATAATATCCTTGTTGAGTTCAATATACTCAAGTGCTTGTTGATAAGCATCTTTGAATTTAAAGACAATCTCAACATCACCACCCTCATGAATGAAAATTTCTTCAACAAGCTCTATTAACAGGCTACGGGTTAATTGATTTATATTTCCGTATTTTTTAAAATGCGCTATAAAATCATTATCTCCATTTGCTCCTTGAGCAAATTCATCAGCGGATTTTTTTAATGCTTCAATTTTTTGGTCAAGTGTTTTTAATTTATCATTAAGTTCAGCTTTTAAAAAAACATATTCTTCTTGTGTAATAATGTTATTTTTCCAGTCTGGATAGAGATCTGCAATAATACGTTGAGTCTTTTCTCGCTCTTCTAAATATGTTTCTATATTCTTTTTTAAATGGTCTGATTCTTTTTTACGCTTAGGACTTTTATTAATCTTTTCTAAAAGTTCATCTATACATATTGCTGTTTCTATCATTTTTTGTATAGTAATAAGCACGGTTTGCTCTAATCTATCAATACGTATTGTGTGATTTGAACAGGCACTTTTTTTCATTTTGCGAGATGTTACGCAACGATAATATCTATAAGTTCCATAAGAATGCGTGTTTGTTTTTTTATTCATTACACGTTTACAGTCTGCACATCGTACTAGACCGGAAAATAAATCAATATCTTTCTTTTGTGGACTTTTACGAATATTTTTGTTGAAAAGTGATTGTGCGAGTTCAAAGGTGTTTTTATCAATAATAGGTTCATGAGTGTTTTCTACAATGATCCAATCATCTTTTGGGATTGCTCTACATTGTTTTATCTTATAACTCATAGTAGTGTTTCTGCCTTGAACCATATTACCAATATACATTTGATTCTGAAGTATTCGGCGTACAGAACTATCGTGCCATAAACCATCGTTACTTCTTCCTGTTGGATGTTTATAATTTAAACCTTTTATTTTTTTGTACATTGAAGGATTAGGTAATCCCATTTCATTAAGATCTTTGGTTATTCCTATGATACTTTCTCCTGAAATAAACTTTTCATATATCAATCTTATAATAGGAGCAGTTTCTTCGTCAATAATAAGTTTATGATGATCATTGGGATCTTTTAAAAAACCATAAGAGGGGAATGAACCAATGAATTTTCCTTGTTGTCTATTAACATTGAGAGTTGCTCTAACATTTACTGAAGTAGTTGCTGCTAAACTCTCATTTATAACATTAGTAACACCTACTGAAATACACTGCATAGCCGCATTCATATTTCCTGATGCAGTATCTAATCCATTGTTTAATGCTATAAAACGAACTCTATATCGCACAAAGACATTGTCAAGATAATTTCCGGCGTCGGTATAGTTTCGTCCGAATCGAGATAAATCTTTAACGATAACACAGTTTACTTTTCCGTTATAGATGTCTTCCATCATTCTTGTGAATCCTGGTCGATCAAAATTAGTTCCTGACCAACCGTCATCTATATAGTAATCATAAAGTTCAATATCTGGATGTATTTTTAAATATTCTTTTAAAATCTCGCGCTGAGATGTGATTGAGTAACTTTCCGCTTTATCTCCATCTTCACGAGAAAGTCGGATATAAAGAGCAGCCTTCCATACCATAACAGGTATTGAAGGCTGTGTTAAAATTTCTGAGTAATTAGAATTTGCCATAATACATGCCTCCATAGTTTTTATGAAGGTATGGTTTTTCTACACAATGGCAGTTTACCATACATTTGGTTTTTTATCAAGCTTATTTTGGTTAGAAATTAATGGAATTTATTATTGCTGTTTCCAAAGCATTAGTGAATGTGTTTTCAGAGTTGAAACGTATTTTTACTTTTGTTTCTCCTACCTTGAAAAGGTAAGGGTTTTTGACTTGTTCTAAAAAGTCAATAAGCCGTTCTTGGATAGGTTTGTTTGTACAGATATTTATGCTACAAATATCTATAAGGTTTTCTTTTGAATAGTCAGTAAACGAAGCATTTTGATATTGTTTTAAAGTATTGTTAAGCATATATCACATAACCTTTCATAGCGTATTTTTGACACTTGGAAAATTTTTATTCATTTTTATATGTGATTTTGTTTTGACTCTTATCAAGCGGCTGATAGCTACTCAGCTCCACGGGTATTTCACCCTCAGCAGGTTCTCTGCCAACTGCCCTCATTGGTTGCGACGGTTTTATCACGCTCGACCTGTGACTAAACAGGAGTATCATTATCACTATATTTCACTAAAATAATACCAATTAAAAAAAATAATAATGTAATTATCATACAATGCAATGCTAATGCACAAGTAGGAATATCACAATACATCGGAAATGATGGGGAAGAAAATTATAAGACACTTTTAGCAGACACAACATATGTTTTTTCTGCCGACGTCACTGTGCTTAACAGTATACCAAGCGATGATTACGCCTTTAACGCTATAATCGAATTGTATTTACCCTCAAATCCTGAAATACCGTTTGATACAATTAAATTACCTTTTGATGTGTCTTTATTAAACGAAGTTCAGACAAGAATGTGCTCTTTTAAAAACGATATTGAGTGTGAGGCAATGATATCAATATATGCTGACGGAAATGTCGGAGAATTCATTGTAGATAATATTCGCATATACAAAGCAACCCCAGAAGATGGAGCTATAGCAATCCCCGGAGTTTCAACATCTGATCCAATTGCAACAACTATTACAGATATAGGTCAAATAAAAAGGGAATTAATCACCGACGGAACAAACTATATGCTTCAAGAATATGATTATACTTCTGATTGTGCAAAAGCAATCGGTGTTAATGATTTCAATGGTATTTCTACATATTTCGATTATACAGGAAGAACGGAAATACTTTCTGAAAAAGGTTATGCTATTGATAGCAGAAATTTAATCGTAGATCCAATTGTTTATGATTATAATCGTGCCGGTCTTTTGCAATATGTTTCACAGACTGTAAATAGTGTTACTGGAGAAGAAATTGAGTTATTAACGGAATATACATATGATTCTTCCGAACGCATAACTTCAGTTTCCAATAACAATTATTGCTATAATTTCACTTATGACGATATTGGTAACATAACTAACATAAATAAGGAAACTGTTGCATCAGAAACACCTGAAACAAATAATTTAATTGACTATACCTATGCTAACAACAATATAGGTATAATTACTTACTCTAACGGATACAAGTTGGAATATTCTTACAATGAAAACGGCGAAATAACTAATATCACCGGTTATAAACTCAATGCTAATGATAGTTATGATGTTGTTGGTTCTTACACATACACATATTCAAACGGTCGCATTGCCGAAACTGTAATAAGTTCTTGTGATTTATCACACGATGTAAAAATAAAGACTACAGATACAAGTATTGCTATTTATTATTTACAAGGCAATACAGAGCTTGTGGTTTATTCTAAAGAAAAACGCAATTCGAACACTGTCGAAACTTTTATTTCCTCTGTAAGTGGCAGTAATGAATATGAAACACTCACAAAAACTCCAATCACCGAAATAACTGTTGGAACAACAACTGAGCTTTACTCAGAATTCCATAGTGAAAAACGCTCATTGTTAGATTCTGGTTTGCTTGTTGCAACTGACGGCAGCAATAATGTAGTTACTGATTATTTTGGAAGAATAGTTTCGAAATATTCTACTTTGGAAGCGAATGCAGTAGGGTCAACATCAGCAGATTCGTTACTGCTTGGGTTGACTAATAATTATACTTACAAAGAACTTACTCCTGTTGAGGATATCCCTGGTATTCGAACAAGCAATTTAATCGAAAGTATTACTAATGCTTCTAAAATTTTAAGTGAAACAGGAAGCTGGGATTATCTTAATGGTAGAAATCTCAAAAACATGGGTATTGAAAGAATCGCCTCAAATCTTTTTGCACGCTGTGTGGGCAACTACGCAGAGAGTGCTGTCAACAGAGTTAATGCAACTTGGGGTGATGGTTGGATTGTAAGCAATAGAAATAGTGCTAAGATCATTATTACTGAATTGGATTCAAATGCAGACAAGTACATGAAAATTTGGTTGGCAGCACCTTCAATCAAATCATTTGCGACAGCACATGGTATTTATATAACTTTATAACAATTGGTTATTTGTAATTTATTAACTTTACAGGGATTAAATAACTTATAACCGAAAGAGGGAGTAACAAATGAAGAAAATAATAAGCACTATTATATGCATATCTTTACTATCATCAATAATCTGCATTCCTGTATCAGCAACGGAAGACGTTGTTACATCAGAAAGCATAGACGAAT
>SVOQ01000045.1 GCA_015066345.1 Oscillospiraceae bacterium
AGGTACAAATCCACAGTGCTTGTCTTTATTATATCGCAGGTAGTTGTTCCTGCAAATACAATATACTCTTTGGAAAGGAGACATAATTAAAAACCACCCCCTTTGAGATGGTTTTAATTATACGTGTGTTGTATAGTAAAACTTGCTTTCCTTACTCGCGGGTCGGATGGATCCGACCCTTACAGCGGTTTGTTGTTCTATCCAACCGAAGAATATTGGTTAGTGAACTACTTATTATACCCTTCGGGTGCGATATACCTACGGTGCGATATATCTGACGATGCGATATGTACTTCGTACGCGATATGTTTCGCTTCGCGAAACGCGAATATAATTCGGCACGAAGTGCCCCATTAATTACGCATTACGAATTACGCATTACGAATTATAATCGGCTTTGCCCCGATAATTCTGCATTTACGTGCCATTAGTCACAAATGCATAAAACAAAAAACAGTTATGTGTCCGTGGATTCATAACTGTTTTTTTGTTTTTAAAACCCTATGAAACATGGGCTTTTTCTAACCTGCATTAACCATCTCTTTTGACAGTATGGTTGGTAGATATATAGATTTTTGGTGTGAATTTCGTTTTCTACAAAATGAGGTTCAAACTTATTGTAATTTTTGTATAATTATGATAAAATAAGTATATCTATAAGCGTAAGGGGGTTCCTTTATGAGTAAAGGGGATAATTCCTCTCTCAAAGACAAAGTCGGTGGGTTCGTTTCCGAGGTCAAAACCCATTGGAAAACACCTGCTGAGGGTAAGTATGTACCTTATAAAGAATATAAGGACGTAGTTATCGGCGTTGGTGCAAACTATGCGGGTTCAAAAACACTTGAGTATATCGGCTTCTGGTCAAGTTGTTTCCTTATTATGCACCACTACAAATTGCCTTATCTTACCTTCTCGGTTATAGGGCTTCTTAATATGCCCTTGGGCTATGTTTCGGCTCTTATCTGGTGGTATGTCTGCGATAACCTGGGCTTTTTGCCTAAAAAGAAAGAGCGTCTTGTTTATCTTACATACGGTGTTATGATGGCGTTCGGTATATCAACGCTTTTGTTTGATTATTCTTTGCTGTTTAATCAATCGGGGTCGTTTATTACTATTCTTAACAGCTTCGAGGGAATGAATGCCACGGCGTGCTTTAAGACTTTCGGTACTCATTTCCTGTATACGGGTTGGGTTGGCGCACGTAATATTTTCTGGCGTAAAAAGTTAATTCCCAAATACGGCAGATATAAATACTCTCTTTACTGTGATGTTATTCCCAAGTGCGTAATGGTAATTCTTATCGGCTGGCTTCCGGTCTTTAATATCGCGGATGTTGCGACACGTGTGTGGGTTGCAAACTTACTGTTTGCTACATATAATGTCTTTGGTTTCGGTAATGTCCTTGAACAATGCACAAAGCTTATCAGCCCCAATTTACAGGAACGAATTCTTGTACGTAGCTATCCCATAAAACTATCACACATTTTTAACTCTATTCTTGCAATTATTTTACCTGTTATCGTTGGTATGCTCAAAAGCGAGTGGGCGGATATCAATTTCTACAGATTTGTTATCCCCATTACTTTCTGCGTTTCTGCCGCCTTTACAATGGGTCTTGCGGGACGTATTAAAGAAAGAATACCTCAACCGCCTATCGAAAAGAAGGTTCAGATTAAATTCTGGGACGGTATGTTCGGTGTTCTTAAGAATAAATATCTTCTTATAAATACAATTGTTGGTCTTATTGACTCCTTGGGTAATGGTATGTTGCCCTTTGCTACAATTCTTTATTTCTATACATTCCGTCTTAGCGGACTTCCGTATTCACTTATTGTGGCACTCATATCCTTTGCGGGTACTCCGCCCGATTTGTTGTCGCCATATTTCCTTAAACGTTTTTCATATAAACAGATTATGATTTTCTATCAACTGAGCCGTGCGTTGGGTAACGTTATAATTGCCGTTTCAATGTGGACTCTCGGTGATAATCTCGCTCTTTGCGGTACAATCTGTATTATAGTTCTGTTCTTTATGGAAATGACCAAGACTGTTCCCACAACTGCGAGTCACGATATGAATATACGAATAGGCGACTATCAGATGTATCTGTCAGGTGAGCGTCTTGAAAGCTTTGCGGGTATATTCGGTTGGTTTACAGGACCTATTACATCTTTTGTGGGTCTTATTATCCCCATTTTCTTACTCAGATACGGCTTTAACAGTAACTGGGAAATCCTGTTCTTTGACGGTTCAAGAAGGAATATAATCATTGTTCCCCTTATTGTTGATGCAATTGGTTTCTTCCTTATGACCATACCGTACCTGTTCTGGGATTACGATAATAAAAAACAGAATCTCGTTATGGAAGTACTTAAACGTAGAGCAGAAGTTACGGAAAAGAAAGCCGAAGAAGAGGGCGTTTCGGTTTCCGGCGGATATAAAGGTTAAGGGGGTGTGTTGAATGAGCAAAAAAGAAAAGAAACAAAAAAAGGTCGATGCTTGGGAGACTGATGTGCATCTCGACATTCCCGAGGATGAAATATGGACTTATCAGGTTCCGGGTCTTGCAGCACCTCATATCAACAAACCCCACAAATACTATTCTTTAAAGAAAATAGTATTTATACTTGTTATTATAGTTGCGGTTTCACTTTCTATATATTTCAGTGTTATGGCATTACAGAATGATACTTTTGAATATACCGAAACCGAGCGGGGTATTGAATTTTCAAAATTCAGTAACACGGGTTATCTATATGAACTTGATATTGACTATGTTTGTGATATTGAGTATATAGCGGGTAACAATGACCCTAACACTAACTTTAAGGTTGTTAAGGATACTTCAAAACCCATTACATCCGTAAGGCAGTTTACACTTAACTGTGACGATAAAATCAAAACTATCCGTATAGGCGAAAATGTAGAACTTGTTGATACTAAGGCATTCTACTCCTGTTGGGCTTTGCAGAATATTGAGGTTGACGAAAACAACCCCCATTACTGCGATATAGACGGTGTTCTTTATAATAAGGATAAAACCGAGGTTCTTTGCTATCCTTGTGACCACGACGAGTATCTTCGTCAGAAATACGGTTACGAAAAGGAACTTTATAAGGATGAAGTTACGCCTGAATACCAACGCGATATTCAGACCTATGTTGTGCCGTCCACAGTAGTGAAGATTGATGAAATGTGTTTCAATTATGCCAACTTAAGAGTAATTTATTTACCTGAGGGTTTAAAAACTATTGAAACTCTTGCAATTTTTAAGCTTCACGAAAAGGTGGATCAGTGGGGAACAACACCCTCACTTACCGATATTTATACATATAAGTCTGACGAAGTTTCCGATACTCATTTTACAAATAAAAAGGCTCTTGGTGAAGTTTATAAATCATTACCCGAAGGACTTGAGTATATCGGTTCGGATGCATTAAGTTATAATCAGTCTTTGTCATATGTATATATTCCCGAAAGTGTAACCTATGTAGGGCATCACGCATTCTGGGATACAGTATATAAAGACGGTGACACACTCAAGGGTGTAACTGAAATGTATGTTGCTGTGGATGAAGAAACCTTTAATAATGAAATAGAAGTCGGTGACGATTGGCGACCCAAGTATGACTATTTCTTATTTAAAAAGGCTGTGGATGTAGTTTATTCAGCCGAAAGGGTTACCGAATAAAAAACCGAAAGGGGGATGTGTATGTTTTGTATTAAATGTGGCACTCAGTTGCAAGAGGATACTACTGTATGTGAATCCTGTGGCGCTGATATGAACGAAGAATTAAAAAGTGTTCAGTTATCTGACGAAACAAACGCAGTTGAGGTTGAGGCAGAGCCTGTAACCGAAAATGAATGCTTACATTCCTTTAATAATATGGACTATGAGGAAGATATACTTGCAAAAAAACAGTTGAAAAAAGCCCGTCGTCTTGCGGACGCATCCTTGGGTACGGGTATTGCTGCAGTTAGTTTTCTTATACTCGGCGTAGTGTTGATACCCTTATTCTGGTTTTTGTGGTTTTTCGCATTTATGCTCGGTATTGCAACCTTTGTGCTTTCATTTTTATCCGGCAGGGCAATGTATGAATTGACATTCAACGATTTGTATGAGTTACAAATAAAAAAGATTAAACTTACGTACCGTAAAGCTAAAATTGCCGCAGCAATTGCTATGATTTCCGCAATTGTTGGTGTAGTAGCTATAATCTTTACTATTTATTACTTCGCAACTGCATTACTTCAAAGTGACTTTACCGAAGCAGTACAATTACTGTGGAATTTAGTTGCAGGGCAGTAAGTAAGTTGTTCTGATATGAAAAAAAGATTTGTATATTTTTTGCTATGTGCAGTTTCACTTGTTTGCGGTAGTATTCTTTATATTATTTTCCGCCCCGACAGCTATGTTGCAATATATGTGAGAAACGTCGTACCAATCCTGCAAACTGTTTTTGAAAATATCAACGGTACAGATGTTGACTTTTTTAAATATTATTTTCCTGATTTTTTATGGGCATTCAGCTTTAATTGTGGCTTGAACGTTATTTTCCATGAGCCGAAAAAAGCTATTATTAACGGTATTGTTGTTTCATTAGTAGGTATTTTGTGGGAACTTGCACAGAAAACAGGAATTGTTTCAGGGACAGGGGATATTATTGATGTTTTAATGTATGTTCTTGCTGTTGTAGTATTGTTTTTACCTAATGTAATACTATATAAAAAACAAAACTGAATAAAATTATAAAAGACTAAGTACGAGAGTAATCTCGTGCTTAGTCTTCTTTATAAACTATTATATCTTCAACGTTACAATCAAGAATTTTACAAAAATCATTAATTTTCATTGTGCTGATTCCGTTACCTTTTTTCATACGGTCAATTGTTGCACTGCTTATATTATATTTATTAATAAGAGTGTATGTTGTCATATTACGTTTTTTCAAAGTTTCCCAAAAAGGCTCGTAACTTATCAAAATATTCCCACCTATTACATAATAATATAAGCATAAATGCGAATAAATATGTTGACAATAGTCATAATTGTGACTATAATATTTATAGTATCTTATTTATTAAAAATTATTGTATGTAATTTTTGGTAGGATATGACTTTATAATAATTTTTTATGAAAAAGGAGAAAAAACAATGAAAAAGATTAAGATTTTGTCAGTAATTCTTTTATCACTTTTGTTTGTGCTATTTGCAATGGGAAGCGGTGAAGATACTTCAACAGAGCAGGATCAGGGAAGTGGTGTTGTTGCAACAGAAGATGCAGACAACACATCTCTTGGAGATTACAAAGTTGAAATTCTCGATTCACGAATGGCTAAGGATTATTCAGGAAATGATGTTATTATCATAAAATATAGTTTTACAAATAACAGTGATAGTCCTACAGCGTTCTACACTGCTTTTGAAGATAATGCATACCAAAATGATATCGGTCTTAATGATGCTATTCTTGTGGAAGATTCCGCCGAGTATTCTGCGGATAATCAGACAAAAGATATTAAAACAGGTGCTACTTTAGAGGTTGAAGTTGCATACGAATTAAATGATACAACATCAGACGTTGTGGTTGAAGTAACTGAATTTTTAGGTTTTGATGATACGGTGATAACCAAAACATTTAAAATAGCTGAATCATAACCACCAGTAAACTGGTGGTTTGCTCTGCCCCTATAAGGGGCGAATGCTGGCTTAGCCCCTCGAAGGGGCACTGAAAGTTTAGCACCGCATTACAATCTCAAGCAGCCGCTCACGAGC
>SVOQ01000046.1 GCA_015066345.1 Oscillospiraceae bacterium
TGTATTATATGCTTGTGTCAAGTGGTAACACAAAAATTTTTGAAAAAGTTTGCAGAAAAGGCGGTTTTTTTAGCCGCCTTTTCTAACAAACTGTCGAATTACTCACTTGTTATACAAGGCATATAACAAACTTAACTATCAGCAGTATAACATAAATTTGTAAAAAAATCTACCGTTTACTGAACTTCTTTCCTCTTACTTACAAATAACAGTACAACAAGTGCAGTTGCCGATGCAAGCATAAGGAAAATCCAAAGGCCGATGTTAGAGTTATCTCCTGTCTGCGGAGAATCAGGATGTTCGGGTTCAGGCTTTTTCTCGTTGTGCATTTCTGCAATTACTTCTTTATCAGCTTCAATAGTGACCGTAACATCCTCTGCCAAAATATACCCTGCGGAAATATCGTCCGAAACTTCGCTTACGGTGTATTTGCCAAGTCGCAATCCCTCAACAATGATTTCGCCGGTAGCATTGGTCTTGAAAATCTGATCGTAACCGTTCTCTCCTGTAACTCGGAACGAAAAGCCCTCGATTTTTCCGTCAGAAGAAGTCTTGATGATCTTCAAACTTCCAACCACAGGCTTATTCGCAAAGCCAACACCCTCCAGATTTTCAACCTTTACCACTTCGCCGTCAACTTTGATTTCAAAATAGAAATATTCGTCAACCTTAACGAAGTTATCCGGGCTGATTTTCTCATAGAGGAAATAACCGCCGTATTTCAATTCGTCCATACGGTAAACACCAAGCTCGGTTTCGCTCATTTCACCTACAAGGGTATCAATATCGGCATTGTATTCTTTATTGCCGTCAACATCAAAATAGATTTCAAATACTGCTCCGGTCAACTTTGTGTCAGGATAATCGGCATCTACCTTTGTTACCTGAACACTACCTCTAACAAAGCGGTTTTCAAGTTCGTACTCAATAACTACACCGTCCTCGGTAATCTCAACCAAGTACACGGTATCATTCAGCACATATTCTTCGGATGCGGTTTTAATCTCACGAACAGCCCAAGAGCCAAAAGCGATTTTTTCAAAGATAAATACTCCGTCCTCACCGCTTACAGCCGTCATAAGTTCATTTTCTTCCGTAAACTCGGTTTCATCTTTCGCAAACAAACCGAACACGGCACCAACAATAGGCTTGCCGTCCTCGTCAAGTTTTAATCCCTGTACGCTGCCGTAAATCAGTTTGTTATCAATGGCGGTATCGTTGTTTACTTTAATATCCACCAGCGTTACCGTCTGCTCTGCATAATCAAACTGAATAAGGTGTTTATCGGGAGATACGATATAATGCTCGTCCGTTGTCAATTCCTGAACATACAGCTTTGCACCTACGGGAATATCGCTGTTAAAAGTGATTTTTCCGTTTTCGTCACAGTAAACCACTTCAAGCAAGCCGTCAACAGGAATAAACGTGCCGTCAGCCGCCGTTAGTTTCTCGGCAGCATACAGACCGAAAGATACCTTTTTAATCTCACCGTTGTTGCCGATACCAAAAATATCGTTCTGCTCCATAATCTTGCTTAATGTGATACTTGCTTTCTGTCTTTCGTTATACATAGCAACGGAAGTAGAAGTCAGTTCGATTTCCTGTCCGGCATAGGTCAGTTCCGCATAAAGAATATCCTTGTTCAAAACCATACCGTAGCTTGCTTTGGTTTCTACAATACGATACTTGCCAAGATACAAGGCTTTGCTTGTGGCATTACCGCCGGATGTGACGATATGATCTACAACCTCGTCTTTACTGTAACGGAGCGTCCCGTCAGGTGTGATAATATCTTCATCAGCGATAACATCAAACTCTGTTCCGTCAAGACCGCCCTCTGCATAAACAGGGGTGTATTTATCGTCCTTAACGGTTACAGAGGAGAAAATTTCACCGCTTTTATAAATGTTAATTACGCCTTTTTGCGGTGCATTTTTCTTTTCGGTTTTTACAACTGTGATACCCTCGGCAATTTCGGAATTGTCTGCGGAAACATCAAAATATACGGGAGTGCTGTCAAGCACATAGCCGTATGGGGCAACCAATTCAACAATACTGTACTGCAAACCGTATTCCAGCACTTCGGGGGTAATCAGATAACCCTCGGCATTGGTCTTGAACTGCGTATGCTTTACAACTTCGGGATAGGTTGTAGTCATTTCCACAAGTTTGCCGTCAGGATCATAAATTTCAAATGTTGCCCCTGCGTAAGGGATAATCTTTCCTGTTTCGGAATCAACCTTAACGATTTTCAGGTAAGCTGCAAAGTTGGCGTTGTTAATAAGGTACTTATAGCACTTGCCGTTTTCATTGATTTGCACCTCAAAGTCAGGCATTAACTCTCGGCCTTCCCAACCCTTTGTTTGATGGACGATATAAACTCCATACGGCAAGTCAATACTTTCAGCAAAACCGTCCTCATCACATACCAAAATATCTCTCTCGGTGGTTTTTGCATTAGCATAACTTCCGGCAGATTTAAGATAGATTTCAAATGTGGCACCGATTTCAGGTGTTTCGATTTGGGTGCTACCATCATCCGTGTGCTTAATAATGGCAATATTACCTTTGATAATCTCCTCATAAACATCAGGATAAATGGTGTTTAGTTCGATGGAATAGAACTCTGCACTTGCATCCATATAATAAACTGTCGGATCAAGCAAATAGCCTTGTGACGGTGTGATTTCTCGGATAGTCCAATCATCACCGCACGGATAGTATTTAGTTAGAAAATATCCGTTTTCATCAGTTGTATACGTGTCGATAAGCTCCGAGCCTTTATAAACACCGTAAACGGCTCCGGCAAGAGTGGCGTCACCTTGACTATCGCCATACGGAGAGCCAAGTTCTTCAACGGTTTCCTCTGTGGTAAGTGACAACGCAACAGGAACTAAATCGCCCACACTACCGCCGCCGCTTTCTCCGGCAAGTTCCGAATCCAGCTTGAATACATCGGCTCTCCACTTTTTAAGGATATTTGTAAATTCGGTTTCCGTCAGTTCATCCCACGCAATATCAACTGTTTGCCTTTCGGGAATCACATAACGCACGGGAGTGTTTACTTCTTCAAGTACAAACCCTGTCCCCATAAGAATGTCATTGAAGTATGCAATACCATTGGAATCGGTAGTAGCATATAATTATATCACACATAATATAAAATTTCAATCGGGTGCAGGTTGCGTAACAATCAATGCGAAGCATTGTATATCATCAATTCCGCAAGGAATTGCATATCATCAACTTCGCAAGAAGTTGTATATCATCAAGCCGACAGAAATACACACCTGAAGGTGTGATGAGATACAATGGCGGCGTTGCCGCCCTTGATGATATACACGCTGACGCGTGATAATATACCAAGCCTGTCGGCTTGGATAAAAAAACACTCGTTCAAGAGAACGAGTGTTTTTTGTCATTCGTGTCCGAAAAAGAACTGGGTGAAAACCGAGGATTTTCTTTAGTATACTTAATTTAATTCATCAATATTAAAATCATCCAATAGCATCCTATAATAAAAATCATCTTTTATTTCAATTTCAGGATATTTACTCAAACAATTAAGAATTTTCACTTTTCTTTGGATATCCCATCTCCACGGATTTCGAATCCTGTTAATAATTTTGTATAGAATATTTGAAATTTCTTCAATATTTTCATAATCAACCATATTTTTTAATCGAAGTTCTTTTATGTTTTCGATTGCATCTTCGCAATTTCTCATAAGAGAATCAGTATCACATAATATTATTTTATTGCTCTTTATGTTTTCTTGAAGCAGGTTGATTCTTTTTAATATAACATCTAAACTTTCATGCAAAAACCTTTTTGCACAATTTTTATCAATTACAATTTTCTCTAATGTAATTTGTAAAACATTTCGAGTGTAAAAAGGCATAAAATATTGAATTTTATTATCTAGAAATGGAATAAATATACTTTCAAAATCACTCATCGTTTCTAAATACATATAGTACTGAGAGGAAAGCTTTTCTTTATATTCTTTAATATTGCTTAAAGCACTAACAGCAATCGTAAAAATAACAGATGTAAAATAACCTTCTTTAATATCCCACAATACATCTAATAAACCATACTCGGTTCTAATATAAATTTTTCCAAAAAACAAAACTAAAACACTATATACTATCCATAAACCAGTTACAAATAAATTCAATATTAAGAGTCTATTAGGGAAAACAACATTAAATCTTCGTTTGCATCGTTTAAGTTTTAGGACCACATTATGAAATAATATGTAAATCCAATCCCTAATTGAAACTTTATATTTTTGATTTTCATAACAAATTTTCATTTTATAATCCTCATCACTTCTCGATTTCCTTAATGCCACCAGAAAAACAAATTTCTCCTTTATCCAAAACTTCATTAAATTTCTTTGCAAATTCCTGTAAGCTCATATCATCGGGAATTAGAATAATACCATCTATTTTTAACTCTTTCATATTTATTTCTCCTTCAGTTTGCTCTTTGCGGTTTTTATTGAAGCAATCAATAAAATTCTGATTGTCGAACAAGTCTTATCGATAGCCTTGTATGTTGCTTCATCAATATATTCAGACTTCAAAAGCATTTCAAGCCATTTGCTAGTTTCGTTTGCTTCTTTTAATGCAATCTCAAGTTTCGCAATGAAATCAGCACGACTATGACCGTATTTGCTTTCAGCAATATTTGCGCAAACGCTTGTTGCACTTCTGCCGATTTGGTTTGAAATAACAGTTTCGTGTTTTGCTCTTAATTCTTTTGTTAACCTTAAAACATTAACAGATAATTGCATAGATAATTCTGAAAGTTTATCTTCTTTCATTGCTATCACCTCTCTTGCGGTATAGATTATACCATATATTTGCATGAAGTGCAACATCGTTGGGCGTTAGCCCACATCGTTTGTGCGAAGCACAACACTGTTTGCGCAAAGTGCAACCTCGTTTTTTGTGTCCGCTAATGCGGAATGATGTTGACCTAAAGGTCAAATGATGTTTGCGGTTTCACCGCAAAACGATGTTGTGTCCAGCGGACACAAACACAAAAAACAAAGCACTTCTTCGGAAGTGCTTTGTTTTTTGGAGGCACCACCCGGATTTGAACCGGGGAATAAAGGTTTTGCAGACCTCTGCCTTACCACTTGGCTATGGTGCCGAATATTAAATTTTGAAAAATTAAGGACGCTTAATGATTTTTAAGCGTCCTTGTGTGGAGCGGATTACGAGGCTCGAACTCGCTACCTCCACCTTGGCAAGGTGGCGCTCTACCAGATGAGCTAAATCCGCATCATGTTGGTGCCTCCGGTCGGAATCGAACCAACGACACGAGGATTTTCAGTCCTCTGCTCTACCGACTGAGCTACAGAGGCAAATGGCGACCTGGATGGGGCTCGAACCCACGACCTCTAGCGTGACAGGCTAGCGTTCTAACCAACTGAACTACCAGGCCA
>SVOQ01000026.1 GCA_015066345.1 Oscillospiraceae bacterium
ATATCTTTTTCAAAGTCCTTCTCATAAGGGCTTGTTTTGTCATACCCTTTTTTCCTAACCATAAAATTTCTAAAAAAGCACTTGACTTTTAATAGTTAGTCACCTCGTTAAAAAATTATATCATATGAAGTGTAAATTTAAAAGGCTATTTTAAAAAGATTATTGATTATTACGGGTTTTGTGATAAAATCGAATAGTAATATTCAAAAGGAGGTTAAAAATGAAAATAGTAATCGGTTGTCTTAATTCTAAATATATTCACGCCTCCTTAGCACCTTGGTGTCTTAAATCGGGAGTTGAGAATTTTTGTAAAAGTGAAGTTGAAAGTAAAGTTCTCGAAAGTACAATAAATGGCGACATTAATGATTTTGCAAATAGAATTATTTTAGAAAATCCGCAGGTTGTTTCTTTTTCCTGCTATATATGGAATATCACTAAAACTCTCGAATTATGTAAATATATAAAAGAAAATTCGGATGCTGTTATTGTACTCGGCGGACCCGAGGTTTCATACAGAGCCAATAAGGTTTTAAAAGAATATGAGTATATAGATTATGTTCTTTCAGGTGAAGGTGAGTTCAGTTACCCGAAGTTAATTGATACTATTGCTTTTAGTGGTGATTTTGCTACTGTTGAGGGGCTTTCCTATCGTTATAACGGTAGGATTATGACTAATCCTGAGGTGGAGTGCATAGGGACACCTCCTACGCCTTATTCTGAGGACTTTTACAATAATCTTAACGGTAGAATTGCCTATATTGAAACAAGTCGCGGTTGCCCGTACAGATGTGCTTTCTGTTTATCGGGAAGATGCTCGAAACTTCGCTTTTTTGAATTAGAACAAGTAAAAAAAGAAATTATAAATCTTTCTTTGAGCGGAACTAAAACTATTAAGTTTGTTGACCGTACTTTTAACGCGGATAGTAAACGTGCCAACGAGATAATTAAATTTATTCTTGATAACAGAGGCTCACATATACCCGAAAATGTCTGTTTTCATTTTGAGATAGCGGGGGATATACTGACCGAGGAAACATTCGAACTTTTAGAAAATGCACCCGAAGGGCTTTTTCAACTTGAAATAGGTATGCAGTCATTTAACGAGGATACATTAAAGGCTATTAACCGTAAGACTAATACTCAAAAACTTATAAATAACATCGGACGTCTTGTTAGTTTTAATAATATGCATATTCATATTGATTTAATAGCAGGGCTGACAGGTGAAAATTTAAAGAGCTTTGAGAATAGTTTTAATATCGGATATTCACTCAAAGCACATATGCTTCAAATGGGATTTTTAAAACTCCTTTATGGTGCCGAAATGCGTGAAAATCCTGAAAAATATCCTTGTGAATTTAGCAAAGAACCACCATACGAGGTCACCTCAACACCTTGGTTATCCAATGATGAAATCATTAAACTTAAACGGTGCGAGGATGCTCTTGAAAGATTATATAACAGTGGCAGGTTTCTTTTTACGCTTGATTATTTAACAGATGAATGCGGTTTTGAGCCATTCAGCGTATTTTTTGATTTTGGAAACTTTGTAGACGGCAATAAAATGAATTTGTCCGAATACGCGTTGAAAGTATATGAATATTTTTCTGATAAATGTGATAAAGAAATATTAATCGAAAAACTACACTGTGATTTACTATCTTGTTCGTCGGCATTACAGATACCCGAGATTTTTAAAACCAAACATCCGCTTTACAGACGAGCTAAAAGCCATTTTGCAACCGGTACTACCGATAAAGTAAAAGTTGCTATCTTAGATAAATCCCAAAAGATTTTTGTAGTAAATCAAAGTGGCAAAAAAGACTTGCACGGCAGATATCCGTATGTGTTTTATGAATTTGATATATTGGACATATAACTAATCAACCCACACTCGTCATTGACAAGTGTGGGTTGATGCTATAATGTTTTATTTTGCCAAATATTGAAGAAAATCTTCAAATCTATTATATGCTTTACGGAATTTCCAATATCCTTCACCATGGTTTGCAATATAAACTTTAGAGTTTTCTTTACTTAAATCTATGCAGTAGGGGTCAGCTAAACGGTCGGCAATTACAAGATAATTTGCTGGCCATTCTTCAAAAACTTCGCCCTTGTCCGAAATTGAGTAACCGATTTGTCGTTCGTCAAGTATATCAACACCGTAAATCGTTACATCGTACATACCCTTTGTTATAATTACATCTCCGGGTGAAAATCGTGAAAGAAATTCTAAATATGTACCTTTTAATTGATACTTATTCCGCAAGTAGTCAATTTTATCATCATCTGCGATAACTAAAAAGTTAGTGTATGATGAAAAATCTATGTTGTCTCGTTCGGGCTTAATTTTATTGTTGAGTTTTGCCGCTAATTGTTCTAATTCGGTAACAGGATTTTCAAGTGCCGGGTCAAGTCTGGGTGGGGGATATCCATCACCATCTGGGCAACCATCGGCAATCCATTTATCGATTTCGTCCATACGAATATAAGCTCTTTCATAGTACAGACCATATTCTTTTGGTAAGTTTCTGTCAAATCTTTGTCCCGAAACAAAAGCTAACTGTTTCATTGCATAGTACCGTATCTCTTCACTGGGATTGTTTTTGAGTGCATTAATAAGTAGAGGGTATGAGTCTTTATGAATTAATCTTCCTATAAGCATAACTATTGCATATTGAGTTCTGGAATTTACAATATGTTCGCGTTCATCAACAATACGTTCGCGATTGTTTTCAATATTAAAGTACTTATATGTCAACAATTCTGCTAATTCGTTTGCTCTGTAATAGTTCTTGTTAAATACATCAAGCGTTTCTCTTATATAATATAGTACGAAATCAGAATTATACTTTTCTTTCATGTTTACGTAAATATCAAATAATTCATCAATAATTTGATCAGAATCCCCCAATTTTGATAATTTTTTATAATATTTTTTAAAGAGTTCAATAAACTCACCTGGATGAGTTGTTGTTATGATTTTTGTTTTCAAAAAGCAACCTCCCGAAACTATATTGGTTTAATCTATGTGTAACTACGAAATAATTGTATCATATTATGCGAATAGTAGCAATAATAAATAAAAAATAATAGCCCAACACAAAAGGTTGAACTATTATTCTGGTGGACTTGAAGGGGGTCGATGGGCTCTGCCCATCGTTCGCACGCGAACTCCCGATTATGTTCGCCTTCGGCGAGAAGGGTTCGACTCCCACAAGCAAAAAAGAAAAATTAATTCATCTTATCGGCTAACAATAAACAATAATTTGGTGGACTTGAAGGGAGTCGAACCCTCGACCTTTCGGTTGCGAACCGAACGCTCTCCCAACTGAGCTACAAGCCCGTATATAATGAAATATTGCTACGCAATGTGAAATGATTTTCTATGAAAATTGTGAAATATAATTTGCCAACATTCGCGTAAGCGAATATTTCACATTTACGAAGTAAATATTTCACAGCAAAGCTATTTCACTTGCCGTAAGGCAAATTTCATTGAAAAAAGCACCTGCTTTCGCAAGTGCTTTTTTCCTGGCAGGGGCAGTAAGAATCGAACTCACGACACGCGGTTTTGGAGACCGCTGCTCTACCAGCTGAGCTATACCCCTATATATAAATTTTGCTCTCGCAAAACACTACTATATTATACACAGTTTTTTGAGTTTGTCAACATAAAATCTATGTATTTTTAAAATTATTATGCAAATATCAACACTTTATTTGACAAAGTTATGGAGTAATGATAATATCTGTTTTGTGGGGTGAAAAATATGGGTGATATTACTGTAAAATCGAAAAATCGTTTTCATGAAATTGATTATTTAGAAACAATTGCAATTACTTTCGTTATATTTTATCATTGTACGAGGTACTCGTTTGATTTCATAAACAGCGGTTCTGTGGCTGATTATCTAATTTATTTTTCTCGAACAATACTTGCAACTTGTGTGCCTATTTTCTTTTTTGCAAACGGCTATTTGCTTTTAAATAAAGATTTTGATTTGAAGAAACATATTAAAAAGACATTAAGGCTGTTTGTCTTAATATTTATTTGGGCATTTATTCTTATGCCGTTGTATCTTCTTATTGCCGGTGAATCCATCAGCATATCAGCAGTTGTTGTACCTTTTTTAAATTTATCCGTAGAATCTGATATGAATCTGTTTTGGTATCTTGGAGCACTTATTTGTATTTATATTCTGTTTCCAATTATTAAGACAACCTTTGATAACAATAAAAAATCATTCATTTTCTTTGTATCGGTTATTGCGTTACTTACATTAGTTTTTGACCTTTTAAATGAAGTAGTTTTGTATTCGAGCACATTTACTCACAGTCTTGAAAACGGCTTGGAAATGCCATTGACAACTATATTTAATCCTTTCAAAGGTTCTTACGGGTATTCCTTTGTGTATTTCGGATTTGGTGGTCTAACTTATACGTTGCGGGATAAAATAGTCAATATAAAGCCATATAAAAGAAACCTCATATCAATATTTGGAATTATAATAAATTGTATTTTTCTTTTCGTTATGGGATTATTGCACTCGAAATTAATCAAAAATGAAGTTTGGGATATAGTTTGGAATGGTTATGATACTATATTTACTTTTTTAAATGTTTTATTTATTTACATTCTCTGCCTTAATTTCAAAAAAGACTTTAAGCTAGTAAGAGTGATTTCTTGCAATACCTTAGGTATATATTTTACTCACAATTTATTTATCTCTTTAATAGAAAGATATTGTGACTCTCTTTTGTCAAATTGGGGCTTAAGCGTTGTGGCAACAATTTTAGTTCTTTTGTGTAGTCTTGGTATTAGCTTTGTTATGCGAAAAATACCCGTAATACGAAATTTAGTATAAGAAAAAACTCCTTTGTTTTTCACAAAGGAGTTTTACTTATGGAGCGGATGACGAGGCTCGAACTCGCTACCTCCACCTTGGCAAGGTGGCGCTCTACCAGATGAGCTACATCCGCATATTACGGGTAACAAAGTTACCCGTGGTGCCTCCGGTCGGAATCGAACCAACGACACGAGGATTTTCAGTCCTCTGCTCTACCAACTGAGCTACAGAGGCATACATCAATTGAATGCTCAAATACTATACAACAACCGTCAACTTTTGTCAATAGATAGAATAAAAAAATTAATATAATTTATCCTTTTTATTTATAAAAAGTCTTGACAAACAAGTATATATTTAATATAATTCTAACGTTGTCAATTGAGGACCATTAGCTCAGTTGGTTAGAGCAACCGGCTCATAACCGGTTGGTCCGGGGTTCGAGTCCCTGATGGTCCACCAACAAAAAAGAGTAGCAGTCGCTACTCTTTTTTGTATATACAGTTCTCGAGTGTGACTCGAACCCCTCTCGGCGAAGCCGAACATAATCGGGTTAACGAGCGACGCGAGTGCAAAGGGCGGAGTCCTTTAGTCCCTGATGGTCCACCAGAAAAAAGCACTTGCGAAAGCAGGTGCTTTTTTCAATAAAATTTGCCTTACGGCAAGTGAAATAGCTTCGCTGTGAAATATTCGTTTATAACTGCAACTTTGATACAAGTTGCGGTTATTCTCTTTTTGTGGTATAATTTAAAAAAGGCGGTGATTGTGTGAATTTAGTGCAAGAATATCTTGAATTAGCTAATGAAATTGTTTTGTTTAATGAATATGGAAACAAGAAAGCTATCAAAGAGTATAATCTCAAAGTAACACGAATGTACAAAATCGCCACTGAAATAGAATCCGATCATCAAACACTAAAAAATGATTTTTGCAAATTGCTTTCTTGTGAGAATCCTAGTATTCGGCTTTGGGTTGCACACCACGTTCTTGAGGTTTTGAATTGCGACAAGTCTTACAGAAAAGCCGCTTTGCAAGTAATTCGTTATGCCGCAAGAACTGATAAAACGGCAAATGGTTTTGGAGAAAAAATGTGGTTAAAAGATTGGTATAAATCCCATCCGAAGGACAGGTGGATCTAAATGTAACCCCCTAAATCTGATTTCCGCCCTCGCCTCTTAAAAGGGGGGACACTTGTATAAAATAGTGTTAATCTTCAAAAACTTATTTTCAAATTATTTAGAAGGAAAAACATATGCTTAACAGAATTAATCTCAATAAATATATTTCGGACACCTATGATGTCTCTGCAGACTACCCTTGGATTAGTAAACCTGAATTTGCCGTTTATCGCCATAAGTCGAGCAAGAAATGGTTTGGTGTTGTAATGACTATACCAAGAACTAAACTCGGCTTAGAAGGGGATTTAAACGTAGATGTGATTAATCTTAAGTGTGACCCGTTGCTTATTGGTTCACTCTGCAAAGAAAATGGGATTTTTCCTGCGTATCATATGAATAAATCATACTGGATAAGCGTTTTACTTGACTCAACAGTTGATGATGAAAAAATTAAATGGCTTTTGAATCTCAGCTTTGACCTTTCAAAAAATAAAAAGAAAACTAAAAAGTCATAGTCAAAAACTGACTATGACTTTTAATTTGTGTTAAATTACTCGTTTCTTTTCTGCATAAAAGCAGTCGAGGACGTCAATTACACCATCGTTACACACATCGGCTAACGCTTTCCGGTAATCGGTATCTTTTGTTGTGTCCTCGGGGACTTCGCTATCTTCTAATGCAAGATTAACGCAGGCTTGATAATCGTTTACATCAACAACACCATCCATATTTACGTCACCTTCACCAAATATATCGGCAGTAAAAGCGTATGAGTAGGATGAAACTGAAATATTGTAATATCTCGGTGTACAACCTTCTCTGGTGACCCTCATAATATATGAGGTGGGATAAACGAATTCTAATTTACATAAATAGCCCTGATAAGAAGGGTCGCTTTGTCCTTGAGTATCATAAAGAATTTCGTCACTTTTCGGGTCGATCAGTTCAACTCTTGGTGAACTATACTCATCACCGCCGATGGCAGTAACAAGTATCGAAATATCCGTTCGTGTTTCGCAAGGCTCAAATTGGTAATATAAAATTACTCTTGAGCCGGTTCCCCAGATATCTGTTACAATTTCGCCGTTGAGTGTAACTGATGTCAGATCAAAAGAGAAGCCTTCTTCGGGTACGAGATAAATCTCAATCATATAAATATGAGCACCGACAAAAGTATCAGTACCTATTTCAAGATATCTGCCTTCAGAAACGTCAAACCAAGCAACACCTTCCGAGAAATAGGCATCATTTTTATCAGCAAAAGTGTATTTGTCAGAGTCAGTTGTTATTGAGTAATCGGGTGCATCAAATTGTACGGGGAAGTTAACATCTGTTAATTCTATGTTTCTTATATATGGATCAACATATTCAAAATATGCTTCTGTTACAACGTCTGTACCTTCGTAACTAAATCCAACTTCTTCACCGTTTATTTTAACAATTTCCGGCAAAAGGATGTAGCCGTCTTCCGCTTCAAGCTGAATAATTGCTGAATATGAGTGTCCTTCTACACAGACATCCGTTGTTTCGACGTATTTTTCATCAGTACAGTCGAACCAACTGATACCATTTATTGTAGTACTGTTGTTAATATTCTTGGTTTTGTAACCACTACCACTAAGTGTTGCGGTATAATCAAATCCATAACCGGTTGTTGGTTCGGAAATGTGGAAAATATTTACGGAAGTGATGATTTGCGCATCGGTTTCAATGTAGAATTGATATGATACGAAGTAATAGTCGTCTGTTTCTTCAACCTCTGCTTTGTTACCGTTAACTGTTGCATATAAAAGGTCAAGTTCAACCCCCGCAGCCTTTTTTACAAGGACTGTAACGCTATAAATATGACCTTCAACAAACACATCATTCTTGTCAATGTTAGAATCTAATGTCCAATCATACCAAGTGACACCCTGGTAAACATAGCCGTACTCTTCATCGACAACCTCAAAACATTCGTTGCCGATTGTTGCTTCGTAGGAGGGGCGTTGACCGGCAATAGGCTCGGTAATTGTGATATCCACAGTTTCATCGATATTGGTGGGCTTTTCACCAAAACAGTATTGAACGAGATAATACGGATTGCCATAATCGTCGGTTGTTTCACTGAGTTCAGCTGAATTACCGTTAACTGTTGCATATAACAGGTCAAGTTCAACCCCCTCAGCCTTTTTTACAAGGACTGTAACGCTATAAATATGACCTTCAACAAACACATCATTCTTGTCAATGTTAGAATCTAATGTCCAGTCGTACCAAGTGACACCCTGGTAAACATAGCCGTACTCTTCATAGATAACCTCAAAACATTCGTTGCCGATTGTTGCGTCATAAGAGGGAAGTTCACCTGCAACAGGCTCTGTAATTGTGATATCCGCAGTTTCATCGATATTAGTGGGCTTTTCTCCAAAGTAGTATTGAACAAGATAATAGGGATTGTCATAGTCGTCGGTCGTTTCACTAATTTCGGCTGAATTACCATTAACTGTTGCATATAGAAGTTCGAGTTCACAACCCTCAGCTTTTTTTACAAGAATGGTAACGCTGTAAACATGACCTTCAACAAACTCATCATCGTAATCAATATTAGAATCTAATGTCCAATCATACCAAGTGACACCCTTGTAAACATAGCCGTACTCTTCATAGATAACCTCAAAACATTCGTTGCCGATTGTTGCGTCATAAGAGGGAAGTTCACCTGCAACAGGCTCGGTAATTGTGATATCCGCAGTTTCATCGCTATTAGTGGGCTTTTCACCAAAGTAGTATTGAACAAGATAATAGGGATTGTCGTTTTCGTCTGTTGTTTCACTAAGTTCAGCCTCATTACCGTTAACTGTTGCTGCCAAAAGTTCAAGCTCAACGCCCTCAGCCTTTTTTACAAGGACTGTAACGCTATAAATATGACCTTCAACAAACACATCATCGTAATCAATATTAGAATCTAATGTCCAATCATACCAAGTGACACCGTGGTAAACATAGCCGAACTCTTCATCGATAACCTCAAAGCATTCATTACCGATTGTAGCTTCATAAGAGGGAAGTTCACCTGCAACAGGCTCGGTAATTGTGATATCCGCAGTTTCATCGCTGATAACAGGCTTTTCTCCAAAGCAGTATTGAACAAGATAATAGGGATTGTCGTTTTCGTCGGTTGTTTCACTAAGTTCAGCCTCATTACCGTTAACTGTTGCATTTAGCAGGCCTATGTTATTTCCCGCTGTGTTTCTTATAAGAACAGTAACGCTGTAAACATGACCTTCGACAAACTCATCATCGTAATCAATGTTAGAATCTAAGGTCCAATCGTACCAGGTAACACCATGGTAAATGTAACCGTATTCTTCGTCAATGACTTCAAATTTATCGGAGTTTATTGTTGCTGAATAGGACGGGCGTTCTCCGGCAATCGGAGCGGAGATTGTTATGTCAGCATTTTTTAGAAATGTGCCGGCAGCGGCGGTATTTAATGAAAGGGTGGAAATCAGGATAATCATAATTAAAAATATTGACAATGCCTTCTTTTGGATTTTTAAATGTTTCATAAATCAAACCTCCGATACAAAAGTAGTAGTTTAGTCATTGGTAACTTGACTCAATAATGACAATATGCTATACTTTTGTCATATGTAGATACAATATCTTAAGTTTATTATAAAACTTATTAATTTAAAAGTCCCCACACCAAATAAAAGTAATAGTGTGGGATTTGATGTAAATTTATGAAAAAGTGTGGGGAAAAGTGTGGGAAAGCTTAATTTTTTGAATTTTTCTTTTAAAAAGTTAATATCTGTTTTTGCTATCCTTGGCACTTTATCATTTGTGTTGTCGGGTTGCGGAGCATCCGGTGAAAAAAACACAAGTCTGCACTTTTTTTATATTATAACAGCCATCTTTTCTTTTGTACTGTTGCTTAGTTACTTTTTTATCGCGAAAAAGAAACTGTTATGGTATATAATGTTGTATATTTCCATTTTTGTAGTAAATATAGGTTACCTGTGTCTTTCGATTTCTAATAGTTTGGAGGAGGCGCTTCTTGCAAACAGAATTTCCTATCTCGGCTCCGTACTTTTACCGCTATCAATGTTTATGATAATTCTTACTGTTTCGAATATTAAATATAAGAAACTTATGCCTTTGATTTTATCATTGTTGAGCGTAGGGGTATTTATAATTGCTGCAAGTCCCGGTTATTCTGATATTTATTATAAAACTGTTGAGCTCGTTAATGTTAACGGCGTATCTGTCCTTGAAAAAACTTATGGTCCGTTACATATTATATATTTGATTTATTTGCTTTCGTACTTTATCTGTATGCTTAGTGCGATTATATACTCTGTAATTAAGCGTAAGAACAACTCCCATATTTATCCGTGTATTTTAATTCTTACTGTATTTGTAAATATTGGTATATGGCTTATCGAACAATTTGTAAAAATAGATTTTGAATTGCTATCTGTTTCGTACATTATCAGCGGAATGTTTATGTTAAGCCTGAATTTAATTGTTAAGGATGAGCAGGTTAGAACAATTGAACATCAAAATACAGAAACAACTTCGTCAAATTTATTTGATGAAACGCCTGTTACGGATGAAAATGACTCTGTTGAAAAACCATTGGACGGTATTGTTTGGGATTTGACTCAATTGACAAAAACCGAAAGAAAAATTTTTGACTATTATATTCAAGGTAAGTCAACAAAAGAGGTTATGGCGGAACTTAATATAACCGAGAACACTTTGAAATACCATAACAAAAATATTTACGGTAAGTTAGGTGTTTCTTCAAGAAAGCAACTTATTGAAATTTCAAAAAGGTAAAAAATAACCAAGTCAATGTATTAAACGTTGACTTGGTTTTTGTTTAAAATATAATATTAAACCATTTCTTAAGGTCGTCCAACCATGCGGAGTTGTAAGTAATGATGTTTGTTACCTCATCACAGGTATGCTTGTCACAAGTGGAAAGACCGTGACCGCCGAAGGGGAAAATGTGAAGTTCAAAGGGAATTTTATATTTTGCCAGAGCTTTTGCATAAATAATACTGTTTTCTACGGGTACAACATTATCTTCTGCAGTGTGCCATATAAATGCAGGGGGCGTTGTAGCACTGACATGCTTTTCGCAGGAAAGAATTTCTGCTTCTTCGGGAGTAAGATTATTATGTCCCGTAAGATTTATAAAACTACCCTGATGGGTTGTTGTGAAGTCGGATGTAATAACAGGGTAGCAAAGCACACTTGCATCGGGTCGTTTACTGTCTTTAAAGACTCCTCGTACTTCTTTGCAATCGTACATAGTTGAGTAATGTGCCGCAAGGTGACCACCCGCAGAAAAGCCCATAACTGCTATACGATTTACGTCGCAATTCCATTTATCTGCATTTTCGTAAATAACTTCCATTGCCGCCGCTACTTCAATAATCTGTGTTGGGAAACGATTTGGTGCAACAGAATATGTAAGTACAAAAACATTAAATCCTTCGGGTAAAAAGTGAATTGCGATAGGTTCGGACTCGCGTTCGGAGCACATACCGTAACCGCCACCGGGAAGTACTAAAAGGCAGGGTCTTTTTTGATTTTGTCGGTTCATTTCGACCATATTATATGGTAAATATATATCGAGTGTCGGATTATTACCGTTTTCACCAAGGAAAGAAAAATGCTTTTTGAGTTCGATTTTTTCGCAAATCATAAATTAACCTCGCTTTGTTGGTTTTAAATAATTATATATCCATTCTATTTTAATATCAAGATGCAATTGATTTTTCCGATAATGAATGTTATATTATTTCCATATTGTTCTGAGGTGATTTTATGAAAGTTATGACTTTTAATATTCAGCATTGCCTTGATTATAAAAAGAATAAAATCAATATTCCGTTGTTTTATAAAACGATCGAAAATCTCGACGTTGATGTTTGCGGTCTTAATGAGGTAAGGGGTAAAGGTAGACTTTTGGGCTATACCGACCAGACCAATGCAATTGGTGACGGTTTGAGATTTAACCGCTACTTTGCCGAGGCAATTAAAGTTAAAGGTACAAGCCCTTACGGAAACGCTTTAGTGACTAAGTATAATATTGTATCGTGTGAAACTATTAAAATTCCCGACCCTGAGGATAGAAATGACAAAGGGTCATTTGAAAGCCGTTGCATACTTAAAACCATATTGGATGTAAATAATAAGGACGTCTGCGTTCTTGTTTGTCATATGGGTCTTGAACCGAGTGAGAGAGTTAACGCAGTTGAAATAATTTGTAAAATAATTGACGAAACTGATTTACCGATAATTTTAATGGGTGATTTTAATACAACACCCGATAATGCCGTACTAAAACCAATTTTTAAAAGATTAAATGATACGGATGATTTAGCGGATATTAAAGGTGCATCCACTTATCCGTCTTATAAGCCTGAAGTTAAAATTGATTATATTTTTTATCGCGGTATTAAATGTAAATGTGTCAATACATATTGTGAAGTTATTTCCGACCATTTACCGATAATAGCGGAGTTTGATATATAAAAAGCACGGGTTGAATTATCTTCAATCCGTGTTTTTTAAATATATGTGTTGCGGAAGTCCGTTAATAAATATTGGTGTCAGTTCCGCTTGAATAAGTGGTCTTGCATATTGATGAAATATGGGTAAAACATCCGTACAATCCCTATTTAACCATTCCAATGGGATTTTCTTTTCGAAATTTGCTATCTTGTGGATATCGTGTGCTTGTGTTGTGCATTGATACGGGTCATTTGAAATTCGTTTTAAAGCTATCATTTCACCTGTGTGACCTTCGATAGCGGCTTTAGCGGCAGCACCGCCCACCTGATATGCTTCTGTTATATCTGTTCGGCTCGTAACGTGTCCCGCACATCGTTGTAAAGTTGACAGTTCAACCGAACGTGATTTAGTACCGAGCTTTTTTATTATTAAATTACTCAGATATCGGGCGGTACCCGTAAGGTTTTTATGCCCGAAAGCATCTATAAAACGTGCGTCGTCAGAAAGTTCGCAAACATATTTTCCGTCGGGAAGTTTTATTCCTTCGGAAACGGCTATTACAATGCTTTTTTGCCCTTTCAATAAGTTTTCGGTTCGGGTTAAAAATTTATCCGTATCAAAGGGCACTTCGGGGAGGCAGAGCATATCTACACCCTCGCAATCTTCTGCTTTAGCCAGAGCGGATGCGGCAGTAAGCCATCCTGCATTTCTGCCCATAATTTCAACAATTGTAACGTAGGGTGTGCCGTAAACGGTGGCGTCACGTACAATTTCTTTCATAACAACCCCAATATATTTAGCTGCCGAGCCGTAGCCGGGGGTGTGGTCGGTCATCATAAGGTCGTTGTCAATGGTTTTCGGCACACCCATAAATTTAATATTACTGTTAATTTCTTTAGCGTAATCGGACAGTTTACAAATAGTGTCCATACTGTCATTACCGCCGATGTAGAAAAACCATTCGATTTCAACCTCGTTGAGAATTTTAAATATTTTTTCGTAAACTGAGGTGTCTTTTTCATAGTGTGGTAATTTATATCTGCAAGAGCCTAAAAATGCCGACGGCGTACGTTTCAGAAGTTCAATTTCAAGGTTTGAAATAAGAATATCCGAGAGATTCACTGTTTCACCGTTTAAAAGTCCCTGTATACCGTTTAACATTCCGTATACATTATCCGCTCCACGGCTTACACAGCCTTGAAAAACACCCGCAAGGCTTGAGTTAATAACCGAGGTTGGTCCGCCACTTTGTCCGACTATTGCATTTTTTGCCATAAAAACACCTCTTTTTAGGTTTATTATGTGATTAAAAATCAAAATTATTTATTGTTTTAGGATGTGGGATATGCTAATATAAAATTAAGGTGGTGATGGATATGTCTTTGGGTGATGTTTTTGTTGAGAATCGTGCCGACCCTTATATTTTTAATGGGAATGATGGTTGGTATTATTTTACTGCGTCCTATCCTATGTACGGTAGAGATGATAAAGACGGGTACGACCGTATAATTCTGCGTCGGTCTGAAACTATTGAGGGATTAGCGAAAGCAGAAGAAAAATGTGTGTGGTCTGTTGCGGATTCAAAAACTGCATTCAGATTTATCTGGGCACCTGAATTACATAAAATTGACGGTATATGGTATTTTCTTTTTGCTGCAAGTGGTAGTGAAAATAATGTATGGGATATTGATTGCCACATTATAAAATGTGAAGGCAACGACCCGTATAACGATAATTGGGTTGATATTGGCAAGTTTCGTGCTTGTGAAGATGATAACTTTTCTTTCAATGGTTTTTCCCTTGATATGACTTACTTTGAGTGTAACTCTAAGCACTATGTTGCTTGGGCTCAGAACGGCGGTAATTCTAATGTTTATCTCGCGCAGATAAATCCGTCGGAGCCTTGGAAGATAATTACAGAACCCTTACTTTTAACTAAACCCGAATACGATTGGGAGAGAGTAAATATACCTGTAAATGAAGGTCCTGCAGTTATGATTTATGACGGGCGAATTTACCTCTCATTTTCTGCATCCGCCACAGGACCCGAATACTGTGTAGGTCTTATGTATGCTGATGAAAACGCAGATTTACTTGATATTAACAGTTGGACTAAATTACCTGAGCCCGTACTTGCTTCGAATGATTTAGTCGGTGAGTATGGACCCGGTCACAATTCATTTGTTAAGGACGAAAACGGTGATTGGGTTATTGTCTACCACTCGCGTACTCAAAAGTGCTTTGACGGTGCGTGCGGATACTCACACCAAGACCCGCTATATGATCCTTGCAGAAGTGCACATATACGCAAAGTTTTTTGGAATAAACAGGGTATGCCTGTTTTAAATAAATGAAAAAATAATGCTACCCTTTGACCGGTAGCATTATTTTTTATATAAGTTTCATAAACATTTCGAGAATTCTCTTTGTACAAAGTTCAAGGTCTGCACGGGTAATTTCACCGTTCTCAAGACCAACTTTAAGGTCCTCGGGATAACCGCAATGCATCTTCATATCGTTACCGGCTTTAATTTCTTTAACAGGGTCATTTTTTACGCCCCAGTCGGTTACTACCATTCCTTTGTAGCCCCACTCATTACGGAGAATACCCGTAAGAAGCTCATAACTTTCGGATGTGTGTTGTCCGTTAATCAGGTTATATGATGACATAACTGTCCAAGGGTCACTTTCTTTAACGGCAATTTCGAAGCCCTTAAGATAAATTTCTCTGAGTGCTCTTTCTGAAAGTCTTGAGTCACTACCGAAACGGTTTGCCTCTTTATTGTTACAGGCAAAGTGCTTAATTGAAACCGCAACCTTTTGAGACTGAACCCCACGTGTTACGGCGGATGCGAACTTACCTGCAATTACAGGGTCTTCGGAATAGTATTCAAAATTACGTCCGCAAAGAGGGTCACGATGGATATTAAGAGCGGGTGAGAGCCACACACCGAGATTGTTTTCTCTGATTTCTGCACCGCCACCTTTACCGACTTCGTAAGCAATATCGGGGTTCCATGAACAGGCGAGGAGGGTTGCACAGGGCCACGCGGTTGTAGGAATACCTGTTTCAACATTAAGTCTTAAACCTGCGGGACCGTCTGCGGTGGGTACTGCAGGAATACCGAGTCTTTCGATACCGCCGAAACAACCTGTATTACAAACACCCGTAGGTGCCTGACCGCCAACAATATACATAAGTTCATCAAGAGTGAACTGTGCTACAAATTCATCTAAAGTGATTTCTTCACCGACTTTATCGAATTTAACAATTGTTTCGGGAGCAACTGCATCGGTAGGCTCGTTAATACCGTAAAGATAAAATTCTTCACCTCGGGGTAATTCCTCGTAAGTGCCGTCTGAGAGCATACGTTTTGAGAGTTTAAAGGGCTTACACCAGTCGGATAACTGTTCGGTTACAGTATCATCATTGACTACATATTCAAAATCAAGTTTTTCGTTATCTCTCACCGATGTACCGAGATAGAATTTGTATTCGCCTTTTTCAAGGACATAAGCAGATTTCTGTATTTTACCGAGATCGTCGAAACTTGCCATATTATTAACATCGAAACTTAAAACGAGAGTTTCGCTTTCGCCGGGGGCAAGAAGCTTTGTTTTCTTAAATGCGGCAAGTTCTTTTGAGGGTTTGCCCAGCTTACCCTGAGGTGCACTGTAATAAAGTTCAATAACTTCTTTACCTGCTACGTCACCGATGTTTTTAACGTCAACCATTGCGAAAATTTTGCCCTCACGTTCAAGGCATACCTTACCGCTTAATTGGAAATCGGTATACGAAAGACCAAAGCCAAAGGGATAACGAACGTTTTTATCCGCATCGGGGATAGTTTCAAAATATCTGTAACCAACGTAAATATCGTCTGAATAATCAACGTGGTCGAAACATTCCCAGAAATCCGCTTTACAGGGGTAACAATCATAGGATTTAGCAATGGTATCAACAAGTTTACCCGAGGGGTTAACATCACCGCAAAGAAGGTCCGCAATAGCAGAGCCACCTTCCATACCGCCTTGCCAACCGAAAAGTACACCTTGTACTTTTTCGTTTTCGGCAAAATATTCACAGTCAATTGTTGCACCGGAGTTTATAACGATAATAACCTTTTTGAAAAGGGTAGTGGCTTTATCAATAAGCTCTTTTTCAAGGTCTGAGAGATAGTAGTCACCGCCCTGAGGTCTACGGTCAACACCCTCTGCAGAAAAACGGCTGAGAGTAATAATTGCCGTATCCGCCCATTCAGAGGCGGATTTAATAAGTTCATCGGGAACTTTTGCTTCGGTTACGTGCATTTTTGCGAATGTGTCGTATGTCATATCGTCACGCTTAGTGCAGAATTCCATTGCGTTAACAACATCCCATATAGCGTTAATCTGCTCCTGAGTAAGTACATTTACGCACTCTTTTTCAACGTAATCCTTATAAAAATCCACAAGGGGCATAAAAACTTGAACTTTATTTTCTTGTTCCTTAGCCTTAAAACCCTCGTAAATATTACGTATATAGGGGCAGTTAACGTCACCGCTACCGCCACCGCCTTTTATGTATTCAATTGTTGCTTTACCAAAAAGAGCAATTCTTTCACCTTTTTTAAGAGGTAAAGCGTTGTTTTCATTTTTTAAAAGCACCATACCCTCGGTTGCCGCTTCTTTTGAAAGGGCAATATGGCGGGGGGATGCAGTAACGCATCTGCCATCCTCACCTAAAGGAATACAGGGCTGAAACTTAAATCTTGCGTATTTATCCATAAAAATCACCTATGAAATATATTTTTAAATGATTATATATTAAAGATGACATTTTTTCAATAAATTAGTTCTATTTTAACAAAACTAATTAACGTTTAAACCCACAACCATCACTGATTGTGGGTTAACTATTTTTATCTGCAATCAGCGAGGCATTTTATGAGACAGGCGGTTGCTGTGAGTGTCAGAGAGAAAAACAGGAAAAGTAAACCGACGAGTATGGCACCTATTACACTTGCTATGGCTACATCAACAAATAACAGAACGAGGGAGAAAAGTATTGTTCCTAAAACACCGGTTAATAATACTGAGAGTGTTGGACAAAGGCAATTCTCTCTTTCGTCACATCTGAATACTCGGGTTGATACGAGAGTTACTGCGAGAAAACCCGTGGCAACTCCGAAGAATACCCAAAGAAGAGGCGTACCAACTGCGAGATTACCCGTAAGGGTTAAAAATGCGGCAACGACGCCGATTACAACGCTTATAATTACAGCGAGACTTGTACAATTAAATTTGCATTGGCAATTATTCATTATTAAAATCACCTCCCACTACAATTTATGCAAATAGGTTAAAAGGGTTATTTTTATTTTGCTTTTTACTTGTACAATCAAGGTGTAAGTGTTATTATTAGTATATATTGGAAAAATAGGGGGTTAATTATGACTAACTACGATATCGTTATTGTTGGTGCATCAACAACCGGTTGTTGGTTTGCCGAAAAAATGGCGGCTAACGGCTTTAAGGTGCTTGTTCTTGAAAAGCAATTACCCGAAAACGTTTCAAGAGAATATGACATTTTCCATATGGGTGAACCCGATATGCTCAAATTCGGTTTGCCCGTTCCTGAAGATGGTAGTCCCTTGCGTGAATTTAATTTCTGTGGCTCACCTATGTGCTCACCCTATGGTACTTACCGCAAAAAGGCGGGTAAGGCGAAAATTATCGGTCTGCATAAGCACGATTATATTATGTATTTGGCAGATAACGCTAAGCAAAAGGGTGCAGAGTTTATTTACGGTGCACCATTTGTCGATTTAATCTTCGGCGATAAGGGTGACGTAATCGGTGCGAAATATGAAACCGCCGATGGTGTTCAGGAGGTTTATTCAAAATTAGTTGCCGATTGCTCGGGTATTCCTTCTGTTGCAAGACGTAAGCTCCCCGATACGTCCTACGTTGAAAACTTCGGGCTTAACCCCGTGGATATACTTTACGTAATTCTTTATTACTTTGAATATGAGGATAAGTCGGTTAATCCCCGTGATATTGATGCATTCTTTATGCAATATAAATCCTGGTGTGCACCTGCGGGTAAGGGCTACGACGGCTTATTCGGTATTGGTGCTTGTTACTCATACGAGTATGCCGAGGAGGTTTATAATAATCAGTTTATGAAGAACGTTACCTTCCCGAAGCATACTGTTAAAAAGGTTGAAAAGGGTATGACACCCTATCACCGTTCTGTTTACTCCTTCGTTGAGGACGGCTTTATTGCAATGGGTGATGCGGCATTCCTTACCAAACCCACTTGTGGTGAGGGCTGCACGTCCTCGCTTGTTCAGGGTGAAATTGCCGTTGACGTTATTTCAAGCCTTCTTAACAAGGGTGAAGCCCTTACAAGAAAAAATATGTGGAGCATCAATAAGCGCTATATGGTGGCTCAGGGCAAGGAGTTTGACTCAATGAGACCCTTGCTTATGGGTCTTATTAAAATGACCATTGACGAGGCTGAATATTTGTTTGAAAATGACGTTATTTTCAGTAACAAAATCCTTGGTGGTATGGATGACGGTCTTGACCTTTCAACAGGTGATATTGCGGATATGGTCAAGGGTATCGTAAAAGGTGTTGCTAAAAAGAAAATAAGCACAAAATCAGTTGCCTCGTTGCTTAAGGGTCTTAAGCAGAGTGACGCAGTAGGTAAGCTCTACGATGCTTATCCTGAAAGTGTATCGGGCTACCTTGAGTGGAAGGAAAAAGCCGATAAATTATGGGATGAAATCGGCACCCTCGCATCAACCTGCGACCCCGAGATTATGAAAAAATTAGGTATTAAATAAGGAATTCTATATGTCAAAGCTTTCATCAAAAAAAGATATTAATTTTCTGACCCTACTTTGTGCTGCGGTTTATTTTGTCAGCTACATTTCACGAATAAACCTCGGTGCGGTGCTTGTTGAGGTTGTAAACGGTGGTTTCGCGGATAAAAAGACCGCCGCCCTTGCTCTTACTGTTTGTTCTGTAACATACGGTGCGGGTCAGTTAATAAGTGGCTATTTGGGTGATAAATTTAAACCGCAGAATATTATATTTATCGGTTTCTTTATTACCGCCGCAATGAATATTTCCGTGGGTGCGTTGAGTAAAGGCGGAGCATTGGTTATTTTATGGGCAATAAACGGTTTCGCACAGGCTCTTATGTGGCCGCCCCTTGTTAAAATTCTTTCATCAAGACTTTCTGATGAAGCATATAAAAAGGCGGTTGTAAAAGTAAGTTGGGGTAGTTCAATGGGTACTATCGCCGTATATCTTCTTGCGCCGGTTATTATTAAATTTTTATCTGTTAAACTTGTGTTTATTATCAGTGGTGCTCTTGCGGTCTGTATGGCATTCATCTGGAAGTTGGTTTACGAAAAATATAAGCCTTTTTCTTCAGTTACAATTGTCAGTAATGGGACTAAAACTGACGAAAAGGGGAATGAACCCTCTGCTAAATTCAATGGTTTTGTTGTGACTCTTCTTATCAGTGTAATGTTTGCCATTGTTTTACAGGGTGCGTTACGTGACGGTGTTACAAACTGGACGCCATCGTATATTTCGGATATGTTTAAACTTGATAGCTCTGTTTCAATTCTCACCGGTGTTATTCTTCCCGTGTTCAGTATTCTGAGTTTCTCGGTTACTTCGTTTATTAACCGTAAGATTATTAAGAACGAGATAGTTTGTGCAGGTGCAGTATTTGCTATCGGTGCAATATCCGCAACACTCCTTGTGTTATTAGGGGATAGAAGCGTGATTTTGTCACTACTTCTTCTTGCGTTACTTGTAGGTTGTATGCACGGTGTGAACCTGATACTTGTGTGTATGATACCCGCTAAGTTTTCAAAATTTGGCAAGGTTTCATTTATATCAGGTCTTATAAATTCCTCTACATATCTCGGTGCGGCTATTTCAACATACGGTATTGCCATATTTACCGACGAATTCGGTTGGACAAAGACAATTATTCTTTGGTCAGTTGTTGCTTATGTAGGTGCTTTGGTGTGCATATTACTCGGCAGAAAATGGAGTGAATTTAAAAAGGATCAATAATCTTGGTTTGTTAATTAATTAACTTGACATTTTTGTGAGTATAAATTATTATATAATAGTACATTTATGTTACTAATTTTTAGAAGGATGTGTTTTTTGTGGATCAAAAGTATGATGCATTGTTTACCCCTTGGAAAATAGGCAATGTTGAAATCAAAAACCGTATTGTTATGTGCCCCATGGGCGGTACTTCACTTTTCGGTTGGTTTGAACTTGGCGGTTGCCATTTTGACAAGGAGGCTGCAAAGCTTTTCCTCGAAAGAGCTAATAATAACGTTGGTCTTATTATCCCCGGTATCGCTCCTTTACGTGATACATTCTGGGGCAAATGGCTCTGGCAGAATCCCAAAATGTTCGAAGAACTCAAAGAATTTATGGATGAAATCCATAAAACAGGTGCAAAACTCTTTATTCAGCTTACTGCAGGTATGGGTCGTTCCTGGGCTATTACCGAACTTGTTGCACCTCTTCATAAAAATAAATTTACCCGTGCGCTTGTTAAACCGATTCTTGATACATCTCACGAATTGGCTTCACCCAGTCCTCAACCCTCACGTTGGGCTCACGATATTATCTGTCCCGAAATGACAGTTGAGCAGATTCACGAAATTATCGAAGCCTTCGCAAAAACCGCTAAACTCTGCCGTGATGCAGGTGTAGACGGCGTTGAAGTTCATGCAGTTCACGAAGGCTACCTTCTTGACCAGTTTGCTATTGAATACTTCAATAAACGTACTGACGAATACGGCGGTAGCTTTGAAAACAGATACCGTTTTGCAGTTGACGTAGTTAAAGCTATTAAGGAATCCTGTGGTGAAGATTTCCCTGTTTCACTTCGTTACTCCGTTGAGTCAAAGATGAAAGACTTCTGCTACGGTGCAATGCCCGGCGAAGATTACACTGAAATCGGTCGTGCAATGCCCGAATCCGAAAAGGCTGCTAAATACCTTCAGGATGCAGGTTACGATATGCTTAACGCCGACAACGGTACATATGACTCCTGGTATTGGGCACATCCGCCTATGTATATGCCCCAGAACTGTAACCTTGACGACGTTGCACACATTAAAGAATTCGTTGATATTCCCGTTGTTTGTGCAGGTCGTATGGAACCCGACGTTGGTGCTAAAGCAGTTGCAGAGGGTAAAATTGACGGCGTAGGTGTTGCTCGTCAGTTCCTTGTTGACCCCGAATGGATTACAAAGATTATTGAAGACAGAATTGAGGATATTAAACCCTGTATATGCTGTCATGCAGGTTGTTTCAACTTCTCATCATCAAAGGGTCACGCTAATACTCAGGACCTTAAGGATACAATGGGTCTTTCACGTTGTGCACTTAACCCCAAAACAATGCAGTCCAAGAAATACAAAATCGAACCCGCTAAGAAGAGCAAGAAAATTGCAGTTATCGGTGGCGGTATCGGTGGTATGGAAACCGCTATCGTTTGTGCAAAACGCGGTCACAAGGTTGACCTTTACGAAAAGAGCGATAAACTCGGTGGTGTATTTATTGCCGCAGCTGCTCCCTCATACAAAGAAAAAGACCGTGACCTTATTGCTTGGTACAACCGCGAAGTTCAGAAGTATGATTCTATTACAATACATATGAATACCGAAGTTAAGGATATTGCTTCACTCGGTGCTGATGAAGTTGTTGTTGCAACAGGTTCAGTTGCTAACAGAATCCCGATTCCCGGTGTTGAAAACGCAGTTCAGGCAGTTGACTTCCTTCTTGATAACAGTATCGTTGGTGACAACGTTACAATTATCGGTGGTGGTCTCACAGGTTGTGAAATCGCATACGAACTTTACCTTCAGGGTAAGAATCCTACAATTGTTGAAATGCAGGATGACCTTATTACTACACCCGGTGTTGCTCTTGCTAATACAAGCTTCCTTCGTGACTTCTTCAAAACAAACAAGGTTCCCGTGTACCTTGAAAGCAAAACAACAGAAATCACAGATTCAAGTGTTACAATTGCTACTAAGGATGGCGAAACCAAAACCATTCCCGCTGACAGCGTAATTCTTTCAGTTGGTTATAAACCCGCACCCATCGTTGAAAAGGCCGGTAAGCACGTTCACATAGTTGGTGACGCTTGCAAGGTTGGTAACCTTCGTACAGTTATCTGGCAGGCTTGGGACGTTGCAATGAAATTATAATGATGTTTTCCGCCTGAGAGTTTTTCTCGGGCGGATTTTTTAGGAGTTATTTTTATGGCATTTGATGATATTTTTGATAAAGTTTTTAGTATAGTTAGCAAATATAATGATGAATCTCCCGAAAATCTTAAAAAGATTTTATTCAATGAAGATGGAACATATCGTGAGGATGTTTTTGGTGATGTAATGAAGGATATCCAAAACGGTTTATCTGATTTTCAAAATAACTTTGTTCCTGCAGATTTGAGTGACCTTTCCAAATTAAGTGATGATGAAATTTATGATGAACTCTCTTTTGTTATTTTTGGCCGCGACGATTTGAACGAAATTCAACAAACTGCTTTGGTTGCTTATGAGTTCGAAATGGAATTTGCAAATGGCGGTGTTTCACAGTACTTTGTAAATACAAGAGGTGAACATATTGATGAGTTGGTTAATTGTTTAAGAATAATTGGTGCAGAAAGCTATGCAGAAAAATGCGAGGACTTTATTAGTAAGTACAATATAAAGGTTTCTGACTTTTCTGAAGACGGAAATGATTATGATTTTGAAAAGATTGAGTCAATGTATGCGTATGAAGAACTTGAAGATAATATAATGGCTTTTTATTACGATGAACCGCTTTCTAAATTTATAGTTGATTTCGTCAGAGCAAATGCAGATGATTTTAAGGTAACTGAATAGTTTTAAAAGAGTTAGCATCTTTTTTTCGAGATGTTAACTCTTTTTTGAGAATTTTTAATTTTTTTATTTTACCTATTGACAGATTTAACAACAAATTGTATACTGTTTACAGTTGATAGTACAAAACAAATCTAAAGGAGGAATTGTATGAACTATTACAACGAACAGGACCGCTTAATTGCGTTACTTACAGACGAGTTACCTGTTTTACGGGCAAGACTCAAAATCTCACAGGATGAGCTTTCGCGACGTATCGGTATTTCCCGTCAGACTTATTCTTTAATTGAAACAAAAAAACAGAAAATGACCTGGGTTACCTTTATGGCAATGATAGCCTTTTTTGAAAACAACAAAAAATCAAAAGAAATTTTACAGTATGTTGGCTTAACTTCTGACGATGCGTTTAAAGCATTACTTCAGAAATAATTTAGGGGGATGAAAGATATGTCTAAGGAGTTTAAAACCAATTCAATGGGTATAA
Organism: Oscillospiraceae bacterium; assembly: GCA_015066345.1. Taxonomy (GTDB): domain Bacteria; phylum Bacillota; class Clostridia; order Oscillospirales; family Acutalibacteraceae; genus DTU089. Next base: position 23,900 of record SVOQ01000026.1, read on the forward strand.
ACGTTATTAAATATGAGGGGGATAACAATACTTTCGTGTGGAAGCACCCGGTTGAAGATTTCAATATGGGTACTCAACTTATTGTTCACGAATCTCAGGAAGCGATATTCTTCCTTGACGGTCAGGCACTCGATACTTTCGGTCCCGGTCGTTATACCCTTGAAACTCAGAACTTACCTTTCTTAAGTAAGTTTTATAAAATTCCTACCGGTGGTGTTGCACCGTTCCATTGTGAGGTTTACTTCGTAAATAAAACTGTACAAATGGGTATTAAATGGGGTACAGATTCAAGAGTACGCTTTATTGAGCCCCAAACCGGTATTCCTCTTGATATCGGTGCATCGGGCGAACTTAATCTACAAGTTTACGATGCAAGGAAATTACTTATTAAACTTGTTGGTACGACGGGTGGCCTTAACAGAGATCAGTTATTGAAACCCGACGGAGTCGTGGTTGACAAACACGGTGACAAGTGGGAAACAAAAATCCGCGGTTATTTCAGACCTTTGGTAATGACAACCGTTAAGGCTAATCTTTCTGCGGCTATTAAATCACAGAATATCAATATTCTTGAAATTGACGAAAAGTTAGAGATTCTTTCTGCAGAACTTCGTCAGAAAGTTTCTGTAGGCTTTGAAAAATATGGTTTATTTGTTCCTCAACTCTTTGTTACAAACGTTTCACTTCCTGAAAATGACCCTAATTTCGCAAGATTACGCAGAACAATTGCAGATTCTTACCTTGGCGTAAGAGAACAGGAAGTTGCAGCAGAAATTACCGCAGCAGCTCGTCAGAAGAAAATTGAAGAGGGTATTACCCAACTCGAACTTGCAAGAATCGAAGCTGAAAAACAGAAACTCGGTGTTGATGTTGAAAAATACAGAGGTTTTGCAGATGCGGAGGTTATGCATGCTAAAGGTTACGACCAGAAAGATGTATTTGCAAGAGACGTTCAGGTTGCTTATGCTGAGGGTATCGGTAATATGGGTTCAAACGGCGGCGGTAACGGCGGCGGTAGTATGGTTGGTGACCTTATCGGATTAGGCGTAGCAGTTAATGCAGCAGCTCCCTTAATGGATAAAGTCGGCGGTGCTTTCAACGGCTTTGCAGCAGCAGAAAAGACTCTTGAAGGTACTAATGATACAGCCACTACATGGAAATGTTCTTGTGGTGCTGATGGTAATAGAGGAAAATTCTGTTCCGAGTGCGGTAAGGCGAAACCCGAACTCTGGACCTGTAAAAATTGCGGTGCCGAGGGTAATAACGGAAAATTCTGCTCTGAATGCGGATGTGCAAAGCCTGTAGAAAAGGTTTGTCCCAAATGCGGTGCAAAGGTAACCGGTAAATTCTGTGCAGAATGCGGTACATCAATTGAAGAAGCACCCGCTACTTGGGATTGCAGTTGCGGTAAAAAAGGTTTAACCGGCAAATTCTGTGACGAATGCGGTGCTAAAAAGGAGGATTAATTTATGGAAAACAAGAAAAGTATGAAAACCAGGAGTATAATAAGTTGTGTTGTACTCGCAATGTTCTTCATGGTTTACAATATTTCATTTTTTCTGTTTTTTGGATATACTATCTATTTAACAAAAATAGGTGAAATTTTCCCATTAAATTATGGTGTTAGTTACTGGTCATCTTATGCATTTGTAATACTCGCTTTCGTAGTTGTCGGTGTTACATTACTTGTTACACTTCTGATGAAATCTGAACTTAAAGATGCATTTTTAAGATTACCTATATTTATTCACAGCATTGCATTCTTTATATTTGAGTTGATAGTTTCAAGTGTATTTATGGCTCTCAACTTATTCTGGTTTGATTTATGGTTTATCAGTATAACAGTTCAACTTGTTTTACTTGCTATTCATATAGCAGTTATAATTTCCTCTTTCTTTGTTAAGAGTCATATCAAAAAGGTTGATGACAAAGTTAAAGATAAAACCAATTTCATCAGACTTCTTAAAGTTGACGTTGATTTAATTGCAGAAATGGCAACGGATAATGAAGTTCGAGAAGCTTATATCGGCTTATCGGAACAGGTCAGATACAGTGATCCTATGAGTCACGAATCATTGTTTGAATTGGAAAAACAGATTCTCGAATGTCTGAGCTTCGCAAAACGTTGCGTTGAGCAGGGTAAGAGCGATGCCGCTCTTAAAAACTGTGAAATTGCATCACGTTTACTTTTCGAGAGAAACGAAAAAACAAAGGTTCTTAAATAAAAATTCGGAGCAGGATTTCCTGCTCCGTTTTCTTATGAAAGAGTTAATGTGGCGTTGTAATCATCAATACCGTAATTACCCGCAGTATGTTTTAAAATCTCAAATAAATCAACTTTTTCACCATCAATATTTTTTAAATTAATGCGTTTGAAAATAAAGTTAAATCTTTTAATAAAACTTAAGAATACATCACCCTCGGGCGTACCCTCTTTAAAGGTCTGGTTACCTGAGAAAACATCTCGTACAAGCTTAGTTATGTAGTTTTTTAAAAGCATCTTCTTAATGGATTTATCACATTTAATCCATAATAATCTGCAAATTGTACCAACTTTAAGGGTATTAAGTCTCTTACCGATAAATTTAATTACGGGTTTTAATTTATCGTTTTTGATACTGAATTTATTCATAATTCTTTGGGGATTATCTTTCATATCTTCGAGCATATTTAAAATCATACTATCAAATAAATCCGAAAGATATTTTCCACAGGTTCTGCCCTTTGTGTCCCATTCAAAGTCGGGAATTGATTCGGTTTTTATATCAACAGTGTTTTTATCCTCGATTGTGACGAAACGCATACTTGCAGGGGAAGCAATAACCGAACCCGTACAAACATCGTAGATTTTGTTGCCTTTTGGGGTAACTTTTTCATTAATGCTTTGATTGTGCATATGACCTGTGAAAACGAGATGTACACCCTCATCCGCAAGAAGCTCGGTAATATAATTTGCATTTTTTTGTACGGCAGAAGAAATAACGGAAAATATAGGTTGACCGGGTAAAAGAGGGTAGTGGTTCATTGCGAACATCATCTGTTTGTCTTCACGGGCTTTTCTTGCCTGTTCTTTTATCCATTCTAACTGTTCGTCATCAAATGTCCTGTGAGCAGTGGGTGAACCGTCATTATTAAGTGCTAAAAGACGCACACCATCGGCAATCTGAGCAACATAGGAAAGATGTTGCCTGTCAACGGCAATGGCGTTTTTAAAGCCGAATTCATAGTATAAATCGTAAAGTTCATCGCGACTCGTTGCTTCCACTTCAAATTTACCGCCGTCGGTTGTGTAGCCGTAGCATCTTCCGTCAGGATTCTTGAAATCGTGGTCAGCGGTAACAACATAAACATTTTTTCCGTTATTTTTAAGTTCATTAAGAAGTTTTATAAAGGCAAGATGGCTTTCCTTTTCACCATTAAATGATAAATCACCGGCAATAAGAATGTTGTCGGTTTTTTCTGTTTTTTCAAGGAAATCAAACACGGCGTTATTTATGGCTTCGGTCTCTGCAAAGCATTTTTGCTCGAAACGCATAAATTCATCGTACTCCTTGCCGTAAGCACCTAAATCGTTTTTGAAAAAATGGGTATCGGTTATAAGATAAAAATTTGCTAAACTCATAACAATTCTCCTTGATTTGATGAAATTATTTTATCAGTTAATTATTTTTTCTTCAACTCCTTATATCAAAATATTTAACATAAAATTAAAATTTGTTGTAATTTCATTTATAATGTGATATAGTTTATTTGTTATATTCTATATTTTGGAGTTGAAATTATGGATTTCAAAAAGGATTTAGTTGAAAATATATTACCTTTCTGGCTCAAAAACTCTATTGACTACGAAAACGGTGGTATTTACACCTGTCTCGACCGTGAGGGTAATATTTACGGCACCGATAAAAGCGTTTGGTTTCAGGGTAGAGCTTTATGGGTGTTTTCAAAAGCGTATAATTTAATTGATAAAAATGAAGAATATCTTAAGGCGGCTAAGAATATTTATTCGTTCCTTCCTAAGTGTACCGATACTGACGGTAGAATGTATTTTACAGTTACCGCTGACGGCAGAGAACTTCAGAAAAGAAGATATTATTTCTCTGAAACCTTTGCGGCAATAGGTTGTGCGGAGCTTTATAAAGCAACGGGGGACAAAGAAGTTCTTGAAAGTGCCGAGAAGTATTTTAAGGTTGCGTACGAATGCTTTACCGGTGTTCGTAAAAATCAACCTAAAATTAACCCTGATAATATTGATTCAAAAGCACTTTCGCCCGTTATGATTATGCTTGCTACAACTCAGGTAATGCGTAGTATTGACGTTCTTTGGGATAAATATAATCCTATTGCCGAATCTTGCCTTAATGAAATACTTAACGGCGGTTACCTTACCGAACGTGCACTTCTTGAAAGCGTTACAAAAGCAGGGGAGTTCGTTGATAGTCCTAACGGTAGAATCGTAAACCCCGGTCATTCCCTTGAAGCCGCTTGGTTTATTATGGCTGAGGGTATTGTTACGGGTAATAATGAGGCGATTGCCGCCGCTAAAAATATAATCGATATTACGTTACCCTTGGGAATTGACAAGAAATACGGCGGTATTATTGCCTTTACCGATATTGACGGTAAACCTCCTGTTCAGCTTGAGTGGGATATGAAACTCTGGTGGCCCCAGTGCGAGGCAATGATTGCTTTGCGTCTTGCATCTCTTGTACTTAAGGATGATAAGTACAATGAAGTTTACAACGAATTAAAAGAATATACAGAGAAGAATTTTGTTGATGATGAGTGCGGTGAATGGTACGGCTACCTTCATTATGACAACACACCTTCAACAACACTTAAAGGTAATATTTTCAAAGGTCCTTTCCATATTCCGCGTTTTTATATGATTATGGCAACAATGGATGAAACCCAAGATATTATCAAGTTTATGAAATAAGGTTTATTATGGAATTAAAAGTGTACAATAAACTCTGTTTTTATAATGATTATAAAGAATTTGAGAAGGATTGTTTTCATCGTTTAAAGTCATATCATTGGGAGAGTGACCCGCCTTACAGACCCGCTACATACTTTAAAATGGGCGTTGTTGGTGAGGATTTAGTTGCTATGCTCAAATGTTATGAGGAAAATCCGAGAGCAGTTTATATTAATCGCGATGACCCTATTTATACAGATAGTTGTCTTGAGTTTTTCGTAGCACCTATTGACGGTCGTGATGAATACATAAACGTAGAAATGAATTCTAAGGGTGCATTTCTTTGTGAATTTGGTAAGGGTAAATATGACAGAGTGTTTGTAACCTCTCTGACGATTAAATCACCTTTGGTTGAATCTTTTAATGGCGATGATATTAACGGCTCATTCTGGGGCGTTAAGGTTACACTGACCAAGGATTTTCTATGTGATTTATATAAAACCGACGGTTTTGATTTTAATACAGTTAAAGCTAATTTTTATAAATGTGGTGATGAGTGCGAAATTCCCCATTATATTGCATTTTCTCCGGTTACAACATTACCACCCGGATTTCACAATCCCCAATGTTTTGCAACTTTTAAAAAATGAGGTAGAAAGAGAATGAGTATTACAAGCAACACAAATTTAATTGAAATAATTAAAGCATTTCCCGAATTTGGTAAATATATTGGTTATAGACCCATTACAGATGGGCATATAAATGATACATACGTAATTAAATACGAAACTGAAAATGGCGAGTGTCTTCAGTATCTTTTACAGAGAATCAATGTAAATGTTTTTAAAAAGCCTGTTGAGCTTATGGAGAACGTTTGCGGTGTTACATCCTTTTTAAGAGAAAAAATTGAAAAAGAGGGTGGGGACCCCACAAGAGAAACTCTTACCGTATACCCCGCGAAAGACGGAAAGAATTACGTTATGGCGGATGATGGCGGTTGTTGGAGAATGTATAACTACGTTGATGATACATATTCAATTAACGAATTAACTTCACCCGATGACTTCAGAAGTGCCGCACTCAGTTTTGGCAATTTCCAGAATCAACTTGCGGATTATCCCATTGAGACACTCCACGAAACAATTCCCAATTTCCATAACACACCCTCAAGATTTAAGGATTTTCTTGAAGCACTTGATAAAAATGCTTCGGGCAGAAAAGATGCGGCTAAACCCGAAATTGACTTTGTTTTAGAAAGAGAAAAGGATTGCTCAGTTATTACCGATTTACTTAACTGTGGCGATTTACCCTTAAAAGTTACTCATAACGATACAAAGTTAAATAACGTTCTTTTTGATAAGAAAACTAATAAAGGTATCTGCGTTGTTGACCTTGATACGGTTATGCCCGGTTCATCATTGTATGATTTTGGTGACAGTATCCGTTTCGGTGCTAATACCGCCGCTGAGGACGAAACCGATTTAAGTAAGGTTACACTTAGTCTTGAGTATTTTAAGGCTTATGTTGAGGGTTACCTTGAAACTGCAGGTCCCAGTCTTACGGAAAATGAAATAAAGTATTTGCCTTTTGCCGCAAAACTTCTTACATTTGAATGCGGTATCAGATTCCTCGGTGACTTCATAAACGGGGACGTATACTTTAAGGTTGATTACCCTGAACACAACCTTATAAGAGCCCGTACACAGTTTAAACTCGTGGAAGATATCGAGGCGAAATACAACGAAATGGTCAATATTGTTGACGAGGCAAAGGCTAAAATTTTAGGCTAAAAAATTTTTTCAAAAAAAATAAAAAAAGTTTAAAAAAAGTGTTGACAAATCCATTTCAATAGTGTATAGTATCTATCGTTGTCGGTAAACAAAACGCCACGGCAACGAAGTATGGGAGCATAGCTCAGCTGGGAGAGCATCTGCCTTACAAGCAGAGGGTCATAGGTTCGAGCCCTATTGTTCCCACCAAGAGGTGGCCCGGTAGTTCAGTTGG
>SVOQ01000004.1 GCA_015066345.1 Oscillospiraceae bacterium
GATTAGATAACTTCTTTTTTATATCTTTTTCAAAGTCCTTCTCATAAGGGCTTGTTTTGTCATACCCTTTTTTCCTAACCATAAAATTTCTAAAAAAGCACTTGACTTTTAATAGTTAGTCACCTCGTTTTTAAGATAATTGAATTTTATCATATACTAATATAAAAATCAACCGAACAATATCTTGATATTTTCTACATAATATGTCAAAATAAAGTCAGTAACTTGCGGAGGTGCTTTATGGGTAAAAATATTGTTGTAGCAGGTTTAGGTCACGGGGGTATTGTGGCGGCGGCACTGCTTTCGGAAAAAGGATATGACGTTACCGTTTACGAGAAAGGTAGCGAGGGTACATTGGGTCACGATTGGACCGATATGTTTGAACCTGAGGCCCTTGAGTTTGCGGGTTTACCTATGCCCGAGGAAGATATGTTTAAATATAAAGAGGATATGACATTCAGCGGACCCTCATCCCAAAAAGTTTTAACTCAGTATATTACCGAAAGTAATATGCAAATTGTAATGGAGCGTAAGGATTTATATACATATCTTATAGACTTCGCCTTGGAAAGGGGCGTTAAAATAGTCTACGATTGCGAAGTTACCGCTCCTATAATAGACGGGGAAAGGGTAGTCGGTATCAAAACCGCAAAAGGTGATGTTTTTGGCGATTTGATAATTGACTCCTGCGGTATGAATTCACCCGTACGCCGTAATTTACCCAAAGGCTTTAATATACAAAATGAAATCGAAGATGACGGTAAAATCAGAATATACAGAGCATTTTACAATAAATGCTCCGATGATGAAATCTTGGGTAAATTCAAAATTATACTTTATGCAGGTGGTCACCCGGGTATAAGTTGGGTTTCCTGTAACGACGATTACACGGATGTTCTTATAGGAAGATTTAAACCCTTCGACGAAAAAGAGGCTCTCGAGTTTACCGACTTTTTACGCAGAACTAACCCGAGACTCGGTAGGGAAAAATTAAGGGGCGGTCAGTTTGCCGAAATCCCCGTAAGACATCCTCTTTCCGTAATGGTAGCCGACGGCTATGCCGCAATTGGTGACTGCGCTTTTATGCCAATGCCCCTTATAGGTAACGGTATAGCAAACGCCATAATGGCAGGTAAAATACTCGCGGATACCGTATCAGAGGACGAAAACGAACTTTACACCGCCGAAACCTTATGGGGTTATCAGGTGGGATATTATAAAAAAATCGGTGCCCTTTTAGCTCCGGTTGAATGTGTAAAGGGCGCGTTACTTAAACTGGATGTTAAGGACGTTGACTATTTATTTTCAACCGAAATTGCAAGTGAGGACGATATGAAAATTATCTCGGGGCTTACAACTCCCGAGGAAGCAATAAAGGTAATAAAGAGCGAAATTCCTAAAAAAATAAAGAGCCTTAATAACAATAAACACCTTGTAGCAGTTGTAATGGGAATAGGTGCAAAAATGTGCAAGGTTCTGGCGGTCACATCACGTATGCCGGATAAATGGTATAAGGAAAAGGTCGTAAAATGGGCAAAATCTTATGATAAAGCCTTTAAATAAAAATAATAACATAAAAAATAAAACCACACCTGATTAGGTGTGGTTTCTTTTGGCAGCGGGATAGGGATTTTTCCGGCACTCCGTGCCTATCGCCTCGCTTCGCTCGTTGCCCACGTCGGCGAAAACAGTCCACCGGACTGTTTTCTTCCGCAAACCGAGTTTGCTCCCTCCTGGTTCGAATCCCTATATCATTTTTCAAAAAATAAAACCACACCCCGATTGGGTGTGGTTTCTTTTTGGCAGCGGGATAGGGATTCGAACCCCAACAAACAGAGTCAGAGTCTGTCGTGCTACCGTTACACTATCCCGCTAGGAACGAATGATATTATACTATCAGTTTTCCCCGTTGTCAATACTAAAATTCAAAATTTTTTATAAATTGTTAGTAGCTTTTTTATGATGAATATTTTTTGTTGTTTTATCAAAATAAACGAGTTATAATATTAATGGAATTTTAAATTGATTTGGGATGTGACTGAAACGAGTACTAAGGCAGACAAACAATACGAGCTTATGACGAAAACTCCCGTTGGTAAGCTTATAATTAAACTCGGCATACCCACAACTGTCAGTATGCTTGTTACAAATATCTATAATATGGCGGATACTTACTTCGTTGGTACTCTCGGTACGAGTGCCAGTGGTGCGGTAGGTATCGTTTTTGGGCTTATGGCTATTCTTCAGGCAGTTGGCTTTATGTTTGGCCACGGTGCGGGTAGTATTGTTTCAAGACGTCTCGGTGCTAAGGATAACGAAACCGCCAATAAAGTCGGTAGTGCGGCATTTTTAGCCGCTCTCGTTTCGGGTGCGGTTATTTCGGCACTTGGAATTGCTTTTTCAACACCGCTTTTACGATTTTTAGGCAGTACCGATACTATTTTACCCTATTCTGAAAAGTACGCTTTCTGGATTTTACTTGCTGCCCCTGTTATAATGGCCAGCTTCGTGCTTAATAATATACTGCGTTACGAGGGTAAAGCCGCCCTTGCTATGATAGGTTTAACCGCAGGTGGCGTTTTAAATATATTAGGTGACTGGTTGCTCATAAATGTTTTTGATATGGATATAAGCGGTGCGGGTATTTCCACTGCCGTATCTCAGGCAATAAGTTTTATTATACTTTTATTAATGTTCATTCTCGGTAAAACTCAGTGCAGGTTATCTCTTAAAAACGCAATTAAAGGTTTACCCCAACTTAAAAATATTATGTTTACGGGTCTTCCCAGCCTTACCCGTCAGGGACTTTCAAGTGTATCCACAATGCTACTTAATAATATGGCGGGTGGATTTGGTGATGCGGCGGTTGCGGGTATGACAATTGTCAACCGTATCTGTTTCTTTATTTTCGCCGTGGGTCTCGGTATCGGACAAGGCTTCCAACCCGTAAGTGCCTTTAATTACGGTGCTAAAAAATATAAACGAGTTAAAAAAGGCTTTATTTTCACCTTTGTTGTGGGCGAGGCGTTTTTAGCTGTACTTGCTGTAATCGGTCTGTTTTTCAGTGATAATCTCGTAGGCTTTTTCAGGGATGACCCTCAGGTTATTGAAATCGGCTCATTCGCTCTTAAGGCACAGTTAATAGCCCTGTTTTTCCAACCTCTTTCTATTTGTTGCAATATGACCTTCCAGAGCGTGGGTAAAAATAAATCGGCAACATTCTTGTCCGCCTTGAGAAGCGGTCTTGTGTTTATTCCCATTCTGTTTATAACTACTAAGTTTTTCGGTATAACGGGTGTGCAGATTTCTCAGGCTCTTGCGGATGTTGTTACGTTCTTCATTGCCGTACCGTTTACAATAGTTTTCTTCAAACAGTTAAGCAGGGAGCAGAAAAAAGATGATTTACAATATTGATAAAACTCAGAAAGAATCCGCTTATATGCAATTGTATAAGCAGATTCGTCGTGATATAGTAAACGGAGTATATAAATACGGCTCTAAACTTCCGTCAAAAAGGCTTGTTGCTACGGAAACTCAGGTTAGCGTAATTACCGTTGAACACGCCTATGAATTATTGCGTGACGAGGGCTACACCGAATCCCGACAAAGAAGCGGTTATTATGTAATTTATACCTCGGGTGAGTTAGTACCCGTGTCCGATAATAAGGAAACATTAAAGCAGAATAATTACCATAACGTAAATACGGAGTTTCCCTTTTCGGTTTACAGTAAAACCGTGCGTAAGGTGTTGAGTGAATACGGTGAAAATATCCTTGTAAAGTCACCCAATAACGGTTGCCGTGAATTGCGTCAGGCAATTGCATCCTACCTTGCACGTAGCAGGGGCATAAAAGTTGAACCCAAACAGATTGTTATAGGCTCGGGTGCCGAATATCTTTACAGTATTATAATCCAGACCCTTGGCAGGAGCAGGGGAGTTGCTGTTGAAGACCCCTGCTATGAAAAAATAAAGAAAGTTTACATAGCCAACGGTGTAAACTGCGAAATGTTAAAAATGGGCTCGGACGGTATTAAATCAACGGAGCTTGAAAAAGCAAAATCGGGTCTTTTACACGTTACACCCTTTAACAGTTACCCCAGCGGAGTTACGGCTACCGCCTCAAAACGCAGTGAATACGTGCGTTGGGCAAAGGAACGAAAGGGGTATATTATCGAGGACGACTTTGACTCCGAATTCACCGTGTCTATGAAAGCGGCGGATACTTTATTTTCACTTGCTCCCGAGTGTACCGTTTATATGAACACATTTTCAAAAACTATTGCCCCCTCTGTGAGAATAGGGTATATGGTATTACCCTTGAATGTTTTGGAGGAGTACGAGAAAAAAGTTGGCTTTTATTCCTGCACCGTCCCCGTGTTAGAACAAATTGTCTTAGCCGAGCTTATTGAAAACGGCGATTTCGAAAGGCATATTAACAGGGTACGCAGGAAGAAGAGGAACAATAAAATATAGTTCGTAATGCGTAATTAAAGGGGCACTTCGTGCCGATTGTAATGTTTACTTCGTGAAGCGATATACCTACGGTGCGATATGTTGACACGGGATATATACGAAGTATGCGATATATTTTGCTAACGCAAAATGTGAAGGCTACGCCGAATTATAGAAAAAGTTGTTGTAATGCGAAGCCTCGCCCTCCTGCGTAAGGAGGAGGGGGGACCACCGTCAGGTGGTGGGAGGTCCTTATCATCCAACTTTGCGTAGCAAAAAGAGAGGGGGACCGCACCGCAGGTGTGGTGGTGGGTAGTTCTTTTTCTGTTTTTCTTCAGTTCGATAGAAGCGATAGCCTCGCCCTCCTGCGTAAGGAGGAGGGGGGACCACCGTCAGGTGGTGGGAGGTCCTATCATCCCTGTTTGCTTTAGCAAATAGGGAGGGGGCAAGGAACACGACCGCGTCCTGTGGACGAAGCAGGGAGTGTGAGTTGGCGTAGCGGTCAAAATCGTTAGCGACGAGCAGGAGCGACCAACGATTTTGGGCACCGCAAGTGGACTTAACAATAGTTTGTTTTATTGACATAGTTTCAAGCGGGTCAATTGTTTTTTATTTCGTCAGGTGGTGGGTAGTTCTCTTACCATTAACTATCAGTTCAATAAAAAAAATACAAGGGATACGTGTAAATGAAAAATTCCCCATTTTACCCTAAATTTAAAATAAATTAAAAAATCAGTTGACATTTAAGTTTTGTTGTGATAATATACTTAGGCAATATGCAGAGATACCGAAGTGGTTATAACGGAACGGTCTTGAAAACCGTCGTACGGCAACGTACCGTGGGTTCGAATCCCACTCTCTGCGCCACCTCTTTTGAGGACAATTGAATATCCGTATTCAGTTACCAATGCAGAAGTACTCAAGTTGGTGACGAGGCGCCCCTGCTAAGGGCGTAGGTCGGGAAACCGGCGCGAGAGTTCGAGTCTCTCCTTCTGCGCCAAGAAAAAAGGATATCCTTCGGGATATCTTTTTTTCTTTTGTGCAAAAAAGTTGGCGGAGAGACTCGAACTCCACTCGGCGAAGCCGAACACAATCGGTTGTTTGCGAAGCAAACGCAAGGCAGAGCCTTGCGAGTCTCTCCTTCTGCGCCAAACAAAAAAGATATCCCTCTGGGATATCTTTTTTGTTTTATACATAATGAAACTCGAACTCGAGCGACGAAGGCACGGGCAAGGAACACGACCGCCGCCGGTGGCGGATGCAGGGAGTGTGAGTTGGCGTAGCGGTCAAAATCGTTAGCGACGAGCAGGAGCGACCAACGATTTTGGGTACCGCAAGAGGGGTTGCAGGCAACTTCGAGTCTCTCCTTCTGCGCCAAGAAAAAAGGATATCCTTCGGGATATCTTTTTTTCTTTTGTGTAAAAAGTTAGCGGAGAGACTCGAACTCCACTCGGCGAAGCCGAACACAATCGGTTGTTTGCGAAGCAAGGTGAATTATTTCACATTTGCCGCAAGGCAAATATTTCACTCACATCAAATCGTTGAAAGATGGTGGGGTTTATGGTATAATGATGAAAAGGAGGCGGTTGATTTGAGTATAGTTCCGGATGTTGAAGTTTTATTTGAGTTTAATGGAACAAGAAGAAACCCTGCAGCAGATGGTTATCGCCCTGATCATTTGGTAATGGATGGTTACTTGACTACCGGTGTTCATCATTATTATGAAGTCCGGACTGTCGCACCAAATGGAACAGCCAAAGGCACAATAACCTTTATTACCCCGGAAGCTTATCCAAATTGTTTATGGGTTGGAAAAAGGATCAATATTCAAGAAGGCGCCCGCATTGTCGGATATGCAACTATATTAAAAGTCTTTAATCCTGTTTTGTTGTGCGAAGAGAAGTAAAATGCACCCCTAACCCCGAAAGGGGGAATTTGTATAAAATTAGGACGAGTCTTCAAGAAAAAATGATTAAAGTTCCGTAGGGGGCTGTGGCTTTGTCCCGTTTGGTCTCCATCGCTCCGATTTGGTTTTTTGTAAACATAATAATTCGTACTTTTGAACCAACTTGGCAGCTTATGGAAAAAATAAAAAATGTGCGAAGCCTCGCCTCCCTGCTTCAGGAGGGAGGGGGACCGTCATTTTATGAACAAGAAAATAGAATTAAGTTATAAACGTGACGCTAAGTATATTTTTTATTACATTGCTAAACGGACGGTGGAGGGTCCCTATACTTAGAATATAAACAGACTCATAAGGACCTTCCACCACCTGACGGTGGTCCCCCTTCCTCCCGCAAGCGGCAGGACGGCGAGGCTATCGCTTCTATCGAACTGAAGAAAAACAGTAAGAGAACTACCCTTTATACCCTTCGGGTGCGATATACCTACGGTGCGATATATCTGACGATGCGATATGTACTTCGTACGCGATATGTTTCGCTTTGCGAAACGAGAATATAATCGGCGTTAGCCCCGATAATTTTGCATTTTGCATTCTGCATTTTGCATTTACAATCGGTACGAAGTGCCCCTCAATTCCTCGTTCCTCATTCCTAATTCCTAATTATTTCTCATTTATGTTATTTCTTCCAAAAATGCCAATAATATATTATTCACTTTTTCTTTCTACTTAGTGTTGATTTTAGCGTGTTTTTAGTGTAATATGTATAATCAGATAGTGTAAAAACTATATTTTTATAAAAGTTTTTGGAGGTTTTGTATGAATTATAAGCTTACAAAGAGCCAAGCGAAAGAAATGCTTGAAAAGAAACTCCTTCATTATTTCGGTATATCCACCGAGAATGCTACTTATGAACAGTACTACAAGGCTATTGCTATGATAGTACGCGATATGATGGCACAGGGCAGAGCCGAGTTTTCCAAAAAGATTGACGACGAGGGTAAGAAGCGTATCTGCTACCTTTCAATGGAGTTCCTTATGGGGCGTTCCCTTAAAAATACTCTTTATAACCTTAATCTTACGGATACATTCAAGAATGTTCTTAAGGATTACGGTATTAAATTAGATGCACTTTATGAGTGTGAACCTGATGCAGGTCTCGGTAACGGCGGTCTCGGCAGACTTGCGGCTTGTTATCTTGACGGTCTTGCAACTCAGGGCTACCCCGCAAGAGGTTATTCTATTCTTTACGAGTACGGTATCTTCCGTCAGAAGCTTGTTGAGGGTCGACAGACTGAACTTCCCGATAACTGGCTTCCCGGTGGCGAAGTATGGCTTGCACCCCGTGAAAGCAGTGCGGTAAATGTTTGCTTTGAGGGTAGAGTCAAAGAGATTTGGGATAATCAGTATCACCACGTTGAAATTGAGGACGGCAATGTTATTCAGGCTGTGCCTTACGATATGTTCGTTGCGGGTAAGGACGGCAAGGGTATCAGTGTGCTTCGTCTCTGGAGTGCGAGAGCCCCCGAGTTCGATATGAAGTCCTTTAATCAGGGTGACTTTATGCGTTCTATGGAGCGTCAGGCAATGGCTGAGGTTATCAGTAAAGTTCTTTATCCTATGGATAACCATCCCGAGGGTAAGTCCTTAAGACTTCGTCAGCAGTATTTCCTTGTATCCGCATCGGTGCAGGATATTGTCCGTCATCACCTTCGTGAATACGGTACTGTTGATAATCTTCCCGAAAAACTCGCTATTCATATTAACGATACTCACCCCACAATGGCAATCCCCGAGCTTATGCGTATTCTTCTTGACGAATGCGGTTACGGTTGGGACGATGCATGGAGACTTGTTACAAACACAGTTGCTTATACTAACCACACGGTTATGAGCGAGGCTCTCGAATGTTGGAGTGAGGAACTTGTTAAACGCCTTATTCCCCGTATATACGATATTATTAAAGAGATTGATAATCGTTTCCGCTCCTATGTGTGGGAGAGCACACACGATGCGGATTATGTTGAGCGTACCGCTATTATTTCAGGTGGCGCGGTGCGTATGGCTAACCTTTGCGTTGCGGCTTGTCACTGTGTAAACGGTGTTTCTGCACTCCATAGCCAGATTCTTAAGGACTCACTTTTCAACGATTTCTATAAACTTACACCCGATAAGTTTACTAATGTTACCAACGGTATTGCTCACAGACGTTGGCTTTGTCAGGCTAACCCCAACCTTACAAAGTATATCAAGGAACTCCTTGGTGACGATAAGTTCGTTTATGATGCGGAGCATCTTTCAAAACTTCAGGAGTTTAAAGATAACGACGAAGTTCTTGAAAAAATCGGTGAAATCAAGAAAGCAAATAAAGAGGCTTTTGCAAAGCATATTTATAAAACGACCGGTGTTAAACTTGATACAAACTCAATTTTTGATGTTCAGGTTAAACGTCTTCACGAGTATAAACGTCAGCACCTTAATGCACTTAATATTGTTTCGGAATATCTCGCTATTAAAGAGAATCCCAACGGTGACTTTGTTCCCAAAACATATATTTTCGGTGCCAAAGCGGCTCCCGGTTACTACGTTGCTCAGCGTATTATCAGTATGATTCTCGCTCTCGGCGAAATGATTGACAGAGACCCCGACGTAAAAGGCAGACTCAAAGTCCTTTATGTTGAGGATTACAACGTTACTAATGCGGAGAGGCTTATGCCTGCGGCGGATGTTTCCGAGCAGATTTCACTTGCAGGTAAAGAGGCAAGCGGTACGGGTAATATGAAACTTATGATGAACGGTGCGCTTACTATCGGTACTCTCGACGGTGCGAACGTTGAAATTCACGAGGCAGTAGGGGACGACAATATGTTCCTTTTCGGTATGCGTGCTAACGAAGTGGCAGACCTTAAAAAGAACGGCTACAATCCTCAGAATTATTACAACAATAACCCCGAACTTCGCAAGGTTCTTGACTTTATTTCACGCGGTGGTATTGACGGTAAGGACTTCTCGGATATTTCGGGTACAATTATTCACCACGACCCCTTTATGGTTCTTGCTGATTTTGCCGATTATCAGAGAGCTCAGAAGCGTGTCCGCGAAACATTCCTCGATAAAAAGAAATGGAATCAGATGTCACTTATGAATATTGCCGGTTCCGGAAGATTTGCTGCCGACCGTGCAATTAACGAGTATGCAAAGGATATATGGAATGCACAAAAGATGTAATATTTTTTCGGCTTTTTGACGAATTTAAAATATTGCGTCGCATTTGAATAAAATTATACTTGACTTTTTTGACAGTTTGAGGTAATCTTAAGATATTGAAAAAGAATGTTATGTTGCCCTATTGGGGCGCATAGTGAAAGGGGTATTATACCAAATGAAAAACGCAGATATGAAGGTTATTGCTATCATCCTCAGTATAGCGCTTCTCTTCACACTCTTCACATGTAACGCAGTTTCTGTTGCATCAGTTGTTATGCTCTTTATCGGTGGCGGCACAACAGTATCTACCGATGCACCTGCAACAGATGGCACAGACAACAGCACAAACAACAACTATGTTACTCCTCAGCAGGGTACACAGCAGGGCACTCAGCAGGGTACACAGCAGGGTACTCAGCAGGGTACTCAGCAGGGTACTCAGCAGGGTACACAGCAGGGCACTCAGCAGGGCACTCAGCAGGGCACTCAGCAGGGTACACAGCAGGGTGCAGCTGATGCAAACGATCCCGTAATTGCTGATCCTTTTGCATTCTACTCAAAAGCTGCTAACGAAATCTACACAAAGGGTAACGCAGGTTACAAAAAGGTTGGCTGGCAGGCAGTTGAAGGTCAGCTTACTCTTGATAAGTTACAGTTCCTTGCAGGTACACTTACAGACCTTATTGCTGGCTTCATGACAACAAAAGAAGATGCTTCTGTAGCTGACTGTGCTAAGGGTTCTGACGACGCAAAGAGCAAAATGCCCAGAAGTAACTGCGATCCCAAATACATCAAGAGTGCAACAGCTCAGAAAGATGGCGACAACTACATCGTTACAATCGTTTTAACTGAGTTTGTTAACCCCTCTTATGACGATCCCGATGGTCTTCAGGTTATGTCCAGAGAATTCCTTGACTTCAAGGATGTTCTTAATGAGGTTGCTAACAACGATACAGTTAAAGCAGTCGTTAAGAGTGTTGACGGTACAATTACATACACTGATTACACAATCACAGCTACTATGACATCTGATGGTAAATTCATCAAGATTGTTCACTATGGTGTTGGCGATATCATTGCTGACGTTCAGGCAATTGCAGGTAGCCTTAGCGCTTCCGGTGCACTTTCATTCAACGCTGAGTACTACGATTTCGTATACTAAGATACAAAACATTAACCGACTCGAAAGAGTCGGTTTTTTGTTATTTAAATGTTAATATTATTGACTTTTTTGCGGTTTTAGGCTAATCTTAATATAGATAATTTTTAAGGTAGGTTCTTATGAAAAAAGGCAAAAGAAAAGTTGGTTTTATAATCGGTTGCGTGGGCTTGAGTGTATTACTCGCCATAAGCGGTTATATCAGTATGGTTGTTGTTGGGGTTATTGCCGATGAAAATAAAAACGGTACATTGATTAAAAACGATAATAATCAGGTTATCTACGACGACGGCAATAATCAGAATATTATTGTTCAGGATTCAAACGGTAATACGGTCGTTGTACCCGACAATGGTAATTACGTTAATAACGGCAATGTTAACAATGGTAACGTAAATAATTCTACTCAGAATAACGTTAACGGCGTAGTTAATAATAACGGTACTGTAAATCAGCCTCAGGTTAATGTTAATCAGAATGTGACACAGGATACCGATTACTTACTCGATACCAATAAAACCAAGGCGGATATTGTAAATATATATGCCCTTGTTATGAATAAGGCGAAACAGGATAAGCCCGGTTTTACAAAAGTTGAGTATCAGGAACTTCCCGGCGGCGAGGAGTATAGAGTCATTGGCGAAGGTTCAGAAAAGGTAACTCAAGAAGATATGGATAAGCTTCTGAGCTTTGTTGAGGGTCTTGACGTTTTCGTTCCTGAGGATGAAGCACGGGCTAATCCCTACGTTCACGAAAAAGGCGATGCTGACATGACTCTTTTCCCCGTATTCTTCCGCGAAAAGGGTTCATACCTTACTGACCCCAACGGAATTGAAAGCTATACATACAAGGTTCTTCCTAATGGCAATGTAAAAATGACCTTCGTTCTTGTGAGCGAGGATAACCCCGAACCCATCGCCGAAAACTCTGATGTTTCCCCGAGTTATACAGGTGCAGTATTTGCACCTATGTCAAAGCAACAAATTGATGGTACGGTTTACCATCCCATCGTAACAATTTTTGCGAAGGATATTGAGTATTCACTCAGATACCACGATTGTTCCGTAGAGCTTGAGTTTAACCCCAACACATTACAGGTAGTTAGCCTTAATCAGTTTGCTAACGTAAGTATCAAGGGCTCCGGCAACGTTGTGGGAATCGGTTTGGTTGGTGTTGAAAGACAGGAGCTTTTAAGCACCGTTAACATAAAAGATTTCAAATATTAAACTAAACTCTCGGTTTAAATAGCCGGGAGTTTTTATATATTGTCATTTGGAAATATATGTGTTACAATATCGGTAGAATTATCAGAGGTGTTATTATGCTGTTAAAGGTTTTGTTTGCATTATGCATAGTATTACAGGTCATATTTGTGCCTTTGTTTTTACAGGCGCAGTGGCCCGGTATATGCCGTAAATCATTGTTTTATAAAATGATTTGTGCTACATCCTTTTTGGGTGTGGGCGTACTTAGTATGACTATTGCCGGTAATAAATCCGTTTATGCAATAATGATGCTTGTGGGTCTTGTTTTCGGTTGGTTAGGCGACTTATTTTTACATCTCAATAATACGCAAAAAGCCTTTGCAATAGGTTTTTGTAGCTTCCTTGTAGGGCATATTGTGTATATTGTTGCTTATATAAGGACTCTTCCTTTGATTTCGGATAAATACAGTTTCTTTAATATCTATGAGATTATTCTGGCTCTGTCTTTAGTTACTCTGGCAATTGTAGGTATGGTTAAATTTAAAATACAGATTTCCGTATCGGCTTTAAAATATGGTATATATGTATACACTTTACTTCTGGTTGTGATGAATCTCAAAGCCTCGGCTCTTGGTTTGTGTTATTGGTTAAACGGCGGTAAATACGGAGTTATAGCCTTTTTAGTATTAGCCATCGGTTCCCTTTGCTTTATGCTTTCGGATGCAACCTTGGGTATTATTATGTTTGGCGGACAGAAAAGAAATAAGCCACTTAAAGTATTTAATATTGTTACATATTTTCTGGCTCAGTCCATGCTCGCTTCATCCATACTTTTTATAAAAGCATAAGAGGAATAAGAAGGGAAATATATGAGAAGAATTTTGAGTCATACCCGCGCTGCCATAGATGATTATAATATGATAAATGACGGTGATAAAATAGCCGTTGGCATTTCGGGCGGTAAGGATTCCCTGATGCTGCTTAAGGCTCTTTGTGAGTTAAGGCGATTTTATTCGGCGGAATTTCAGGTGGTTGCCATTACCCTTGATATGCGTTTTAATAATCAGGACGGGGATTTCTCCGAGATTAAAAAGATGTGCGACGACTACGGTGTAGAGTATATAGTTAAACCTACCGACTTATATGAAATAATATTTAATATCCGCAAGGAACCCAACCCTTGTAGCCTTTGTGCGAGAATGCGTCGCGGTATTTTGCACGAAGCCGCTAAGGAGGCGGGATGTAATAAAATCGCTTTGGGTCATCACCTTGACGATGCGGCGGAGACTTTCTTGATGAATTTACTTGTAGAAAGCCGTATAGGTTGTTTTGCCCCCGTAACGTACCTTTCAAGGCGTAATTTAACTATGATAAGACCTCTCATATACGTAAGAGAAAGGGAGGTTACAGCGGCGGCAGAGAGGCTTAATTTGCCCGTTGTTAAAAGTGGTTGCCCCGCTAATGAAAATACCAAACGCGAAGAAATAAAGATGCTTATAAATGAACTCAGTGCCCGATACGGGGATGTTCCCGAAAGAATAATCGGTGCAATGCAACGCGGAAATATTGACAGATGGAATAAATGAAAAACCGACTTACTGAAACCAGTAAGTCGGTTTTTGTGTTAATATCCGAAGTTTTCGAAATAACTGTCAAAGGGGATTGTTTCGGGTTCAGCGGTTGAGGTTGAATCACCCTTATCTTCTACGAGTTTTATTGTAACATCAAATGTTGTGTTGATAGTTCCGTTATTGTTAACACGGCAGATTGAAAGTTTGAGCTTGTCGCCGACTTTTGAATTTTCTATGGTTTCAAGAAGTACGTCGGTTGTCTCAAGGTCCTTGCCGTTAACGGCGGTAATAATATCACCTGTTTTTACATTTGTGTTAGCGAGACCGCTTGTTTCATCAATTGTAGCAATAACGATTGAGCCGTAGGGAAGGTCGTTCTGCCATGCAATTGCAGAATAGGAATAATCCTGAGAAACGGGGATATAGGTAATACCGAGTTTAGGTCTGTTTGTAACATAACCGTATTTAACGATTTGGTCGTAAACCTCAAGAACGGTATTTACGGGTACTGAGAATCCCATACCCTCGTATTCGGTACTCGAAATCTTAGAGGAGTTAAGACCTATAACCTGACCGTATTCGTTTACTAAAGCACCGCCTGAGTTACCGGGGTTGATGGCTGCGTTATGCTGAATACAGGGTAAATCGTAACTTGAGTTGTTGGTGGGTACGGGACGGTCAATAGCACTAATCATACCGCTTGTAAATGAACCGAAGAATTCTGTACCGCCGGGGTTACCGATAGCATAAACTTTCTGACCTACGGTTAATTTGTCGGAGTTTCCGAAAGAAGCCGATTTGAAGCCTGTTTTCTTAACACGCAGAACACCAACGTCGGTTTTTGAGTCAACTCCGATAATTTCCGCTTCGCACTCTGTTTCGTCATTGAACTGAATCTGAACATCAATGCCTTTTTGTGCTATTACGTGTGCGGCAGTTAAAATATAGGTGTAAGTTTTGGTTTCGTCTTCGCCTACAATTATACCTGAGCCTTCACCTGCATTTTGGTTTTGTGCGTAAACAATAACGCCTACGTTTATATCCTTAATGTGGTTATAAACCTGTTCGGGAGTCATAGCACCCTTGCCGGAATATTCTGAGAATGATTCAGGGGAATCCTCGACCGAGGGGATGGCACCTGAACCGAATTTATCTTTGGAGTCGGTGGTTTCGTTATTATCGGGGTTAATATCACCGATAGCGGGTGTGTTTGTATTGTCATTTTTACCTATACTGATACCTATGGCAACGGATGAGGTAATTATGGAAATACAAATAAGAATTATAAAAATTATTTTACCCGCAAGACCTTTTTTCTTTTTTTTCTTCTTGGGGGGTACAACGGGTGCAATGGGTTGGGTTGTACCGTTGGGGTTATAGAAAACAGGTTGTTGGTTAGGAAGCGGTTGTTGAGGACGGGGCATATATCCCGGTTGTTGGGGCGGGAAGCCCTGAGGTGCACCCATTGGTGCAGTTGAATAGGGGGGCGGAGTCTGCACAGGTTGTTGGGGTGCAGGGGGTTGCTCATTCATCTGCTGAGGTATGGGGTCCTGGTTAATTGGTTCTTGTGACACAAACTGTTCAGTTTCCTTGATTTCATTTTCAAGCGAAGGGGTTTCGGGGGTTGTGCCGTTAGGATTAAAAATATCGTCCATATATATTCCTCCGTTTCTGCTATTTTTGGTAGTAGCAGAAATTTTTATTTTATTATTTAGGAAGTTTCACAGTGAAACGGGTAAATGAATCTACCTTGCTTTCAACGGTAATTGAACCGTTGTGAAGGTCAATTATACTTTTGATAAGGTAAAGACCCAGACCCGTACTTTTAACATCCGTGCTTCGTGATTGGTCAACTTTATAGAAACGGTCAAATACTTTGTCTATTTCCTTTGGTGGTATACCTTTTCCGGTGTTGGTTATAGCGAAATAGGTGTATTTTTTATCCGTAGCGGTGCTGACTGTAATAGTACCGCCTTCGTTAGTGAATTTAACCGCATTGTCCGCAAGGTTATATACAACCTGGTCAATCATAGCACTGTCACCGTGAATTGTAGCGGATTGTAAATCTTCAAATCCGACTATTTCAATATTCTTTTTGGATATAAGTTGCTCAAATCCTAAAAATGTTGTTACGAGTTTAGGGGTAATGTCGAATTTCTCTATATTCATATCCACATTACCTGTTTCAATTTTTGAAATATTGAGCATCGTTGTAACCATTTTGGAAAGACGGTTGATTTCACCCGAAACAATTTTAAGATAATATTCTTGTTTTTCGGGTGGGATTGTACCGTCGAGAATACCGTTTATGAATCCGCCGATGGTGGTCATAGGGGTTTTAAACTCATGGGAAACGTTAGCAACGAAACTACGTCGGGAATTTTCAATCTGCGATAGTGAGGTTGCCATAGTATTGAATTTGGTTACTAATACAGCAAGTTCGTCGTTGGTGTTAAGCTCGGGTACTCTGTATGAAAAATCACCCGATGAATAGCACTTCGTGGCAGTTTCAAGGTTTCTGATGGGTTTTGCAATTCGCTCCGTCATAAAGGAAACTGCAACCGTAACGAGCAATAATGCGGCGGCGGCAGAAAGCACGAACATAAGAAAAACCTTACCTAAGTTTGGTAACAGGCTATCTATTATTGGTGCACTGACAACGCAGAAGCCGATAAAAGTATCTTCCAGATAAAGTGGGGACATACATATTGAGTAGTATGAATCATAAACCCCGTTGAGTTTGGAAAGTTCGTTGAATTCGCCACCCATTACTTTTTGAACCTGTAATGATGGGATTATAATATCGCCATGTTCTTCGCATATGGTCTGATTATTCTCGAAAAACTCGTCAAGAGTTTCGGAACAAACCATAACTTCGCCATTTTTGTTGCATATAAAAGCATCGTAGCCCTTACTTCGACTGATGAATTCAATATTCTTGCACATTGTTATAACTGCCGCTTGTGGGTTATCGCGGGTTATGTCGGATTTAAAAAGCTCCGTTGTCATCTGGGCAAGGTTCGAAGCGGTAGTTTTGGTATCGGCTGTGACCTGATTTACGATGGTTGTTGTAAACAAAGTCATAAATGACGTACCGATAACAATAAAACTTATAAGGACAATTGATGAGAAAATCGTAAAGTACTTAAAAAAGAAAGTACCTTTTTTGCCTTTTATTGATTTCATATTACTTGGTTTCGAATTTATAGCCTACGCCCCAGACGGTTTTAAGTTCCCATTTATCGGAAACACCCTCTAATTTTTCACGTAGTCTTTTTACGTGAACGTCAACTGTTCTTGAATCGCCGTAGTATTCGAAACCCCATACCTCGTCAAGTAACTGGTCACGGGTGTAAACTCTGTTGGGGTTACTTGCAAGGTGGAAAATGAGTTCAAGTTCTTTCGGGGGAGTGTCGATAGGTTTATCGTCAACAATAAGTTCGTAGTTTGTAAGGTTTATAGTAAGTTTATCGTAAGAAACTTCTTTTATTGAATCCGCAGAATTTGTTTTACCGCCGCTTCTTCTTAAAACTGCTTTTATTCTCGCCATAACCTCTTTGGTTTCAAAGGGTTTGGTGATGTAGTCGTCTGCACCTAATTCAAGACCCAATACCTTGTCGAAGGTTTCGCCTTTGGCGGTGAGCATAATAATAGGTGTCTGAGAAGTCTTTCTTATTTCGCGGCAAATCTGCCAGCCGTCAAGACCGGGAAGCATAATATCAAGTAAAACAAGGTCGGGAGAAGTTGAGTTGAATTTATCAATAGCCTGTAAACCATTGGTAACCACCTCTGCCTCAAAACCCTCTTTTTCAAGATAAAGTCTTAAAAGTTCACAAATATTTATATCGTCATCAACAATAAGGATTTTTTCGTTTGCCATAATAGCCCTCCTCTGATTGTGTTTCATAAATTTAACCTATGAAAACATTATATACCATAATATTCGGAAATATATGAACAATTTTTAAAATAAAAATGTAATTAATGAAAACAATGGCAATATGTCCCGATTATTGAACCTTATTGCCATTGTTAATCTTTTTATTTGTTTTTACGTGTCGCCTTAGCTTCTGCTTTGGCTTTTTTAGCCTTTTCCTTGGCTTTACGGGCTTTTGTTTTATCGTCTTTCGTTTTGCCCTTTTTCTTAGTGATAATCAAAGTGATTATAAGAGCAATTATCAGAAGGACACAAACAACTACCGAAATGATGATTATAAGTTTTCTTGCTTTTTCATCCTTTTCTTCCTCTTGGGAAAGGTATTCGGTTGTTTCGGTAGTATCACCGACGAACACAGCTTTTATAATACCGTCATCAGTAAGCACATATTTGTAGCCCTCGGGGAGGGGTTCAAATTTAGTCTGACTGATTACATTACCCTCCTGGTCAACAAGCTGACCTTTGTCGTTAAGTGATAAAATCTTACCTGCAAGATTGGATGCTATACCGTTTACACCACTTACAAAGGGGAGTTGAGGTACAGTAAAAGTAATATCCGAATATATTACGTTACCGTTAGCGTCAGTAGCACCCGGTGTGGGTGATGAAGTTGTGCCGTAGGTGGGGATAATACCCGTAAGGTCACTGTCGGGTGGGGGTGTAGTACCCTGGAAAATATTGAGTTTATAAGTAGAAGTCTTTGTTACGCCCTTGTCCGTGTTTTTACAAACAATGTTGAGCATCTGCTTTTCAACGTTCAAAAGTGAAACTTTAGCGTACTGACTACCGGCAATTTTAGTTCCGTTAATTGTAATTACGGAGTTCAAATTTAAAGCGGTGGGATTAACCGAAATAGTTTCACGGTTACTTTCGAGATAAATGTTGTACTCGTGAATATCGGAATAAAACTCGTTTTTAAGGTCAAAACGGTCTGTTTTCTGGGTTACTAATTTGAAACAAGCCTCGTAACTGTATTTGTTCTGAGAAATGGTAAGTTTCGAATCTTCGTAAGCCATTCTCTGTAAAATGTAATATGCTACGGAACGATTCTTGGCAGTTTTTTCTAAGGTTTCGGGGTCTAATTTAACACTGTATTGAGTGCCCAGCATAGCCGTAAGGTATTTCTTCTGAAGTTCCTCGGTGGTGGCGGTTTCCGAGTCAATAGCAAGTCCGTAGTTTCGTATTGTCATAATGGCAACACGTCTGTAAACTTCTTTACGGGGAAGTTTTGCGATTTCACTTGCGGAAACGTAACCGTTTGTGTAAAGTGCCATAAGGGATGTGTAGTATATGTAATCCTCTAAATCACCAAGGGAATTTGAACCGAAGAATTTAGCAATGAAAGAGGAAAGTGACGACTCATTACCCGAAAGAGCGGCAATGTATAAAACTACCGCATCCTCAAGGGGTGTACCCGCGGGGATTGTAAAGTGTTCACCCGTGTACACATAGTAGAGGTCGTTTTTCATCATTGCGTAGAGGGCACTTATCATAAGTACTTTGTCCGCATCCTGCTCGTCTTCCTCGGTAATTATAATACCCTGTTGACGGAGCCAGTCCGCTTTTGATTTATCGGAAGCGGAAGGGTCGGAAATAATAGAAAGTGCCCCAACCTGCTCAAGGAAATATATGTAAGCGGCTCTCTGTGAATCCTCGTCAAGAGTGTAGGTTTCAATATATTCCTCAACCTCTGCGTTGAAACCCTTTGCATCGTTTGTATAGGGGTAATCAGTTACGGGGTAGAGGGGTAATTCAGTAAAAATACCCTCAGTGGATAGCATATCCTCTTTTATAACAAGTTTTCTTACCCAGGAGGGGTCGTTTTCGTCGTAAAGGTACTGAGTCTGAATACCGGGGTTTGAAATATCAAATATAGGTGCAAACTCTTTTGCAAAGGCGGATACTGAAAGGGATGTAAAAATAACAATTACCGCAAGAATAAGCGATAAAAATCGTGTACTTTTCTTCAAAATATCCATCTCCTTTCAAAAAAGTTTAAAACATAAATTGTATTATATCAAATAATAGGTTTTAAGTCAAATGCATTATTTGGAAAATGCGAAAACAGTACGGGTACTGTAAACTTCACCCGCATCATAAATACAGGCGGGCCATTCGGGGTGGTTGGGTGAATCGGGGAAAACCTGAGTTTCAAGGCAGAAAGCACAACGCTTTGTCATAGGAACACCGTTTTTACCGGGAATTGTGCCGTCAAAGAAGTTGCCTGTGTAAAGTTGAACACCGGGAAGGTCGGTTTTTACCGTCATAACTATACCGCTTTTATCGGCTTTGGCAACGGCGGCGGTTTTAAGGCTACCGTCATAGTCTGCAATGCAGAAGTTATGATCGTATCCAAGACCGTTTTTAAGTTGAATATAGTCGTTTTCGATATCCCTGCCGATGGTTTTTTCGGTTGTGAAATCAAAGGGCGTACCCTCAACGGGGGTAAGTTCACCTGTGGGGATGCTTATTTCATCAATGGGTGTGAAACGGTCCGCGTTAATTGTAAGCTTGTGATTAAGAATATCACCGCTACCTGTACCGTTAAGGTTAAAATAAGCGTGGTTAGTAAGATTTATAACGGTCTTTTTATCGGAAACAGCATTATAAAGAAGCTCTAATTCATCATTGTCGCTTAATGTGTATGTAACGCTGACGTTAACGTTACCGGGGAAACCTTCGGTGCCGTCGGGACTGAAATAGGTGAATTTAATTGCGTTATCACCAAGGATTTCTGCGTTCCAGACAGCGGAACTGTATTCACCGCCACCGTGAAGGCTTGTAATACCTTTTTCGTTAAGTGTAACATTATATTTGATACCGTCAATTGTGAATTTACCGTCCTTAATACGGTTAGCGTACTGACCTACAACAACACCCTGATAATCGGAACGGTTAACGTGGCCGTCGAGGGTATCGTGACCTACAAGAACATCAATTAATTCGCCCTTGTTATCTTTGATGAAAAGTTTATCGAGAGTAGCACCTTTCTCAATAATATGAGCCCTTGTGCCGTTTTTGTTTTCAATAATATATGCGTTTACGTCTTTGCCGTTCAAAGTGCCGTAAAGTGATTTTGTAATTGCCATATAAATACCTCCAAAAATCTCTATTATAAATATAACCTATTAAAACCACCTAAGTCAAGTGAGGTTTAATAAGTTAACCGTAAATTAACATTAATTTACAGTTTGTTATTATTTCTTTTACATTTTGCACCCTCTCGTGCGTTGATTATTTTTGATAAATATGGTATTATGTCAAAGATTAAGAAGGGGAGGTATTTTGTGGAAGCAATTGTTACATTTATGGCTTCGGGTATGCGTTACCTGATGCTTATTATAGTTTTGTATGTAGTTGTGCGAATGTTACTTGCTCTGTTTTTTAAGAAAACTACCGACCCTGTAAGGGGTAAGCTTGTAAACTCCATAACCGATGAAGAAATATTCTTATACGACAGAGAAATGTCCTTGGGCAGAAACAAAAAGTGCGATGTTGTATTGCCTTTTGATACTGTTTCAAGGCTTCACGCAGTTCTTGCCTACCGTAACAGGGGTTTCGTTATTTTTGATACCTTTTCGAAATCCGGTGTAAGCGTCAACGGTGAAAAAATAGATAAAAAATCCCGTTTGCATCACGGGGATGTTATAGATATAGGCGGTCTTGAGTACACTCTCAAAGAGTCACGATATAAATTTATTAAAGACAGAAGTTCTTTAATTGCAAGACCCTCTTACGGTATAGTTTTAATTCTCATAGGGCTTTTTAATATTTGCTCTATGTTATTGAATCTGGTTGTTGACGGTGAGTTCCAACCCCGGATTTTATTGACCTATCTTGGGTTCATTGCGGTGCAGTGGTTGTACTTTTTATTTGCAACCTTCGTTTTAAGAATCCATAATTTTGAGCTTGAAATGATAGGGTTTATGTTTACTTCCGTAGGACTTGCCATAGTGGGAAGTATCTATCCCGGTGCAGTACTAAAACAATTCCTTGCGATTGTAATAGGTGTTGTGGGTTTTGGTGTTATGGTCGTTATAATGCGAAACATTGATACCCTTAAATCAATGCGTTGGGCTTTGGCGGGTGCGTCAGTGCTTATTTTAGGTGCTACCCTCATTATCGCGGAAACTACCAACGGTGCTAAAAACTGGATTTCCCTCGGTGGTATTTCCTTGCAACCTTCGGAACTCGTTAAAATAGCATTTATTTTTACGGGTGCCGTAACCCTTGAAAAATTACAGTCCATTAAAAATCTTACAATGTACATTGTTTTTGCCGCTATTTGCGTGGGCGAATTATTCCTGATGTACGATTTTGGTACGGCACTTATATTCTTTTTCACCTTCATTGTTATAGCCTTTATGCGTTCGGGTGATGTTAAGACTCTTTCACTTGTGTGCGGTGTTGCCGCCGTGGGTGCTATCGCCATATTAATACTTAAACCCTATGTGGCAAGTCGCTTTTCCACTTATCTTCACGTGTGGGAATTTATGGATGAGGGCGGTTATCAGCAAACCCGTACTCTTATTTATTCCGCAAGTGGCGGTCTTTTCGGTTTAGGTCTCGGTAATGGTGAATTGCGTAATGTTTTCGCCGCATCCGAGGACTTGGTTTTCGGTGTTGTGTGCGAAGAATTCGGCCTTATTATGGGCTTTACCATACCCTTGGTGTACTGTGCTATTGCCGTATGGGCAATACTCAATGCCCGGAAAACCAAATCAACCTTTTATGCTATTGCGGGTGTGGGTGCCATAGCAATGATGTTGTTCCAGACAATGCTAAGTATTTTCGGAATAACGGATTTACTACCCTTAACGGGTGTAACCTTGCCCTTTGTAAGCAAGGGCGGTTCAAGTATTATCAGTTGCTTCTGCTTACTTGCGTATATTAAAGCAATTGATATGCGTACCTTTGCAAACTTCAGACCTAAACTTGAAGTTGAGGAAGGGGGCGAGGACCAATGAAAACTACCGCTAAACGTGGTTTTGTAGTATTGTTGCTTGTGGTTGCGGTAACGGTGGGACTCAGTATTCTGGGTGTGCGTTTTGCAACCAATGGTGAAAAGTGGTCCACTCTCAGAGCCAACGAGCATCTTAATGAAAACGGCAGTTTCATTGCCGCGGGTAATATTACCGACCGTAACGGTGAACTTTTAGCCCATACGGAGAATGAAAAACGTATTTACAACGACTCAGAAAGAATAAGGCGTTCAACACTTCATATTGTGGGTGATACGGAAGGGTACATTGCATCGGGTGTGCAGACCGCGTATAAAACAAGCCTTACGGGTTATAACCCCATAACGGGTATTTATTCTCTTAAAAAATACGGCAGGGGCAATGACGTAGTGCTTACAATTGATAGTCAGGTAAGTGCCGTTGCCTACGATAAACTTGACGGAAGAAAGGGTATCGTTGCGGCGTATAACTATAAAACGGGTGAACTTCTTTGCTCAGTTTCAAGTCCCGATTACGATATCGAAAATAAACCCTCCGCCGAGGAAATCGAGAAGAATAAAAACGGTAAATACGAGGGTATTTACCTTAATCGACTTATTGACGGACTTTATACTCCCGGCTCAACCTTTAAAATAATCACCACTGCAAGTGCCGTTGAAAATATAGCGGATATAGGCTCATTTACCTACACTTGTAAGGGTGAAACCATTGTTGAGGGTGTAAAGGTCACTTGTCCGCGTGCTCACGGTAAAATGAATTTCGACGAGTGCTTTGCAAATTCCTGTAACGGTGCTTTCGCGGAAATTTCCGAAATGCTCGGTAAAGATAAACTCAGTGCCACTGCAAAGGAATTCGGTTTCGGTCAAAGTTTCAGTTTCGGTAATTCCGAAACTAAAGCAAGTACTTTTGATTTGTCGGATGCATCCGTTTCGGATACCGCCTGGGCGAGTGTGGGTCAGTATGATACTTTGGTTAATCCCTACCATATGCTTACGGTTGTAGGTGCCGTTGCCAATAATGGTGAAGCGGTATTACCGTATACGGTTGACAGTATAAAAACCCCCTCGGGTTATACGGTTGAAAAAGGTACAACCGAGAGTAGGGAGTATATATATCCTGAAGTTGCCAACGAAGTTAAACGAATGATGCGTAATAATGTCCAAAATAATTACGGTGACGGTAATTTCAAGGGACTGTCAATGTGCGGTAAGACGGGTACTGCGGAGGTTTCAGATAATGAAAAACCCCATTCCTGGTTTGTGGGCTTCTCCGATAACGAGAAATGCCCCGTGGCAATTGTTGTAGTTGTAGAAAACGGCGGTTGGGGTTCTTCGGAGGCGTTACCCGTAGCATCGGCTACAATGGAGGCTGTTTACAAATCCCTTGCATAATTGTTAAGTTTTTATTACCAATTGCGATTTTCATTGACTAATTGCGACGGATATTGTAAAATACTCTTTATGTTGAGAAAATATGACTTGAAAGGCTGAAATAAATGAGTTTTATTGAATTTGATTCTGTTTACAAAAGATATAAAATGGGTGAAATCGTCATAAATGCTGCTGACGGTGTTACCTTTAACGTTGAACAGGGTGAATTTTGCGTTATCGTTGGTGCCAGTGGTGCAGGTAAAACTACCGTTCTTAATATTTTAGGCGGTATGGATGATTGTGACGACGGTAAAGTCCGCGTTGCGGGTGACCTTATAAACGAATACGACAGTAAACGCCTTATTGAATACAGACGTTATGATGTTGGTTTCGTTTTCCAGTTCTATAATCTTGTACCCAACCTTACGGCACTCGAAAACGTTGAACTTGCAACTCAGATTGGTGCTAAGGCTCTTAACCCTGCAAAGGTTCTTGAGAGAGTTGGTCTTGGTGAACGTCTTAATAACTTCCCGGCTCAGCTTTCCGGTGGTGAGCAACAACGTGTTTCCATCGCCCGTGCCCTTGCTAAAAACCCGAAACTTCTTTTGTGCGACGAGCCCACAGGTGCTCTCGACTATAATACAGGTAAACAGATTCTTAAGCTTCTTCAGGATACAAGCCGCGAAACAGGTATGACGGTTATCGTTATTACCCACAACTCCGCTATTACACCTATGGCGGACAGAGTTGTATCAATGAAAAGCGGACGTGTAGTAAGTATTGAAACAAACGACAATCCCGTTTCTGTTACAGATATTGAATGGTAAACTACCTATTTGAAAGGATAAAGTAAAAATGACAGGTGCTTATTTTACAGACAGTTTCCGTTCAATAAAACGAACTTTCAGTCGTTTTGCTTCCATTATAGCGATAGTTGCAATGGGTAGCGGATTGTTCTGTGGTCTTAATGCCGTAGGTCCCGATATGGTGAATACGGCGGCTGAATATTATGACGAGTACAATCTTATGGATTTAAGATTACAGTCATACCTCGGTCTTTATGAAGCGGACCTTGAGCAGGTTCGTCAGATTGAGGGCGTCAAAGCCGTACAAGGTGCTAAATTCGTTGACGGTTATGTTCAGGTTAAAAATGATAAAGAGGAATATGAGGGTATAGTTGATATCGACGGCTCCGAACTTACCGTAAGAGTTATGGGTGTCGATCTGGATAAAGCCGTTGCTTTCCAGAATGGTGCCGATGACCCCAACTATATCAACCGTCTTAAACTTTTAAGAGACGGCGAACTTAAAGAGGGTAGGTATCCTCACGCTCCCAACGAATGCGTAGTTACTTGTAGCGGTCTTACAACTCCCGAACAGTTTGTTATCGGTAACACTATTAAAGTTGTTGGTGATGACGAAGATATTTCTTATTACCTTAAATATGATGAACTTACAATCGTTGGTGTTATCCAGACCCCTTACTGGGTTTCTTACGAACGCGGTGTTACTACGGCGGGTAGCGGTAAGTTAGGTGACTTCGTTTATATTAATAACGATGCCTTTACCGATAAAATTACATATTACAGTGAGGCTTACATCACCCTTGAGGGTGCCGATGAATATGAAGCCTATTCGGATGAATATGATGAATTCGTTGACTCTATGCGTCAGAAAATTGCCGAAAAAGCCGAAAGTATCGCGGCAATACGCAGGGCACAACTTCTTGTAGGTCTTGAACAACGGGTTAATGACGGTAAAGTTAAAATTGATAGTGCGGAAGCCTCTGTTAATGTTAAATTAGAAGAGGGTCGCAAACAACTCCAGGAACTTTACGAGTTGGAAAAAACCGGTGAACAACAATTGGCGGAAGCTCAGAAGCTTATGGACGAGGAATACGCCAAGGTTCAGGGTCAGTTACAGTCGGGCAGTAATGAATATCTTGCCGCGGTAAATGAATATAACTCAAAGATTACCGCCGTTTCTAACGGTCAGGTGGAACTTGCCAATAAAGAAACTGAGTACAACAATAAAAAGGCTCAGGCTGATGCGGCTAAGAAACAACTTGACGATGCCAATGTTCAGTTGACTATTGCCGAGAAAGAAATAAAGTACATCGGTACACTTATTTCTACAACTCAGAGCACCTTGGAAACTCTTGAAGAAAATCAGGATGTTGCACAGAGTGATCTGGACCTTGACGCAATGGCGGAACGACTTAAAGAAACCAACCCCGAACTTGCGGCTATGCTTCTTGCGGCGTCCGACCTTACGGCTCAGGGTATGGCGGCGGATGCCATTGTTGAAGTAGACCAACTTCTTACGCAATACGAAAAAGAACTTGCAGTAGCTCAGGTTGAATATAACAAAGGTAAGGCACAGTATGACAGTAGTTATGCGGAATGGGAAAAAGCCGATGCTCAGCTTAAAAGTGCTAACCTTCAGTTAACGGCGGCTAAAAATCAACTTCAGGATGCCGAAAAACAACTTGAGGCATATAAAGAAAAAATACAGTCAAGCGGTAACCAACTTCAGTTTGGTGCAATTGAAGCCCAGACAAAATATATGACCGCACAGGCAACTCTTGCCCTTAAAATGACTCAGTTCCAGAATATTAAGGATACTATTGCCGCGGCGGAACTTCAGTTTGAAGCCGCAGAAAAAGAGGCAAACCAGAAACTTGGTGTTGTAAAAACTGAGTATCAGAAGGGTGAAAGCCTTCTTCATAATATTAAAGAGGGCGTTGGTTGGAGCGTTTACACAAGACACGATAGCCCCGGTTATACCGGTTACGGTCAGGCGGCGGCTAATATGGTTCGTCTTGCGTACATTTTCCCCACATTCTTCTTCATAGTTTCAACTATGGTTTGTCTTACTACCTTAACCCGAATGGTTGAGGAGGAGAGAACACAACTGGGTACATTAAAAGCTCTTGGTTATTCAAATAAAATGATTTCGGGTAAATACCTGCTTTATGCTGCAATGGCAAGTTCAGTCGGCGTGGTATTAGGTATTGTTTTAGGTTTCATTTTTGTGCCGATGATAATATGTGCCGCCTGGGGCATAATGTACGAAATGCCAAGTACTATATTGAGCTTTATGCCCTTGTATCTTGTACTCGGTGTGGTTATTTCCTTGGGTTCAACAATGCTTGCGGCGTACCTTGCTTGTCGAAAAGAACTTGCGGCAGTACCGTCGGTACTTATGAGACCCAAGCCGCCTAAGGCAGGTAAGCGAGTATTCTTTGAGAATATCGACTTTATCTGGAAGAAACTCAGTTTCACATCCAAAGTTACCGTGCGTAACCTTTTCAGAAACAAAAAACGTTTCCTTGTAACGGTTATCGGTATTGCGGGATGTACGGCGTTGCTCCTTGCGGCGTTCGGATTACGTGACTCCATCAGCGGTGTTATTGATAACCAGTATGGTGAGGGTACGGGTATTGCTCAGTACGATTTCCAGGTTGTTCTTGAGGACGGTCAGGCTAATTATAACGACAGTGAAATTGTTGCGGATATAAATGCCGTTGATAATCTCGAGAAGTCAATGCTCGGTTATCTTAAGGTTTGTAAGGGTTACTCCGACAGAACCGATAAAGAGATGGAAATAGATATTCTTGTTCCCGAGAATCCTGCAACAATGGGCGAGTTTATAAATCTTAAACTTAACGATAAGCCCATTCCGTTAACGGACGAAGGTGCGGTTATTTCCAAAAAACTCGCGGATAAAACCGATACGAAAATCGGTGACCTTATGACCGTTTCCTGGACGGAAGGCTCAAAAACCGCCGAGTATCAGGTTAAGGTTACGGGAATTGTAGATAACTACGCATTCCATTATGTATATATGACTCCCTATTATTACAGTCAGGTAACGGGTACTACACTTACTTATAACTACCTTTTCTGTAAGATTGCGGACGGTATGGAGCAGGGACAGAAGATACAGCTTGAAAACACAATTAACGATATGAAGGGTGTAAGCGGTTCGGTATTTACCACCGTAGTTATCGAGAACTTCAATAATATTATTGAAACCCTCAACCTCGTTATTTTACTTTTCATAGTTGCGGCTATGGCTCTCGCAATTGTAGTTTTATATAACCTTAATAATATCAATGTTAACGAGCGAATAAGAGAACTTGCTACTCTTAAGGTTCTCGGTTTCTACAACGGTGAGGTTTCCGCGTACATTTATCGTGAAAATGTTATTCTGACATTTATCGGCGTAGTACTTGGATTATTCCTTGGTATACCGTTAAATATTGCGGTTATCGGCGTAGTTGATATTGATACGCTTACATTTAAAACAAGACTTGAACCTCAGAGTTTCCTTATTGCAGTAGTATTTACCGCGTTACTTGCAGTACTTGTTAACGTGATAATGCACTTTAAACTTAAGAAAATCAGTATGGTTGAGTCACTTAAATCAGTTGAATAAACAAAAAATAATCCCCGCAGAATTCTGCAGGGATTATTTTTTGTTGAGTTATTTTTTGGTTGATTTATAATCGATATATAAATCCTTGGTTTTGGTAGCACCGTTTATGTAGATGTTAGCAAAGAATAGTGCAAGTTCCTCCGTGGGTATCTGCATACCGTCATTCATCCAATCTATAAGTACACCCGTAACTGCCGTAAGTACAAAACTTGTCGAATAACGGGCGGGGTTGGTTTCGTCGAAAACTGTCCTTGTATCAGGAATACTTTTCAACATAAGGTAACGGAGTTGCTGATAAAGGTGGTTGTCAGCATCGTGGTTTATAATAAAACGGCAAAGGGACTCGTTTTCCTTACAAACTATAAGTACTTTGTTTGCGTATTCCGCAAAACCCTCAACTGTTGTAAATGAAACTTCAGATTCACCGAGGGTTTTTTCGAAAGTCCGGTATGCCTCGTTTTGTATCTGTCGGAGCATATCGTGAATATCGTTGTAATAAAAATAAAACGTTGCTCGGTTAACATCCGCAAGTGTGGTTAACTCGGTAACGGTAATCTGGTTAATGTTTTTGGTTTCCAAAAGTTCAAAAAGGGCATCTTTTAAAGCCTTTGTTGTTCTTTTAACACGTCTGTCAGTGTGGTTGAGGCGACGTTTATTTTCATTTGACAAAATCCCACATCCTCGCTACGTATTTTGCAATATTTTATCATATTTAGAAATATAAATCAAGGGTTTTTGTCAAAAAAGAAAAAAGTTTGAGGGTAAATAAAAACTACGGCTACCCCGCAGGAGAGCCGTAGTTATTCGCAAACAGTACCATTTTTGATTAATTTGAAATTACCGGTTTTAAGTATTCTGATTAAATCTTCATTGGTTTTAACAGGTGTGTCCGTAACGATGCCGCCAAGACCTACACCGGTCTTTCTGTGGCAGTCACTTCCGCTTATTCTTATGGCTGCGTTAATTTCATCCGCCCATTTTTCTGAGTTTAAATTAGCCTCGGGAGAAGCCTTGCCGTTATAAATCTCGGTGCCGTCAAGGTAGGGGTGATTTTTTCTTGAAATAAAATCCCTGAATGGGTGTGCCTGTAAAATAAGGCAACCTTTTTCGTGGAATATTTTACTTGCTTTTTTAATGTAAAGGGATAAAAGGAAGGGAAGTTCATATAACATTTCTTCGGTTATACCGTAAATAAGGTAGTCATTTACTGTTAAATGAAAACGGAGTTCCATTCCCAAAAGTACGGTGAAGTTTTCATCACTGTATTTTTTTGCCTCACGGTATGCTCTCAGATAGTGGTCAATAGCCCTTTTTTTACTGAAAAAATCGGGTAAATCAAATGTCATTGGTGAGTAGTGGTCTGTAAGCACGATGCCCGAGTAACCCGCATCTTTATATAATTCTACTAATTCTTTAATATCCAATTGACCGCAACGGCTGACAAGTTTTGTGTGGCAATGGGTTTCGTATTTGTATTGCATAATATCTCCTCGGTGTTATTTCAACTCGGTTATTATATAATAAACGGATGTTCTTGGCAACTCGTTTTGTGATTTTTTTAAAATTGTTAATATTTTCTTGAAATTTTCTTTTGTCTATTGTATTATTTTCCTAAGGAGTGATAAATATGGGCTTTTTTGAAAGTATATTGGCTTTTTTAGTAGCCGTTTGTATGGTGTTTACGAGTTTTATGGATTACGGTACACCCGAATCCACTAAGGAAGTTGAACTTATAAAAGAAGAAAAAATGGTTCTTGACGCTGCTATGTATGCGGGTCAGGGTATTACAACCGACGGTGAGTATTATTATACATCGGGCTCTTTGACTGCGTTCGGTGTTGCGGGACTTGCTAAATGGGAAGCAGATACTTTTGAACAAGTTGCAGTTAATGAAAAGGCAATCCCTCAAAAATATATTGACGCTCACGATACTGACCATATTGGTGGTATCAGTTACTATGACGGTAAAATTTATGCCGCAGTTGAAAATGAATCCGAGGATGTTAATCTCATCATTACCTACGATTGTGAAACACTCGAGGCTGTGGATTGTTATGTAGTACGCACCGACCTTTTAGTTGACGGTATTCCGTGGTGTGCAGTGGATGCAGATAACGGCTATCTCTATTGCTCACCCTTTAATGAAACTGATTATATTATAGCGTGTGATCTTGAAACTATGGAGTTTTCACATATAATTGAACTCTCCGAAACTGTTTACCGTATTCAGGGCGGCGAGGTTTACGACGGTGTGCTTTATCTCTCAAATGACGCTGAATCAGGTAGTGACAGAATCCTTACTGTTGATATCGCAACGGGCGAGGTGGATACACTCTGTAAACGCTCATTACCTTCATTAGCGGGTAACGAGGCAGAGGGCATTACAATCTACCCCATGGATGACGGTACATTCATCCACGTTCTTGACTACGACAAAACCGTAGGTGTGTACGTGAGACACTATAAATTAGCTGAATAATAAAAAGTCCGTTTGCCTTTAGGGTGAACGGACTTTATCTTACAAAATCTTAATTTGATTTATTCACTGCTGTATGTTATCATTTAAATGGTGATAAATATGGCAGTGAAAATTCTTGTAACTGAAGATGATGTGTTCCTTCGTGACGGGCTTTGTGAAATGCTCAAAAAGGAAGGCTATGACGTTGTTACTGCAGGGACAATAGAGGATGCAAAGGCAAGTTTTTTAAAAGAAAACTTTAACCTTATAATCCTTGATGTTATGCTTCCTGACGGTAACGGCTTTGATATGTGCGGCTTCATTCGTTCAAAAAATGAGGATGTACCCATACTCTTTTTAACTGCTTGCGATGATGAGGTTCAGGTTGTCCGTGGTCTTGATGCAGGTGCAGATGACTATGTTACTAAACCCTTCAAACTTCTTGAATTGCTTTCAAGAATCCGTGCTCTTTTAAGAAGAAACAAATCTACTGTTTACAGTTGTGAAAACATTGTTATTGATATAAACACAATGACTGTTAAAAAAGATGGCGAAAATGTTTTTGTTACTCCGACGGAGTTTCAGATTCTTTCTGCACTTATAAGAAACAGCGGTGTTATTGTTACAAGAGCAATTTTATTAGAAAATATATGGGATGAGGGTGGCTCATACATTGATGACAACACTCTGTCCGTTCATATGAGCCGACTTCGTGAGAAAATCGGTCCTGAGCATATCGTTACTGTCAGGGGCATCGGTTACAGATGGGAGGACGGCAAATGAGTCCTTTAGAAATCTGTTTGATTATTTCTGTTTGCTTATTGCTTCTCGTTGTATTGATTTTGAGTATCTTGCTTACAAGCAACAAAAGAAAAGAGAAAAAACTTACTAAAAGCATCAATAAATATCTTGAAAAAGGTGAACTGACAAAATTCAGTACAAAAGATGATAACTTTGCACCTCTTCAGAATGCGGTTTGCGATTTGGAAAATGCTCTTGAAGTGCAAAAGCAAAACACTGAGTCCGAAACTAAAAAGAATACGGATTTTATTGCAGATGTTTCTCACCAGTTAAAAACCCCTCTTGCAGGACTTCGTCTTTATCTTGAAATGGATAATGCTCAGAAGCCAACAGAGCATACAGAAAAAGAGCTTCAGCTTGTAGAGAAAACTGAGGAACTTGTTGCAAAGCTTTTACGCCTTGAAAAGATAAAGAGCGATACATATGTTATGGATTTTCAGTTTTATGAAATCAGCGAAATCCTTAAAAGTATACTCCTTGATATGAAGCATATTTTCCCTGAAAAGCAGTTCGGTGTTGTCGGCAAAAGCCGAATGAGATGCGATAAAGAATGGCTGACAGAAGCCTTGGGGAATGTTATTAAAAACGCCTGCGAGCATACTGATAACAATGGCGAAATCAATATAACTATTGAAGAAAATGAACGCTCTACAATTATTACTGTTTCCGATAACGGTGGCGGTGTTGATAAAGACGATGTGGGAAAGCTCTTCAAACGATTCCACAGAGCTAAAAATGCCAAGCCTCAGAGTGCAGGAATCGGTCTTGCGATTACCAAAGCCATTGTTGAAAAGCATCACGGAACAATCAGTGCCGTGAATTCTGCAAAGGGTCTTGATGTTATAATGTGCTTTCCGCGTATTGATGGATATCAGGCTATTTGATTGCCAAGTATAACTTGGCAGCGATATAAATCCTGGCAGATTTGCGATATATCTGACGATGCGATATACCTTCGGTGCGATATGTGCCTTACGGCACGAGAAGTAAGGATTTATATCATATCGCATTTGCAAAGCAAATATATCGCAATCGGCAATATGTCGATTATATCGCATTTTGTGTAAACAAAATATATCGCAGAAAGGGAATTTTATGGATAACAAAACAATCAAGGAATTAGCAATAGAGTTAACTGTTGAAATAACCACAATTTGCGATAACATAAAAGGACGAAGTGTTTACGTTAATCAACTTTTAAGGGCGTGTTCATCCATAGGTGCAAATTCCCACGAAGCCAAATACGCTCAAAGTCGTGCTGACTTTATACATAAAATGGAAATTGCATTAAAAGAAACATATGAAACTGAGTATTGGCTTGAAGTGCTTTATAAAGTTAAATCGTTAGAAGAAGGAGTATATAAGAATCTTAACAGTAAATGTGGCACAATCCGCAGGAAGCTTATTGCATCAATAACAACAGCAAAAAATAATCAAAAATAAATAGTATGGCGATATAAATCCTGACGGATTTGCGATATATCTGACGATGCGATATACCTTCGGTGCGATATGTGCCGTTGGCACGATAAAAACTCTCTCTTTGTAAAATCAAAGAGAGAGTTTTTTTATCTTACGAAATCTTAAGATAAAAGTCACCTAAAATTAAGATTGATGTTTTATACTAAAGTCAACATAGAGAATCAGTATTCTCAAAAATCAAATTCAAAGGAGAGTTTTCTATGAATATTATCGAATGCAAAAATCTCACAAAGGAATATTTAAGTGGTGAAAATACAGTTGTGGCACTTAACGATGTGTCATTGGAATTTGAAAAAGGGGAGTTCTGTGCAATAACAGGTCCTTCAGGTTCAGGTAAATCAACCTTTTTGCATGTTTTAAGCAGCCTTGAAAATGCAACCTCGGGCGAGGTTATTTATAATAACGAAAGCCTCAAGAAATATAATGACAACCAGCTTTCGATACTCAGAAGACGTCGCTTCGGCTTCGTTTTTCAGGCATATAACCTTGTGGAAGAACTTACAGGTTATGAAAACATTTTACTTCCCATTATGCTTGATAAAAAGAAACCTGATGAAGAGTATCTGAAGAAAATTATTGACATTCTCGGCATTGAAGACAGACTTTCACATCTTCCGTCCGCTCTTTCAGGCGGTCAGCAACAGAGAATTGCTATTGCAAGAGCACTTGCAAATAAGCCATCAATCCTTTTTGCCGATGAACCCACAGGTAACCTTGACGGTAAAAGCGGTAGAGAGGTGCTTTCACTTCTTAAATATGTAAGCAAGAAGTTAGGAGTAACACTTATTCTTGTTACCCACGATTTGCACGTTGCCGAGCAGGCAGACCGAGTTATCAGAATCGAAGACGGCACTGTTGTTGAAGACAGTAAATTCAACCGATAAAAGCAGGTGATTTTATGAAAAAGAAAAAATTGACCATTAACTCCCTTGCTTTGGGAAACCTGAAGCACAGGAAGAAAAGATACATCTTAATGATTTTAGGTATCGTTCTTTCGATGGTGTTTTCGTCGAGTATAATATATTTTGTTTTCAGTGCGTACACAACCTCAGAGGCTCAGAATAAAGCTGACAGAGGCTTGTATGATATGCTGTGTGCCGATTATGACGAGGATGTTTTCGGTAAAATGAAAAAATCCCATATGTTTGAAACCATCGGTACGGGTTCTGTTATAGGGTTTGCTTTTACTGACATTGAGGATAAGCTGAGTGGTACTTCTGTGGCAAGGCTGGATAAGGTTTCAAAGGAGCTTGTTAACCCCGTATTTATAAGCGGTACATACCCTCAGAAGAAGGGTGAAATTGCCATTGAACAAACTACACTTCTGCAGTTAGGAATAGCCGCAAAGCCCGGAGATAAAATCACCCTCAAGTTCCAAGTTCAGAATGATGACGAATTGATGCCCGAAATTAAAGAGAAAACCTATGTTTTATCGGGTATTCTCAGAGATAAAAGATCTAATATAGCAACCAATTTTGACGATAAACAAAATATACCCTCCGCATTTGTAAGTGAATATGAATACGTGGACTTAGGCGGTAAAGAAAATATAATCTGCTACACAGAGCTTACTGATAAAGGTTATAACGATATATGGGGTGTGTTTAGTGAGATACCAACGCTTTCGTCATCCTGTGTGTTTACCTTTAATGAAGCTCTTGCGTTAAATGTTGATGAATCCCTGTCACTCGTGTATGTTCTTATAATAGTGGCAATCCTTTTGGTTGCATCGTCATTGGGCATTATAAATACTTTTACAACAAATTTAAAGGAACGTAAAAAGCAAATAGGCTTGTACCGAGCAGTTGGTGCAACAAGAAAACAAATATTTAATCTTTTTATGCGTGAGGCTGTGCTTCTCGGCATCGTTTGTACTCCTGTAAGCCTTCTTGTATCTTTCTTCGGAGTGAAATTAATTGTAAATAACATTTTCGACGAAGCCTTTTTTGAGGCTAATATATGGATACTTATTCTTTGCGGTGCTTTCAGTCTATTGTGTGTTGTTTTAGCGTCAATGATACCGCTTTTTGCTGCTTCGAGGGTTACTCCTATGCAGGCAATAAGGAATATTGAAACCGCAAGAAAGCTGAAGAACAAAAAAATCCGGTCTCAGAAGCAGTTTACCGTACACAAGCTTCTTGCAAAAAGAGATTTAACCATATCCAAGAGAAAGCAGATATTTGTCAGCATTTTTCTTGTGATTACAATCGTCAGTTCTTCTTATGTAATGTCGTTTTTTACACATTCCGTAAAAAATATTTATAAAGAGGATTACGATTATAGTCTGAGTCTTTCAAGCTGGTCGAGTGGATATGCGGTTAACTATCCCGAGGCTAATAACGGTTTTACCGAAAACCATAAGCAGACGGTTTTGCTTAATGAAAATATACGCTCAGCCTACGGCTACAAAAATGCTAAAATCAACGCCCTTGTTGATAATTTTGATTCCCTGTCAAATTATAAGTTTCTTGCAGGATTAGAGTATACCAAAGTCCCTGAAATAGGGGATTTACAAAATATTAATGAAAACAATTACAGAAGCTTTATAAAATACAGTAATTCCCCTGAATATACTGACATCAAAAATGCCGCAGGTTATAGCGGAGAGTTTCTTGATACCGAAATAATCGCTCTTGACGATGAGCTTATAGAGGAGCTTAACAGCTACGTCTATAACGGGAAAATTGATATTAATAAGCTCAATAGCGGTGAACAGGTTATTGTTTACGCACCTGAGGAAATGTATCTTGTAAGAAGAACGAGTGAGTACGGTTCATCCTTAAACACCTATGATAATAAAGAGAATATTCAGTATGCGGTTGACAGGGGTGAGCAAGTAGAGATAATTGCATCCGAAAAATCAGACTACGAGGCAGGTCAGAAACTTGATTTGAGCCTGATATATGCTGAAACTAACAACTCGAATTTTGATGTTAATGGCGAACCGCTTGTTAGCAAAGAGGATGTTGAGGTAACCAACAAGCAGGTTGAAATCGGTGCGGTTGTAAGCGATATGGACGGAACTACAATACCAAGATACAGCGATTGGGGATTTATTACAACCGTACAGGGTATGGAGCATTTCTTCCCTCGTGCTAAATATAGGGAAATATACTTTGAGCTTAAGGATGAATGTACCGAGGAAATAGACAAAGAAGTTAATGCAATTCTTAAATCCGTTGCTGATTGTGTTGATTCGGGACACTATCAATCCAATTATGAAATACAAATAGAACAGCGGGAAACTATAAAAAACAGTATACTTCTTGTGTGCTCAATAGTTATACTCTTTTATACAATAAGCGGAAGTATTATAAACAACACCCTTTCGTCCAACATAAAAGAGGATAAAAAGAAAATCGGTACACTCAGAGCCGTAGGTGCAAATAAAAAAGAAATTACACTTTCGTATATTCTTCAGCTTTTCTCAATGTTTAAATGGGGCTTCGGTGTAGGCTTTGGGGTGTTCGGTTTAAGTTATCTTGTCCTTAACTTAATACCGGAGCTTAAGCCTTTTATGGAAAGCATGGTGTTTAATCCTTGGGTAACACTTGCCTTCGGCGTAA
Source organism: Oscillospiraceae bacterium (assembly GCA_015066345.1). Taxonomy (GTDB): domain Bacteria; phylum Bacillota; class Clostridia; order Oscillospirales; family Acutalibacteraceae; genus DTU089. The sequence continues at coordinate 36,514 of SVOQ01000004.1, forward strand.
TACTCTTTGCCGTATGTTCTTTGAGTGTCAGTGCAAAAATCCGAAAAGAAATGAAAAACAGTATTGTTGAGAATATAAGAGAGTTATAAAAGAATGCGGAATTCGGAGTGCGGAATGCGTAATGAGCTTCGTAAGGAGTAAAGATAAAAGAATAAAGTAAAGGTGTGTTTGAACCTCTCTTCGAAGAGAGGGGGACCGCCTTGAAATACATTATCTCATTTGATTAATTATCAAGCGTGTCGATCTTTGAGTTTATCAATATAGTTTGTCGGGTGGTGGAGAGTTCTTGAGGCGAACCCTTGAGCGTCATTTCACCGCAAGGTGACACGGTAACAAAGTTATTGCTCTCTGTTAGTTTATTACAATTGAATCTTACGATTCAACTACGCTCGCGGACTCGCGTAGAGAACTTTCCACCGCTCCGTCCAACTCAATGTATGCTTTTATTTATAGACTCGTTTGTAACTATGTGAAAAGCAAAAAATAAGAAGAAGGCGGTCCCCCTTCCTTCGAAGGAAGGTATAAAAACCGCAAAAGCTTTGTTCTAATTAAATGGTGTTTACACATTTACAGAAAGATGTGATTATATGAAAAAATTATCTATATTTATGCTCTGCTTAATTGTGTGCATAATGCCCTGCTTGGCGGCGGAAGAGGGCGCGGAGAATGTGACGGAAGCAACAGAGGTCACAACCGAAGCTACTACTGAAGCCACAACCAAAAAGGGGGAAGAAACCACCAAAAAAGCAGAATCAACAACAAAAAAAGAAACTGTGACGAAAAAAACCGAAAAGGAAGAACAAGAGGAAGAAACTGAAAAAATCCCCGAGGTTACCGAGGATATGTCCCAACCAAGACTTATGGTAACAAGCTACAGTGTTGAGGGCGACTTCCTTACCCCTGAAAAAGTCGGTGTTATCAGTATCAGTCTTAAAAACACCCATAATTCAAAGTCGGTGAAAAATATCAAGCTTTCTCTTAGCGAGGAATTGGACGAAATATGCCCCGAGGGTCTCGGAACAAAATATGTTTCAAATATAAGCGCGGGTAGCACTTATACTTGGAGTGTTAAAGTTGAAACCGTCCATAATGCTATCGTTGGTGTGCATAAATTGAATTTTATCTGTGAATACGAGGATAAAAACGGTACACCGTATTCTGAAAATGCAACCCTTCGTGTTGAGGTAAGACAACCCGTAAAACTTACCTTTGACGGTGTAAAGTTGCCCGTTAAAGTCGTTCAGGAGGATACGGTTACACTTAACATTAACCTTATGAATACAGGCAAATCCACTCTTTATAACTGCAAGGTAGATTTCGATATTGAGGGACTTGAATCAGGTGGAAGTAGCTTTGCAGGTGAAATTCCTGTTGGCGAGAGTAAAACCGCAACGGCAAATCTTCGTGTTGACAGCGAAAAAACGGGGAATGTAAAAGGCACAATTAAAATTACTTATGAAGACGCTTTCGGTAAGAGCTATGAACAAACAGCCGAGGTTAATACAATAATCGAAAAAAAGGTTATAAAAGCCGAGAAAACTGAGGAAGAAGAGCCTAAAAATCCTCTCTGGTGGTTGTTTATCCTTGTGGGTTTGATTGTGGGCGGTGGAGCAGGTTTCGGCATACCCTTTGCAATCAACTCTAAAAAACAACGTGAAGAAGATGAGAAAAGATTATAAAAACAACGGTATTGAAAATATTAAATGAAATAGCCCCTGTTTTCCGTAAAAGGAAGACGGGGGCTTTAAAACTATTGACAAAATATATTTTTTATTTTATTATGTAATTAAATTAAAATGATTACATAAAATACAGAAAGGAGGCGGTTTTGTGAATGTTGATTACAAGGCTTTGTGTGTTGATTTGTTCGGAACCGATGATGTGTCGGAGCTTAGAAAAATTGCAAAGAAAATAGATTATAATCGTAACGCGGGCAGGAAACATAAATTTACCCAGGCACAGGTGAATGAAATAGAGAAACTCCTTGAGCAGGGTGTTACGATAGAAAGTGTTGCAAAACGATACGGAACATCACGGCAGATTATTGATAAATACGTTAATCATCCGCCACAAAAGGGTTATACATTGCGTATGATGTATATGAACGGACAAAAAACCTGTACTATAATCGATGTTGATTTTACGAATGAAAGAATATTAATTAAAAATCGCACCGACGATATATTGCACCGGGCATTCGGCGTGATTGAAAACCCCACTTGGGAGCAGTTCGGGGAGTTTTTAGCAGACAGATGCTTTCCAAAAACAAGGGGTAATTTAAAGAGCCTTTTAAAAGAGCTTGACATCGATTCGTATGACCCGTTGCAGATTGTTGAGAAAACAAGGGGAAGAACCGCCGACGATAATTTATGGATAAAATTTAAATATTATCCTCAAAGGAGGGTTGAAAATGCAGACAATTTATTTTACAAACATTAAAAAGCAAGTAACCGAAAACCACACCTCAAAAGGTAATCAACCCAAATGGCACATTGAAAATAAATGGTATAAAGCGGACCATATGGGTTACGAAGCTCTTGCAGAGTATGTTGTTTGTGAATTGCTGAAAAAATCAAATGTTGAAAACTTTGTTGTATACGATCTGGTGCGTATCAGGTATGATAATAAAGAATGTGTGGGTTGTGTCAGCGATGATTTTAAAAAGGACTACGAGATGTTAATACCTATTGAAAAACTTCATCGCCAGTATTTTGGTAAAGGTCTTGCGGATATAATAGCCCAAAAAGAAAACACAAAGGATAAAATACGCTATACTGTGGATTTCATTGAAAATGTAACGGGGCTAACTGATGTGGGCGATTATTTTGCAATAATGCTCGGAATTGATGCGTTTTTCCTTAACGAGGACAGACACACCAACAATATTGCCCTTATCCGTAACGAAAAAAACAAAGAGTTCAGATTCGCACCGATATTTGATAACGGGTTATCGTTATTATCCGATACAAATGATTATTCATCTGATTGTGAGATTTATGAAAATGTAAAAAAAGTGCAGGCGAAACCCTTTGATATGGATTTTGATGAACAACTGAACGCGGTGGAAGAACTTTACGGTTCAAAGTTAAAATTATATTTTAATCGAAAGGATGTTCAAAAACTTCTGGATGATTTAAAGGGCTTGTACGATGATAAAATTATAAAACAGGTAGAGTCAGTGTTATACGAACAAATGAGAAAATATCAGTATTTCTTTTGAAAAAAGACGTTGCGTGAATACTATCCACACAACGTCATTTTTTATTTAACAGTCTTTTCTATATGCTGTTTTAGAACTAAATTGATATATTGTGACAATGAACGGTCATCATTCTCTGCTCTTTTGCGTAATTCCTTTAATAAATCTTCATCAATCGTGATACTGATTTTTTCTTTCAAGGGCTTCATTTTCTTCACCTCATACAAATAGTATCACTATTTCGCCTTATATATTGACTAATGCTACAAAGTAGTATAAAATACTACTAAGAGGTGATGGTGATGGATGTTTATAAAAAAATGTACTTTAAACTGTTTAATGCAATTACAGATTCGCTTGAACTTAAAGAAAAAGAAAAGGCTGACGAGTTATTAAAAAAAGCACAAATTGAAACAGAGGAAATATATATTTCATCCGGTGAATAACAAAAGACGTTGTGTAATGAGTTTTACACAACGTCAATCTTTTTATACATTAAATCTGAAAAGAACTATGTCGCCGTCCTGCATTACGTACTCCTTACCCTCGGAGCGTACAAGACCTTTTTCTTTTGCAACCTGCATTGAACCGCAGTCCATAAGCACATCAAAGGAAACAACCTCTGCACGGATGAAACCGCGTTCAAAGTCGGAGTGGATTTTACCCGCCGCCTGAGGTGCTTTAGTGCCTTTCTTGATAGTCCAGGCTCTTACCTCGGGTTGACCCGCCGTAAGGTAACTCATAAGACCTAAAAGGTCGTAGCTTCTTTCAATGAGTAAGTCAAGACCGCCTGTTTCAATACCGAGTTCACCAAGGAACATTTCTTTTTCTTCCGCGTCAAGCTCCGCAATCTGTGCTTCAAGTTCTGCACAAATGGGGAGTACCTGACTTCCTTCTTCAGCGGCGAGAGCCTTTACCGCGTTGTAACGGGCGTTACCCTCAATATTTGATGAGAAATCATCCTCGCTCATATTACAAGCGTAAATAACGGGTTTTGCGGTAAGTAAAGCAACTGTATCTATAATCTCTTTTTCGTCATCTGTAAGCTCAACTGCTCTTGCGCAAACACCGTTGTCGAGAGCCTCACGGACTCTTTCAAGAACTGTAAGCTCTGCGGCAAGGGATTTATCACCCTTCATAGCTTTTGTGGTTCTGTCAATTCTTCTCTGTAATATTTCTGCGTCGGAGAGTATAAGCTCAAGGTTAATTGTTTCAATATCTCTCTGGGGGTCAACGGAGCCGTCAACGTGCATAATATCGTCGTTATCGAAGCAACGAACTACGTGGATAATGGCATCAACCTCGCGGATATGTGAAAGGAACTTGTTGCCCAGGCCTTCGCCCTGTGATGCACCCTTAACAAGACCCGCAATGTCAACAAATTCAATTGTTGCGGGTGTAACCTTTACGGGGTTATACATTTCGCAAAGTGCGTCAAGACGTTTGTCGGGAACGGCAACAACACCTACGTTGGGTTCAATTGTGCAGAAAGCGTAGTTTGCCGCCTGAGCCCCTGCATTTGTAAGAGCATTAAAAAGTGTACTTTTACCTACGTTAGGTAAACCAACAATACCAAGTTTCATTTAATAAACTTCCTTTTCATTATTTCGGGAAGTATTTTAACATATTATAATCTGTATTTCAATGTTTTTAATTATAAATATATCTAACATTTTTCTGTGTCAAAAATCCCAACACATTTTTGTTGTAAATGCGAATTGAAAAAACTGTAAATTGGTTCATAATTAAAGTGTGTATTTATATATAAAAGAGGGGTATTATGGCTTTATTTAAATGTAAAACATGTGCAGGGAATATTCTTCCTAACGCAGATGGTTATACGGGTGTGTGCGAGTATTGCGGTACTGTTCAGACCTTACCAAAGGACAAGGATGAAAAAATTGGTCAGATTTTAAATCGCGCCAACGATTTCAGGTTGAGTTGTGATTATGATAGAGCTATTTTTGAATATGAAAAGGTGCTTGAACTTGATGAAACCGAGCCCGAGGCACATTGGGGTATATTCTTAAGCAGATATGGTGTTGAATATGTTAAGGATACTATGACCCTCGCATATAACCCCACCTTACATAGAATCTCATCTGTGTCGGTGTACGATGATGTGGATTATCAGGCGACACTTAAATATGCATCGCTTAGTGCCGCCGAGCAGTATAAGGCAGATGCCGAGCATATTGAATTGGTTATGAAGGAGTTGTTGCTTCTTTCTGCCAATCAGGAGCCGTACGACATTTTTCTGAGCTATAAGGAACTTGACGACGTTACACGTCAACGTACAGATGACAGCTACCTTGCCCACGATTTATATAATGAATTGACCGCGCAGGGCTATAAAGTTTTCTTTGCACCTAAGTCCTTGATTGGTGTTGCGCTTTATGAGCCTAATATTTATTCTGCTATTATTTCCTCAAAAGTTATGATTGTCCTCGGCACAAAGTCAGAATATTTAGAAGGTGTATGGGTTAAGAATGAATGGTCCCGTTTTGCAGAGGCAATCGAGAACGGGGAGGACAAGGTGCTTATTCCCGTGTTTAAAAATATGGAAGCAAGTCAGTTTCCAAACAGAATTGCAAAATATCAGGCATATAATATGGCAAGTATGACTTTCTTGCCATCGCTTTTCGATGCTATTGCAAAGTTGATTAAAAGGGATTCGAAAATAGATTTTAATAGAAATGCTTCTGCTGAGGATGCGTTTGTTGAGCGTGGTTTTATTGCTATTGAAGACAGAGAATTCGGTAAAGCTGATTCCTTCTTTGAAAATGCACTGAACCTTAATCCACATAGTTCACAAGCCTATTTTGGCAAATTGATGGTAGAGATGAAGATTAATAAGAAAGAACAGATTTTAACTTCATCACAACCACTCAAAAACTATAAAAGCTTTGAAAAGGCTGTTAGATTTGCCGACCAGCAATTAAAAACCGTTTTGTTGCAGTATGAGGAAAAGGTGCAGAATACCATTGATGAGCAGGAATATAACAAAGCTATTGCAATTATTAACGGCAAGCATACATCTCAGAATGATTATGAAAAAGCTGCAAAAATCTTTAATTCTATTATCAGATTTAAGGATGCTAAAGAGAAAGAAGTATATTGTCTTGAAAAAATAGATGAAATAAAAAATAATGCCGTTCTTTGTAAAGCAAAGTCGAAAATGACTGGTAACTATGTTTCAAGCTATGAAGAAGCTATCAGGCTCTTTAAAACAATTCCCGGTTGGAAGGATTCCGATGAGCAAATGCTTGTTTGTTACAAGAAGATTGATGAGATAAACGCCAAGGTTGAAGCGGAAAGAATTGAGCGCGAACGCATAGCTGAAGAGGAAAGAATAGAAAAAGAACGCGTAGCGGAAGAAAAATGCAAGGCCGACCAAGCAAAAGCAAAGAGAAATAAAAAACTCGCAATGGTTATTACACCTATCGTTGCAGTTGTGCTTGTGTTTGTTATTGTTCTTACCACAGTTATTATTCCTAACAATAAATACAATGATGCTGTTGATTTAATGAATGATGGTAAATATGTAGAAGCAATTTCTGTTTTTGAAGGTCTTAATGGTCATAAGGATAGTATTCAAAAGATAGAAGAGTGCAACAACGCAATTCTTGATGACCGTTATAATGAAGTGCTTGCATTGGTAAAAAAGGAAAAATATAATGAAGCGGTAAGTGTTATTCAATTATCGGATGGCGAAAAGAACATGCGCGATAATGTGTATTTTTGTGTGAATAGCCTCGCCGATAACGGAGAGTATGACCATACAAGTAAATTTTTAGAAGAATGCGACAAATCTTTAAATTTAGGTGAATATACAGATGAACTTTATTTTTTAATTGCGGAAAAATGTTTGGAAAATAACGACGAAAAACGAGCAGCTATCTTTTTTGGCAAAGCAGGTAACTATTCTGACGCAAAAGACCGTAGTTCTTCACTTTGGGATAAATTAGCAATTAGAGACACTTTCTTTTCTGGATACTGGTATGCGGTAGGAGTAAAAACTTACGGAGATGTTGAGCAAGCTGGCGATTATTATAGTGGCGGATGCGAGGTAGAAGATTGGACAGATATAGTTGCTGTTTCGGGAAGTGGTTCGAGAACGGTAGGTTTAAAGTCTAATGGTACAGTTGTTGTGGATTGTGACAAAATTTCGGAAGAATATGATTTGAGTAGCTGGACAGATATAGTAGCGATTTCTGCAGAAAATTCACATACAGTAGGCTTAAAATCCGATGGAACAGTTGTCGCCACGGGCTATAATGTCAATGGACAATGTGAAGTGTCTGATTGGACAGATGTAGTAGCAATTTCTGCAGGTGCATCGCATACGGTTGGTCTGAAATCTGATGGTACGGTTGTTGCTACTGATTTTATAGATACAGCGATTTATAAAGACTATGGTCAATGTGAAGTATCTGATTGGACAGATATAGTAGCTATTTCAGCAGAAGATTCACATACAGTAGGCTTGAAATCCGACGGTACGGTTGTAGCTGTTGGCAATAACAAAGATGGTCGATGTAATGTTGAAGATTGGACAGATATAGTTGCAATTTCAGCAGCTGGTTGTCATACAGTAGGCTTGAAATCCGACGGTACGGTTGTGGCTGTTGGTGATAACAAGGATGGTCGATGTAATGTTGAAAATTGGACAGATATAGTTGCCGTTTCTGCCGGTGGTTATCATACAGTAGGTTTAAAATCTGATGGTACGGTTGTGGCTGTTGGTAGCAACACTTCACATTCTTATGACAATGGTGGTTCGTGCGATGTTGCAGAATGGAAAGATATTGTTGCTGTCTCTGCGGGGGCAGTGACTACCATGGGCTTGAAATCTGACGGAACAGTTGTTATTGCCGGATTTAGATATAAACATTCTGACTGGAAGGATATCAAAATTCCACGAAAATAATTTTATTGAACTTTTGTGTTTTATATTGGTTAGAGGTGAAAATTAAATGAATACAAAATGTGCTTATTGCGATAATGAGAGCATAGTGAAAAGTGGAATTTTTATTTGTGAGAAATGCAAAACAGTATGTTACACAAAGGATTGTACCGATTTTCAAAAGAAAGAACTGGTATATGAGTTTTTAAAGTCAAAGAAAGTTGCTATATTAAAACAACAGGAAAATCTTCACGAAATTGACCAGAAAGTTTTAAATGGTATAGAGCTTACTGCAACGGAACAAGAAATTTGTGATAATTTATCAGAATTTAAAGAAATATACTCTTTTTTTAAAGCTAATTTTGAAGCCGTTAACGTTATGCATACGATAACGGTAAAAAAATATTTATATCGTTTATTGTTTATTTCAGAGTGGCTAACAGAAAATTATTAATACTACCATATTGAAATATATAACAAAACACTACCTCTCACAGGTAGTGTTTTTCTTTACTCTAAACATAATTTAGCCGAATATAGCCTTATTTTTTGAGGGATAATATTTCCGAGGTGATAGTTTGAAATTCAGAACGGACCTTGCTCTTGAACGTAAGGAAATGATAAAAACCGATTTGGACGGGGTAGAAGTAAGGGAATATGAAAACGACGAATGTAAAACAACGGTTATTGATATAAAAACACCACAGGCGGCAAAAAAGTTGGGTAAGGGTGTGGGCAGATATATTACCCTTGAAATGAACGCTTTTTCCGATGAAGCGGCGGTGTCCGACGGGCGGTTACAAGCCCTGACGGAAAGTATAAAAAAGCTTATTCCCCAAGGGGACGGTACTGTGCTTGTAGCGGGAGTGGGTAATATGGATATTACATCCGATGCCCTGGGTCCTATGACCGCATCAAGGATTTTTGCCACACGTCATATAGACGATGAGCTCCGTAAAAATGCGGGATTTAATGAAAAATTACGCCCCGTGTGTGCGGTTTCCACGGGTGTTTTAGGTCAGACGGGTATTGAATCAAGCGAATATATAAAGAGTATATGTCAGACTGTTAATCCCCGTTGCATAATAACCGTGGATGCCTTGGCGGCGGGAAGTGTGGCAAGGCTCGGTACTACCGTTCAGATGTCCGATACGGGCATTGCTCCCGGCTCGGGTATAGGTAATACACGCAAAAGAATTGACGAGGATTTTTTGGGTGTTCCCGTTATTGCCGTTGGTGTTCCTACGGTGGTTGACGCGGTTTCACTTGCATGTGAAATATCGGGTGCGGATATGAATCAGATTAATCAGAAACGAGCCCGAAAGGGTGCGGGTCTTATAGTAGCTCCAAAGGATATTGATTTGATGGTGAAAAATGCGTCATATCTACTTGCTCTTGCTATAAATTGTGCGTTGCAACCCTCTCTTAGTGTAAAGGAACTTTACGCCTTAATGTAATAAACAAACCTCTGTCATCATAATTTTTAGGTGACGGAGGTGGTCATAATGGGTGGTCGTAACAGTTTTAAGGGTGTGATTTCTTTCGGGCTTTGTGCCGTGCTTATTGTCGGTAGTATTTACGGTGGGGATTTCTTTGGTATTGCAACAGGGTTTCTTTTTGATAAACTCTGCAATAATAAGGAGATTAACGCAGCTCTCAGCACCAATAGTGGTTTTGTAGGTAATAATAAAACCTATTCCATATCGGGCTATGGCGGTGGGGGTTACGCCAACGCAGTAAGTAACACTCCTACGGATATTGAAACTCTTAAAAAACAGGCTCAGGCACAGTATAAAAATTACAAAAAAAGCGGTGACATTCAGGAGCAACAAATGGGTGCTACCTCTAAAACTATTGTGTACGGCTCAATTGAGGTGGATAACAAAACCTCTGAGACAATATCCGTTAAAAATCTTCTTTCTGAAACTCCCTCTTATAAAACTATAACCAAGGATAAACCCTGTGTTCTTATATACCATACCCATTCCACCGAGGGGTACGAAATGCTCGATTTAGGTTGGTACTCAAATCAGTATGTATCACGTACTGCCGATAAATCAAAGAATATGATACGTGTGGGTGATGAGCTTACTAAAACCCTTGAAGCGGCAGGGTATAAGGTTATTCACGACCGCAATATTTATGATACATCCTATAACGGTGCTTATTCCCGTTCAAGGGTGAGCGTTGAAAAGTATCTTGAAAAATACCCCGAAATACAGATAACTCTGGATGTGCATAGGGATGCCATTCACTACGAAAGCGGAACAAAACTGAAACCCACCGCCACCGTAAACGGTAAAAAAGCGGCACAGGTTATGATAATTTCGGGGTGCGAGGGTGACGGAGTTGAAAATTTCGGCTCTTGGGAAGAAAACCTTGTGTTCGCCCTTGATTTGCAAAACACTGCCGAGGAAACTGCACCGGGGCTTATGCGACCCATATTTTTCTGTAACAGAAAATATAATATGGACGTGACCCCTTGCTCACTTCTGCTTGAATTCGGAACGGATGCCAATACCCTTGAGGAGGCGGTGTATTCCGCACAGTTAATAGGGGAGTCACTTGTGAAAATGCTTGATAAAGAGGTTAAAAAATGATTATGGAATTTAACAGATTATTAAATGCTTTTACTGTTTCGGCAATTATAATTTTACTTGTAACGGCTCTTGTCAGTGCGGGTTTTACCGTTTCAAGCCGTGCCGAGAGTAATCTTGGGGTTGTTAATAACTCCGAATATGAGAAAAATAACCAACTTACACACCATATATTTTAACAAAACGTAAAAAAACCGAGTTTTTTTGTTAAAGTGTAGAAAGTCTATTGAAAAAATAATAAGTTTATTGTAAAATATTAGCAAAGAATGGAGCACTTTAATAGTGTAACAATCTTTCGTTAAACCCATAGGAGATGAACCAATGTCACTTAAGCTTAATACCCGTTATCTCGAGGGTTTTGTTAACTCATCCGATGTTGACAAAATTGCTCCCGAGGTTGAGGCGGCGGTTGAACTTCTTAACTCCCGTACAGGGGCAGGTAACGACTTCCTTGGTTGGTTGGACCTTCCCGTTGATTATGACAAGGCGGAGTTCGAGAATATCAAAAAAGCTGCCGAAAAAATCCGTAACGATAGCGACGTGCTCGTTGTTATCGGTATTGGTGGCTCATATTTAGGTGCAAGAGCTGCCATAGAATTCTGTAAATCACAGAATCGCAACTTGCTCGAAAAACCCCGGATTATTTTTGCAGGTAATACTCTTTCCTCCGCGGCACTCGCTGAGGCGGTTGCTCTTTGCGAAGGTAAGGATTTTTCAGTAAATGTTATTTCAAAATCGGGCACTACTACCGAGCCCACAATTGCTTTCCGTGTTTTCAAAAATCTTCTTGAGAAAAAATACGGCAAAGAAGAAGCTTCTAAGAGAATCTACGCTACTACCGATAAGGCAAGGGGTACTCTCAAAGAGTTATCCGACCGCGAAGGCTATCAGACCTTTGTAATTCCCGATGACGTAGGCGGCAGATATTCAGTTCTTACTGCCGTTGGTCTTTTACCCATCGCAGTTGCAGGTATTGACATCGACCTTATGATGAAAGGTGCGGCGGATGCCCGCGAGGCTTACGGCGAAGGCGATGTTCACACCAACGATTGTTATAAATACGCCGCAATGCGTAATATCCTTTACCGTCAGGGTAAATCAGTTGAAATGATGGTTTCCTACGAACCTGATTACACTCTTATGAATGAGTGGTTCAAACAGCTCTACGGCGAAAGCGAAGGTAAGGACGGCAAGGGTATTTACCCCTCATCCGCTATCTTCTCAACTGACCTTCACTCTTTAGGTCAGTACGTTCAGGACGGCGAAAGACTTTTATTTGAAACTGTTGTTACATTCGATAAACCCAAAAACGAACTTATTATTGAGCTTGACCCCGAAAACGGTGACGGTTTCAACTTCGTAGCGGGTAAGAGTGTTGACTACGTTAACAAAAAGGCTTTCCTCGGTACTGTACTTGCTCATACCGACGGTAAAGTTCCCAATATGATTCTTGAATTGGACGAAATGAATGAATATAACTTCGGTTATCTTGCATTCTTCCTGGAAAAGGCTTGTGCAGTTTCAGGCTACATTTTAGGAATCAATCCTTTCGACCAACCGGGCGTTGAAAGCTATAAAAAGAATATGTTCGCTCTTTTAGGTAAACCCGGTTACGAGGAACACAAAAAATCACTTGAAGCAAGACTTTAAGCGGAATTAAAACTAAAAACAGAAATCACGCCGAAAGGCGAGAAATAAACAACGGAGGTACATTATTATGGTTTCACTTATTATAGGCAACAAAGGTTCCGGTAAAACAAAAAAACTTATTGCTCTCATCAACGAGGCAGTAGCAGCTTCCGACGGAACTGTCGTTTGCATCGAAAAATCCCCGTTACTTACTTATGAGGTAACCCACAAAGCAAGACTTATCGAAACAGAAAGATTTGACATTCAGGGCTGTGACGCATTTTACGGTATGGTATGCGGCGTTATTGCACAGGACCACGACTTAACAGATATTTTTATTGATGCTACATTCAAAATCGTTGGCAGAGATTATGATGAGTTTGCTGCACTTATAAATAAAATTTGCAAGGTATCCGATGAAGCAGGTGTTAATTTCACATTCACTGTTTCCGAAGATCAGGATAAACTCCCCGAAGCTCTTTTTGTAAATGCAAAAGTAATCTGAGTAAACTTAAAAACCTTGTATTCGTTTTCGGATACAAGGTTTATTTTTTGCTTTTGTTTGCTAAAGAAATTTATAAATTGATATTGACAAAAAGGGTTTTAGATAATATAATATTCGGGTATGTTGAGAGGTAATGCGTATGATTATCGAACTTGAATCTGTTTTCAATACGGAGGGGATGAAAATTCCCTTTGACTACGAACTTTCACTTTCCGATGTGTCAGTTTCGGGTTTTACACCTATTACGGCTCCCGTAAAGGTTAGCGGCAGTATTGAGAATAGGGCGGGTATAGTTAATCTTATTGCCAAAGCCGACTTGGTCTACGAGGCTCCCTGTGACCGTTGTGCCACGGATGTTAAGCGTGACTACTCTTTCCCTGTTGAGCATACCCTTGTGGTTGCCCTCGAAAGCGGTGACAACGACGATTTCCTCGAGGTGCCCAATATGCGCCTTGACCTTGACGCCCTTGTTGAAGAAGATGTCAATCTCGCTCTTCCTTCAAAATACCTTTGCAACGATGACTGTAAAGGTCTTTGCCCCACTTGCGGTAAAAACCTTAATAAAGACCAATGCGATTGTAAAGCACCGATAGACCCCAGAATGGAAGTGCTTTTAAAGCTTTTGGAAGAGTAATTAATTTAAACATTATATAGGAGGTAAGACTCATGGCAGTACCCAAGAGAAGAGTTTCCAAAGCAAGAAGAGATAAGAGAAGATCCAACGTTTGGAAAATGGACGCAGCTGCACTTGTAAAGTGCCCCAACTGCGGCGATTACAAGAGACCCCACAGACTTTGCACAGCATGTGGCTATTACAACGGCAAACAGGTTATTTCAGTAGACTAATCTGTAATAGTTTGTAACTCGTATTTCAGAGGGCGGTGAGAGGATTCTCCCCGCCCTGTTGGACGTTTTTATTGTTTTCATAAGGTGGTGAGTTCAGTGTCTGTTAAAATTGAGAATGTTTTGAACGGCTCTTACGGTGAAAAAGCGGGAGTTTTAAGTGGAGATATTCTTGTAAGTATCAATGGTAACGAGATTTTTGACGTCCTGGACTACCGTTTTTATATTCAGTCACGAAAACTCAGTCTTTCTTTGTTGCGACAAGGTGAGGAAATTTCTGCAAATATCCGTAAAAGTGATGAATATGCGGATATCGGACTTGAATTTAACACCTACCTTATGGATAAACAACATTCCTGTAAAAACAAATGCATTTTCTGTTTCGTTGACCAGATGCCCAAGGGTATGCGTGATACATTGTATTTTAAAGATGATGATTCCCGTATGTCCTTCCTTTTCGGTAATTATATTACCCTTACGGGTCTTTGCGAAAGGGAAATTCAACGTATAATGGATATGCACATTTCACCCGTTAATATATCCGTTCATACAATGAATCCTGAATTGAGGGTTAAAATGATGAAAAACCCTAACGCGGGTAAGGTGCTTAGTGTTCTCGACAGATTTTCCGAAAAGGGAATTGAGATGAATACCCAACTTGTACTTTGTCCGGGTATAAATGACGGTGACGAATTGCGTTTTTCTTTAGAAGAACTTTCAAAACTTTACCCGAGCGTTAAAAGTATCGCGGCGGTACCCGTGGGACTCACTAAGTACAGGGACGGACTTTATCCCTTGCGTACTTATACTAAAGCGGAAGCATCACAGGTCATTGATATTATTGACGAGTTTAATGCCCATTTTAGTTTCTTTAACGGCGGTAAAATCCTCGCTTACGCTTCGGACGAGTTTTATTTAATAGCCGAAAGACCCTTGCCCGACGGGGATTATTACGGCGAATACAGTCAACTTGATAACGGTGTAGGTATGTGTACACTTCTTAAAGAGGAGTTTGTGTCGGCTCTTGAGGAAACACCCGAAAGAGAAGTTAATAAAAAACTTACCCTTGCAACGGGCTACGCGGCGTACGATTTATTAAATGAACTTTGCCGTAAGGCTCAGGAAAAATTCAAGGGACTAAGTATTGATGTTATAAAGATTAAAAATGAGTTTTTCGGGTCAACGGTAACCGTTGCGGGACTTGTAACGGGTATCGACTTTAAAACTCAGTTAGAAAAAGCGGATTTAGGCGAAGCGGTATTAATACCCCGTGTTTCCCTTCGTAATGAGGGGGATAAATTCCTTGATGATATTACTGTTGAGGAATTAAGCGAAGCCCTTAAAATCCCCGTTATACCCGTGGAGAATGACGGGTATAAATTACTTGAAACTATTATTGACGGAGGTGTTTGATATGGCAAAACCTGTTGTTGCCATTGTAGGCAGACCCAATGTGGGTAAATCGACCTTGTTTAATAAGCTTACAGGTACACGCCTTGCTATTGTGGATAATACACCCGGTGTTACCCGTGACCGCCTTTTTGGTGATTGCGAGTGGTTGGGTCACAATATGTTACTTGTTGATACGGGCGGTATTGAACCCTATTCAAATGATGTTATACTTTCTCAGATGCGTCGTCAGGCTCAACTTGCCATAGACAGTGCCAATGTAATTATACTTGTTACAGATGTGCGTGACGGTGTTGTGGCTACGGATGCAGAAGTTGCAACTATGCTTCAGAAAAGCGGTAAACCCGTTGTTTTAGCCGTAAATAAATGCGACTCATTGGGTGCACCACCACCTGAATTGTACGAGTTTTATAACCTTGGTATCGGTGACCCCATACCTGTTTCATCAGTTCACGGTCACGGTACGGGTGATTTGTTGGACGAAGTGCTTAAGCATCTTCCCGACGAATACCTTGTTGAGGATAAGGATGAGGACGACTATATAAAGGTTGCGGTTATCGGTAAACCTAACGTTGGTAAATCCTCCCTTGTTAATAAAATCATCGGTGAGGACCGAATGATTGTTTCAAATATTGCGGGTACTACCCGTGATGCAACGGACAGTTTCGTTGAAAACAGTTACGGTAAATTTATGTTTATTGATACTGCGGGTCTCCGCCGTAAATCAAAGGTTGAAGATGCGGTTGAAAGATACAGTGTACTCAGAACTGATATGGCGGTTGAACGAGCCAATGTTTGCGTTATTATGATTGACGCCCTCGAAGGCTTTACCGAGCAGGACAGTAAAGTTGCAGGCAGAGCACTTGAACAGGGTAAGGGTTGTATCATTGCGGTTAATAAATGGGATGCCTACGAAAAGGACGGCAGAACAATGGACTCATACCGCAAGGAACTTATGAAGGACTTTTCATTTATGTCCTTTGCACCCATTATCTTCATTTCTGCAAAAACGGGTCAGAGAGTCGACCGCCTTTATGAGCTTATAAAATTCGTTGATACTCAGAATGCAATGCGAATTAAAACGGGTCAGCTTAACGAAATTCTCGCGGCGGCGACACTTCGTGTTCAACCTCCTACGGATAAGGGTAAACGCCTTAAGATTTTCTATATGACTCAGGCATCTACAAGACCCCCAACATTCGTTTGCTTTGTTAACAATGCGGAACTTTTCCATTACAGTTATCAACGTTATATCGAAAACCAGATTCGCGAGGTCTACGGACTTGAGGGCACACCCGTGCGTTTTGTAATCCGCGAAAGGGACGAAAAAAGTAAACACTGATATAAAAATCCGCCTGAAAATTCAGGTGGATTTTTGTGTAGTAAAAGTAGTTGTAAAAAACGCATTTGTTATAATCAGTATTTTAACTTGATTTACCGTCAAATGTGACAACTTACCGTTTTGGGTTTTGTGCGTTGTTACAAAAATAAAAAAATACAAAAATTTTTGTGTAGTGTTTTTTGAAATATTGTCATTTATATATAGAAGGATATTATACATTGGTGGTGATACGTAAAAAGACGGTAACAAAATTAATTTTTACTATTTTAAAAAAATACTGAGACTTTTTCCTTTTTTATTCGTTTAATAAATAAAGGAATATTATTAAGGAGGAATTATTATGACAAAAAACTCAAAATTCAAAAAGTTTTTGGTGCTTGTTATAGTTCTGGTAGCAATATCTGTGTCAGTATTGATTGTAAATGCGGCACAGACAGAGGAACAAGTGAACGATACACAAAACCAAACGGAAGTGACTGATACAGCTTCGAATAGCAATATATCCACCTATTTCCACGAAGCAAGTGGCACTCTTATCGTTTCGGGTGAGGGAGAATTAGAAGATTTTTATCCCAGAGGTTATGAGGTTATTGACGACGGTATTGGAGAACCGGTCGTAGTACCCATTACAATAGTTAAAATTGACACATCTGTTAAACACCTCATAATAGAGGAAGGTATAACATCTCTTTATAACTCATTTAACGATTTACATAATCTTGAAACCATAAGTTTTCCCGCGAGCCTTAAGTCAATTGATACATCCTTTCTGGATTGCGATAAAATAAAAACTTTAACGTTCCCTTCCAAAATAGAAAAAATTGATTCAAGTTTTAATTCTTGTTACGGTGTAACGGACATCAACTTTTCTGGTGGAGCAGTAGATATTGTTAATTGTTTTTGTAACCTGGCTTGTTTAGATGTGGTGAATATACCTGCCGAATCTACTCTTAATGATTCATTCGGTGGCTGTAAAAATATAGAAAAATTTATTTTTGGATCAGGAGTTAAATTAGAAGATCATGTAGAATTTTTGAATTCCGGATTTGTTAATGAAAATCTTGTTATTGTTGCTGATAAGAACGATGAAATGATGCTCAGAGAATATTTCCATAGCTATTATGACCGATTGAATTTTGCATATTATTCAACAACGCCCGAAAAATTAAATGTAACAAGTCAGGCAAATGGTATAAAGCTTGATTGGGAAGCAAAGCTTACAGCAGATACATACCATATCTATCGAAAGGCAAATGGTGAAAGTAACTGGACTAAGGTTGGAGATACAAAAGCAAGCTCATATTTTGATACATCTGTTGAGAATAATAAAACATACACGTATATGCTTAAGGTTGATGACTCTGCAGATGGTGTTACGGCAAAGCTCAGTTATATTTCAGCTCCCGAGCTTACAAAAATAACCAACGAAGCAGACGGAATAAGAGTTTATTGGGGCAAGGTAACAGGTGCGGACGGATATTATCTTTACAGAAGAGTAACGGGCACAAAGGATTGGACCAGAATTGCTACCATCAAGAAAGGCTCAACAGTATCTTACAAGGATACAAAAGCTGCCGCAGGCAAAACCTATGATTACATAATCAGGGCTTACAGCGGTAATGTAACCTCAGCCCCTGCGGAAAAAGTAATCAGAACAATGAGACTTACCGTACCGAGCCTTACGTCCGTAAGTAACGGCAAAGATGGCATAACGATTAAATGGAAAAAGGTTGCCGGTGCAGACAGCTACATAGTTTACCGTAAGACTTATGACGCAAAAGCCAAAAAGTGGAGCGGTTGGGAAAGGATTAGCGATGGAAATACAAGCAACTCTTACACAAACTATTACTCAAACCGTTACAACACCGTGAATAGCATCGAGTCCGGCGTAAGATATAAGTACACCGTTAAGGCGTGTTACGGTTCATATACATCCTATTACAATACCTCGGGTCTTGATATATTAAGTCTTGAAACACCTGAACTCAGCTCCGCAACAAGCACGAAAGCAGGCGTGAAGCTCCAATGGAATAAAATTACCGGAGCATCGGGCTACAAGATTTACCGCAAGACCGCCAACAGCGGTTGGGGTGAAGCCATAGCAACGGTAAAGGGTAACTCAACCGTTACCTACCTTGACAAAACCGCCAAAAAAGGCGTAACCTACACCTACACGGTTCGTGCATACAACGGCAATACCAAAAGTGGCTACATCGCCTCAGGTAAAACGGTTACGGATAAATATTAATAAAGTTTAAATAGAGAAAACCGCCTGACCTTTACGCTGTTTCTCATAAGGATGTTTCAGCGTAAGGCGGTGTCTTGGGATTGAGACGGACAGTTTCGACTGTCCGTCTTTCCTTTTATCCCGCTTGTTCTACGGATTGCTCGGTTAAGTTTCCAATATATCGGAAATAAATATCAATTTGTTGTTCGGCAGATTTTGACCATTTTTCACTGCGCTCGTGGATTACTATTTTATCAATGAAGGTTCGTAGTACTTCCGGTGTTAACTCCTGCAGGTCGGTGTACTTATGAGCGATATTCACGAACTTATCTACATTAGTAGCTGAAGCTTTCAATTCTTGTATCTCTGTTTGGAGTTTCGGTATCTGTTCTTGGATATCACGCTGTTCCGTGTTATATACGTCCGAGAGCATTCGGAATTGCTCGTTGGTTACTTTGCCGAGCACATTGTCCTCATACAATCTTTTGAATAAAGTATTGAGTTCTGTGTTACGCTTTTCCAATCTACAGAGTTCATTTATCTTCGATTTAAGCTCTTTCTTGTTTTCAGAGGAGCTTTTTTTGTTTATAAACTCAACAAAATCGTGTGTTTTGGCACGGGCGTAATAGGTTGCCTTTCGGATTTCCTCAAGGATAATCTCATCCAATATCACTTCCCGTATACTGTGAGGAGTACATTGTTCATCTCCCATATGTTTGCGATAACGTCGACATATAAAGCAGAAAGATTCAGGTTTTATTGTGGTACCCCTGACAAAGTATAACTTAGAACCACAATCAGCACAGAAGAGAAGACCACTGTATTTGTTTACATCTCCCATACTTGTTCTTCTTCGTTTTCCTAAACGTACCTTGCGAACAATTTCCCAAGTGGTTTGGTCAATGATAGCTTCATGTGTATTTTCAAATCGTAACCACTCACTTTCGGGACGGTAAATTGTCCGTTTATCCTTATAAGATGCGACAGTTGTTTTACAGTTAATTGTATGTCCAAGATAAACCTCATTGTCGAGGATTTTTGCAACAGTTCTATCACTCCATCCATAGATATTATCTTTATCTGTTGTACAACCATAGACACCAGTTTGTTGATAACGATAAACTGTAGGCTTTATGATTTCCTTCTTTCGCAGGATGTTTGCTATTGCATTCGGACCATTACCAACAGCACACAGTTCAAATATCATTCTTACTATTGGTGCAGTTACTTCATCTATAATAAGATGTCCTTTGATGTCAGGATCCTTTTTGTAACCATAAGGTATTTGTGTGCTGATGCGTTCTCCACGTTCAGCTTTGGCTTTAACAACTGCACGGATTTTTTTACTTGTATCCCTTGCAAACCATTCGTTGAACAGATTTTTAAATGGAGCGAGTTCATTACCTTCGTTATACAGTGAATCGTAATTATCATTGATTGCAATGTATCTCACATTCCATCTTGGAAACAGTATCTCGGTGTAATTACCAACCTCTATGTAGTTTCTTCCGAGTCGAGAAAGGTCTTTTGTAATTAAAGTTTCAACCTTGCCTTTTTCCATCAGTTCAAGCAATTTTTGGAAATCGGGACGGTTAAAGCTTACGCCTGAATATCCGTCATCCACAAATACTTGGATGTTGGTAAAACCATTTTCTTCTGCGTACTTTGTCAGTATCGCTTTTTGGTTGACGATGCTATCACTATCGCCTTTGTTCTCATCTTCTTGAGAAAGTCTGCAGTATAATGCAGTGATTTTATTCAATAGGTTTGACATATTTTTCTCCTTTCAAACGTCAAACCGATTGAGAGTGCATGGTGCAGTTAGAGATTCCTGCACCACAACAATACTCCAAATCGGTTTCAAAGTCCAGATAATTAGCGATAGATCAAGAAACTTTTTCAACATCTTGAACCATCAGTCTTTTCAGACCTTCTTCACTGGAATTAGAGCTTTCGGTATTAAAAATAGACCGAACCTTGTATGTCATATTTCCAATAACATATTTGCTACCTGTACTCAACATCCCGTTGTTGTATACGTGACGCTGTCTTCTGCGGATACTTTTTTCTACCGCAGAATCGTATTCATTACCACAAGGGGTTCTGAATTCTTTATCATTAATTACTTTCATACACATTCCTTTCTTTAATTAATTCAACACCATTTTTGGTGCTTTTCTTTTTCATTTCATATTGTTCTTGTTGCCAAGCTTCGTATTCTTTTTGTCCTTCTTCGCTTTCAAAGAAAGCTTTAATCTGTGGTAGGAAGTGACGAACAAGAGCATCAATTTCATGTTGTGGCAACTCACATTTATTTGACATGGCTATCAATACCTTTCTCATAAACTTTCCATAGTCAGAGCTTCATCATCGTCTTGATCTTCAGCTGCACCTATGAGAGTACCTGCAGCAAGACCTAATAATGCACCGACAGCTTCACCATTTTCTTCAGCCTGAATGCGCTTACGCCTTTCTTCTTCGTCCTCATCATCAGTTATGAAAACTGAAGAAAGAGAATCACCGAGATTACCGATGCCGCCACCGATGAGCCAACGCATATCGCCAAGTGGACAAGAAATGTTCTCATATCCAGTTTCTCCTTGGCTTCCAGTATTGCTTGGCGTAAGTCCGAACCCTTTGCCAAGGAATCTCTCGTAATCTTTTCGAGAGTCTTCCCAACCTGTTGCTCGTAATCCTTCATCTGACGAAGGATATTCTCTGCTTGAACCTGCTGGGAATGAATCACTGTTTTCGCTTCCGAGAGTGCTTGGTTGAACTTTTTCTGCTCCATTTCCGACCAATCTTCCAGCAGTTGATTCATCTCTTCCACCGTAATCAGTTCGGTAAACATCTCCAATACCTTCGGATAAAGCTCTGCGTTGGTCTGCAGAATATCTAGCATTGTATCCCAATCCTTTTCCTGAATCGGAACCATCACCGGCATTGAACTCTGCATAAGGTTTTGCATATTCTGTGAGTTTCTCTCCACCAAATTTGCTATGGTAGAGGTCTTTTCTTGTGTACATTTTTTCTCTGAATTGTAGTTCATATTCAATATTCTCCTTTACATATTTTTTGTCGTGCAGTTTAATGTCACGACATTTTTTACCGTTGGGACAAGTAAAGGTGATATATTTTCTTTCGCTTGTCCAGGTTACTTGGTAACCTTTTTTATTCATTTCTTTTATGAAAGCGTTTCGGCTACCACTACGCTTCATTGCATCATTGATGTCTGCCATCAATTTAAATTTCCAACTCTGACCATTATCAGCAGCTCGATACTCTCTTGGCGATAAACTGTCACCCTTGCCTGTGTAAGTTTCGAGAGTACTGAAGCCATACTTTTTGCAAAGCTCATCATTCAAACCTCGAAGTTTAACCACAGTATTAGGTGGTTGGTTCAGCTTCAATCCCGTTTCAAAGCTAACGGAATTGATAACGAAATGGTTATGAAGATGGTCAGCATCGGAGTGAGTTGTGACTAAAACCTCGTGACCTTGCCACGCTTTTTCAGCGAACTCCAAGCCGATTTTATGCACCTGCTCAGGCGTAATATCTTCGTTAGGCGAGAAGGATTGAACGTACTGATAGAAGTTAGTACCTTTCACCTTGTTGTAGCTTTTCTTCGTTACCATAAACTCAGTAAAAGCATTTTCACCATCACAATTCACTCCACCCACAAGTCTTTTTTCACTTAACCTGTCATAGACTTTTTTCTCTTGAGTGCAGTAAGATATCAAGCCTTTCATAGCTGCAATGCTTTGGTTGGTTTCTTTGATGTATGTAAAAGTTGCCATCAGTTTTTACCTACCAATTCCAGCATTTGTTCATAAATCTTTCGTTGCATAT
Organism: Oscillospiraceae bacterium; assembly: GCA_015066345.1. Lineage (GTDB taxonomy): Bacteria > Bacillota > Clostridia > Oscillospirales > Acutalibacteraceae > DTU089. Next base: position 59,021 of record SVOQ01000004.1, read on the forward strand.
TGATTACTTCAGTGAAGTTATATGAGCTAACCGCACCTGAATTTATCTTCATAGCAATCTGATTTATGTTGTTACCGATTCGTTTAAGCTCAACCAACAAGGGTTTTGTGTCTTCGGCAACATTGATTTTGCTCTTGTTAGAAACTGCAATTATGTATTCTGTTAGATTCATATTTGCACGCTTTGCTTTCTTTTCAATGAGCGCTTTTTCCGACTCTGTAAGTCGGACTGTGAGAGTTTTATCTCTCTTTCTGTTTTCTTTCATAATCTACCTCTTTTCTGTAGGGGGTTCGGGCTACTGCCCGTAGTTTGCGGTCGGCGGATAGCCGACTGCTCTGCTTGCCCCAGCTAAAGCAGGGACTTTTTTCCATTCGTACACTCTCGAACTAGTGAGTGTATATAGCATCCCATCACAGAGTCGTATTACGAGAGAAAGTTCATAAGACTTCCCCGTTTCGATGCTTGCCTTCTAAGTCAACATCGTTCCTGCTTTGCACCACATCTTCGTGGCCCCGCATCGCGTTTCGTGAGAGTGGTAGGCTTGCCGATTCTCTTTCGAGAGCACTTTCGCGCCTTTCTCCATCGGCACGGAACTTCTTCCGCTGTCATCGCTCAATCCACCCGCCTCACATATCCTATTGACCGGCATATTCAATTGTCGTGACAGGCTTTTCTTTTTCGCCTGTCTGTGATATAATTGTAACAAGGATTTTGACGCCCAGAATGAGAAAGTAAATGCCATAAAAAAAGCAAAAGTTTACTTTTACACAAAAAGGAGTACTATGGAAATTCACGAACACGAATTCGGTCTTTATCTTACATTAGAAGAAGATGGTTATATAAAAAGAACCCTCATCTCAGAATCCGGTGCAGAAGATTTACCTTCCACCAGAATTCAAGATGAGGTGATACTGTTTTCAGAATTAAATTTTAAACCTTATACTATGGTTGTTGATACTTTACAGGAGATGGCAGACCAAATAGATTTAGAAGGCAAAGACGAAATGACAACAGAGGAAAAAGAAAAATTTGATTCCTTCATTTCACTGGTCGATAATTTACTGATTGAGTTAGAAAAAGAGCAACCTATTCAAGGATTGCTTTTGAGAACTACGATACAGGATTCGTTGCCGATAAATGATGATTCTGCAGAGTACGCATATTTGGCAACTAAAATAATTCCTGAACAATTAAGAGCGATTGTTGATTATAACTTTTTCTTAAACAGCTTGTTCATTAACATGTATATTAAAAATCCTATTATTGAAGATACTGATTTATACTTCATTTCAACACTAAAAATACAGCAACAATTAACTTTCGCAAGTAAATTAACAATACAATATTTTTTCAGGTCATTGGTGGATTATTACGTTTTCCTGACTATGCAATTTTTAAATACAAAACCCACTGTTACACGATGTGAATGTTGTGGTCGTTTCTTTGTACCCAAGACAAACAAAGCAACGAAATACTGTGACCGTATTGTGAAAAACAATTTGACTTGTAAACAAATAGCACCGAGTTTGAAACACAAAAAAATAGTTTCTGATGATAAGGTTGTTGAAGCCTACGACAGAAACAAAAGAAAAATGTACCGCAGATACGAACGCAACGATGGTAAAGTATATATGCCTAAAAAAGGTTTGACTTACGATGATTTTTACGATTGGAATGACAATGCAACCGAAGCAAGAGATAAGTATCTCAATGGAACAATATCTGCAGAAGAGGCATTGAAAATTATTGAGGTTAATGATTAATAGAGATGAAAACACCGAGAGCAACTCGCTCTCGGTGTTAGTTTTATGTCATTCTTTACTTTAATATTTCTTCACTGTTATTCTTTGATTTATGCAGTAAAATTTTTGACACATGGGCAAAGGAAAGGAAAAATGAGAGCAGGGATTAGTTTCCCTACTCTCACTATAACTCGGCTTATTTGGCTTTTAGTGGCGAACAAATGGGAGCATTCATAGTTTGTATATAACCTTTTCTTTGATTTCAATATAATATTCTACATACTATAAAATTTACTACTAATCAAATCAACCACATTGCAAATAATCCAACCGTCAGTTGATTTAATATCTCCAAACAAGTCATTGATTTATTTCTGAAAAATTGGTACGATACATATGACAACAGCGCTGTTGATTTCTTTAAGGAGTTGACTAAAATGATAATCAATATTGGCGAAACAATAAAATCAATGCGAAAAGATAAAAACATAACACAGGAGACTCTTGCGAATTTTCTCGGTGTTAGCAATCAAAGCATAAGCAAATGGGAGCGTAATGAAACATATCCCGATATTACTATGCTTCCTGCAATAGCTTCTTTTTTCGGCACAAGCCTTGACAATCTTCTCGGTATTAACAAAATTGAACAGGAACAAAAAATTCAGTACTATTGCAACGAGTATTCAAGGCTTTGGAGTGAGCATAAATCTGATGATGTGACGGCATTAATGAAGCAAGCTGTGTGTGAATTCCCCGGCAATTTTGATTTGCTTGTAAAATACCTGAACTGCCTTACCAATGCCAATATTAATGGAAATCGTTTGCTTGAGGTCAGAGATGAGGCACAGAATATTTATGAGTTAATTCAAGAACAGTGCACAACCGATAGCATCAGAATTTGGGCAAAGAAGCTGATGTGCAGATATTTGAGCAGATTAAGTGTGATTGATGCAAGCGGAGTAGATATAGCTCATGCTGAAAGAGTGTTATCAGGTATGCCTTTAATGCAGAATTCAAGAGATATTGAAGCTATGTATATTTATCACAATGATGCAGAAAAAAGAAGGCAAGCCTGTGCCAACGGTGTGTCGGAGCTCTTAAGATTGCTTGGTGAAACCTTGTTTAGAACATATGACGAGCCTACTGACTATGATGAAAAAATTTTAGAGAGGTTTATCGATTTGCTAAAAGCTATTATGCCCGATGAGGATTACGGAAAGAGCTTTAATCATATTATTTACAATTATGGCTATCTCGGTGTAAAAAGATATTTGAACGGAGACGAAGAAAGTGCCATCAGATGTTTTGAGGAAGAAGTGAGACTTGCAAAAGCTTTTGACAGTTTACCTGACATTTCCGTAAGTACATCACCTGTTGTCAATGGTGCAATGTTCGAAAAAGCAAAAACTAACCTTGGAACAAGCAAAATGCAAAGCAGAGTAAAGCATCTTTTGACAAACAGATATCCACTTTCAGAAGAATTCAGGGAAAAACCTGAGTTCAAAAAATTAATAACCAGTATTGAATGCTAAATAAAAAATCCGCATCACAGCTGATTGCTATGGTGTGGATTTTCTTGTTTATGGTATATATTTTTTAACAAATTCATCATACTCGTCTTTTTCTGTTATCCAAACGATAACAGGATATTCTTTTACACCGAGTTGAGTGAGTGCTTCAAAGCGATGGTTGCCGTCACAGAGTTCAAAGCCGTGGTCAACGAAATGCACTATCAGCGGTGGCATATCATCATTTGATTTAAATTTTTCTTTTAATGCTTGTACTCTTTTTTCAAACCATTCTTCACTAACCTGATACTTTATGTTTTCTTCAGGACCGCAACAACGAGAAAACAAAGATAATGGCATTGTAACTGGTCCTAAATAATATCTGTCAAACAGTTTCAGTCCGTCCGAAAAAGCTTTATTGTGACCATCCGAAAGCAAAAACAAATGAACCCATTCTTCGAGTTTACCTGCATCGGCAAATTCTTTTGCAGACGATAAAGAACACTTGTAAGTTAGTTCTTTGTTTTCGCTTTTGGTGTAAACAATTTTCTTGATTGATTCAATAGAAAGGTTATATTCATCAGCAAGATTTTCAATGGTAGAGCCTGATATAAACTTTTCTTTTATCTCTTGGTTTCGTTCTACAAGATACCGCTTATACCCTGAAGTTTCACCCCAAGAGCGTTTTGCTATTGTTTCAGGAATATAAATCAACTTACCTGCAGCAAATTTCTGCACTCGTTTGAGCAAATCTTCCGGTAATATATCGGCGGCGTTTTCGTAATTCATTGTTTTCAATCCTCTGTGAGTTTGGATTTTATCCACCTATCAACATATTCTGCTGCTTGTTCTGGAGTGAGATTAGACGTGTCAAGCAAGTCAATATTAGGTTCGGTTTTATCGTGGTTTTCTTTAAGCCAATTATTGAACTGCATAGAGGAAGCAATCCAATTTTCATCGGTAACTTTTCTGCCGACTGTCATTCTTTGCATCATAGTTTCATCATCGCAAACTACAGCAAGATAATACATATCAGAAAACAATTCTCTTTCAGGCAGATTTTCAAACTGTTTTGGTGTACAAGCTCCACACACAACACAGGGCATACCAATTTGTGAAATGTTAGCACAAAGCTTCATCCACATTCTGCGATATGCTCTGTAATCATCTTCGGGGGTGTTATATACATCGTTCCAGGTTATGTCACTTTCAAGAACAATATAGTCTGTTTCATTTTTGAAAAGCTCGTTACAAACAGTTGTTTTACCTGCACACGAAGCTCCCGTGATGGAGAACAAAGGTAATTTCTTAGTAGGTTTCATAGTTATGCCTCCTTTTGTTCTATTGTATCATTTTAGCTTGAGGCATGTATATGTAAAGAATGGTTTAAACTAATCTCGACATAAGTCTTTACGATACATAACTTCAACCGCATCATACGAAATCTGTTTGTTATCTGTAAGCTCAAATCCGTGCTTCTCGTAAAAACTACGGGCACGAGTGTTCTTTTCAAACACCCAAAGCAACACACTGTTATATCCTGAATTTTTAATTTCATCGATGATATGATTCATCATAATTGAGCCATAGCCTTTACCCTGATTTTTGCTCAAACTATGAATACAGATAAGTTCTGCACAATCCGAAAATTGAGGATTTCTTGCTTTACTCCAAGCTGCAATACAATGAGGTTTATCATTAATTTCAAGAATTGACATTTCTGCATAACCGGATTTCAGGACATTCTCATACATTGCTTCAACTTTTGCTATATCAGTACATCTTTCCATATCTTCAGCAGAAATGATATCAGCAAAAGCAGACCTCCACGATTCTGTCTGAATATATGCAAATATTTTCTCGTCACCAAATTTGGCTCGTCTTATCTCAATTTTCATTATTATTCTCCGTTATATTCTTTTAATAAACCCAAAACTCTTTTTGAAATAACCTTGTGATTCATAGAAGGTATGTGAATCTTCTCTCGGCAAACCACTATTGAGAAGCACAACTTCAATATTGTTTTCTTTCGCCCATTGTTCTGCAGTTTTAAGTAACTGTGTACCAATCCCTTTTCTGCGATATTCTTTTGAAACGGCAAGAGCTATTATTTTCATACCTTCGTTTTCAAGTTCAAATGCAAGATAATTAACGCAACCTATGTAACCGATAACTTTGTCACCATCACAAGCAACAAATATCTGATAGTTACCTCGGCTCATCATTTCATCCACACGATTTTTCAAACTATCAAACTCGCAATTATAACCTAAATCATTTTCAAGAATATCTCGTATAGCAGATATATCTCCGCTTTCATATCTCCTGTAAATCATAATCAAACCTCGTACATCATTTCAACGACATTCAAACCGTTCTTTTCGTATCTTCGGGTTTCTGTAAAGCCTACTTTGTTATAACATTTAATTGCTCTTTCGTTTTCTGCACGGACACGAAGGAGCATTTTATTTGTGTGCACATATGGAAAATCATTTTTGATTATTTGTTCAATTGCTTTTGTACCAATACCTTTATTTCTGAACTCTTTATCGGCAATGAATATTCCAAGAACTGCAAAATCATCACTTGGAGCTTTCTCTAACCATATAGCACCGATATATTTATCATCAGTCTTAATATGATACCACCGAAGATATTGAGTTTCCTTTATAGGATAAATCCTTGATTGATATTGTTTTAGGTCAGTATCAAAAGAGTCTTCGTATCCGCTATAATACGAGATATTTTCGTTGCACACTTGTTCAAGCTCAAACATACTTATACCTCAAAATCAAAGTTTTCTTGCCTTAATAACAATAGAAAGCGGAAAATGTTTTGCTTTAAAATCCGCATAGTAGCCTGATGAAAATTCTGCAGATTTTTCTAAAACCTTTGAACTTGTTTCTTCCACAACTTTTTCTACTACAAAACCTGCTTCTGCAAGAGCATTAATATATGTTGATAATTTTCGGTTTTGTAATGTCAATGGGTTACCATTTTTCTCAAAGGTATAATAATCTTCTTCAAGATAATTACCATTAAATATAATTCGTTCTTCTGTTGCAGTGGTTCTGTTACCACCTGAAATAGCGATACTCTCCAAATCAACACAATGCAAAAGTGGATGATCCCAAGAGAAAATATATATTCCGCCTTGCTTTAAATATGAAGCTGCATTCGTTATTGTCTTTCTGAGGTCGGTAGTCCAACCGATAGCATATATAGAATAAACAACATCAAAATAGTTCTGCGGAATGTTTGAAGCATCTTCCATTGGCTGATGAAAAAGCGTGCAGGAATGTCCGTTATCTTCAAGTAATTTCTTTGCAGTATTAAGTTGTTGTTCGGAAATATCAAGACCATAAAGTTCTGTTGCTCCGTGTTCAGCACACCATTTCAAAGAGTGACCACTACCGCAACCCATTTCAAAAACTGCTTTTCCGTTAAGGTCAGGGAACAGATGCAATTCATCTTCTGTTGGAATAGAGCAACCAAGTACAGGTAATGCAGTTACACCGAAGAAATCCTCTGCTAATGCATTCCAACTGTTTTCATTTTGTTTTATTATATCGGTTTTCATTTCGTTACCTCTGCAAAACATTTTCTCAAACTATCACAATCCGTATAAACAATTCCGTGTATTCCTAACTCGTTTGCAGTTTTTATATTAACTGCAGAATCATCTATAAAAACACATTCATCGGGGTTAAGCTTATATTTTTCTAAAAGATATTTATATATTTCAGGATTGGGTTTTACCATTTTAATGTGGGAAGAAACGACACTACCTTTGGCTTTTTTGAAAAAGTCAAACTTGTTGCTTATAACCTCATAGCCATCTTTTGAAAAATTAGTCAGCATGTAAATGTCATAACCCCTATCAAAAACCTCATTATAAAAAGCAAGTGCATCTTCAAAAGGAGCATACAACTCCATCCACTCTTCAGCAAAGAACTGTCTGATTTCAGGTTCCAGCTCTTTATGCTTTTCAACATATATCTCAACAATCTCTTTGCAACTATCGTATTTACCGATATCCATATCACTCCACAGGGTGTCATATAAAATAGCATCCAAGAGTGCCTGATACTTCTCCTCGTCATATCCATACTTGCGAAGATATTCACTTGGATTTGTATCTATAAGAACCTTGCCTAAATCAAAAATAACGTTTTTAATCATTCGTTACACCACTTCAAGTATTTTCAAAAGTTTTTCAATTCCCATACCACAATTTTACCATTGATATAAAAGAAATGCAACCCGAGAGTGTACTTCGTCTATACTCTCGGGTTAGTTTATGTACCTTTGTATAGGTAATCTTAAACATTTATCATTTCTTTTGTTTGGTAAAAACGCAGAACTTTTCAAAACATACAGTCTTTTTGTGAAGTATTTGTTGTTTTTTGTCATATATAATTGGCAACAAATATTATTTGACAATAATAATGGAGGATTATTTATGGATAGCAAAAAAGAAAAAGCAATATTAAAAGAAGCAAAAAAAATGGATAAAAAACTACAAATGGAATATATCTATAACCAAATTGATGCGTATTACACTACAAATACACCATCGAAAGCTGAATTATTAGAAAGATATCGTACTCTTGCGGAAAGAAAGTATCGTATATATGATATTTTACCTCAAATTTATCTCGGTTTTGTATTAGGCTTAGTTGCATCATTAGTTTATAATTTGATTCTCAATCATACTGTAACTGGTCTAATACTAGGACTTTTTGTATGTGTAGTTTTCGTATCCGCTATCATCGCAAGTATGCATATTGTTTTCAAAATAAACAAAAAACTTTTTGAAGAATATGAATTAAAGGTAATACAGAACCATTTAGACGAAATCAAAGAAGAAGCAAAACTTAAGAAATAAAAATTAATAAATAATATTTGTTGCTAAACCTATAGCGTAGTCATGGAAATTATTCTTTGAATTATGCAGTAAAATTTTTGACATACATGAAAGAAACACGTTATGGCAATGATATCTGTTCCTACTTGCGTTGACTCGAACAAGTGTTTTTGATATACTAAAAAAGAATTTTGGAGCACATAAACTTATATGGCTATTGGTGAAAACACAATATAGAAAAATGAATTTCAAGTTGCACATTCACTAAAGCAGCGTATATGTAAATAATAACAGTTAATACATTAAAACAAAAAGGATTGTGATATATAATGATTATTTTCCGTGACCGTCTTTTTAATGTTGTATGTAATATAAGGACGCCAAAGGCTGGTGGCAAAACATCTGTAGGCACTGGCAGTTTTATCATAAAAGATAATAAGGTGTACCTACTTACGGCTGACCATGTGGCCAAAACAGTTGATGACAATACTGTTTTGGCATTCGGTAAACATCAGTCAAGCTGCTTTGTTTTGCCATTAAAAGACATATCAAATGGAAATGCATGGATTGTCCACCCTATAGCAGATATGGCCGTTATCGAATTAAACATTCTAAACCATCTTACACTTTTCCAAGATAGGTGCTTTCCATACGATCACATTAACGATACAGAGGTTCCGGCATCAAGAGATGACGAGCTTACAGTTATAGGTTTTCCTCACGGATTAGGTGTTCAGGGCAAATTTAGTCCGTTAACATTCCGTTCTTACGCTTCTTCAGCTCTTTTAACGCTTGACAGAGCAGATACTCATACACTCTCCGATTTCTTTTGCTTAGAAAATCCAAGTGTAGGAGGATATAGTGGTGGTCCTGTTTTTGATATGGGCTATGAAAAAATGGGTTCGGCAATGGCAACGAAAGAAAAAACCATACTTCACGGAATTGTTCACGGCACTATGAGTGATGAAACTGGTGGTAAGATAGCTCTCATCACGCCGATGTCGTACATAAAAGACTTGATATAAAAATGAGGGATAAGCATTGGAAGAATTAATCAAAAAAATCATATCAATGGCAGTCCAAGATTTACGGCAACATAATCATGGAACCATTGTTGAGGTTATAAAAAAGTCCGAATTTTCTCTTGAGTTGCTCGATCACGATAATTGGAATGGTGGCATTGACACATACAAACTTGAGTTTCATTTAAAGTATTCGGATTTCACAAAAATTATAGAACAAAAGAAACTTTACGAAGATGCCATAATGAACTCAATAGATTCTTTCTACAATGACGAAAGAAATATTATTGCTTGTGTAGAGATCATTGCTAAAATTGATCAGTTCGTAGATTGGGCAGCTATAGCACCTAAAGAAAATAAAGACTCTGTAATTGCTCTGATTAACTCCGAAAAAGATACTTTAATAAAGGTTGGAACTGGTGTGCTACAAATCAGAGATACAAAGGTTAACAATGAATATAAAACAAAACACACGTATTTGGTCTCTTTATTAAAACAACTGGGCTTGGAACCCGTACATGCTTATAATGATTTATGGGATTGGTATAACGACTATAATTTACGTGAACTAAAAACATACCAAAGTCGCCGTGTATTTATTAAAGATATTTTTGAACCCCTGCTAAATACCATTCAAAACTCAGAAGAATCTGCATTGCAACTAATCAGTTATGAACCTACCGGATGGGAAAAAGTTGATGATGGTATATCTCGACTTAAACAAGTTTTGACCGAGGCAAATGAAACAGCAGATTTTCAATCTGTGGGAATGTATGGTAGAGAACTATTGATCACCTTAGCACAAACAGTTTTTGACAAGGAAAGGCATCCTTCACCAGACGGAACAGATATAGGAAAAGCAGACTCAAAACGAATGCTTGAAGCTTATATTCATTACTGCCTTCACAAAAGGAGTAAAGAACGAGAAATAAAATTTGCAAAGTCTTCTATTGATTTTTCGAACGAATTAACCCATAACAGAACTGCTACACAAATGGATGCTGAACTTTGCTATAATGCTGTTTTATCGACAGTACATATCATCAAGGTACTTAATAAATTCAATGATTAAAAAACTTAATTTATATATTTATGCGAAGCCAATAAAGCATAGAAATACCGACCAACATAATGTTGGTCGGTTACTATTTTGCACTCGTCAATCGGCTTATTTCATAGGATATTTAAACATCCTTATGAGAAGTAGCCTTTCGGTCGGGCGGTTTTGTCAGTTCTGTTTTCTTACAATTCTGTATTCATCATCCGCCCTGAAGTAGGGACAGGCATCATTGGAGGAAGTTAAGAATTTAAGGTATTCATCCTCGTCCAATTCGATATCACAAAAATATTCTTCAAGGTCCTCGTCGTATCTGTAATTTTCACACATATCGCACATTGCCATAGTTTTACCTCATTTGTGATATTTTCCGTTATTGTTTATCTGAAAAGCCCTGTAAATCTGTTCAAGGAGCATAACCCTCATTAACTGGTGGGGGAATGTCATAGGCGAAAAAGAAAGTCTGCAATCGGAGAGTTTTTTGATTTCGGGGGAAAGACCGAATGAACTGCCGATTATAAAAACGATACTGCTTTTACCGTTGAGGGTGACTTCTTTAATAGTTTGAGCTAATTGTTCGCTTGATTTCTCTTTACCCTCAATACAAAGGCTGAAAACATAACTTCCGTTGGGGATTTTCTTTTTTATTTCCTCCGCCTCTTTGGTAAGGACGTTGTCGATTTCCGTCTGTGAAGGGGAGTCGGAGAGCCTTACGGGGTTAAGTTCAATAATATCAACTTTACCGTAGGCGGATATTCTCTTTGTGTATTCGTCAACTGCATCCCTCAGGTATTTTTCTTTAAGCTTACCCAAGGCTATAACTGTAATATTCATTATTCTAATCCTAAATACGGCGCAGGGTTAAGCCTGTTACCGTTTAATCTTACTTCAAAGTGAAGGTGAGCACCGAACGAATAACCCGTGTTACCAACTCGACCGATTGTCTGACCTTTTTGTACATAGTCACCCGCACTTACCATAAGTGAGTTATCAAGCATATGAGCATAAAGGGTTTCAACACCGTTGCCGTGGTCAATTTTAACGTAGTTACCGTAACCGCCCGTGCTCCATCCTGCCTCGGTAACAGTACCCGCTGCACCTGCTACAACCAGTGAGCCCGATGCATTAGCGCCCGAGATATCAATACCCCTGTGATAACCGAGACTTCTGTGACCGTAGGGTGATGTAACGGTGTAAAGGTTAACAACGGGCCAACAGAAAATACCCGTGGTCTGGTAAACTGTGTATGAACCCATTGAAAGGCTCTCCGCACGGATACCGCGTTCAACAATCTGGGTAACGGGTTGAGTCAAAGCAACGCTCATAAGTGGCTCGGAAAGTACCTTTTTATCGCCGATATATGTAACCAGGTCGATAGCGTATTCAGTACCGTTCTGACCCGTTCTTCGTACTCTTGTGTCACCAACGAAAAGCTTGTTGGTCTGTATTTCAACAGTTTCAAAGTCCGTATAATTTATATTTTCCTGACATTCTGTGTGTCTTACCGTAAGGGTGTTGGGTGAATTTAAAACAGACTTAAATTTCTCGTTGGAATAAATATTTTTGTTGTCGGCGGGGTAATAGGCTTGTTTTACGGTAATGCTTTGAGCAAAAGAAACTGAAGAATTAGGGTAAACCTTTTTTGCCAATTCCAGCATTTCGTCAACAGTTTTTTGTATAACCGTACTATCCTTAACGGCGCAAAGTAATTCACCGTCAATATAAACTTCGTTTACGGGGGTAAGATTATCACCGTATTTTTCTATAATAGTCTTAGAGATTACGTCCGCAGAACGAACATTGTACGCATCGGTGCGTTTCTCTTTGTTTTCGAAATCGGGTGTATTTTCTTCACCGAGGGTCTGTGTAGCCTGTTTTTTTACTGAGTCCGCCGCTTTCTGAGAGGGGACATATCCGATAGTTTCACCGTCCACAATAACCGCCACGGCTTTGACTTTGTTACTGTTTCGGTACGCAACAAAAACACTTGTACCAATTACCGTAGCAATAAGCAAGAAAACTACCGTGCGTTTAAAGAAAACCTTGGCAGAGGAAAAGGAAGCCTTGTTGAAGTGGAAAAGCTTTTTAAAAGCACCGAAGATTTTTTTGAAAAAACCGCCGATAATTTTACCCGTCACAAGACCAAGATTATATATGCAATTGTAGAAGAAATTAAACAATCTTTCCATAGTACACTCTCTTTTAAAACATATACACTAAATATAGCATAAATTTATATCATTAACAAGAGTAAAATAATGAACAAACTATAAAAAATACAGGCTTACCGAAAAAGTAAGCCTGTAAAAAATTATTTTTTATTACCGCCGAAAATATCGGATTCAATATAGTCAACACCGAATGCACGGCAGTAGTTTAATGAGAAAATATCGTTGGCAGTCCAGGCACCAACCTTAAGACCGCGGGAGTGGAAGTCTTTCATCATCTTTTTGGACAATGTCTTGTAATCAACGTCAATATCAAAGCCGTATTCAAGGCATTGTGAGTAATCCATACCCTTGCCGTAGGTGAGCATAATCTTTAAATCGGGGAAAGCCTCGTGTGCTTTAACGAGGTTTTCAAATTCAAAGGACTGGAGCATACACATTTTAAGGTCATAAACTTCAGATGCAAGAGTAAATACATCGTGAATCTGCTCGTCGGTGTATTCACCCTTAAGCTCAATAAAGCAAATGAGATTATTATCACGGCAGATTTCAAGATATCTTTCAAAAGTGCAGATGTAAACATCCTCTTTAACCTTGTCGGTTTTAATGGGTTTAGCGGTAAGTTCCTCGTAGGTGGCGTCCGCTACCATAAGGCTTGTGCCGTCTTTAAATACAACGTCATCATTGTGGTTTGCTACAAAAACACCATCTTTTGTGATTCTGATATCAGTTTCAATACCGCCCGAGCCGTTTTTAACCGCACCTAAGAAAGCGGGTTCTGTGTTACCCGGGTATTTTGAGCTGTAACCACGGTGGGCAATCATACAAATATCCTTATGTATATATTTATTTACCGCAACACCTGCGGCAACTGCACCAACTGCACCTGCAATACCTGCGGCGGCAATTGCTAAGGGTTTTAAGTTTTTAGCCATATAAACACTTCCTAAAATGTAATGAGTTAATTTTATATCTTTTAACCCTTATTGTCAATAAGACAAAATATTTTAAAAATATACGTAAGTTTATTGTTTATTTTAGTAAAGTATGGTATTATATTACTAATTATGGGTAGTATGCCTTGATTCAGACGGAGATGTTATGGATTTTAAAAATACATTTAATGAATATTACCGAACTTATGCGGCAATAGACCTTGATGTTATTGCCCATAATCTTGGTGAACTTAAAAAGAAAATAAAAAAAGGCGTTCTTTCCCTTGCTATTGTTAAAGCGGATGCTTACGGTCACGGTGCAGTGGGCGTCGCTAAAGCCATACAGGAAGATGTGGATTATTTCGGCATCGCGGAACTTGGGGAAGCGGTCGAACTGCGTGAAGCGGGGGTTAATAAGCCGATTCTTGTGCTTTCTTATACCTCGCCCTATCAGTACGAAACTTTAGTCAAGTATGAACTTACACAGACTATTTTTAACTATGATGATGCGGTTGCCCTCTCTCAGGCGGCGGTTAAGTTAAAAAAGATAGCGAGGGTTCATATTGCAGTTGATACGGGTATGTCACGTATAGGTTTCTTCTGTAATGATGAAAGCGTTGAAACCGTTAAACGTATTAACGATTTACCCAATATTTATATTGAGGGTATTTTCAGTCATTATGCCTGTGCAGACTGCGAAGAACGCGAAACTACCAACAAACAGACGGGCGTTTTTAAAAATTTTATTACTAAACTTGAGAACCGCGGTATGTATATCCCCATTAAGCATCTTTGCAACAGTGCGGGACTTTTAAGCGTTGATGAGCAGTTTGATATGGTGCGTTTAGGCATTGTTATGTACGGTCTTTATCCCGACCAATGTGTAAATGACGGTACTTTGGATTTAAAACCCGCTATGAAAATAGTGAGCCACGTTTCCCACGTTAAGGAAGTGCCTTCCGGTAGCGGTGTCAGTTACGGTCACACCTATTTTACCGATAAACCAACCCGTATTGCCACCGTTTGTATCGGTTATGCGGACGGCTATTCCCGAAGCCTTTCAAACAAGGGCAGAGTACTTATTAACGGCGAGTATGCGCCCGTAATCGGCAGAGTTTGTATGGACCAGTTAATGGTTGACGTTACGGCTCTTTCGTCGGTTAAGGTAGGGGATGAGGTAATAATTCTCGGTACGGACGGCGAAAACTCAATTACCGCCGAGGAAATTGCAGAACTTACGGACACAATTAACTATGAGGTTGTTTGTCAGTTCCAGAAACGTGTTACAATTCTTCAATATAAAAATAATGAACTAACCAACTGAGGTGGTTTTTTGAAAAATCAGGATATAAATATCCGCGACCCATTCGTAGTAGTTGTTGACGGTAAATATTATATGTACGGTACGAGAGCCGAAAATTTCGGTCAGGGTACGGGCGGATTTGATGTTTATGTGGGCGATGACCTTGAAAATTGGTCCGAGCCTAAAGAGGTTTTTTCATCCGATAAGTATGGCTTGAATACCCGAGCAAATTGGGCTCCCGAGGTTCATTTTTACAAAGGCATATATTATATGCTTGCAACCTTTGTTAAGCCCAACGGCTTAAGGGGTACATATATTCTTAAGTGCGATACACCCGATGGCGATTTCGTTCCTCTTACGGGGGAGGCAATTACACCTTGGGAATGGGAGTGCCTCGACGGTACATTACATTTTGAAAACGGCAAGGTTTATTGTGTTTTCTGCCACGAGCATACACAGATTCTTGACGGTACAATCTGCCGAATGGAATTAAGTGACGACTTAACACACGCCGTAGAGGAGCCTGTTGAACTTTTTGCCGCAAGTTCATTTCTTAAAAGAGAAGCAACTGAAAAAGACCATAATGTTACGGACGGTCCCTATCTTTACAGAAAAGAAAACGGCAAACTCATTATGATATGGTCAACCTGCTACAATGGTTACAGGCAATGCGTTGCAACTTCCGATAACGATTCAATTTGCGGAAACTGGTCCCATCTTCCCACTATTTTTGACGATGACGGCGGTCACGGAATGATATTTAAGGATTTGAACGGTGAGTTAAGATTAACTTTACACTGTCCCAATATTTCTCTTGAGGAGCATCCCGTTTTCTTCAAATTAGTTGAAACTGAGATTTCTGTTAAAATAAAAGATTAACTTTTGTAGGTGTATTTATGAGCAAAATAAAAAACTTTTTTAAAAGTTACATAGATGTGTTCGTATTGATTTTTAAGGAACACTTCGGCAATTTGCATCAGATAGGCAAACTATCAATAGCTGATTTGAAAAAGACATATAACGGCTCTGCCTTAGGTTGGGCATGGGCGGTTATTAAGCCCGTTTTTACTTTGTTTGTATATTGGTTTGCTATTGCAATAGGCTTAAGAAGTGGCAATGGTGTCAGTGAATATCCCTTTATTTTATGGTTGATGGCGGGTATGGTTTCTTGGTTTTATATGACCGAAATAATAACGGGCGGTACAGTCTGCATAAGGCGATACAGTTACCTTGTTACTAAGATGAAGTACCCAATTACCACAATTCCCACATTTACGGGACTTTCACATTTATATGTACATATTATTCTCGTTCTTGTTGTAATTGCGGTATTCTGGATTATGGGTTATGCCCCCACAATTTATTTACTTCAGTTACCCGTATATACTATACTTATGTTCCTTTTCTTCAATGCCTGGTCATTGTTTGCGGGTTTGATTTCCGCCATAAGCAAGGACTTTGCAAACCTCGTAAAATCCTTGAATATCGGTGTGTTCTGGCTCTCGGGTATCCTTTGGAATATAGACAATATTGCCGATAATAAAATTCTTAATACCATTATGATGCTCAATCCCGTAACATTTATTTGCTACGGTTACAGGAACTGTTTTGTGAACCACGTATGGTTCTTTGAGCAACCGAAAAGATTAGTGTATTTCCTCTGTTGGTATGCGGTGCTCGGTTTACTTTCAATCTGGGCATACAAAAAACTCAGAAAAGAAATACCCGATGTTTTGTGATACGGGGGGACAATAATGAGCGAAACGGTAATAAAATTTGATAGCGTAACTAAAAAATATAAACTTTATTCAAATACAAGAAAAAGACTACTGGGTATATTTTTTAAGAAAATTAAATATAAAGAGAAAAAAGCCGTAGATAGTATGTGCTTTGAAATCAACCGCGGTGAGTCAGTAGCCCTTTTCGGTAAAAACGGTGCAGGTAAATCAACCGTTCTTAAAATGATAACGGGCGTAGTTTTCCCCACAAGCGGTGAAATAACCGTAAACGGCAGAGTCAGTGCTTTGTTGGAATTAAGCAGTGGCTTTGACCCCGAGTTTACGGGTAGAGAAAATATTTACCTTAAAGGTCATATTCTCGGTCTTTCCGAGGACGAAATAAAAGCGTTGGAGGATACAATTATTGAATTCTCCGAGTTGGGCGACTATATCGACCAACCTGTAAGAACCTATTCAAGTGGTATGAAATCACGTTTAGGTTTCGCTATAAATGTTAATATAAAACCCGAGATACTTATTGTTGACGAGGCACTCAGCGTAGGTGACAACGCCTTCAAGGTTAAGTGTAAGGAAACAGTTAACAGAATTATTGAAAAAGATAATGTAACCCTTCTTTTCGTTACTCACCAGACTGCCGTTGCGGAGGAATTCTGTAAACGCGGTATCGTAATGAAAAACGGTAAAATTATGTTTGACGGCCCTGTAAAAGAAGCCTCGGAGTATTACAAAACAAAATACAATCCACCTAAAAAGAAATAAAAAATTAAGTTCCCTTCAAAAAACATTTGGTTTTCGAAGGGAACTTTTAGTTTGTTTTATTTATGTTTTACTTAATTACAATATCTGCGTAAACGGGGTAGTGGTCGGAAACGAATCTACCGTCGATACCCTCTGTTACAACGCGGTAAGCCATAGTATCAAAATTATTGTTTACCATAACGTAGTCGATAACGTCATCCGTATGCATTTGAGGTTTTGTATCGTGGTATGTACAATAGTTCATTGTGTCGGATGTATCAAACTTTGTATCGCGTAAAATACCCGAATCAACAAACTGATTGTAGTTATCGCTACCTTGTTTTACGTTCATATCCGCGGTGAAAACAACGGGTAAATCCGCGTATTGACTTGCTTTGTCAAG
Source organism: Oscillospiraceae bacterium (assembly GCA_015066345.1). GTDB lineage: Bacteria > Bacillota > Clostridia > Oscillospirales > Acutalibacteraceae > DTU089. The sequence continues at coordinate 76,503 of SVOQ01000004.1, forward strand.
AATAAGGTCAACGCTGTTTTTTCTTGCGGTAATACCTATATGGTCAAAGTGACTGTTAAGGTGTACGTATTTTTCGCCTGTTTCTTTGTTTTCTAATACAACCCATGTGCAAACACGTCTACAAGCTGCATCCCAACCGAATGAAACCTTATCGGGTGTTTCTGATAACCAGAATGTACCACTGTCAACGGAGGTGTATTTATCCTTTAAATAAAATATTGCGGAGTATTCGCCTTCGTTGTCGCCGTCGTCACGACCAACGCCCACATAAGCATATTTTTCGCCAACGGTTTCTTTGAGGGTTGCCATCCATTCGGGAGTAGCCTCCTGAACACCGATGGAATCCGCTTCACTTTCGAGCATTGTCTGTGAAACAATACCGATACGGTCTTCCCAAGTATCCTTGCCAACATTAGCACAACGTATGTTAAATGACATAATACGCATAACGCTTTCCTCCTTAGGCTCAAAGCCTTGAATAACAGATGTGTCGGGTTTGCTTTGAGCAATACCGAATATAGATGACAATAAAGTAAAGAAAGCCATAAGTATCGCCCCTAAGCCGGAGATTAATGAACCTGACATTTTACCAATCACTCCTTATTTAGTATACAAATATAATACCATATTTTGTGAATTAGTCAATAAAAAAGCCGATGATTTCTCATCGGCTTTTATGATTTGTTTAGTTATGTTTCTTACCGAATTTTCTCTGGAAGATCTTAATGATTTCAACAATGGGAATGATGAGGAATGCAAGACCGAGAGAAATAGCGTATGCTTTAAGGTCAAGGTGTGCGAAACCGAAAAGATTTGAAAGGAAGTCAATTTCAACAACCGCAGTGGTAAGGAGGAATGAACCAATCATAGCACCGTAAAGGGCAACGTTGTGGTGTCCTTTGAATACCATAGCAACGGCTGAGCCACGCTGTGAACGCATATTGAATGAATGGAAGATTTCACACATAGCCATTGTGAAGAATGCCATTGTCATACCTTCGCTACTGTCGGCAATATTTCTGAAAGCGAATGCTGTACCTGTTTCAATACACTGGAGATATTCACCGATGTAGAAAGCAATAACAGTAAGAATACTTACGAGGATACCCTGATATGCACAGTCAACACCTAAACCACCTGCGAAGATACCGTCATTTTTGCTACGGGGCTTTCTTCTCATAATGTCGGATTCAGGTTTTTCAAGACCGAGTGCGAGAGCAGGAATACTGTCTGTAACAAGGTTAATGAAAAGAAGGTGGGGTGCTTCAAGGATTGTAAAGTTCATAATTGCTGAGAAGAAAATAGATACAACCTCTGAAAGGTTTGAACCGAGAAGGAACTGAATAGCCTTACGGATGTTGTCGTAAATTCTTCTGCCTTCGCCAACTGCGGAAACGATAGTTGCGAAGTTGTCGTCTGTAAGAACCATATCGGCAACGTTCTTTGTAACGTCGGTACCTGTAATACCCATACCAACACCGATATCGGCACTCTTGATAGAGGGAGCGTCGTTAACACCGTCACCTGTCATAGCGGTAACGTAGCCTTTAGCTTTCCAAGCGTTAACGATTCTTGTTTTATGTTCGGGCTGAACACGTGCGTAAACGAATACGTTTTCAACGATTTTTTCAAATTCTTCGTCGGAGTATTTGTCAATATCCGCACCCATCATAGCCTGTGAATCATCAGTGAGAATACCGAGTTCACGAGCAATAGCCTTAGCGGTGTTGATGTGGTCACCGGTAATCATAATGGGTGTGATACCTGCGCCGCGACATTCAACGATAGCATCTTTAACTTCGGGACGAACAGGGTCAATCATACCTGTAAGACCGATGAAAATCATATCGTATTCAAGTGAAGCGGAATCGTAAACTTCGGGAGCAGATGCGTATTCTTTGAAAGCAACTGCGAATACACGAAGAGCTTTGTTACCCATTCTTGTGTTTTCTTCTGCGGCTTTCTGACGGATTTCGTCGTTCATATCGACAACTTCGCCGTTAACGTAAGCCTTAGTACATTTTTTGAGAATTTCATCAGGAGCACCCTTGGTGTACTGAACGAATTTACCGTCAACGTTGTGAACGGTTGACATCATCTTTCTGCCTGAGTCAAAGGGAACTTCACCGGCTCTGGGGTTAGCGGCAACAAGATCCTCTTTTTTAAGACCGAGTGTTGCGGCATAGTTAATAAGAGCAACCTCGTCGGGTTCGCCTGTGCTCTTGCCGTCTGCTTCAACCTCTGCGTTAGTGCAAAGAGCCATAGCCGTTGCAAGGAAATTTTCGTCCTCAGCGTAATGGTCAACAACTGTCATTACGTTCTGTGTAAGAGTACCTGTTTTATCGGAACAGATAATCTGTGTACAACCGAGTGTTTCAACGGCGTTCATCTTACGGATAATTGCGTTCTTTTTAGACATATTGGTAACACCAATTGAAAGAACGATGGTCATAACCGCAACAAGACCCTCGGGGATAGCCGCAACTGCGAGAGCGATAGCGGTAATGAAGGCGTCAAGGGCAACGTGGGGAAGTTCAGCGGTAGTGCCGTTGCCGATAAAGTGAGCAATAATGTTATAAATGAAAATAACTGCACAAACACCGAGAACGAGCTTTGTAAGAATCTTTGAAAGCTGTTCGAGTTTGATTTCAAGGGGAGTTTTGTTTTCCTCTGCGGTAGAGATAGCGGTGGCGATTTTACCCATTTCCGTATCCATACCTGTTGCAACTACAACCGCCTTACCACGGCCGTAAACGAGGGTTGAACCCATATAAGCCATATTCTTACGGTCACCAAGAGGAATTTCGTTTTCGTCCTTACCCAAAAGTGCGTTAACAAGCTTTGTAACGGGAACACTTTCACCTGTAAGGGCGGCTTCTTCAATCTTCATACTTGCGCATTCAAAAATACGGCAGTCAGCGGGGATAGCATCACCTGCATCAAGAAGAATAACGTCACCGACAACAAGGTCTTCACTCTTGATGTTTTCAACTTTACCGTCGCGAAGAGTTTTTGTTGTAGCCGCAGACATTTTCTGAAGAGCCTCAACAGCTTTTTCAGCTTTGTTTTCCTGAATAACACCTAAAAGGGCGTTAATAAGAACAACAACGAGAATGATAATTGAGTCTGTGGGGGGTACAAATTTACCTGCTTCAATGATTTCTGTGACTGCAGAGATAACTGCAGCAACAAGAAGGATAATAATCATAGGGTCCTTCATCTGGTCAAAGAACTTTTTAAGAGTAGAATCCTTTTTTGCTTCTGCAAGTTTGTTTTTACCGTTCTTTTCAAGTCTTGCGGCAGCTTCCGCAGCGGTAAGACCTGCTTCAGAAGAGTTAACTTCCGTAAAAACGGCTTCTGCAGATTCGAGATAGTGCTTCATTTGCATCCATTTCCTTTCTTTTTTGAAGAGAGTAAAAAATAAAAGACCTTTACCGTTTGAGTGCGGTAAAAGTCTCACTCTTTAAGGTACCGTCGGGCTACTGCCGTAATGACGAACGATACCGCACCGCTTGGCACGAGTTACTCCCTTTTATTAAAATTAATTATATATTAATAATTTATTTTTGTAAATAGTTTTTTACTTTTTTTACCTATATTATATGGATACAAAATCAAAATATTCTATGTAAGCCGCATTATTGCGGCGATAAAATCAAGGGTTGAAGTTGGTTTCCCTTAAAAGCACAGTCGAGAGTATCGGGAATAAGCGAAAAATTCGCCACCATTGAGTTTGGTTTTCCCGAGTAAGAGTCCTGACCGTAGGGAACAAAATAAATATTTTTATAGTTGAGTAACGCCCCGATGTTTTTGGCGGCGTTAGCCAGAGCATCGTTGGTGGAGGGTGCAATTATAAGCGGTCGGTTGTTACGTAAATGTGCCTTTGCCGCAAGAGTTACACAAGTATCCGTAATGCCCCAGGCAAGTTTTGCTAAGGTGTTGCCCGTACAGGGGGCAATAACCAATGCATCAAGAAGCTTTTTAGGTCCTATGGGTTCTGCTTTAGGAATGGTGTGAATAACCTCGTTACCGGTTATCTCTTTAAAATATGAACGCCAGTATGCCGCATCTCCGAAACGTGTATCAAAGGTATATGAGTTTTCGGACATTATGGGAATAATATTGTAATCAAGTTTCCTGAGTCTTTTTACCTCTTCAAAAACGGTTTTAAATGTACAGAATGAACCGCATACAGCAAAGCCGATTGTTTTCAATCTGTTGACCCCCTCGCTCTAATTATTGGCAGTATTGAGCGACCGATTATTTCACCGGCAGATTTAGGGGCAACTTTACCGGGTAGCGAACCTGCCTTTATTACGTTGAAAGCCCTCTCCTTAGCGGCTTGAAAATCCATACCGAAAGGTGCGGAGGCAATTTCTATTAAAACGCACTCGGGGTTAATATTGTCAAGTTCTTTTTCACCCAAAACCCTTTGTGGGACGGTGTTTATGAGTGCATCAAAGTCCTGGTACTCCGATGAAAGTTCTTTGAACTCCTTAGGGGTAATGCCTTTTGTAAAAGCATCTGCAAAATTCTTTTGTTTACGGGCGAAAACCGTAACATCAGCACCCAAGGACTTAAGGGTCTGTGCGAGAACTTTACCCACTCTGCCGTAGCCCGTTACGGCACATTTCATACCGTGAATGGTAATGGGCAATTCCTCCGTAAGCACTTTCACAACACCCTCTGCCGTAGGAATTGCGTTATAAATTGCCAGTTCGTCGAGTAACATATAGTCACACCATTCGCCACCACGTGCATCAATTTCCTCGCAAAAACTTTGGGGTATCTGACCCCCAAAAAACATTTTACCTGAAACTGAAAGGGCGTAAATGTCGCTGAGGGTAACGGTGCCGTCGTAAAGTGAGGCGTTAAGTGTCACTCGGTCACGGGTAAGGGGCAGGGGAAGTATTATGAAATCGGCATCATTTACGGCATCCGTAAGGTTTTCGTAGCAGTCTGCCTGATTAAAAGCATAGTAGCAAACGCGGTAATGTTGTTTTTCAAGATATTCACCTAAGTAAAGTGAACGGTTGTCACCGCCGAGAATTAAAATTGTTTTATCAGTCATTTATAATCAGTCCTCTCGGTATATCATATTCAGACTGATTGATAATGTGATTATTTAAAGTATCGTACTTAAAGAAGGTTCGTTTGTGGACTTTATTCTTTCTAAAGTGGTTTTGCACTCGTAAACATACAAGAGCACGGATTCTTTGTTTCCTTCACGTGCAAAATGCTCAATCATTTGTAAATCATCCGTTATTTCGTTAGTTTCTTTTTGACCTATTAAAACATTAAGCAGGGGCTTTTCTTTTTCCCATTGCTCGTTGGTTTCTTTTACGGTACTGTTTAAAGCGTTGTAATCGTTTAACTGCGTGTATTCTATGATTTCGTCTAATCGTTGTAACATTCTTTCGTTGGTGTTACTTAATATGCTGAGGGATGCAAGACTTATTATGATTGTTACTACAATCAAAGATATTGCTAAAATCAATCTTTTCATCAACATTCCTTCTTCATAATAATGCAGTAGTTTTTACCTTTGTCCACAGTCATAAGCAGAATATTTTTCTGCTCAAGTTTTTCGTGATTTAATTTTGAATTTATTTCATCCGAAGTCACAAGGCAGTCGGGAAAATTAGTTTCAATAATCTTACCGTCAATAATTACGGGGCAGGGCATACCCGTATCTTTTTCGGGTGTGTCATAGTTTTTGGGTGTGGAATTTCTCTTTTCGGGTTTTAAAAGTACTGAAAATGTTCCGTTGGTTTCCACAATACCGTATTCTACATCTTTAATATCAAAAATATCCTTTTGTCGCAAAGCGGCAAGGATATCGTTTATTGTAAAACGCAGTTTTTTTAGTTTCTTCTGGTCTAATTCGCCGTTACGTATAACCGTAACGGGTTTACCGTCAGCAAAATACCTGAAACGAACACTTTTCATTTCTATAACTGATGTTATTATTTCAAATCCCGCAAGGAGCATAAGGGGAATAAGGCTATTTAAAAGCGGTAGTGTATTATCAACAACGGGGGTTGTTGCAATTTCCGATACTAAGAGGGTAATAACAAGCTCACCCGGTTGTAATTCCCCTAATTGACGTTTTCCCATTGCCCTCATAAGAAAGGTAACAACGCAGTAAATAATAAAAGTTCTTATAACAACTGAAATCATTTTCTTCACCTTTTTTGTTTTAACCGAAATATTATTGAATATTACTTCCAAAAAAGGAAAAAACAAAAACGAATAGGTGATTGAATGAAAGAAAATAAAAATATTTTTATAAACGTGAATACAGTGAGCGAATTTGAGTTCGGAGATGTGCGTAAAAACGCCGTGGAAAACGGCAGACTTATTAAAGAGGCTTTTAAGGGCAGTTTTGATATTGTTGTGAAAAAAGGGTATTGTGCAGGAAAATGCGTGGTTTTTGCCAACTGTGACGGTCTTTGTAATTCTCAAAAAATAGCCGACAACGCCATTCGTCCGCTATTGAGTTATAAAGGTGACTTACCCGAGGGCGAGGAACTTGAATTTATTTGCGATAACATTATATGCGGTACTGAGCAACAAAAACAAACAAGCCTTGATATGGCGGTGGATATGCTCTTGAGGGGTACGCTTCTGATTTTTGTTGAGGGGGCTTCTCAGTGTATCATATTCGGTGTGCAACAAATTCCCGAAAGAGCGATTAACGAGCCCGATACGGATGTTCAGGAATTCGGCTCACGTGAGGGTTTTACAGAGAACGTAAAAACTAATCTTACACTTATAAGAAAACGCCTTTGTACACCCAATTTTATTATTGAAATGAAAGAAATAGGGGCTCAGAGTAAAACGCGAATATTACTTTGCTATATGAAGGGCAGAGTGAATGAAGATGTACTTGATAGTGTGCGTGAGCGTTTAAATAATATTAATATGGATACGTTGTTAGGGGCGGGGTATCTTCGTAAAGCCCTTGATACAAAAATATTTTCGTTTTTTACAATGGTTGGTGAAACTGAGCGACCCGATACATTCAGTGCAAAAATCTGCGAGGGCAAAATCGGAATATTAATTGACGGCACACCCTTTGCCCTTATTGTTCCAAGGCTTTTTATAGAGAATTTTCAAACCCTTGACGATTACGTAAACCGCCCTTTTTACGCAACTTTTATGCGTACTGTAAGATTTCTTTCATTTTTAATAAGTGTTTTCTTGCCGGGTGTTTTTGTATCCGTAGGACTTTTTCATCAGGAAATGTTACCCGACGATATGCTGTATAACATAGTTGTTATGGAAAGTAATACACTTTTTACTTTAACTTTAGAGGCTCTTATAATCCATTTTGTTTACGAAATTGTAAGGGAAGCGGGGCTACGTATGCCGAAGTCCATAGGTCACGCCGTAAGTATAGTTGGTGCTCTTGTTATCGGTGATGCGGCGGTTACGGCGGGTCTTATCGGTGCGCCCATGCTTATTGTTGTAGCGTTAACGGCAATTTGCTCTTTGGTTTCATCCCATTTATATCAACCCATCTCCGTACTGAGAATTGTTTTTATTTTAATAGGTGGTGCTACGGGGCTATACGGAATTATGATTGGTGCGGCGGCTCTTGTTATAAGCCTTGCATCTATGACGGATTATGCCGTGCCATTTTTATCACCTATTACACCCTTTGAAAAAACATTGTTGAGAGATTCAATTGTCAGAATAAGTATGGAAAAATTAGGGAAAAATATATTCGATATAAATTCTGTAAGGAAATAAAGGATTAATTATGACTAAATCACGTGTCAGTACACCACAGTTCTTTTCTGTACTGTATCTTTCGATGTTGAGCAGTATTTTTATGTATATATCCTCGAGCGGTATAAGTATTTCCCAAACTGATTCACTTTTACGCCCGATTGTGTTTATTTTTATCAGTATAATTTTTGCAATACCCACATTTCTGGTGTTTAAAACTGTAAAAGAAAAGACCCAAACGGGCTTAGTTGTGGATGACAAGAAAATATTTTTTAAAATAATCGCTGCTGTCTATGCTCTTGTTTACTTTGTTGCCATACTAAGGGCTTTGGCGAGATTCGATTTATTTGCAAGTTCGGAACTTTTCCCCGGTACGGATATGACCATTTTTATAGTTGCGTTGGTAATTATTTGCGGTCTTTTGTCCCTTTTAGGGTTGGGGTCTTTATCAAGAGCGGCGGTGATTTTTACCGTAATCGTTGTGGGTGCAACGGGCTTTGTAATGGTGTCCCTTTGGAAAGATGTGGATTTACTGAATTTTACACCTCTTATGGAAAAGGGCGTCGGCAGATTTTTTTATGACAGTTTGTATTTTGCTTTACAGGGTGCGGAAATCGGTATAATTATGCTGTTTCTGCCCCAAATTAAAGGCAAAATAGCAAAAACTTATATTCTGTGGACCGTTTTAAGCGGAATTACCTTTATTTTTATATTGTTTTTTACCATCGGTACACTCGGTGCTTTTGCGGATACTCGACTTTTCCCCACTTATACCGCCGTAACCCTTGCGGAGTTTGGGTTGTTAGAGAGAATGGATGCCCTTGAAACCGCAATTTGGGTATTGTGTATTGTGGAAAAGGTGAGCCTTTATTTCTTAGGTGTGGTAAGTTGCATTAAATTCATTTTACCTAAAATATCCCGAAAACTTATTTGTGGCGTATGTATTTTAGCGGTAAGTATTTTGCTCAGTTTTATTTCTGCAGATTTGGAACGCTTCAATTTTATGTCGTATGTTCCGTTGGTTATCGGGCTTTATATTGTACCCGTGTTAATTCTGCCGATTGCTTTGATTATATATTTTAAAAAGGTGAAACCCTATGATGAAAATATCCCGAACAGTTAGCCTTATTCTTCTGTGCTTCATAGCCTTGGGCAGTTTTTCGTCCTGTGAAAAAGCAGGGACGGAATTATCGGATTTAATGATAATTCAGGGAATAGGCATTGATGTTACAAGCGGCGGATATAAAGTCACCGTTGAAATACTAAATAACGAGCAAAGCGGTTCGCCGAGCGGTGATTCTTCCGCAGAAAATAAGACTAAAATATATAATGCTACGGGTGAATCCGTAGCATCCGCACTTATGAAACTTACGACTAAAAGCGGTAACAAACCGTTTTACGCACAAAACAGGGTGATAGTATTGGGCGAAACTACCGCACAAAGAAATATGGGTGATGTGCTTGATTTCTTTGAACGAAATTATGATTCAAGAGCTTCGCAACTTCTTTGTGTTGCTAAAGGAGGAAAAGCCGAGGAGGTTATAAGAGCAAAACTTCTTAACGATACTGTTAAAAGTAAAATTCTCGAAAAAATGCTTGAATCAAGTTACGAGCAATCCCTTGTACCGCGGGTGCGTATTATTGACGCGGTAAATACAATGAAGGACGATACTACATTTTTGTGTGTTCCTGCGGTAAGTGTTCAGAAAAACGGTGAAAATCAGGATTTTTCTTTGGACGGATGTGCAGTTTTTGACAAGGATGAAAGCTTTTGTATGTATCTTTCATCGGGGGATGCACAAGGACTTGCTTTTCTTGACAATCATATACGCGAGGGTTTCATAAGTGCCGATTTACCCAACGGACAAAAAGCAACCTTTGTCCTTGTGAAAGGCAAAACCCATTATAAAATTCTTAAAGAAAACGGACGATTACACTATAAACTTAATATTGATGTTGTGTGCGACTTAGAAGAAGTGGGCGGAGCAGAGTTTTTCAGTACCGATGATGATTTTATGGAGAAAATAAAAAGTGCCGCCGGTGCTACAATTGCTAAAACTTCGGAAAACACAATAATTGCACTTCAAAGTGAACACGGCGGTGACGCAGTAAGATACGGCAGACGGTTGTATCTTTATGATAACAAGGAATATGAAAAATTAAAAAACAACTGGGATAAAGAGTTTAAAAACAGTATTACAAGTTTAAGCGTCAATGTTACAATACGTAGAATAGGCGAAGAAACTTTTCACAGTAAAAAATAGCCGTAAACCTTGAAGTAGGCTTTTGTTTTTGATATTATAAGCCTGATAAAAAGGATTTCGGGTGATATTATGTATTCTTTAGGTATTGATATAGGCGGTACAAAATGTGCCGTAATTCTCGGTAAGGGTGAACTGACCCAAAATACCGAGGGGTTTATTATTGATAAAATTCAATTCCCCACCAATGTCAGTCGCGGTTACGAAAAAATCATTGCCGAAATTATAGAAAAAGGCGACGAAATTCTTTTAAGAAACAATGTTTCGAAGTGTGATTTAATCGGCGTGGGTGTCAGTTGCGGTGGTCCGCTTAACAGTAAAACGGGAACAATTCACTGTCCTCCGAATCTGCCTGATTGGGATAATGTTACTATAAGTGATATTTTATCACGTCATTTCGGAGTGAAATGTGTTCTTCATAATGATGCCAATGCCTGTGCCGTTGCGGAGTGGCGATTTGGTGCAGGTAAGGGCTATAATAATATGGTTTTTCTCACCTTCGGTACGGGTATGGGTGCGGGACTTATTCTCGACGGTAAGCTTTACAGCGGTACAAATGACGGTGCAGGTGAGGTAGGGCATATCCGTCTTGCCGAAACTGGCCCCGAAGGATACGGTAAAAAAGGCTCGTTTGAGGGCTTTTGCTCGGGCGGAGGTATCAGAAATCTTGCCATACTTACCGCAAAAGATTATATAAGAAATAATAAGAAAAGTATTCTCTTTGAAAGTGAGAAAGATTTAGAAAACCTTACCGCCCAAAGTATTGCCGAGGCTATGTATGAGGGCGATGCCTTCGCTCGTGAGGTTTACGAAAAATGTGCCGAATATTTAGGTCGAGGACTTTCGGTGATTATTGATATTTTAAATCCCGAGGCCATTGTAATCGGTAGTATTTTTGAAAGAAATCAGGAGTTTTTTGTACCGTTAATCGAAAAGATTATAAAAACAGAAGCACTTGGTTGTAATAGTGAAGTGTGTAAAATTCTACCCGCTCAATTAGGGGACAGTATAGGTGACTACGCCGCATTGGGCGTGTTGTTCTGAGGTGGTAAAATGAAAGACAGTACATATATTTTTTTAGAAAAACTTATAACAAGATATCCTGATTTACAATGTGTAAAAGGGGATATTGAAAAAACTTATTTGATATTAGAGGAAACTTACAAGAATAACGGCAAAGTACTTGTGTGCGGTAACGGTGGCAGTGCGGCGGACTGTGAACATATTGTAGGGGAACTTATGAAAGGTTTTCTGCTTCATAGAAACCTTAGTGAAAAAGAAGAAATCGCATTTAATGAATATGAAAACGGAAATTATATAGCCAAGGGTTTACAAAAAGGTTTACAGGCTATTTCACTTGTTAGTCAGTCGGGGTTAATGACCGCCTTTTTAAATGACTGTTCACCCGATTTGGTTTTTGCCCAACAGATTTACACATATATGAACCCTTGTGATACATTAATAGCCTTAAGCACCTCGGGTAATTCCGCTAATGTTTTAAACGGAGTTATAACCGCAAAGGCAAAGGGCGGTAAATGCGTAGCCCTAACGGGGGAAAGGGACAGTAAAATATCGGAAATTGCCGACTGTACTATAAAATTACCTTCTGCTGAAACATACAAAATACAGGAGTACACCTTACCCGTATATCATTGCATCTGTGCAATGCTTGAAGAAGAATTTTTCGGAGAATAAAATAAGTGGCACACTTCACAACGGAGTGTGCCACTTATTTTTTTATGAATTTACGCTTTCCAGAATTTTCTGTCAAGGGCTCTGTACTGTATAGCCTCAAGAATGTGTTTGGTCTGAATGTCGGTTGAATTATCCAGATCCGCAATAGTTCTTGCGATTTTTAGAATTTTATCATAAGCACGGGCGGACAAACCTAATTTTTCAAAAGAAGTTTCGAGTATTTTAGCCGCATCCTCGGTAAGTACGCAGTATTTTCGCGTAAGTGCCGAGGTCATTTTTGCGTTACAGGAAACGCCCGTACCCTTGAAACGTTCTAATTGTATTTTTCGGGCGGCGTTTACTCTTTCGCGTATTGCCGCCGAGGGTTCGCCCGATTCGTTATCCGAAAGTTGATTATAATCAACGGGCGGAACTTCAATATGTATATCCAGTCTGTCAAGTAACGGACCCGATACTTTTGATAAGTATCTTGCGGGAGCACCGTTGGGACATGAGCAAGTTCTTGTAGGATGACCGAAGTATCCGCAAGGACAGGGGTTCATAGCACAAATGAGCATAACCGAGCAAGGGTAGGTGAGAGCACAGGATGCACGGGAAATGGTAATTGTGCCGTTTTCCATAGGTTGCCTTAAAACTTCCATAGTGTTGCGTGAAAACTCGGGAAGTTCATCAAGGAATAAAACACCGTTATGTGCGAGGGATATTTCACCGGGTTTAGGAATTGTACCGCCACCGGAAAGTCCCACGGGTGAAACCGTATGGTGGGGTGACCTGAAAGGTCGGTAATTTATTATGGGCTTGTCCTTTGTAAGTCCACCTGCAAGGGAGTATATTTTTGTGGTTTCGAGAGCCTCGTCAACAGTTATATCGGGAAGAATTGTGGGTATGCGTTTAGCGAGCATACTTTTACCCGAGCCGGGAGGCCCTATCATCATTACGTTATGTCCGCCTGCGGCGGCGACTTCAAGGGCACGTTTTACTTCAAACTGCCCCTTTACATCTTTGAAGTCGGGTAAATAATCAGGAATTTCGTAATGTTTAAAAGGCTTTAATTCAATGGGTTTTAATTTTTCAAAATCATTTATATGGTCAACGAGTGCTTTTAGATTTTTAACGGCGTAAATGTTTATGCCGTCGATTACGGATGCCTCGTCACCGTTTTCAAGTGGAATATAAATATCTTTAATTCCCGCATCCTTAGCCGCCATTACCATGGGTAAAACACCCTTTACGGGTTTTATATCACCCGAAAGAGATAATTCACCAATGAAAACCGCCTCTTTGTAGTCGCCGTTAATCTGCCTTGTAGCGGAAAGTACCGCAACCGCCATGGGCAAATCATAAAGTGAGCCCTCTTTTTTACGGTCCGCAGGGGCAAGGTTAAAGATGTAGTGGGATGTGAGGTGCATTTCAAATCCCGAGTTCTGAATTGCGGCAATTACTCTGTCACGGGCTTCACTTACTGCCGTGTCGGGAAGACCAACTACTTCAAGGGCGTGTTTACCGCCTGAAATATTTAGTTCCACATCCACCATATAACTTTCGAGTCCCATAAGACCGATACTTTTTATTTTTGCGAACATATAATCCCCTCGATTATTGGTTTTCGTCCGATTGATTTTCTGCTTCTTGGGTAGTTTCTGTTTTTTCAGTAGTTTCTGTTTCGTCAATAATTTCTATAATGTCAACAGGTTCAATAACTATATCTTCCTCAACGTAAAGTGGAGGATTGAATTTAAATACCTTCGATTTTGTGACGAAGCAAAGAATTACAAGTAGAATTAATGTGATAACTGAAACTGCGATACCTACATAAAGTCCGCGAGGAGTGTATTTAAATACTACGGAGTGTTCACCCTTGGTTATATCCACACCTAAAAGGGCATTGTTGCCTAAGTCATAAATATTTTCTTCGGGTACTTTTTCGCCGTCAATATAAACTGACCAACCTTTGTCGAAGTTTATTGAGGTGTAAAGAATACCATTCTCGGAAGCATTTATTGTACCTTTAATCTCTGTATCGTCAAATTCCGTTACCTTAAGAGAATCAGTTTTAAGTTGATTATAGCCTTTTTCGAATTCAGTAAGGTCAAGGGTCACACCGAAAAGATACATATAACCCTCGTTTGCTTCGGTAAAGGGTGCGTAAATCTGCACTGTTTCACCTGCTTTAAGGTAGCCTAAGTCAAGAATATGAGGTTTGGTGTCAATATTCTGCGAAATGGCAGTGCCGTCGGGAAGTGAAACGGTAATAGCATTTATATCATTGTTACTTGATTTAAGGTAGAGGTATCCGTTACCGCTTTCTTTAACCGTAAGTTCAAAGGAAACGGACGGTGCAACAGTATCAGTTACAGTGTAGGGATAATAACCCGAATCACTGAATGAAAGGTCGTTACAATCAACACCGTTACCTGAAACGGAGGTCATTTCCATATCATTATAAACATCGTGTATACCTGTGGATGAGCCGAAGAGTGAACTCTGAACTTCGAAGGGGTTAACATTGTCGTGTGACCACTGAAGTATATCGGGATTTACTCGGAAAGCAATAGGTAACTGATATTTGTTTTCGTAAGCGGTGTACTTATCAACCGCCGCAATTTCCTTATAAAGTTCGGGGTTCATTTCGGTTTTTGAACCCGTGTTGTTATCAACAATATAATCAAGGGCAAAGAATGCGTTGTATACGGGAGTTTGTCTATGGTAGGTGTAACTGTTAATGTAGTTACTGAACATACCAAGGTGGGACTGCATATTTGAAACTTTTTCGTAAGCCATTGATGAGAATGTTGAAACACCGTTGTAATTATACCAACAGGGGTCCATTCTCGCCCTTAATGAGGTAAGTTCCATACGGTAGTTTTCGTTACCCTCATATTCATCAATCTGGGATTTAATTTCTTGGAAATTATCGTAATCGCCTACGAAGTTTGTTTTTGTCTGGTCCATACTGTAATTGTTGGTGTTAGCAACTGTGTATTCCGCACATACTGAGCAAAGCACAAGTGCAGCAGCTGCAAGGGCAGGGTATTTGTCATTTTTAAGAATACCGAGAGCAAGACTGTAAATACCGATAAACGCAACGCAAATCCATACACCGATTTCACTGAAGTTCTTTGAGCCGATTTCCTGAACGAGAATTACAAAGAAAATTGTAGCCGTACCAACGCCGATAATCTGACGGGTTGAGTATTCCTTAATATTCATAAGTACCTTGAAAGCAAAAATGAGGAGAAGGAATGAATACATATATGAAAAACGGTAGGGTAAATCATTGGGGAAATGGAAACCGTGCCAGATGTAGTTAAGGTAGTTAGTGTAGCAACTTGCGAACATTATACCGAGAATACCCACACTGAAAATCTTTTCTTTAAGTGAGATTTTCTTTGAAAAAAGGTAGAGGGGTACTAACATTACGGTAATAACACCGCAGTAAACATTGGGTAAAACGTCCGTACCGCTACTTCTTATGGTGGGGTTAAGGTACGCCAGATGGTTCGCGAGGAAATCAAATATTGAGAAATAGGTTTTGAATTCCTGGGGCCATGTACCCGAGGTGGCGGAGCAACTTTTAAGAATGAAATAAATGGGGATAAGTGCAAAAGCAACCAGCATACCCGCACTTAATGATGCAAAGGCAAAACGAGCACCGCTGTCAACTAATTTGTTGTTACGAAGATTATTGTAGCCCCATGTAAAGAAGCCTTTTAAACCTTTTTCGCGTTTTGCGAGTCTTCCGAAATAAGTGTCGGATGCATTGTTTTGTGAGAAGTAGGAGTATATGAAATAAAGGACGGAGAAAATGCAGACCATATAACCCATATAGTAGTTTGTGAGTATAGTAAGAGCGAGGGTTATAACGTATAATTTCATTTTCCTTTGGTTTATAAGGTAATCTATACCCAACATTACCAAGGGGAAAAGGTAGAAAGAATCCAACCACATTACATTCCAGTAGTAGGCTATAAAATAACCGCTACAAGCGTAAAGTACGCCGAACGCAGAAACCAAAGGTGAAAAAACATTGTTCTTTTTGGTTAAGTAATAAGAAAATGTGAAAGATGCAAAAGCCGATTTAAGGAAAATCATTGCGGCAATTGCCTCGGGCATATTCTTATGACCGAATATAAGCATCACTATTGCAAGGGGGGAAGAAAGGTAGTTGTAAAGATTACCTAAGAACGAACTTCCGCCACCTGAGTTCCAGGAATACAGTAAGCTGTCAAAATCCGTGACACGCTCGTACAGTTCTGCAAACAGGGGACCGTATTGATGGTAAAGGTCCATTCTGAGAATTGTAACGTCACCGAAGGGTGCTAAATCATAGCAGTAATATACAACCGTCATAATTGCCGCGGTACAAAATGCAGCAAGCAGACAGTATCGTATTCCGAAACCTTTTTTAAATAGGGGGTTGTTTTTGATTTTTTCTTTCATTTTATTGCCGTCCTTCAAATCTGTGTATTCCAATACATAATAAATAATAACATATATGGTATTTTCTTTCAATCATTTTGAATTTAATTTTCATTTTGTTTATATTTTGTGTTCTAATTCGGGACAAGTGAAAATAAGTATTTTTTGAAAGGATTGGTAACTATGAAGGAATTTTTAAATGCCATTGGGCTTTTGCCCGAGTATTATAAAAATATTTTGTCCCGAATACCTGAAAGCATTGCAACCGAAGTCAAAGAAATTCGATTCAGAAATGGTGGAGTTATTACTCTTTCGTGTGCGGGTGGAAATTATTACTTAACAACCTCGGGGAAACCCACTTTAACCTGTTTTGATAATGTCTTGAAAACCGATGACAAACAGTTGCAGGAAATTGTGTTTTGCCTTTCGAGACGGTCGCTTCATACATATCAGGATATGATAGCCAAAGGTTATATTCCTTTACGTGGCGGTTGCAAAGCGGGTGTTGCAGGTAGGGCGGTTATGAAAAACGGCTCGGTTTACTCCGTTTCATCGTTCAATAGTGTCAATATCCGCGTAGCACGGGAATTTTACGGTTGCAGTGAGAATATACTCCAAAATATAGGGGATTGCCGTTCGTTTTTAATTATCGGTACACCTCTTTCGGGTAAAACCACCCTTTTGCGAGATTTGTGCCGACATTATTCGGGTAAAAATTCCCCGTCACCTTTAAAAAGTGCCGTAATTGATGAACGTGATGAAATCGCGTCACTTTCGTTTGGTTGCGGTCTTGACGTGGGTGAGCATACGGATGTACTTGCCTTATACCCCAAAGCGGTAGGTACGGAAATTGCCGTAAGAACATTATCTCCCGATATTATCGTTTTAGACGAAATCGGTGGGGAGGACGAAGCGAAAAGCCTGTTGTCCGCGGTAAATACGGGGGTGGAGGTTATTGCAACCGCCCACGGCTCGTGTGTTGATGAAGTGTTAAAAAGACCCAACATAAAATGCCTTGTTGATGCGGGTGTTTTTAAAAAAGCGGTCATTTTAAAAGGTAAAAGCGAACCCTGTAAAGTGAAAGGAATTGTGGATTTTTGAAAATTATTCTGGTTTTAGGTGTGGCAGGTTTATTTCTGTTTTTGGGTTTCAGGGACTCTTTCAAGCAAAAACAAAAAACTGCAATTCTCAACGAAATAGTGGGTTTTCTTCGCTTTGTGAGAAGTGAACTTCAATATCGGGCAACTGATTTTGAAACTCTCGGTCAAAGGGTTAAAAACGAGAATCTTAAGTATATCGGACAAAATGATGATAGTTTTTATTTAACCCAAACACAGGACGAAAAAATCATAGTTTTTTTCGAGTCATTTATTAATCATCTCGGCACTACCGATAAGGACGGGCAGTTGAATCTTTGTGATGAGTATATTGAAAAATTCAGCGAGATATTAACCGAGCATAAAAAAAGTGAAAAAAGTAAAATACAGATTAATACGGCTCTCAGTGTTTTCGGTGCTTTGTGCATCGTGATTTTGTTTATATAGTGACCTGCGAGGTGAAGAGCTATGGATATAATGATTATTTTTAAAATGGTTGCCGTGGGCATTGTTGTAGCGGTAATGAATCAGTTGTTGCAAAAAGCGGGTAAAGAAGAATACACACTTTTAACAACCATAGCGGGTCTTATAATCGTTCTTGCAATGTTTTTACCTGCGTTAAATGAATTAAAGGATGAACTGAGTTCAGTGATGCAGTTTTGAGCGGTTTAGAAATAGGTATTATTGCCGTTTCGGGGGTTGTACTCTTAAGCGTAATTAAAAAATCCGACTCGGTGTATACCACGATAGTGCAAATTGCTCTCGGCGTAATAGTTTTACTTTCGGTACTTCCTCAGGCAAAGGATTTAATGAACGTAATGCAGGAAATGATTTCCATTGAGGGTATAAGTGAGCAGGGTATAAAAATAATGCTTAAAGTTTTCGGTATTTTAAGTATTGGTGCGGTGACGGCGGATATATGTCGCGACAATGGTGAAAATGCCTTAGCGGGTGTAGTGGAAATAGGCGTGAAAATTATGGCGGTGTCCTGTGCTTTGCCCGTGTTTCAGGCGGTAATTACCTTGGCAACGTCTTTCTTAGGGTGAAAAATGAAAAGAATATTAAAAATAACCTACACCTTTTTCTTGATGTTAATATTTATTACTTCTTGTCCCGTAACGGTACAGGCATTGGAATCAAATATCGACCAATATAATGAGGAATTCGATTTGGATACTATAATTTCAGCCACGGATGAGGAAACCCTCGGGATACTTAAAGAATTAGGAATAGATAGTCTAAGTTTCGAAAGTCTGTTCAGTGTAAGCCCCACTAAGGTGTTTACCGCACTTTTTAATATTTTGTCCCGTTCCGTAAAAGCCCCGTTGAAATTTTTATTTATAACAGTCGGGGTATTGATTCTTATGTCATTTATGTCCTCGTTTTTTGATTCGGCTCAGACTGTCAATCTTGTAGGATGCTCCGTTATAGCTCTTAACGGTGCGGTGAGTGTTGCGGGAATGGTAAGCTCAGCTTTTTCGGTGCTTGAAACCCTCAGTGTTTTTACAACCACTTTTGCAGGGGCTTTTTGCGCAATAGTATCATCCTCGGGTAATATAAGTGCGGGGCTTACGTATTCTGCCATGACGGTTTTTTCAGACACTCTTTTTTCAGGCTTGTTGACCGAGTTTTGTCAACCCGTTGTTAATGTAATGTGTTGCCTTAGTTTCTTGTCCTGCTTTGATTTTTATGGTTTTTCTTCGGGCTTTTGTGCTACCTTCAAGAAGATTTATGTGTTCTTTATGAGTTTTGTGGGAACGGTCTTTTCGGGGATAATTACCATAAAAGGCGTCCTTAGTGACGGTGCGGATACCGTAACTGCAAGAAGCATTCGTTTCGTGGTCGGCAGAAGCCTTCCTGTTGTGGGCGGTACTGTCAGTGAAACTTATTCTGCGTTGATTTCAAGTCTTAGTATTATAAAAAACACCGTGGGGATTTTCGGAATTATAACCGTAATTGTAACGGTTTTACCAACACTCGCCGAGCTTCTCGCTTGGATTCTGGCTTTGGATATAGGGATTATTCTTTGTAATTCCTTTGGTGTGGGTAAGAGTGCACCAATGCTCAGTGTTTTAAAAGATACTTTAGTTTTGTTGGTAGCAACCATAGTTATAGTGGCGGCAATATTCATAGTTTCCGTAGGTGTAGTAATAGCGGTAAAGGGCACGATAGTATGAGCGAAGTAATAAAATCCGTTTTTATAAATTACATAGTCTGCGCTCTTGCAGGTGGTTTCTTAGAGTATTTTGCACCTTCAAAAAGCCGTAAAACCTTGCGTGTAATTGTAACGGGGGTAATTCTTGCCACATCCTTTGCACCGCTTTTAAAAAGCGAAATCACCATTCCCGATTTTTCGGGGTACGAGGAAATAAGCGAAAGTAACACTTACGATGCTTTAATGCACACGGCAAATTTAACTGAAAAAAAGGTCTACGGCGAAGTACGGGATATACTCATAAATTCGGGTGTGGATGAATATGAAATATATGTAACAACTTCCGTAGAGGAGGAAACTAATACCGTTTGGCTCGAAAGTGTTACGGTAGAAATTCCTAAGGAGTTTTCAGAGAAATTTACTGAAATTCAAAATTCAATTCCCGAGGAATACCGTTCGGTTACAAAGGTTGGTGAAAAATGAAGGAGTTTATAAAGAGTATTCGGGAAAAGAAAATGCCTAAAAAAACCATATTAATGATAGTCGGAGCGGTAGTGGTTTTAATTGGTTTATTGTTAAGTGAATTCACCACGGGAGAAAATCAAACCCCTGAAGAGCCTTATGTTTCTGCGGAAGAATACATAAAAAACACCGAGAAAAATCTTGAAAAATTACTGTCGGATATTGACGGTGCAGGGAATGTGAAGGTTATGCTTACGGTGGATACCTGCTATGAAAATGTTTATGCCAAAAGTTACGACACCAAGGGTCAAAAAGATGAAAACGGAACCGAGAATGAACTTTCCGAAGAATATATAATTGTAAAAAAAGGCTCAAATAACGAGGAATGCCTTGTGATTAAAGTCTATGAGCCAACGGTAAAGGGTGTAGCGGTAATTGCCGAGGGTGCGGACAGTATAAGGGTAAAAACCGCCATAACCGATACGGTGTGTGCTTTGTTTAATATAAGTACCGCACAGGTTTCCGTTGAGAAAATGTGTGCGGATAAATAAAAAGGAGTGATTTTTGTGAATCTCATTATAAAAAGGCGTCAACTTATTTTAGGTACATTGGTAGTGGCTCTGGGTGCGGCGGTATTCGTCAATTGGTATTATACCAATAATGGTAAGGATGATATTTTAAAAACCAATGACGAAAGCGAATATGTTCAGAATTTAGGCGAGGCACAGTATGTAAACGCAGGGGCAGAAAATAATGATTACTTTGCCGAGGTGCGTTTGAATAGGGATAAAGCCCGCGACGAAAGCATTGATAAACTGAATAAATCCTTGAAATCCGCAGTGTCGGGTAGCGAGGAAGCAAAAAAAATAACAGCAACAATTGAAGCTTTATCAAAGCAAATAAAACTCGAAAGTGACCTTGAAACATTAATAAGCGCTAAGATTTCGGGGGAGTGTGCCGCGGTAATAAACGATAAGTCGGTACAGATTATTGTAGAAAAAGGAAAACTTAATGATTCTGCCGCCTTACAGATAACCGATATAGTAACCGCAAACACCGAAATTGACGGAGCAAATATAAAAATAAGTGAATCAAAATAAAAAAATCCCGAAGTACAATGTGCTTCGGGGAAATTTTTTAATCATCAAAAAGGGGAGTAGAGAAATATCTTTCTGCAGTGTCGGGAAGAACCGCAACAACGGTTTTGCCTTTGCCGAGTTTTTTAGCGAGTTTTATTGCGGCGGCAACGTTTGTACCACTTGAAATACCGCAAAGAATACCTTCTTTTGCCGCAAGGTCCTTAGCAGTGTTAAGAGCCTCGTCGTCGGTGATAATGCAGATATCTGAGTAAATTGATGTGTTAAGAATAGGGGGAATAAGACCGTCGCCAATACCCATCTGTATATGTGTGCCGATAAGACCGCCCGAAAGAATAGCCGCATCCTCAGGCTCAACTGCCCATATTTCAATATCGGGGTTAGCCTCTTTAAGTACCTCGCCGATACCTGTAAGTGTACCGCCCGTGCCTATACCCACACAGAAACCGTCAATGGGTTTACCAACCTGTTCAAGGATTTCGGTTGCGGTTTTT
The DNA here is from genome assembly GCA_015066345.1 of Oscillospiraceae bacterium. Taxonomy (GTDB): domain Bacteria; phylum Bacillota; class Clostridia; order Oscillospirales; family Acutalibacteraceae; genus DTU089. The sequence continues at coordinate 97,917 of SVOQ01000004.1, forward strand.
TTACGCTGAATTTCGGGGTTGGCGGGGTTCTCAAACTGTTGGGGAACAAAAACATTTTCGTTTTCTTCCTGCATTTTTAACGCTAACTGTAAACATTCGTCAATGCATTTACCGATATTTCCCGCATCGTGTACAAGTTTAACCTCTGCACCGTAGTGCCTTACGAGTTTTCTGCGTTCTTCACTAACGGAGTCGGGCATAATAATAACTGTTTTATAGCCTCTTACGGCACCTACGAGTGCAAGACCGATACCCTGATTACCGCTTGTAGGTTCAACAATTATGGTATCCTTGTTGATTTTACCCTCTTTTTCCGCTTTTAAAATCATATTGTAAGCAGTTCTTGTTTTAATCGAGCCACCAACATTAAGTCCCTCAAATTTAACAAGTACTTCTGCAGAGTCCTCATCAACCATACGGTTAAGACGAATAACGGGCGTGTTGCCCATTGCCTCTAAAATATTGTTGCAAATCATTTTGTAACACCTCAGATAATGAGAATATATATTAACATACTATGTAGACTAAACACACAGTTTACAAGTTTAACATATAAATTATTCTAATGCAAGTATAAATTATTGAGTGAGGAATTAGGAGTGAGGAATTTCGGGGCTTACGCCAATTATAATATTTTAAGAATATTATTATGTAAAATATCCTCAAGTTCTTCCCGGGATAAACCTAAACTGAAAAGGTATTCTAATTCTTCTTTTTGCTTCCACATAGGGTAGTCCGTTCCGAAAATAACTCTGTCAGCACCGTAAGTTCTTATGAGTTTTTTTGCCGTTTCTTTTTCTAATGCGTAAAAAGAAGAACAGGTGTCCACGTAGAAGTTTTTATATTCCGATAATTCTTCCGTGGCTTTTTCCCATATCGACCAACCACCAAAATGTGCACCTATAATGGTAAGATTCGGGAATTTTTCAAGAATGGTAGTCACTCGGTTGGGGTTTGAGTTATCAAAACGGGAATCGCCCGTGTGAAGAAGTACGGGTAAATCATTTTTTTCGCACAATTCAAATATTCTGAGGACTTTCGGGTCATCAACTTTAAAATTCTGGATATCGGGATGTAATTTAACACCCTTTAAACCTGTTTCAATAAGATGCTCAACGTCCTCTGTCAGAGTTTCACTTTCGGGGTGGAGTGAGCCGAAACCTATAAATCGTTCAGGGTACAGTGCAACTTCGCTTGAAATGTAAGCATTAATGCTCTGTGCGTGGTGGGGTGTGGTTGCAACGGAGGTCACAAGGCATTTCTCAACCCCTGTTTCGTCGCATTGTTTTATAAGGTTTTCGGCAGTGCCCACAAAAGCACAGCCGTCAATTTTCCCCAATGCACTTATACCGTAAAAAAGGTCAATACTGTCAGTTGCTTTTTTCGCAATGATGTCGGGGAATATATGACAATGGGAGTCAATTATTTTATAATCTTTGTAATTCATTTTCAGGGCCTTCTTTAAAAGTACAGAAGTCGAGTATATGACCCGACTTCTGATAATTGATATAATTTATTTCTGATTATTGTATCTGTCGAGCGATTCTTCTCTCATTTTGTATTTGAGAATCTTACCTGCCGCATTCATGGGGAATTCGTTTACGAATAAGAAATATTTAGGAACTTTGTGTTTTGCAATAGATGCGTAGCCGTATTCCTTCATTTCTTTTTCGTCAGCAGTTTCACCCTTGTGAAGAATAATCCAAGCGCAACATTCTTCGCCGTACTGTTCATCGGGAACACCAACAACCTGAACGTCACGAACTTTGGGGTTGGTAAGGTAGAATTCTTCGATTTCACGGGGATAAAGGTTTTCACCGCCACGGATAATCATATCTTTAAGACGTCCCGTAACCTTGTAGTAGCCGTCAGGAGTTCTCATACAAATATCACCGGAATGAAGCCAACCTTCGCTGTCAATTGCCTGAGCAGTTGCTTCGGGCATTTTGTAGTAGCCCTTCATAATGTTAAAGCCACGTGCAACAAATTCACCACTCTGACCGTCGGGGAGTTCAAGACCGGTTTCGGGGTCGATAATTTTACATTCAACACCGGGGAATGCACTACCGACAGTTTCAACACGGTGGTCAAGGTCTTCGTTTACTTCACCCATTGTGCAACCGGGTGAAGCCTCTGTCTGACCGTAAACTGAAATAATTTCACGCATATTCATTTCTACGGATGCACGGCGCATAAGGTCTGCGGGGCAGTTAGCACCTGCCATAATGCCTGTTCGCATATATGAAAAGTCGGTTTTTGCAAAATCGGGATGACCGAACATTGCAATAAACATTGTGGGAACACCATTGAAACAGGTAATGCGTTCATCATTTACACAAGCCAGTGATGACTTTGGTGAGAAATAGGGGATGGGGCAAAGTGTACCGCCGTGGGTCATTGTAGAGGTCATTGAAAGCACCATGCCGAAGCAATGGAACATAGGAACCTGAATCATCATACGGTCGGCAGTGGATAAATCCATTCTGTCACCGATTGTTTTACCGTTGTTTATAATGTTACGGTGTGTAAGCATAACGCCCTTGGGGAAACCTGTTGTACCTGAAGTATATTGCATATTACAAACATCATCAGGCTTTACAAGTGAAGAACGTCTGCGAACTTCTTCTCTGGGAACAAGTGAAGAGCGTGATAACATCTGTTCCCATGTAAGACAACCGTCCATATCAAAGCCTACGGTAACAACGTTACGAAGGAAGGGGAGGTTCTTGGAGTACAAGGGAGTGCCGGGCTTAAGGTTTTTGAGTTCAGGACAAAGTTCTTCAATAATTGTCTTATAGTTGATATCCTTGCAGTACTCAATCATAACAAGGGTATGAGTATCTGACTGCTTGAGCAGGTATTCTATTTCGTGGATTTTATATGCGGTGTTAACAGTAACGAGAACTGCACCGATTTTTGTTGTTGCCCAGAAGGTGATGAACCACTGAGGTACATTGGTTGCCCATATTGCAACATGGTCGCCTGCTTTTACACCCAGGGAAATTAACGCTGCTGCACATTCGTCAACGTCGCGACGGAACTGCTCGTAAGTTCTTGTGTAGTCGAGTGTAGGATATTTGAAAGCATACTGGTCGGGATATTTTTCCACCATTTTATCAAGTACATCCGAGAATGTAGCGTCAATAACATCATACTTTTTCCAAGGGAATGTACCTGATTTATCACGGTTGTAATGTGTGTGGTCATAAACCTTTTTCGCACGACCTAAAGAGGAGATGTAGTTTGTGAAGTGAGTGAGGACGATGTCTGCATCGCTGATTTCTTCATTCCACGCAGCACATATGAAACCTTCATAATTAAGTGAAGAAAGAGCGTTCAATAACTTCTCAACATCCAAATCGCCTTCGCCTATTAAAACGGTCTTACCGTCCTTCATATCACCAAGGCGTACATATTTAATGTAAGCACCTAAGTTTTTGATAGTGGTTTCTGCAGTTTCACCTGCATCAAAATATGTTCCTCTTACATTCCATGAAACACCGATAGCCGCCGAAGCAAAGTGGTTGATAACACCGATTACGTTTTCGGTTCTTGCAAGATATCCGGTTGTTTCAAATAAAATGTTTACGTCACCTGACTGAGCGCGTTTAATTGCACCTGTCATTTTTTCGTCAAGAATATCGAAAGCTACTTCGCTCTGTGTGTGAACTATAACGTTTTCAACGCCTGATGCAGCTGCCATACTTACGTATTTTTCAACAAGCTCGGCAGAAGTGCTTTCGCTCTCAATGGGGTCGGGCATACGAAGAGCCGAAACGGTAAGGTTTCTGTTTATGAGTTTTCTTTTTGCGTCGGCAATACGTTCACGTCTTAAAATACTGTCGTGATGTGAGCTTCTTTCTTTTATAGCATCGTAAATTTCAAAACCTTCAAAACCGTAATCAAAGGCATAGCGGCAGGTATCAAGGAAAGAGGCTCGACGCACATTTTTGGTCGAAAATACAATTTTCATATTATGCCTCCTCGAATACGATTTTGTTCAATGCGTTGATATATGCTCTGATACTTGCGGCAACAATGTCGGTGGATGTGCCGTTACCTGAATAGAGTTTTCCGTTGTTGCGAAGTCTTACAAGTGCAGAACCGAGAGCTTCTTTGCCCTCTGTTACAGACTGCACCTGGAAATCGTCAAGCTCATAGTGGTGACCGATACACTGTTCAATTGCACGGAAAACGGAGTCAATAGGACCGTCGCCGTTGCTTACACCACAAATGATTTCGTCGTTACATTTCAAAGTAACCTGAGACATAGATGTGGACATATTGCTGCTTGTTGTTGTATATGTTTCAAAGTGATAGGTGGAAGGAGCCTGCATTGCAGAACTTGCTATAATTGCTTCAAACTCTTTGTAGCCGACAGCACCCTTCTTTTCACATACCTGTTTAAGAACCTTGTGTACGTTACCAACATCGGAATCGGAAAGCTCGTAGCCTAAAACAGCCGCTGCCTGAGCAACCTGGTCAATTGTGGAATCAGTATCGAGAAGAATCTTTTTACCGTCGCTTACTGCTTTGTTGGTTTCATAAGCATCGTGGCTGATGCTTGATAACATATCTTCGATACTTGCATGGATTTTTGTGTTGTTAAGCTTAATTTCGGCATCTATTTGTGTGCCACAAGCGTTAATTGCATCGGAAATCTCACCGGTGAGAAGTGCATTTTTACCTGCCATTGCACATTTGAGACCGTCAGCACCGCTCTTAACAGCAAAGAATGCGGATGCAACTGCCATACTTACGCTATCGGAAACCTGAACGTAAACGGGGATACTTACTGCCGATTTTACCTTTGCAACCAACTCTGCAATATTGTCGGGAGTTAAAGCACCCGCATCGTCACAGATTGTAATAACATTTGCACCTGAAGCTTCTGCTTCTTTAACGGCGGTAATAAGGAAATCCTCATCCGCTCTTGTTGCATCAAGTGCGGAGAATTCAACGTCGTCGCAAAATTCCTTTGCAGCCTTGATAAGTGTTGTGATTTTTTCAAGCATTTTTGCCTGTTTTACGTGATAAATGTATTCCATCTGAAGTGTGGAAACAGGAAGTTCAACCTGAAGACGGGGTTTCTTAGCATCCTTTATACATTCCCAGGCAACGGCAATATCTTCCGTGTTAAAACCAACGGGGATTGCAAAAATTGCATCTTGAACGTTCTGTGCAATTGTTTTATAGATGATTTTATCTTCGGCAGGGGATTTTACTGCGGGAATTTCAATTACATCCACACCGATTTTATCGGCACAGTTTGCAATTGCGGATTTTTCTCTGAATAGCAAGGATACGGCTCTATCCTCTGAAATCTTTTTAAGTGTGATGTCGGAAATGATAATTTTTTTCATTTTGCTCATCCTTTCGAACGTATAATATATAATGTATAATCATTTGGCAATAAAAAACCTGAGGTCAAAATAATTTTGACCTCAGGGACGAATTCTTGAAAATCCGCGGTACCACCCCGGTTACTGCAAAAGCAGTCACTCATTAGGACTCTAAAAAGCCTGTAGCCATGGTAACGGGGCCGCCGTAGTTTCTTATACACCGTAGGGGGTTGGGAAACTCTGCTCCGGAACGAGACCGAATTTTTGAAACACATTGGCTCACAGCAACCGCCAACTCTCTGGAGTGTCAGGACAAAAACACGTAATTCCTTCATCGCATTTATGAATATGGGAGAAATGATATCACCAATTGCTTTTTTTGTCAACATTTATTTCTAAAATTTCAAAGAAATTTTCAAAAAACCGATAAAAAACTATTGACACAAAAAAAGAAGTGTGATAATCTAATTCCAAATTAAAAATATCACAAATAAAAGCTGTGACGAAGACGGTCGAAATCAGCAGTTTTCAGAGAGTCGGCGGTTGCTGTGAGCCGATAACTTGTTTTTTTCATTGACCCATCCCTTCCGAGCCGAAGGTCCGAAAGATTTTTTCAAGTAGGCGCCTCCCGAGAATGCTGCGTTAGTGCAACGGGGTTGATAGACTCCTAAGGTGGCAATTTTATATTGCAATTTGAGTGGTACCGCGGATAAGTTTTATTCGTCTCAAAGTAAAGTTTAAATCTTTACTTTGGGATTTTTTTATTTGTGCATTTTTGATTATTTCTTTTTTGAAAGGATGAAAAGTTATGGTCGATAATTCAGTAACAAACAAACTCGCTGAGGTTTCACAACGTATTGTTGAGCTTCGCGACATCTACGGCTTTACAGATGAGCAAATGGCAGAGAAAGCCCAGGTTTCCCTTGAGGAATATCACGCGTATTTAGATGGCAGAGAGGATATGCCTTTTGCGTTTGTTCACAAATGTGCACTTGCTTTTGATGTTGAAATTACGGATTTGCTTGAAGGTCAGAGTGCTAAACTTTCAACTTACAACGTAACCCGTTGCGGTGAGGGTACAACTACCGCTAACGAGGAGGGTATTCTTATTCAGAATATTGCTCCCAAATTCAAAAAGAAACTTGCTAACCCATATTGGGTTAAATACGAATATTCAAGTGAGCTTCAGTCCAAACCCATTGAGGTTACAACCCACTCGGGTCAGGAATTTGACCTTGTTATAAAGGGTACTCTTAAGGTTCAGATTGGTGATAATATCGAGGTTCTTCACGAGGGTGACAGTATCTATTATAAGAGCTCTACACCCCACGGTATGATTGCCGTTGACGGTGAGGATTGTATCTTCCTTGCTATGGTTATGGCGGAGGACGAAAAGGTTGCCGACGAGCATATGAGTTCTGTTAACGTAGGCAAAGCTCCCGTTGAAGAAAAGCTTATTGTTGATAAATTCATCACAACAACCGTTGACGAAAACGGTGTTTGCGACAGCATCAAATTCCACAATGAAGATAAATTCAATTTCGCATTTGATGTGGTTGACGAAATCGGCAGAAAATATCCCGAAAAACTTGCAATGCTCCACATTGCAGAGGATATGACCGAAAGAAGATTCTCATTTAAGGATATTAAAGAAGCATCTTCTCAGGCGGCAAACTACTTCAAATCCCTTGGTATCAAAAAGGGCGACAGAGTTCTTCTTGTTCTCAAGAGAAACTATCAGTTCTGGATTGCAATATTAGGTCTTCATAAGCTTGGTGCTATTGCAATTCCCGCAACAAATCAGCTTGTTGTTCACGATTACGAGTATCGTTTTAATTCCGCGGGTGTTTCAGCGGTCGTTGCAACTGCTGACGGCAAAGCCACCGATTACATTGATGAGGCTCAGTTGAACAGCCCTACACTTAAAATTAAAATCGTTGCCAACGGTGAAAAAGAAGGTTGGCATAATTTTGATGCAGAGTACGGTCTTTTCAGCCGTCGTTTCGTTCGTGATGAAAATACCGCTTGTGGCGATGACCCCATGATTATGCTTTTCACATCCGGCACAACAGGGTATCCCAAAATCGCTACTCACTCTCATAAATATCCCTTGGGTCACTTTATCACCGCCAAATATTGGCATTGTGTTGAGCGTGACGGTATCCACTTTACCATTTCCGAAACCGGTTGGGGTAAAGCACTCTGGGGTAAGCTTTACGGTCAGTGGCTTTGCGAGGGTGCAGTTTTCGTATATGACTTTGATCGTTTTGATGCATCAAAGATTCTTCCAATGTTTGCAAAGTATAATATAACTACCTTCTGTGCACCTCCCACAATGTACAGAATGCTTATTAAACAGGATATTTCACAGTACGATCTTTCATCCATCAAACACGCAACTACTGCCGGTGAGGCACTTAACCCCGAGGTATTTAAACAATTTGAAAAAGCAACGGGACTTCGTGTTCACGAGGGCTTCGGTCAGACTGAAACAACCCTTTCTATCGCAAACCTTAACGGTACACCTATCAAAATCGGTGCTATGGGTAAACCCACACCCCTTTACGATATTGATGTGGTTGACCCCGACGGTCATCCTGTGGCAGACGGTGAAACGGGTGAAATTGTAGTTCGTACTGATAGTAATGTTCCCTGCGGACTTTTCCTTGGGTATTACAATAATGAGGAAGCCACCAAAGAAGTATATCATGATGGATTTTATCACACGGGTGATACTGCTTGGCGTGACGAAGACGGTTACTTGTGGTATGTTGGTCGTGTGGATGACGTTATTAAATCATCCGGCTACCGTATCGGACCATTCGAAATTGAGAATGTTATTATGGAGCTTCCCTATGTTCTTGAATGCGGTGTTTCTGCTGCACCCGACGAAGTAAGGGGACAGGTAGTTAAGGCAAGTATCGTTCTTACTAAGGGGATTGAAGGTACTGAGGAACTCAAAAAAGAAATTCAGGATTATGTAAAGAAAAACACTGCTCCTTACAAATATCCCCGTATAGTTGTTTTCAGAGATGAGCTTCCCAAAACAATCAGCGGAAAAATCATCAGAAATAAACTGTAATCCGACGGAAAATTATAACAAAATAGGTGTCTGCTCTTGACAAAAAAGGGTGGATGTGGTATCTTTGAGGAAATTGAATATTAAAGGCGTTGAAGAAAAGGGCGCGGTAAATTCACCTTACAGAGAAGTGGCGGTTGGTGCAAGTCACAGGTTGGGTTATCGATGTTTGTAGTTTCCGAGCCGGGAGGAAGAAAGGCTTTCGCTCAGTAGAACCTCTCCGTGATTGCTGCGTAAAGGCATAGGGGTTGTCTGACCCTGAGAGTGGCAGTTTTTAAACTGCAATTTGAGTGGTACCGCGGGTATAAATTTGTGTTTTTACTCGTCTCAAAGATTATCTTTGGGACGAGTTCTTGTTTTTTATCGTCCCGCCGAATTACAGGAGGATAATTATGGAAAAAATTACCGGTCTTGATTTTAAAATCAAGGAAATGGCAGCGCGTATCAAGGAATTAAGAGAAATTGAGAACTTAAGCGTTGCCGAAATGGCAATTAAAACCGACGTAAGCGAAAGTGAATATCTTGCTTGTGAAAACGGTGAAAGCGACCTTAACTTTGCGTTTATTTACCGTTGCGCTCTTGCATTCAATGTTGACGTTACAAGCATTATTGAGGGTCATAGCCCCAAGCTTTCAAACTATGTTTACACAAAAGCGGGTAAGGGTCAGAAGATTGAAAAAGCCCACGGTATGACTTACTTCAACCTTGCTTCTGCTTTCAAAAACAGAATCGCTGAGCCTCTTTTTGTTCACAGTGTTTACGACGAAGAAAAACAACACACTGATATTGAACTTACAACCCACGCGGGTCAGGAGCTTGATATTGTTATTGAGGGTAAGTTGAAAGTCCAGGTTGGTGAACACTACGAAGTTTTAGGCCCCGGTGACAGTATTTACTACGATAGTTCAACTCCTCACGGTATGATTGCCGTTGACGGAAGTGACTGTACATTCTACGCAATTGTTCTTAATCCTACGGGTGAGCCCATTCCCGAACTTACCCACGCACAGACCTTGCGTGACACCAATAAATCCCACAAGGATACTAAAGAACGTATTTATCAGAAATTTATTGATGTTGAGGAAGACGAAAACGGTACTCCCACATCAATTAAGTTCAAAAATACTGAGAATTTCAACTTTGCATTCGATTTGATTGATGCTCTTGCAGATAAAGAACCCGACAAACTCGCAATGCTCCATATTTCGCGGGATAAAACCGAGCGTCGTTTTACTTTCAAGGATATGAAGAAAGCCTCAAACCAGGCTGCAAACTATTTCAAATCCCTTGGTATCAAAAAGGGCGACAGAGTTATGCTCATACTCAAACGCCACTATCAGTATTGGTTTGCAATGCTCGGTCTTAATAAATTGGGTGCTATCGGTATTCCTGCACCCAACCAACTTCTTGAACATGACCTTGAATATCGTTTCAATGCCGCAGGCGTTAAAGCAATTCTTTGTACTACCGACGGCGACGTTGCAAATCAGGTTGATATTGCCGCCCAAAAGAGCCCCTCATTAACTATTAAAATCGCAGTTGGTGAGGAACGCGAAGGTTGGCGTAACTACGACGAGGAGAGCAGATTGTTCAGCTCACACTATGAACGTACCGCTGATGCTCCCGGTGGCGACGACCTTATGCTTATGTTCTTTACATCCGGTACAACGGGATATCCCAAAATTGCCGTACATAATTATAAGTATGCCCTTGGTCATTTCCACACCGCTAAATATTGGCACAATGTTGACCCCGACGGACTTCACTTTACGATTTCCGATACGGGTTGGGCAAAGGCAATGTGGGGTAAACTCTACGGTCAGTGGCTTTGCGAAGCAGGTCTTTTCGTTTATGACTTTGACCGTTTCGATGCTGCGGATATTCTTCCCATGTTCGCAAAACATAAAATAACCACATTCTGTGCACCTCCCACAATGCTCAGAATGATGATTAAACAGGATATTTCAAAATATGATTTCAGTTCTGTTAAGCATATGACAACTGCAGGTGAGGCTCTTAACCCCGAGGTTTACCGTCAGTTTGAAAAGGCTACGGGACTTCAGATTCTTGAAGGCTTCGGTCAGACTGAAAGCACAATGATTATCGGTAATATGACAGGTGCACCCCATAAAATCGGTTCAATGGGTAAACCTGCTCCCATATACGACGTTTGTCTTCTTGATAGTGACGGTAACCCTGTTAAAGCGGGTGAAAACGGTGAAATCGTTGTTAAAGTTAAAGACGGTGCACCTTGTGGCTTGTTTACAGGTTATTATCGCGATGAAGATAAAACAAAAGAAGTATGGCACGATGGTTACTACCATACGGGCGACGTTGCCTGGATGGACGAAGATGGTTTCTATTGGTATGTTGGTCGTGTTGATGACGTTATTAAGTCATCGGGCTATCGTATCGGACCCTTCGAAATCGAAAGTGTTATTATGGAACTTCCCTATGTTCTTGAGTGTGGCGTTTCCGCCGCCCCCGACGAAGTAAGGGGACAGGTAGTTAAGGCAAGTATCGTCCTCGTTAAAGGTACCGAAGGCACAGACGAGCTTAAGAAAGAAATTCAGCAATACGTTAAAGAGCGTACCGCTCCCTACAAATATCCCCGTATTGTTGTATTTAAAGACGAACTTCCTAAAACCACAAGTGGCAAAATCCAAAGAAATAAGCTTTGATAAATTGCGAAGCTTATCATCCCTGTTTCAGCTTGCTGAAATAGGGAGGGGGACCGCGTTAGCGGTGGTGGGTAGTTCTCTTGCGGTTTTTATTCAGTCAGTTAAAGCGGAAATTATAATCGGCGTCAGCCCCGTAATTCCTAATTAAGAAAGTTGGTGCTTTGATGCAGTACAAAAGAATGACCCTCTTTGCGGGGCACTACGGTAGCGGAAAAACAAATATCGCGGTAAATTATGCATTGCATCTTAAAGCATTGGGTGAAAATGTGGTAATTGCGGACCTTGATATTGTAAATCCCTATTTCCGTACCCGTGACAGTCTTGAAGAATTAAATGCGGCGGGTATTAAATTAATTTCTTCCGAGTTTGCAAGTTCCAATGTGGATTTACCCGCATTACCTCAGGAAGTTTATTCCATTCTTGACAAACGTGAAGAAAAAGCCATAATGGATATAGGCGGTGATGATAGGGGAGCCTACGCTTTGGGTAGGTATTCCGACGCCATTATCGAAGAAAATGATTACGAATTATTATTCGTTTTCAATAAATATCGTCCTCTTACACCGGACGCAGAGTCCGCCGCCGAAATAATGGCGGAAATCGAGGCTGCCTGTAAGATGAAATTTACTGCAATAGTAAATAACTCTAACTTGGGCGAACTCACCGTGGCGGAGGATATATTGAACTCTGTGGCGGAAACCGAAAGGTTAAGCGAATTAACGGGTCTGCCCGTTAAAATGACCGCCGTAAGAGCTGATTTAGTTAATAATCTCAACGGAAAAGTACAAAATCTGTTTCCGCTGACTTTACAAAAGAAAATTGTTTAAATTGGAGGCAGAACAATGGCAAAAGTTACATTTGCAGAAAATGTATGTAAGGGTTGCGGTTTATGTGTAAACGCGTGTCCCAAAAAGATTGTTGAATTAGATGCGTCTAAACTCAATGCAAAAGGTCATCATCCTGCACACTGTATTGACGAGAGCAAATGCATAGGTTGCGCTTTCTGTGCTACAATGTGCCCTGACTGTGCTATAACTGTTGAAAGGTAAGGTGAAATAAATGGGTGAGAAAGTTTTAATGAAGGGTAATGAAGCTATTGCTGAAGCCGCTATCAGAGCGGGTTGTATGCATTATTTCGGTTATCCCATTACTCCTCAGACAGAAATTGCCGCATATATGGCAAAACGTATGCCCAAAGTAGGTGGCGTATTCCTTCAGGCAGAAAGTGAAATTGCCGCAATTAATATGGTTCTCGGTGTTGCCGCAACAGGTAAACGTGTTATGACATCGAGCTCAAGCCCCGGTGTATCCCTTAAGAGCGAGGGTATCTCTTACATAGCAGGTTCCGATGTTCCTGCACTTATTGTTAACGTTCAGCGTGGTGGCCCCGGTCTCGGCGGTATTCAGCCCTCTCAGTCCGACTATTTCCAGGCAGTTAAGGGCGGTAGCCACGGTGACTTTATGAAGATTGTTCTTGCACCTTCTTCGGTTCAGGAAATGGCTTCTCTTACAAGCACCGCTTTTGACCTTGCTGATAAATACAGAATGCCCGCAATGATTCTTGCGGACGGTACAATGGGTCAGATGATGGAGCCTGTTGAACTTCCCGAAACAGAACCCAACACATTCGATAAACCCTGGGCACTTACAGGTACAAAGGGCGAGAGAAAACACAATATCGTAAACTCTCTTTACCTTAAACCCGAAGAACTTGAGAAAACAAACTTTGAACGTTTCGCAAGATATAAAACAATCGAAGAAAACGAAGTTCTTTACGAAGAATACCTTATGGATGATGCAGATATCTGCGTAGTTTCCTTTGGTATTACTGCCCGTGTTGCCAAAAACGCTATTGTTGAAGCAAGAGCAAAGGGTATTAAAGTTGGTATGATTCGTCCCATTACTCTCTGGCCCTTCCCCAAGAAAGTGTTAAGAGAAGCAGCTGACAAGTGCAAAGCATTTATCTCTGTTGAAATGAATATGGGTCAGATGATTGAAGACGTTAAACTTGCAACAGAATGCAAGAAACCCGTATACCTTTGCAACCGTACCGGTGGTATGATTCCTTCTCCCGAAGAAGTACTTGCAAAGATTGAAGAAGTTAACGAAGGAGGCGACAAATAATGGTAGTATTCGAAAAACCTAAGACATTAACAGATGCACCGCTTCACTATTGTCCCGGTTGCACACACGGTATTATCCACAGACTTGTTGCCGAAGTTATTGATGAACTTGGTATTGACGGCAGAACAATCGGTGTAGCTCCCGTTGGTTGCTCCGTTATGGCTTACGATTATTTTACTTGTGACTTTATTCAGGCACCTCACGGTAGAGCTCCGGCTGTTGCTACCGGCGTTAAACGTGCCGACCCCGAAAACAATATCGTTTTCACATATCAGGGTGACGGTGACCTTGCCGCTATCGGTACTGCCGAAACAGTACACGCTGCCGCAAGACGTGAAAACATCACTGTTATTTTCGTAAACAACGCTATTTACGGTATGACAGGCGGTCAGATGGCTCCTACAACTCTTCCCGGTCAGGTTACTCAGACTTCACCCTACGGTAGAGATGTTGAAACTGTTGGTTACCCCGTTAAGGTTTGCGAACTTCTTCAGAATGTTGACGGTGCCGCATACCTTGAAAGAGTTGCGGTTAATAATCCCGCAAACGTAAGAAAAGCAAAAGCCGCAATCAAAAAGGCTTTCCGGAATCAGCTTGACGGTAAAGGCTTCTCACTTATTGAAGTTGTTTCAACTTGTCCTACAAACTGGGGCCTCACACCTCAGAAAGCACTTGAATGGCTTGAGGAGAATATGCTTCCTTATTATCCTCTCGGTGTTTATAAAGATATCTATGCAGAGGAGGCAAAATAATTATGAGCAACACATGTAATATTCTTTTTGCAGGTTTCGGCGGACAGGGTATCCTTTTCGCAGGTAAATTCGTTGCATACAAAGGTCTTCTCGAAAATAAGCAGGTTTCTTGGCTTCCTTCCTACGGTCCTGAAATGCGTGGCGGTACTGCAAACTGTAGCGTTATCGTAAGTGATGAACCCATCGGTTCACCCATCGTAGGTAAACCCGACGTGCTTGTTGCAATGAACCTTCCTTCTCTTGATAAATACGAGAATGAAGTTGTGCCCGGTGGTAAAATCTTCGTTGACTCAACCCTTATTTCACGTAAGGTTGAAAGAACTGATGTAGATGTTTACTATATTCCTGCAACTTCCATTGCTAATGAGCAGGGTATCAGCACACTCGCTAATATGATTATTACAGGTAAACTTCTTAAGGAAGTTCCTATGCTTGGTTTTGACGGCATTGATGCACCTCTCTCAAAGGTTGTTTCAGCACGTAAAGCACACCTCCTTGAGGTTAACAAAACCGCACTTAAACTCGGTTATGATTATTAATTGATTTGAAAAGAGGTTATTTCAATGAGTTACGATTTCAAAATTGAAAGAACTGCAACTCCCAAGGTAAAACCCGTTGATGAAAGCAAACTCGGTTTTGGTAAAATCTTTACTGACCATATGTTTTTAATGAACTATGACGAAGGTCAGGGTTGGCACGACGGCAGAGTTGTTCCCTATGGTCCTATTTCTCTTGACCCCTCTGCAATGGTTTTCCACTATGCTCAGGAGCTTTTCGAAGGTCTTAAGGCATACAGAACTGCAGACGGCGATATTCAGCTTTTCCGTCCTCAGAAAAATATTGAAAGAATGAACAACACTTGCGACCGTCTTTGTGTTCCTCGTCTTGACCCCGATATGGTTCTTGAGGCTATAAAGACAGTTGTTGATGTTGATAGTGATTGGGTTCCTCACAACGAAGGCACATCACTTTACATCCGTCCTTTCATTATTGCTACTGACGAATTCCTTGGTGTTCATCCCTCACACAGCTACCTTTTTGCTATTATCCTTTCACCCGTTGGTTCTTACTATCCCAACGGTATGGACCCTGTTAAAATCGCTATTGAACGTGAATATGTTCGTTGCGTTAAGGGCGGTACAGGTATGGCTAAAGCAGGCGGTAATTACGCTGCATCTCTTATCGGTCAGGAAAAGGCAGATAAAATGGGCTATGCTCAGGTTCTCTGGCTTGACGGTGTTGAGAGAAAGTACATTGACGAAGTTGGCGCAATGAACGTTTTCTTCGTAATTGACGGTGTTGTTATCACTCCAGAACTTACTGACGGCAATATTCTTCCCGGTGTTACAAGAGCAAGTTGTATCGAAGTTCTTAAAGCACACGGCTATAAGGTTGAGGAACGTAAGATTTCTATTGATGAAGTTAAAGAGGCTCACAAAAACGGCACTCTTAACGAGTCTTTCGGTACAGGTACAGCGGCTGTTATTTCACCCGTTGGCGAGTACATTGACGGCGACGAGCATATCGTTATAAACAATAACGAAATCGGTGAAGTTGCTCAGTTCCTTTACGATGAACTCACAGGTATTCAGTGGGGTAAAATCGAAGATAAGAACGGCTGGATAGTTAAAGTTAAATAATTCCCATTTGCAACTCTCGTACGAGAGTTGCAAATTTTTTTATATTATGTTAAAATCCCAATGATATTAATACATTTTTATGAAAAGGAGCCTTTCTGTGGACGATAAAAGATTTAAAGGCGAAAATGAAAATTCTTTTTCCATAAATGATGATTACGAAGAACTTTTAAAAACCGTCGATTCGTACCTTGAAATAGATGATGATTATATCGAACTTTCAAGTGACGACGATGATGAATTTGAGGATATTTTCAGTAATTCTCAGGATATTTATATAAGCCGTCCTAAGCGAGAAAAACCCCAAGAAGACGGTATTTATATTTCTAAAAGACAGAACAGGGATGTATATACGGATGTTTACTCATCCAATAATGTAAATCCACCCCGCAGGACTCAGAGTAATTCATATAATCAACAACCCGTAAGACCTGCACCTCCCCGTGTTCCTCCTGTTAAAACTGACCATAAATCCAATACTCAGGAGGTTAAAAGGGTCATTGAGGATGATGAAATATCCGATTACGAAGAACGCTTCGGCAAAAAAACATCTTCCCAAAAGAAACCAAAAGCACCAAAGATTTTAGTTTCTTTGGTGGCGGTTGTACTTGCGGTGTTTATAGCCATTGGCGGTGTTTTATTTGTTACCGCTAATAGTATTGTAGGTGAGTTCAAAGAAGCAGAGCCTATTGAACATATTGAGGATGTGGACTCTCTCGTTAGTGAAAATCACGTTCGTAACATCCTTCTTATTGGCGCGGATAACGCAAAGGGCGGAACATCACGAAGTGATACTATAATGATTGCGTCCGTTAACCGTCAGACGGGTAAGATTACCGTCGTTTCAATTCTGCGTGATACTCACGTGGATATCCCCGATTACAGAGAGGCTAAAATCAATTCCGCCTATTCCCGTGGCGGAGCAAATCTTCTTATACAAACTATTGAGCAGAATTTCGGTATAAAAATCGACGATTATGCTACGGTGGATTTTGAGATGTTCACGGCTTTAATTGACGGTCTGGGCGGTATTGAGGTTGAAGTTACCGAAAACGAGGCGGATTACATAAATAACCGCCACAAATACGGCAACGAAGAAAAACCCGAAACCGTACCCAGCGGTGAGAGTGTACATCTTACAGGCTATCAGGCACTCTGGTACGCCCGTATCAGAAAGCTTGACTCGGATTTTAACAGAACCGAGCGTCAACGCAAGGTTATTGCCGCCATTATGCAAAAGGCAAAGGATATGGGTCCCGTTGGCTTGATTTCAACGGCTAAAGATGTTGCACCCTATATTGAAACAACCCTTTCTACAACTGATTTCTGGGGACTTATGTTTAATTTAATGTCCTGTGTAACTAAAACGGGTGCGGATATGGACAAGATGTTCGTTTCGGCACAGTTGCCCTTTGAGGATACCTGGTGGTATTCCTCCCAGTGGGACGGCTCAAGTATTTCCTTGGATTTAGAAGAAAATCGTCAACTTCTTTATACTCTTCTTTACGAAGAACCGGTTGAGGAAACAACTATCGCCGAAGAATAAATGTAATAAATTCAATAACTCCCTCATATATTTCAATGAGAATATATGAAGGGAGTTTATTTTTATGGATATTTCATTAAAACACGAGGATTATAAATTTCTCAAAACATTATCGGAAAATACAGTGGAGGAAAGCGTCGAAGCCGAATTATCACTTCCTGAGTATATGCCTGAAATATTGCGTATTATAAAGTCAACCGCCGATACAAAAATCAATTCCTGCCGTCTTGTGGGCGAAAGGGTGACCGTGGACGGAGTATGCGAATTACGTATGATTTACACAGGTGAAGATGGCGGTATTTATACATTTTCTCAGTCAAGACCCTTTACACGTCATTGTGAAAACAGCGATTTTAACAGTTGTACCGACGCGGTAGCCGTGGCAGGGGTGTCCTATGTAAATTGTCGTGCAACGGGTACTAAACGTGCGGAAATAAAAGCAGGTATCACTATAAAGTTTACGGTTTCGGGAGAAGATAACGCAAAAATAATTTCCTGCGCGGAGAATAAGAATATTGAGCAAAAAACACATTGTACCAAAGGTATATCCTTAGGATGTTGTAACACAAAGCATTTTTCAATGAGTGATACCGTTACACTCAATACTCCCGCGGCATTCTTAATCAGTAGTAAAGCCGTAGCGGTCTGCGGAGAAATACGAAAAATCAGTAATAAAATTATGATAAAAGGCGAAGCAATAGTGGATATTTGCTACGTCAACGCCAACGATAAAACCTGTACCGAGCGTGTAAAACATTCAATGCCCATAAATCAGATTATTGAATATGACGGTATGGATGAAAAATACAACGGTAAGGTAAGCCTTAAGGTTTCGGCAGTTGATATTATCCCTAAAGGTGATGTTCAGGGCGTGTTTACCGCCTTTGATATTTCCTTGGGTATTGGTGCTACCGCTACAATGTGGGAGGAAAAGGAACTTAGTTTCATTACGGATGCCTACTCGGTTGATTCAATTCTTGAACTTAATAAAACGTCCCTTGATTTGTATGATGCGGTGGATGATTTTAGTGATACCTTTGTTTTTGAGAGCGATTTTTCCGTTTCGGGCGAAGTTGTAGTTAATGTTGTTGACTGTTGCGGTGAAGTTACTAATGTTAAAACTACGGTGGAAAATGACGAGTTAGTTATAACGGGTAGTTTATCAGTCAATGCAATTATAAAAGATGCTACGGGTAGTCTTTCTGCAGTAAGTAAAATATTTGATTTTAAACATAAACACAGAGGGGATTATCAGAATAAAAATATCATCTGCAAACCCGATATTGATGTTGTTTCGGTAGATTGTAATGTTAAGGGTGAAAACACCTTGGCGGTCCGCTCTGAAATCAGTGTTTCCGCTTGGGTTATGAGCCGTGATACTCTTGATTGCGTTATTTACCTCACTCAAAGCGAAAAGGTCTTTAAAAGGAAGAATAACGCCATTACGGTGTATTTCCCTGAAGAAACCAACGAAAGCCTGTGGGGTATTGCAAGGCGTTATAATACAACCGTAAAAGCCATAGCCGAAGAAAATAATCTTGAGGGTGAAACAACGGAAAACCTTAAAATAATATTTATTCCCTGTGTGTGATTGAAATTTTAATAAAACAATAGTATAATGATGCAGAAATCAGACTATGGTTTCTGCATCGAGGTGACTAACTATTAAAAGTCAAGTGCTTTTTTAGAAATTTTATGGTTAGGAAAAAAGGGTATGACAAAACAAGCCCTTATGAGAAGGACTTTGAAAAAGATATAAAAAAGAAGTTATCTAA
>SVOQ01000027.1 GCA_015066345.1 Oscillospiraceae bacterium
TTTTGTTGATTTCACTTTTTTCATAGTTACTGACAGCTTTTTCCATTTCTTGGTTATACAATACATCCAATGTATATATTTCATTTTCATTTTTATAACTTTCGCTCTCATAAACATTATGCACTACGCTTATGAATAGCGATACGATAAGCACAATATTCAGTATAACACTTACACATAAAACCCAACGTTTTTTCATTACCATACCTCCGATATGTTGTATCCACCATGAAATCAGGGAAGGACAGGGGATAGGACAGTGGTTTCTGACGGTTCTATGTTTTGCCTGACACCAATCCTTTTACAGAAAAATTTTATCAAATAGCTATTTTTTTGTCAACGAAAAGCCAATGTAAATATGCACAAATTGTGAACGGATATTTGTTATATTTAATTAATCAGTTTATTGACTTCAGGGGCATATATGATGTATTATATAATAGAGATAATATGAAAAACTAAAGGAGTATACTATGGAACAGTTTTATGACAGATTTAAACCTCAGTGTTCACCTGTTGCTCACAAAACCCATACGATAGTACGCGGTGATGTAAGACTTACCGTTCTTACGCCCTGCCTTTTACGTGTTGAGGTACAGCGTCACGGTAAATTCTGCGATGAACCCACACAGAGTGTATGGTTCCGCGATTTTAATAAACCTGAATTCAAGGTAAACGAGTCTTCGGATACGGTTGAAATTAAAACAACAAAGGCTAACTTCCTTTATTCATTTAAAGCTCACAAAATGATTCGCATTAAGCTTCGCGACGGAAGAGTTGTATCGAATTATACCGCAGGAAACCTTAAAGGTACTTGCCGTACATTGGATATTACCGCCGGTTTACCCATTTTAGGTGATGGCGTAGTTTCGAAAAACGGTGTTGCAATTCTTGATGACAGTGATACCCTCGTACTTAAACAGGATGGTACTATTGTTCCGAGAAAATACAAAGAGAGCGATAAATATTATTTCGCTTACGGCAACAATTACATTGGTGCTACTCAGGATTTATATAAGCTTACGGGTAAAGTTCCCCTTATTCCCCGATACGCTCTTTCAAACTGGTGGAGCAGATATAAAGCCTACTCTCAGGACGAATACCTTGCACTTATGGACAGATTTAAAGATGAGGAAATCCCCATCACGGTTGCTACCGTCGATATGGACTGGCACTGGGTTGATATTAAATCCAAATTCGGCAAGGACAGTCACAAGGTTACAAGTCATAAAAACATTATGGAATACGTTTATGACGTATGGTCAACAGGCTGGACGGGTTACTCATTTAATACCGATTTATTCCCCGACCCTGCAGGTTTCCTTAAGAAATTAAAGGACGATAATTATAAAGTTACATTTAATCTTCACCCCTCAATGGGTGTACGTTGGTTTGAGGACCAGTACGAGGATATGTGTAAGGCAATGGGTCAGAATCCCGCTAAGAAACAACCTGTTGAATTTGATATAACCGATAAAAAATTCACTGAAAATTACTTTAAAATTCTTCATCATCCCTTTGAAAAAATGGGTGTTGATTTCTGGTGGATTGACTGGCAACAGGGTACTAAGACCAAAACCCCCGGTCTTGACCCCTTATGGGCTCTTAACCATTATCATTTCCTTGATAATGCTAAAAATAATAACAGACCCCTTATTCTTTCAAGATTCTGCGGTGCAGGTAGTCAGCGTTATCCCTTGGGCTTCAGCGGTGATACTACTCAGACATGGTCAAGTCTTGAATTCCAACCCGCCTTTACCGCAACCGCATCAAATATCGGATATCCCTGGTGGAGCCACGATATCGGCGGTCACTGTATGGGTAAAAAAGATGATGAATTATACATCCGTTGGTTACAGTTGGGTGTTTTCAGTCCCATTATGCGACTTCACTCAACCAATAATGAGTTTATGGGTAAAGAGCCTTGGAACTATTGCGGCCCCATCGAAAGAATCGCAAAAAGAAACCTTCGTTTGCGTCATAAACTTCTTCCCTATATTTACACAATGAACTACCGTACTCACACCGATTGCCGTGCAATTTGTGAGCCTATGTATTATGCATACCCCGAGGAAAAGAAGGCTTACGAATGTAAGAACGAGTTCTTCTTCGGTACTGAACTTATTGTTGCACCCATTACGGAGCATACATCCACCGACAACAATATGGCGGGTGTAAGCGTATGGATTCCCGAGGGAAGATTTACCGATATTTTCACAGGCAGAATTTACAGCGGTAATCAGTTTGTGAAAATGTACCGTGATATTGAGAATATACCCGTACTTGCTAAAGCGGGTGCAATTATTCCCATGAGCGTTAATGACAAAGACAACGACTGCTCCAACCCCGAGGAAATGGAACTCTGGGTTTACAGAGGAAATAATACATTCACCCTTTACGAAGATGACGGCGAATCACTTTCATATATGGACGGTGCATACCTCAAAACTGCATTTACAGTTAAAGAGGATGGCTCAACAGTTGTTTTCAATATCGCTTCGGGCGAGGGTGACGCAAGCGTTGTACCCGAAAAGAGAAAGTATAATATTTACTTTAAGGATATTGTGGGTGCAGATATTGCCGTTAAGGTAAACGGCAGAAGCCGTAAGGCGGATGTTAAAAAATGCGGTGGCGTTCTTTGTGTTACAGTTTCAATTGCTCCTACAGATGCAGTTGAAATTACACTCAGTGATGCGGATTATCTTAAAAATAGGGATAAAAAGCAGGAACTTACCGAAACCATTGCAAAATATCAGATGGCTAACGATTATAAGGGTATGATGTTTACGGAATTCCTTAAAACTGAAAAACCCCTTCCGCCCCTTGCCGAAACCTATACAGGACCCATAAAAGAAATTCTCAGACTTTATAGAGGTTAATATGTCCGTTATTGAAATTTTGAAAACCAATGCCGAGGCTTACGGTATTGAAATAAGCGATGATTTAGGCGAAAAATTAGAGATTTATGCCCGACTCCTCAAGGAATGGAACGATAAAATAAACCTTACCGCCATTACTGACGATGAGGGTATAGCCCTTAAGCATTTTCTTGATTGCCTTTTGGTTTCAAAGGCGGCTCAGTTTAAAAGCGGTGACAAGGTTATTGATGTTGGTACGGGTGCGGGTTTTCCCGGTCTCGTAATTGCGGCGGCTTTCCCCGATGTACAGGTTACTTTGCTTGATTCCACGGGCAAAAAACTAAAAGCCGTTGAAAATATCCGTGAGGAAATGGGCGTACAAAACGCCGAAGTGGTTCATATGAGAGCCGAGGATGCGGGTAAAAAACCCGAATTCCGCGAAAAATACGATTTTGCAACTGCAAGAGCCGTAGCAGAGCTGAGAGTACTTCTTGAGTACACTTTACCTTTTGTAAAAGTGGGCGGAACATTCCTTTCTTTAAAAGGTGCTTCCGCAGTTGACGAAATTGACGGTGCAAAGGCATCTTTAAAGACCCTGGGCGGTAAAATTGAGGGCATAAATGAGTTTATTTTACCCGGTGGCGACAAAAGAGCTATAATAAATGTGAAAAAGATTTCGCATATTCCGCCAAAGTTTCCGAGAGTATCGGCACAAATCGCCAAAAAACCTTTATAATTTTCCCGAATACGAGCATTTTCGGTCGATTTACCCCGACCGAAAATGCTTTATTTTTTTGAGTACAGGTGTTATAGTGTAGGCACAGAGAGAAAACAAGACAGGCTTTGTGGATGAAGTTTAAACGTATTTCAGTTACGGAAAGGACAACCAATGATTAAAACATCATCTAAGAACAAAGCGAATTGCCAGATTCAGCTTTTACCCCACGAAAATATTTTACCAAACCCAAACCAACCCCGCGTAAGATTTGATTATAACGAGCTTGAGGGTCTTGCGGTTTCGGTTCGCACAAACGGAATGTTGCAACCTATAAATGTACGAAAACGTACCGACGGAAAGTACGAGCTTATTTCGGGAGAGCGTCGGTTAAGGGCGGCACGAATGGTGGGTATGACAAAGCTTCCCTGTGTGGTTATGGATGTTTCGGATGAACAGTCCGCATTATTCGCCATAATCGAAAATGTGCAAAGACAGAATCTTGATTTTTTTGAAGAGGCGGTTGCCATTGAAAGGCTTATGACCGAATACGGACTTTCCCAAGAGGAAATTTCAAAAAAATTAGGTAAAGCACAGTCCACACTTTCAAATAAATTACGACTTCTCAGATTACCCGAGGAGTTACGGGATAAAATCTCGTACGCGGGTTTAACCGAGCGTCACGCCAGAGCATTACTATCGCTACCCGACAATTCCACAAGGGGCAGAGTCCTTGACATAATAATCGAGCGACATCTTACAGTTACAGAGTCCGAAAGACTTATAAATGACGTTTTACGTCGCAAAAAAGCAAAAAAGAGACCCCAGATGCGTACGTACAAGGATATGCGTATATTTATAAATACACTTAATCACGCAGTTGACGTTATACGCAAAGCGGGAATTGAAGCGGATACTGCTAAAAGTGAAACCGACGAGTATTTCGAGTACGTAATAAGAATTTCAAAACCCGACGAAACGGCGGTCACAACGGTTACCACCCAAGCGGTTTAAATTCGGTATATTCTCCGAAAGGAGTTTATATAGTGTAACAGCCCCCCTGTTACACAAGCCATATCTTTCTCTTTCACACCCCACATCCACAGCGGAAAGCTCCTGCCGAAAGGCGGGAGCTTTCTGCGTTTGGGCTAAACCCCATTGTAAATCTAAAACTAAAATGCTATTATAAACACGGTGATTTTATGACGAATGATATCAGGGCAGATTTACTGTCTATGAAAGAAGAGGAATACAAAAAATTTCACTCCGCCCTTATGCCCACTATTGACTCTGACAGTATAATAGGAATACGAGTGCCTGTTTTAAGAAAATACGCAAAAGAGTTATATAAGAACAAATCTTTTGAGGATTTTTTGACGGATTTACCCCATAAATATTACGAGGAAAATAATATTCACGCTTTTCTCGTTGAGCAGGAAAAGGATTACGATATTTTAATTGAGAGAATCAATGAATTTTTACCCTACGTTGACAACTGGGCGACCTGCGATATGCTTTCGCCTAAAATTTTTAAAAAACATAAAAAAGAGTTGCTTTCGGAAATTGAAAAGTGGTTGAATTCAGATAAAACGTATACAATTCGTTTCGGTATAAAATGCCTTATGCAGCATTATCTTGATGAGGATTTTGAGGTTTCATTTGCTCAGAGGGTTGCCGATGTAAAAAGCGAGGAATACTACGTTAATATGATGAGGGCGTGGTACTTTGCAACGGCTCTTTCAAAGCAATATGAAATATCAGTAAAATTTCTCGAAAACCGCAGTCTTGACAGATGGACTCATAATAAAACCATATCAAAAGCCTGTGAAAGTTACCGCATTTCACCCGATATTAAAGCCTATTTAAAAACATTACGATATTAAGTTTCACCCCTTTGGAAAATTTATTCCAAAGGGGAATTTTATGTTTTTATTTGTTGAAATGAGTATATATTGTGTGTTATAATTTTTATGTATTTTCAGAAAGGGGAGCAGTTCGTATGATAAAAGCGGCAATATTCGATTTAGACCATACACTCTTTGACAGATATGCTACTATAAGAGTGCTTGTGCCACAGTTGAGAAAGCATTTTGACCTTAACGACGGCATTACAGACGAATATTTTATTGATGAACTCTCCTATGGTGACAAACACTTTGTTCATAAAGGTTGGCAGGGGATTTATAACCACCTTGTGTCTAAAGGGATATTTAAAACTGTGCCGTCCTTTGAGGAATATACCGAAATTGTTTTACGTCATTTCAAGCATATAGCGGTCAAGTATGATTTTTCCATAGGGGTGCTTAAAGAGTTAAGAGAAAGGGGCTATAAAGTTGGTCTTATTACCAACGGTACTGCCCAATTACAATACAAGAAACTCCAGATGTTGGAACTTACTGACCTGTTTGATGAAATAATCGTAAGCGGTGAGACCCCTTTTGAAAAGCCCGATGAAAGAATTTTCCTTATGATGGCTCATAAAATGGGTCTGAGTCCCGACCAAATGATGTACATAGGCGACCATCCTATGAATGATATTGAAGGTTCAAGACGTGCGGGTTTTGTACCCGTATGGGTTAAAACTACGGGTACGTGGATTTTCCCCGAAATTGAAAAGCCTGAGTTACAGGTGGAAACTGTTGAAGAAATACCCAATCTGATTGATAAAATAAATCATAGGTGATTTTAAAATGAAAGGTGAACGCTTTTTACCGATTAATTTAAAAGAAGTTCAGGAAAGAGGCTGGGCAGAGGTGGATTTCGTTTACGTGTGCGGTGACGCGTACGTGGACCATCCCTCATTCGGTGCGGCTATTATAACCCGTGTGCTTGAAGCTCAGGGGTTCAATGTTGCGTTTCTCGCTCAACCGAACTTTAAAAATTGCGAGGATTTTAAGCGTTTCGGTAAACCCCGCCTTGGGTTTATGGTATCCGCGGGTAATATTGACTCAATGGTTGCTCATTACTCCGTGGCTAAAAGGAAAAGGTCCTATGACTATTATTCACCAGGCGGTAAATTCGGCTTAAGACCCGATAGGGCTACCGAAGTTTACTGTAAACTTATACGTGAGGCTTACCCCGATTCACCTATTATTATCGGCGGTCTTGAGGCATCCTTAAGGCGATTTGCCCACTATGACTACTGGGAGGACGAGGTTTTAGAAAGTTTGCTCGTTACCTCGGGTGCGGATATTCTCACCTACGGTATGGGCGAAAATATTATCAGGAAAATTGCTCAACTTCTTGATAAAGGCGTACCCGTAAATAAAATACGCGATGTAAGGGGTACGGTTTGGCTTGGTAACAGGGGCGATAAAATCCACTACGACTATGCGGGTGAGTGGGATGTTGAAAAAATAAAAACGGATAAAGAATACTACGCAAAAGCCTTTGCGGAGCAGTATAATAATCAGGACAGTTGTTACGGCAAAGCCCTCGTGGAGTATTACGGGGACAAAATGCTTGTGCAAAACCCACCGATGCCACCCCTTGAAAGGGAGGAACTTGACGAGGTTTACGCACTTCCTTATATGAGAACGTATCATCCCTCTTACGAAAAGGACGGGGGAGTTCCCGCTATAACCGAGGTTCAGTTTTCACTTACTCATAACCGAGGATGCTTTGGCGGTTGTAATTTCTGTGCCCTCGCTTTCCATCAGGGCAGAAGTGTTCGTTCAAGAAGTATCGAAAGTGTAGTTGAGGAAGCAAAACTTCTTACTCAAATGAAAGGGTTCAAAGGCTATATAAATGACGTGGGCGGACCTACTGCAAACTTCAGGTATCCCGCTTGTGATAAGCAAATTAAAAGCGGAGTTTGTGCCAATAAAAAATGCCTTGCTCCCGAACCCTGTAAAAATCTTAAGGCGGATCACAGTGAATATATAAAACTTCTTTCGGAGATTGAAAAAATCCCCAAAATTAAAAAAGTATTTATTCGTTCGGGTATAAGATTTGATTACCTTATGGCTGATAAATCACCATCGGGTAACGCATTTTTCAAAAAACTCGTAAAAGACCACGTAAGCGGTCAGTTAAAGGTTGCTCCCGAGCATTGCTCAGGGGATGTGTTACGCCTTATGGGTAAACCTGATTTCAAGGTTTACGAGAAATTCAAGGACAGATATTTTGAGCTTACAAAAAGCTTCGGTATGGAGCAATACCTTGTGCCATACCTTATGTCAAGTCACCCGGGAAGCAAGCTTTCCGATGCGGTGAAGCTTGCGGAATATATTAAACGATGGCATTATAATCCCGAACAGGTTCAGGATTATTATCCCACACCCGGTACTGCCTCAACGGTTATGTTTTATACGGAGCTTGACCCCTTTACAATGAAAAAGGTCTATGTTCCGAAAACTGCGGAAGAAAAACGTATGCAAAGAGCGTTGCTTCAATGTGCGGACCCTAAGAATGCGGACCTTGTAAGAACGGCTTTTAAAATGTGTCACCGTGAGGATTTAATAGGTTTTGATAAAAAATGCCTTGTAAAACCGTCATACAAAGACAGGGTTGAACAGGCTAAAAAGCAAAAAGAAAGCCAACGTGGCAAGAATAATAACAAAGGCAGAAACGCACGTAACAGCGGAAAGAGGCGATATTAATGCAACTTTTAAAAATAGACAAAGATAATTATATCGGTCAGGCAGACCCTTATATTATTGAATATAACGGTAAATACTATATTTATACTACGGGTGATGAGGGTCTTTACGGATATTCCTGCGATACCCTTTTAGGTGATTGGAAATTTGAGGGTCAGATTTTTACAATCCCCGGCAGAAGAAATTTCTGGGCACCCTCCGCAATTTATCTTGACGGTAAATTCTATATATACTTTTCCTTTGAACTTGATGAAGCGGAGCCCGACCAAGGTGGACACCACGGTGCAATGCACGTTTTAGAGGGCGATAATCCTATGGGACCCTTTGAATTAAAGGGTCAGATAGCACCACCTTTCAGCATTGACTCCCATATTGTTAAAACCGATGCGGGTCTTTTCCTCTTTTATTCACCCAACACATTTGAGGGTGAAAGAATCGGTACACATATTGTTGTGCAGAAAATGAAAGACCCCTACACTCTTGAGGGTGAGCCCAAGGTGGTGCTTTTAGCATCAATTGATGAAGAAATTTTCAGTCGTGACCGTTATAAAAAGGGTCAGCATTGGCATACTCTTGAAGGTGCTTTCTGGTTTAAAGAGGGCGAGTGGCAGTACCTTATGTACAGTGGCGGACGATACGAGGATGAAACCTATTTCGTGGGCTATGCCGCCGCAAAGTCGGATGAGCAGGACTTAAGAAAAGTTGATTTCAAAAAAATGCCCGACGATAAAACCTACGCACCGCTTTTAAGAAGCAACGAATGGGAAGAGGGCACGGGTCATAATAGTGTTATTAAGGTTGACGGAGAGTACTATTGCGTTTACCACGCAAGAAATGCCAAGGCAGACGGTCTCCCCGGTGACAGACGAAATGCCCGTATTGCAAAAATGAAAGTCCACGACGGCATTATTGAAATTGAAAGATATCCCGACCATATATAATTATGTATAAAGGAAGGTTTTATTATGATTATTGATGAACTTGTTGGTTTTTCGAATCTTTACGGCAGTAATGAGGAATTAGTTCTTGCGGGTGGAGGTAACACCTCCGCAAAAGACGGTAATATAATGTATATAAAAGGTTCGGGTACAAGACTTTGCGACATTACCGCAGAGGGTTTTGTGGCTATGGACCGCAGTAAAATTGCCGAAATTTTTACTAAAACATATCCCGATAATGACAAAGAGCGAGAGGCACTTTCCTTAAAAGACCTTATGGATGCGAAACTTCCCGGTCAGGAAAACAAGCGTCCCAGTGTTGAAACAACTTTACACAGTTTATTCCCTCATAGATTTGTTTTGCATTTACACCCATCACTTATTAACGGTGTCACCTGCTCGAAAGACGGAAAAGGTGTTGCGGAAAAACTTTTCGGTAACGATGTTTTATGGATAGACCCTGTAAAACCCGGTTATACCCTTGCTAAAATTTGCTTTGATACATTAAAAGAATATAAAGGTAAAAAGGGCAAGGCTGCGGATATAGTACTTCTTGCAAATCACGGTATTTTCGTTGCGGATGATACTGTCGATGGTCTTGGTAATAAACTTTTCTTTGTTATGGATAAAATCCGCGGTGAAGTTACAAGTGAAGCGGATTTTTCCGTAGGTGAGTTTAACGGGGAAAAGGCACGTGATGTATTCAACGAGATTTCCGAGGTTTTCGGTGAAGATAGCGTTGTAACATACGAGCCGTCGGTAGTTTCATTGGAATTCAGCAAAGATAAAGAATCTTTTGATACTATTTATTATCCCTTTAACCCCGACCAGGTTGTTTACTGTAAACCTTATCCCGTATATGCTGATGATTTGGGCGGGATTAAATCTTTGGTTGAAGAATATAAAGCAAAAAACGGTTTTCTTCCTAAAATTATTTTCGTTAAAGAATGCGGTCTTTTTGGTGTGGATTATTCACAGAAGGGTAGTGAAACCGCAGTTGCATTGTTTAACGACGCAATGAAAATCGCAGTTTACGCGGATTCTTTCGGAGGAGCAAAGCCCATGAGTGCGGATTTAACTGATTTTATAGTTAATTGGGAAGCCGAAAGTTACAGAAGTAAACAATAAATCATAAAAAATCGAATTAATAACCAAAAAAGAGCCAAATTATTTATGGAAAATACCAAAAATAATTTACGGCTCTTTATTTTATTGGATTTTTAACTTTTGTGTGTTAGAATACATTTTGTAAAATATGCCTTTTATAAGGTAAAGGAGAGTGTCTTATGACAAAAGAAACCCTTTTCTGCGAGAAAAACGGCAAACTTCATGTAGGACATACTATTTTGACAGGTTTCGCTTTTCTTGCATCATCAATTGCTTGGGCAATTTATGATCCCTATATTACAAAAATCCTTAACAGATTACTTACTGAATCTGTATGGATTACAGGTCTTAGTGAAAAATTAAATGAACTTTTCCCCGTTCTTGCTGAATTTGCAAAGACACAGGGACAGGATGTAGGTACTGCCACAGGGGGAATTACACTCGTTCCCTTATTTATCGGTGTTATTATGACATTCGATAATATTTTCGGTGTTATTTTCCAGCCCACATTCGGTAAGCTTTCCGACCGTTGCCGTTCAAAACTCGGTAAACGCAGACCCTTCGTTGTATTCGGTGCACCCGTTTCTGCGTTATTGTTTGCAATTATTCCCGTGGTTGCTTTAACCAATTCCCTTCCCGCAACAATGGTTTGCATTATTCTTTTTGTGTTCTCAATGTCCTTGTGGAGAGCTCCTGCGGTTGCTCTTATGCCCGCTCTTACTCCTCCCCATCTGAGAAGTGAGGGTAACGCTATTATTAACCTTATGGGCGGCGTAGGCTCCGTTATCGGTATGGCAGCAGGTGGTGTTGTAGCTGCTATTTATGGTTTGGTTGCAAGTGTTGAGATTACAGCAGAAAACGAACAGTCAACAACCTTCCCTTATGTTTTCCTTGTTGGTGCGGTTGTTATGATTCTCGGTATGCTTGTTATCCGTTTCTTGGTTAAAGAACCCTCAAGCAAACTTGAAGAGGTTGCCGATAGGAATCAGTTATTAGATGCAAAGGCTAAGGCAAAAGCAGAAAAAGAAGCCAAAAAGGCAGAAAAAGCTGCTGCAAAGAAAGAAAAGCTTTCAAAAGGCGAAAGAAAGAGCCTTGTTTGTATGCTCGGTGGCTTATTCTTCCTTTTCTGCGGTACAAATGCAATTACAACATTCTTTGCTCTTTTTGCTGCGGAAGTTCTCGGTAAAACAACCGGCGAAGCAACATTTATGACAACATTATTTGCTGTTTGTTCCGCTATTGCCGCCATTCCCGCAGGTAAAATGGGTAAGAAATTGGGTAGAAAAAAGACTATCCTTATTGGTCTTATCGTATTTATGACAGTGTTCTTACTCTATGTAATAACAGGCAGTATGGCTGTTATCTGGGTAGCACTTGTATTCGGCGGTTTCGCAAATATGCTTATTACCGTTAATACATTACCTCTCGTTCTTGAAATCGGTGGTGTTAATAAAGTTGGTACATTCACAGGCTATTATTACACCGCTACATTCTCCGCACAGATTGCATCGCCCATCGTTTACGGTATTGTTCGTATGTTTACAGGCTCTTACTTATCACTTTTCGTATATAGCCCTGTAATGTTCGCTCTTTCAATACTTCTGATACTCTTAGTTAAACACGGCGAAGCAGTTCCCGATGATGTAATTAAAAAAGTAAAAGAAGAAAATGAAGATTAAATAAAGAGATACGCCCGATTAGGTCAAGCCTAATCGGGCGTATTGTTTATTAGGAATTAATCGTTGTTTAAAAGTTCGGCAAATAATTCAGCATCAAGGTCATCAATAGTACCGTCGTTATTTAAATCTGCGGCAATCATATTGTAATCACTAAAGCCTGTAAGACCACCGTTAAAGTTTTCAATTTCCTGATAGTCTAAAACGTCGCAAACGCCGTCACCGTTGACATCTGTTTTTACAACAAGAATATAAGTTTTTACAACTTCGTCATCTTTAAGAACATTTATTACAGTGCCGGTGCCGTAGAAAGCACCCTCTCTGTTGCTCTGAATGGTGTATGAGTCGTTGATGATAGCAATATTTGAAAAATCTTCGCATTCTAAAACGTTTGTGATAATCAGAGTGTTATCTGCAAGAGGATAAAACTCTGAATTTACCGGTGTCAAGCAGTTTTCGTGAGTATCCTCAGGAATTACGGGTTCGTCGGGTTCCTGAGTTTCATCAACATAAATGAATGTTTCTTCGTTTGAAACGGGGTCTCTGTCGGGGGCACTTGCCTCAACGCGGTAGGTATACTCGGTGTTAACTTCAATGTAATCAAAGTACTCTAAAACCGTATCGTTTACATAAAGTAATTCCCAATCAGTATCTGCCGTTTTACGATAAAGGGTATAGGATGATGCGAAATCGGTGGGCTCCCAGGAAATACGTACTTTAATTGTACCGTCGTCCTGTTTTTCGGGATTCTCGATTTTAAGACCTGTAACTGAATCTAAGGGAGCGGGGATATAAATTTCAACAGATTCGGAGGTTGAAGTGCCTCTTTCGGGATCTTTTGAAACAGCTTTAATTGCGTAATTATAATAAACATCAGTTAAAATGTCTGTGTCGGTGTAGGTGTAGGAAAGTACGCCTTCCTGAGTAGAAACAGTAGCAATTTCTGTCCATTCTGTTTCTGCCTGATATTTTCTTAAAATTACATACTCGTCCGCAAATTCAACACTGTCCCAGGTTATTTGAGCATAGGGTTGGTTGTCGTTGTAATTACTGTCATACTGAGAGATAACAACATCTGAAAGGGGCGGATGGGGGAATCTTGCACTTGCTGATTCGGAGTTTGAAACCTTACCTTCGCCTACGGCGACAACCGTATATGTGTAGGTGTTGCCTTCTTCGATACCGTTGTCTGTAAATGCACCTGTAACAGCATCAAGCAAGACGGGCTCTTCCTCGTTTGCGGTTTTGTAAACTAAAACTGCCGTAGCATCGGGACATTCAAAATCAACATTGATGTGAGCGGGAGCTTGGTCGGTTTTTGCAACATACTCTGCAGTAATGTTTATTTCGATGAAGTTGGGTAAGCCGTTGTAATATTGGCTTTCAGTTCCGTCAAATGTAGCCGAAATTGTGTAGCAGAAAGGTTCTGTTTTACTTTCTTCGGAAATATCGGTGAAGCCGTTAGTTTCTGATGTGCCGATAATTTCCCAAGTATCGGAATCTTTTGCTCTGCGGTAAATTGTATAGAGTTCGGCGCTTTCAATTGCTTCCCAAGTAAGAACGCAACCTTCATCCGTAACGGTTACGGAGTCAAGAACGGGGATAATAACCGCAATTGCGGATTTAACATTGTATGTGCTGCAATCACCAAGGTCATTAAATGAACGTACTGCGTATTCGTAGGTAACTCCGCATTCAACGGTATAGTCAAGGTAAGAGGTTTCTGTTATACCCTTAGATAATGTTGTCCAGGAGCCACCGGGAAGTCGTCTGTAAACATTGTATTTTGTAGCACCGTTTACTGCGTTCCAAGAAGTTTCAATGCAAAGTGAACCGTCCTCGGTAATAATCTGTTGTGAAGTGAAGTTGGGTTTTGCAAGGCAGATACCCGTTGTACCTTCGGGGTAGTAACTGCTTAAAACACCTTTGGCATCAAAAGCACGGACTGTGTAAGTGTAGGAATATCCACTTGCTTTTTTACAAGCATCGTTATATTTTACGGTGCTTCCGCTTTTAACGGTAGCAATATGAGTCCACTTTTCAGCGTCGTTTATTTTACGGTATATTCTGTAACCTGTGGCACCGGGAACTTTGCTCCACTGTACCTTTGAGCGGTAACTTGAATCAAAGGTAAGGGGTTCAAGCTTCGGAGTTTCAAGATACTTTGCGGTAATACCTTTACTGTCGAAAGCACCTGCATTTGTATCCGAGAGGGCTTTAACAGTGTAGGTGTAGGTTTTTCCTGAAACGGCGGTTGTATAGATAAATGATTTTTCGGTTGTAGTACCGATACGCTCCCAGGTAGTACCGTTTTTACGGTAAACATAATATTTTATTACGTTTGTATTAGTGCATTTCCATTGGATCTGAACACCGCCTACAACGGGGGTAGCCTTTGTAAGGGTTGGTGCGGGAATGTAATCGAAATCAATACCGTCGGCGTTATGTGCACTGACATATTTTCCGCTGTAAGCCTTTACGGTGTAGGTGTATTTCCAGTCGGTACTTGTAGCGGTTTTGTCCACGTAAGAGGTGGTCTTGCCGTTTTTGATGTTAGCTATACGCACCCATTCGTAATCACTCAGAGAGCCACCTTTACGGTATACGTAGTAACCTTGCGCACCGCCAACAGCCTTCCAGGAGATTTTTGCATTACCTGCAGCACCTGTGCCGTTAACGGAAATATCGGGTGTAGCAAGATATTTGATAGTAAGACCCGTTTTGTCATAAAGACTTACGAATTTACCTTCCGCACATTTTACGGTGTAGGTATAGGTTTTACCGCTTTTTGCAGTTTTGTCGGTGTGTGTTTTGGAGTTAGCACCGAGGGTAGCAATACGGGTCCATGACTTTTCGTCGGATGCACGTCTATAAACATAGTATTTAGTAGCCGTTGAGAAAGGTGTCCAGGTGATTTTAGGTCCTGAAACGGAGTTTACAATTGACTTGAGTTCAACGGTCTTTTTACTGATACGGTCCACATTTATAACAAAAGTTTTAAGTGATGAAGTGTCAATTGACTTTTCACCATCAACCTCAATAAAGGTGTAGCACCTTCCGTAATAAGTGCCGCTGGGTATTGCTTTGAATTCCCATGAAACCTTAAGGGCGGTGTTGCCGGGTTTGGAGTCGTAATTTTTAGAGTAACTTCTTATCTGATTCTGATAGTTTTTGTCCGAATATATTTCAACGGCAAAGAAAGAGTTTGGTTTGCCCTTGCTTATTCGCATAAAGTAAAGTTCATCCGAATCCCCGTAAAGAGAATAGGTGAATTTCTGTGCTTCGAGTTTTTCGTCGGTGGGTACTATTTCACCGTAAGCGAGGTTATAGTTTTTGAAGGCATCGACCGCGTTAGCGACAATGGTCACCGAACCTAAAACAACCATAACAACAAGAAGCGAAAGCAGAACTTTTGTTGTAAAACGAGTTTTGTTCATTAAAAAACCTCCTGTGACAAAATACAGTTATACTCATACATTATATAATATTGTAAAAGGGATTTCAATAACAATTTAATAAATATAAATGTCGAAAAGATGTATATAAAGTAAACAAATTATAAATAATTGTCACAAATGTTGACGTGAAAAATCAAATGGAATAAAATTTATAAACACTTACCAAAAATGTTCTGCTATTTTTGGAAGGGGTTTTTGTTGCTTTTTTCGGGCGGAAGTGTTATGATATATAGTGATTATGGAGAATTATGTTCAAGAGGTGTATAATGACAGATTCCAATAGTCAGCTTTATAAGGCTGCGTTCGAAAAATTGCCGATTGAAAAACAAAACAGAATTCTTAGTGTTGCGAGGACTGAGTTTGCCGACAATGGTTTTGAAAATACCTCTATTCAGCAGATTGCTAAAAAATCAGGTATAAGCGTTGGTGCGGTTTATAAGTATTTCGAAAACAAAGAGGCACTGTTTGCGGCAGTGGTTCAGGAAGGGTTATCTTCCCTGGAAAATTTCTTGTTGGAAATGTCATCATCCGAAGATGATATACTTCTCAAAGCCGAAAAGATTATACGTGAGTTGTTGGTTTATTCACGAAAACATCCGGAAATTATAAAAATTTATTGCTCACTGACAACGGGCGGTAATACGGAGTTTTTAAACGAGCTTTCCCAACGTATCGAGGCGGTTTCCGCTTCTATTTACACCCGAGCCATAAGCGTGGCTCAGGAAACGGGGGATGTTCGTAAGGATATAAATCCCGCGTTTTTCGCATTTCTGCTTGACAGTATATTGATGATGTTACAGTTTTCAGCAGTATGCCCCTATTATCAGGAACGATTCTTTATCTACACCGGTCAGCAGGCTCCGGAGAGTGACGAACAGATTGTTCAACAGACATTGATGTTCTTAAAAGCCGCATTCAACTTTAAATAAGAATAGTAAAGGAAAGGTGACAATATTGAAAAAGACATTATCAATAATTCTCGTATTGAGTATTATGTTGGGTATTTTTGCGGTGAGTGCATCCGCAGCGGATGAGACTGCAACCCTTACCGGTGCCGAAAAGAGTATGTTGAAAATCCAACGTATTGACGCAGACGGCGACGGTGCGTATTCAACATCCGACGCGGCTGAATTCCTCAGAGCGGCGGCGGGTATATCCGCCAATTCCAACGACGAAAAATATGACCTGGATTTTGACGGCTATGTTTCAGTTACCGATGCTCAACAGGCACTCAGGATGGTTTCGGGTATTGTTCCCGTTTTAAATGAGGCGGAAACCCTTGAACTCTTCAATGAAAAAATCAATAGCGTTAAAACTGTACGTCCCGGTTTCGAGAAAACCGCAACAATGCAGTGCCCGTATATTAAAATTACAACAACTAACGCGCCTATTGCGGATATGAACGTTACAAACCTTGAGTTCGACCAATACGTTGATAAAATTATTAAGGTTATGAACACATTTCCCTATAACATAGCTCTCAACGACGAGATGAAAGCCCAGCTTAATGAAATGAAAAAAGAGGCGGCAGAGGCTTATTTGCCCCAGACTACAACTAAAACAGTTGCGTCCCGTTCCAATAGCCACTATTCGTATTTCCCGGTAAATAACCTTGGTTGGTCAAGTAAACTTACAGTTAACGATATTAGCGGTGCTACCTGTCAGATAGTTGGTAGTGACATTGTTTGCACTATAACATTACCTGAAATTACATATATCGGTGACGAATATCCCACAGGCTCAAGCGGATTTTCAAAAAGACAGGCACTTCCTTACGGTAAGGTCTTTAACATTCCCGCTTTTGACGAAAGCGACGGTTCAACAGTTAACAAAGTTCAGTTCAAGAACGGTAAAGTAGTTCTTAAAGTTGACGTTTTAACAGGGGACGTGCTTGAGGCTGATTACAGTTACACATATGTCAGTGAGATTATGGCGGCTCCTCAGGAGGATTCAGAACTCACAATGAAAACAGCCACAACGGCAAATACAACTGAAAATTATATTATGAATAGGGTTACGGTGTAAAATAATGGCAAAAGTTAAAGTTACAATGGAAAACGGCGGCACATTCACAATTGAACTTTGCCCCGAGCAGGCACCAATTACCTGCGAAAACTTTTTAAAGCTTGTAAATAAAGGCTTCTATAATGGTCTTACATTCCATAGAGTTATTGAGGATTTTATGGCTCAGGGCGGTGACCCCATGGGTACCGGTATGGGCGGTAGCGACGAAAATATCAAAGGCGAATTCGCTATGAATGGTGTTATGAACACCCTTTCACATACACGCGGTGTTATTTCAATGGCTCGTTCTCAGAACCCCAACTCAGCAAGCAGTCAGTTCTTTATCTGCTATGGCGATTGTACTTTCCTTGACGGACAGTATGCCGCTTTTGGTAAGGTAATTGAGGGTATGGAAACAGTGGATGATTTCCTTAAAATTGACCGTAGAATGAGTTTCGGTGGTGAACGTTCAACACCCGTAGAACCCATAGTAATGAAAACCGTTGAGGTTATAGAATAAAGGAGATAGAGAAATGAAACTCAATAATTTGTTGCACAAATTATACGGTACCACTCCCGGTGGAGATGGTTTGCAACCTAAGGAAGCCCTTGCTTACGGTATTGCAGGTTTTGGTCAGAACTTTGTCTGCACCATTATCGGTTCATACCTTACAATCTTCCTTACAGACGCGCTTCTTTTCGGTGCTGATGGTGTTACAATCGGTAAAATAACCGGTGCTATGGCAGTTGCTTACCTTATGTTAGGTACTCGTATTTTCGATGCTTTCAACGACCCCATTATGGGTTCAATTGTTGATAGAACACGTACAAAATGGGGTAAATGCCGTCCCTACCTTAAATGGATGGCTATTCCCATTGCGGTTATGACAATTGCTTGTTTCCTTCCTGTTTTCCGGGCAAAGGCAACATGGTCCTTCATAGTTATTGCAATCGTTTACGTTCTCTGGAGCGTTGTTTACACAGTTGCCGACGTTCCTTATTGGGGACTTTCTACCTGTATGACAAACGACACAGTTGTTCGTGGTAATTTGCTTACAGTTACCCGTCTTCTTTGCACATTGGGTGCAGGTATCGTTACAGTTTTCCTTCCCATTATTACTGATAATGTAACTGCAAAATACAAATATACAGATGCTGATATTGCTCGGATTATGGCGGATAAAGGCGTTGATGCTGAAAACGCAAAGAACTTTATCGGTACAGTTATCAAGGGTATGGAAGAAACAAACGCAGATACCCTTAAATGGACATATTTCATAGCTGCGGTTGTACTTGTTGTAGCGGCTGTTCCCATGTTCTTCTACGGCTTCAAGCATACTAAAGAGCGTTTCACAGCAAACGACAATCCTCCCAGCCTTGGACACAACCTTAAGCTCCTTTTCAGAAACAAAGAGCTTCTTCTTATCGTTCTTTCCGGTATTCTCGGTGGTGCGAGAATGGTTTATACATATACAGGCGGTCTTTACTTCGCAAAATACGTTCTTCAGAACGAAGGTATGTATAGCCTTATAACCCTTCTCGTTGTTCCCGGCGGTCTTGTTGCTTCAGTTCTCGTTCCCTGGATGTCAAAGAAATTTACAAAGAAATGGGCTTACATTATGGTTCACCTTTTCGGTGGCGTAGTAATGGCGGTTATGTACTTTGTAGGTTATGACAAACCCTGGAAACTTATTGTTGCCGCTATTGCCCTTGTTCTTCTTGGTATTCCCCAGGGCGTTAACAACATTATCACCTACGCTATGATTGGTGATACCGTTGACTACCTCGAGTGGAAAACAGGTGAACGTGGCGAAGGTATCTGCTTCGCTATGCAGACACTTATTAACAAAATCGGTATGGCAGTTGGTGCATTTATCGGTGTTATTTCCTTCTCTGCCGCTCAGATTAATGCTGAAACAGGCTTCATTTCACAGGCAGGTAAAGACACACTCTGGAATATGCTCGTTCTTTCGGGTGTAATCAGTATGTTTGCTTGTGCAGTTCCTATGTTTTTCTACACAATTACAGAAAAACGTCAGGCACAGATGGTAGCCGAAATCGAAGCAAGAAAAGAATAAAAACAGCAAAAAATAATCCCCCGAAACCGTTTGGTTTCGGGGGATTTTTTGATGCAAAATTTATCATCCCTGTTTCGGCTTTGCCGGAATAGGGAGGGGGACCGCGTTAGCGGTGGTGGGTAGTTCTCTTACGGTTTATCTTCAGTGAAATAAACAGACTTTTTTGAATTATTCAACTACACCCTTTTCAACAAGTGAGTCTATAAATTCGGTAATATCCGCTTTTGCTTCATCGCGGTTTATATCGAAATTCTCGCAGATTTTATCCGTAAGCTCGTCGAGTGTTTTACCTGTTTCAAGCTCCGTCCACAGAATAGCACTAACGGGGTTTAAAACAACTATATCAGTTGAGTTTTCTGCGGTTACGGGTATGGCAAGATGTTCACCGGCAATCTCTCGCAAAACATAGCCGGGTTTTAAAATATATTTTTTATTATTCATTTTCTCACACACTCCGAAAAATCTTTTCATAGTCATAGTATAACACACTAATCTGAAAATTCAATACACAACAAATTGTGGTATCAAATTTTTTTGACACAATTTTACAAAAAAATATCACTTGTTTTTTATGATTTTTGTATTGATTTCGTTGACTTTTTTTAAAAAAAGGAGTAATATATTCTTAATAATGGGATAGTGGGTAGGTATCTAATGAAAAGGAATTACACCATCTGCGGTAAAGGGATTTCAATCGAATCCGAGTTACCCATAACCGAACACGAAAACTTCAATATTTTCGCGGTTTCTGAGGGCAATTCTGATATCAAAATTACCTATCACGTGTCGGATAAACTTCCGCCGATGCCCGTTAATTTCAAAGAAACTCCCGTAGGTGCGTTGGTATCGTGTGAGGGGGAGAATGTTTTTCGTCATACCCCGATGGGTACGGCTGAGGGCGCTCTTTCTCATTACAAAATTACCGACACATCACATAGTGAGGTTTATTTTACAAACCGAAGCTACGGTTGTATGTCCGACTTTCGCTATATGTGGAACTCCGTATCACTAAGCCAGTTGTTTTTACCCTTCAAAATACTTTTGTTTCACGCGTCATATATTTTAGTGGATGGCGAGGCAATATTATTTACCGCTCAGTGCGGTGTCGGTAAAAGCACTCAAGCGGAACTCTGGCGTAAGTATATGGGCGCCGAGGTCATTAATGGCGATAAGGCGGGTGTGTCCGTGGACCGCAATGGCGTTTATGCTCACGGTCTTCCTTTTTGCGGAACAAGCGGTATCTGTAAAAATAAATCCGTACCCCTTAAAGCAATAGTTCTTTTGAGTCAGGCTCCCGAGAATAAAATAAGCCGTGTTACGGGCATTCAGGCAATACAGAGTCTTATGGGTAATATTTATCTTGACTTTGTTGCTCCCGGTGAAACACAGCAATGTGTTGACACTCTTATAGAACTTCTTTCAACAGTTCCCGTTTACCATCTCCAATGCACTCCCGACGAAAAGGCAGTAAAATGCCTTGCGAATGGGTTGGGGATGAATTTATAGAAAAGCGAAGCCTATCATCCCATTTTTGCTTCAGCAAAAAAGGGAGGGGGACCGCGTTAGCGGTGGTGGGTAGTTCTCTTACCTCTATCCATCACTAAGAGAGAAGAATATGAAAAACAAAAATCCGGATATAACCCACACTTTAGTCGACAGAGCAAGAAATATGCGTAAAGAACCTACTGAAGAAGAAAACAAGCTGTGGCACTTATATCTCAAAAAAATCAGACCACGATTTACACGGCAAAAAATAATAGGAAGTTACATTGTTGACTTTTATTGCCCTAAATTAAAAATTGTCATTGAAATAGATGGTGTACAGCATTATCTTGAAGAAAATACCGACTATGAAAAACGTCGAGAGTCGTATTTGCAAAATGATGGCTATAAGTTATTGCGTTTTTACAATAGTGATATAAACAAAGATTTAAAAAACACAGAAACAACAATTTATTACACTTGCGTTGAGAGAGGTAAGGAGTTGGGTGTTAATGTTACTTTTAATGAAGAAAAACAGTAAGAGAACTACCCACCACCGCTACGCGGTCCCGGTGTTCTAACCGGCTGAAGAATAACCGCAACCGGAACTACCCACCACCGCTACGCGGTCCCCCTCCCTATTTCGGCAAAGCCGAAACAGGGATGATAGGCTTCGCATTATAACAACCTTTATAATCGGCGTTAGCCCCGAAACTCCTCACTCCTCACTCCTAATTCCTAACTAATATGATTGATTACGATTTTTTCATCAAACATCTTTTTGCAAAGGGTACCGAGAGGGGAACACCCATTTCGGGAACATTCGAGTTAACCCCAAGGTGTACTCTTAATTGCAAAATGTGTTATATACATCGCAGTCCCAACTCCTGCGAAGCAATAGAACGCGAAAAGAGTACCCAATGGTGGCTGGATTTAGCGAGGGAAGCTCGCAAAGAGGGTATGCTGCTGTTGCTTTTAACAGGCGGTGAGCCCCTTTTAAGAAGCGACTTTGAGGAGATTTACCTCGAATGTCGCAAAATGGGT
Source organism: Oscillospiraceae bacterium (assembly GCA_015066345.1). Lineage (GTDB taxonomy): Bacteria > Bacillota > Clostridia > Oscillospirales > Acutalibacteraceae > DTU089. The sequence goes on from SVOQ01000027.1 coordinate 21,962, forward strand.
TTTCTGGTGTCGGTTAATACCAACGGAACACTCATTGATGATAAAAAGGTCAAGTTCTTTGCGGAGAATCCGCCACAGAGACTTAATATCACCCTTTACGGTACGTCGGAGGAAACCTACGGCAACCTTTGCGGTGATAGGACCGCTTTTAAAAAAGTTATTTACGCTATAAAGGCTCTTAAGGAAGCCGGCGTTAATATAAAACTGAATTATTCGATTAACCCTTATAATAAGGATGATATGCTCAAGGCGTATGATATAGCCAAGACTCTGGATTTACACATTCAACCTGTCAGCTATATGTTCCCGCCACTCAGGGCATCCTGCGAGGGTGAAGCGGTGAGGCTTACAGCCCAAAGTGCGGCACAGGCACACTTCGATTGGCAACGGCATCACCTTGGTGATGAGGATATGAAAAAGTATCTGAATCTCACGAAAGTGGGCGAATCCCCCGAGGAATTCGGTGAGATTTGCGTTGACAAAACCGGCGAAAAAATCAACTGTAGGGCAGGGTCAACTGTTTTCTGGGTAACCTGGGACGGTAAAATGACTCCCTGCGGAATGATGGTAACTCCATCGGTGGAAATTAAGGATTTCAACGCCGCGTGGCAATATATCCGCACCGAGCGAGGAAATATAATACTTCCTGCCGAATGTAAAAACTGCAACTTGCGTAAAACCTGTGATGTATGCGCCGCAGTAACATTCGCCGAAACCGGCAAATACGACGGTGTACCGACCTACGTTTGCGAAAAAGCAAAGGCGTATAATCAACTATGCCAAGCCTTTTTAAAAGACAGCAAATAATTTACTGCTAACTCGAACCTCCTTTCGAAAGGAGGGGGACCGTCGCTTGCGACGGTGGAGGATTCTCGACGCGAGACCCCGAGCGTCGTTGAATCGTCAGATTCAAATAACAGTAAACTTGCCTTACTGATATAATGGGTGAGAAAAACGGATAAAAGAAAACCATTACCAATAAACCCTGAGTTAAAGAAATACGCAACGGAAATGCGGAAAAATATGACCTATGAAGAAAAGAAAGTCTGGTATCAGATTTTAAAAGGTCGTGAGCCCAAATTTCACCGTCAAAGGATAATCGGGAATTACATTGTAGATTTTTATTGTCCTAAGTTAAAATTGATAATTGAAATAGACGGTTATCAACATTTTTATGAGGAAAATATAGAATACGATGGTAAACGAACTGAATATCTTGAAAAACTTGGGTTTTACATTTTAAGGTTTGAAAACAGCGAAGTGAATAAAGATATTGAAACGGTTCGATACATAATAGGTAATGTTTGCGAATTGTTGGAAAAGGGGATAAAACCTGCTCCGGATTATGATAGGTTTTTGTAATAAGGTAAAGGATTTTATTATACGTGCCTTGTGGCACTATAACTCTCCACCAACACTCCGCTTATGCTATGTGTCGGTCCCCCTCTCTTCACAAGAGAGGTAAGGCTTCGCGTTACTTTAATTTCGGTTTATAAATTTTATATATATTATCTTTTAATCTATAATCAAAAATGGAGGTAAAAAAGATGAAAACTTCTAAAAGGGTTGTTTCATTAGTGCTTGCAGCTATTATGTTTGTAACCACCTTCAGCATAGCTATGCCTATGGTGAAAGTGGACGCGAACGCTGCAGTAACTCTTGGTGGTATTACCCAGACCCGTGTTGTATCTGATTATGCAACAAAATACGCAGAATATGCTAACAGATTCTTTGGTGGTCAGGGTAAAAGTGAACCCACAGAATTCATTATTCCCGGACTTTCTTCAAGTGATGATTATACCCCTCAGGGTATGACATACTGGAAAGCAAAGGATTGGATTCTTATTTCTGCTTATGATGCCAGCGGTGCGGGTAGGAATTCTGTTATTTACGCTCTTGACGGTAAATCAACTGAGTTTGTTGCGCTTTTCAACGTGTTGAACGAGGACGGTTCAGTTAACACCTCTCATGGTGGCGGTATTGCAGCATCCCAATATAACTTCTACTATGCTGACACAGGAAGTAAAATCAGTTATGTTCCTCTTAGCGAAATGGATGTTGAACCCGGTACAGTTAAATCAATCAAGCTTAAAGGTAGTATTAACTGTGCAGGTGAAATGAATAATGCATATACTTCGTATTGTTGTTACGATGAAGGTGTGCTCTGGACAGGTAACTTCTATTTTGATAGTAGTTCTTATGACTATGCTCAACCTGCAAACTCAAGCTATAACAGTATGCTTTTGGGTTACAGACTTGTTGGTGACTCTTCAGAGGAAGAATGGGCTTACCTTAACGGTAAATACACAAACCTTCTTGAAGTAACTGCTTCCTCAGGTACAGGCTCTGCAAATGGTTCTAATCTCACATGGAAGGCTTACAAGAGCGGTGACTTTGTTGATGTTGTAGGTACTATTACTGCGCCCACTTCAGCAGCTGTTGGTGAATATACTGCTAATTTTGGTTCATTTAATCTCACCGAGGGTAAGCAGTACATAATTCAGTACATCACTAACGTTCATCCCTCACAGAGTGACTTCTATATGTTTGCACCCAACGGCGGCGGACATATGGACGTTAAGCTTGCAAAAGACCTTAAGGTTACTGATTTAGGTGATGGCAGATGGCATTGTTCACTTAAGTTTACTGCCGGTCTCAGACCTGACGGTACTGACTCTTTGTGGCCTACAACCCAGAGCACTAACGGAACATATACCGGTACATACACAATTCGTTTTGACCAGGATGCTATTCAGGTAGGTGAAAGCAGACAGTTTGCTTTCACTGACGTAGCTATTACAGAAGCAAGCGACCATCTTCTTGACCTCGATAACGATACACGCCTTGGCTACCGAGGCAACCATGCAGGTACTGTTGGTGACCCCACTTACTGTGTTGCATTGGATAACGACCTTAATATGGTTCAGTACGCTATGGTTGATAACGGCAGAATTTACATCAGCCGTTCCTGGAGCCGTAACGACAGCGGTAACCACGTAAGACAGCTTGTTGTTGGTGAAATTGACCTTAACTCACAGGGTACAATTCAGCTCAACATTAACGGCAAAACAAGAAACTGCCATTATGTTGATGACACAAAAATGACAAAGTTTGGCGGTAGCTACAAAAACAACTCTGAAGCTGAAAGAAACCAGATGCTGTTTATGGGTGAAGCCCTTTGCGTTATGGAAGGCTACCTTTATATGTTTGCCGAATCTGCCGCTTGGACTTATAACGGTAAAGATTCAGACAGTTATTGTAAAGAACCCATTGACGTTATCTGGAAAATTGACCAGTACGCTATTATGGGCGAGCTTCGTGAAACCGCAAACGAAAAATCAATTTATTATGAAAGAGTTGAACACGGCGACGTTTTTGCCAACACAAGCAACTCACTTCTTAATACTGATGAATACATTATCGTTTACAGATCTGCTCAGAAGGATCCCGTAACGCAGAAAGAAATTTTATACGCTCTTGATGCATTCGGCGGTCAGAACGGTAATAAGCTGGCAAAGAACGACAACACTATGTCAGAAAATGCCAACGGTTACTCCATCGGTATTATCGGTCATCCCATTACCGAATACTCTATGGATGGCGGCAAGCTTTACCTTAACAATCCCGAAAAGGATGACGTTGAAAACATCCGTTGGAAGTTCAATGGTGCTGAGGGAAGCCTTAAATATACAATTCAGAGCGTTTCGCCTTACTACGCAAACTACAAGGACCTCTATATTAACGGCGTTAAGGCATATATGACCAAGAATGAGTCCAGTATGTCAATTCAGCTTGAGCAAAATGCTCCTGAGGGCAAATGGTACCTTATTGTTTCAGACAGCAGATACTTGTGGGTTAACGACGGCTTCACACGTTATACGGACACTATCAATAAATATTATACAGATAATAATGTATCCCATACCGAAACAGCCGGTACAATTCATGCCGACGCTTTGAATATAGGCGGTAACGTTATAAGCCAGCGCATACTTGACTCCGAATTCGGCTATGGTCAGTTCGAAATTTACAGACGTAAGCTTGACCCCAATACCGAAACAGAAAACAGTAAGGTGTATACTAACTCAAAAGTTGAGCTTCAGCCCGATGGTACATATACTATCGACCTTGAAACCTACGCAACAAACTCTACTCACTATAAGCTTCTTGATAAGCAGAGACCTACTGACTTCATTCTTGTTCTTGACGCTTCTGCATCAATGGAAACTAACTATGACACAGGTATGACCGGTTGGAAGAGATGGAGTTCTACGAATGAGCTTTCTATTGGATCCGTGACAAATGAAGACGACACATCGAAACCTAGTAGTGCTAAAATTCATGGTTACGAGTATACTACCGGCAATATTTTTTACAGAACAGGAGACGGTGTTTACAGACAGCTTTATGCAGCTGTCAGAACTACCTCTCGTAGTCTTACAGGTTGCAAACAGTCCTATTGGGTTTATTACAAAGATGATGCCGGATTGTGTTGGGTTCTTTGTGAAAACGGAACAATTTATGATGGTATAACATTTGAACAATTGAAGTCTAATGTAGCAAACGATGTTAATCGTTCAGCCAACACTAGTAGTAATAGTAACAGTACGAGAAGAAATGAAGTAGTTTGGCGCGGTGTTCATTATTCCAAAAATCATGACCTTACCCGTCTTGATGTAATGAAAGCCAGTGTTGAAGCACTTATTGATACAATTGCCACAGAGTCAAACACAACCGGCTTAAAGCACCGCGTTGCTGTTGTTCAGTATGGTTCTACAGCGGGTGAAAATTACTTTAACACCGGTATGTATAAAAACGACGGTAGTTATGTGCAGTATAACGGAAGCGGTTCAATTTCCGCAGCAAACTACACATCAGCATTCTTTGATGTAACCAATACATCAAGCCGTAACAAATTAAAATATTCGGTAATCGATGGCATTGAATCTCCTGAAGGTACAGACCCTGATACTTATTCAAACCATGGTTATGAAATGGCTAATAATATTGTTGCAAACTATTCAGGTGGTTATCTTGCCGATGGTGACAGAAGTGCTTGTATCATAATGGTTACCGACGGTATTCCCGGTCAGGGTAAAAATGATGGGAATAAGGGAACTGTTGCTAACGAAGCTATTACACAGGCATACAATGCAAAACAAAGCGGTGCTTACAGCTTCACCGTTCAGATGGGTGACTCTTCCGGTGACTGGTCTGATATGACCACCTACATTGATGCCCTTTCTTCTGAATATATTGAAGCTAAGAGTTTGACCAATCTTGGTGACAGAAACCCCAATGAGGTTGTTTACTCCATGATTGTTCCCACAACAAGCTTTAACCTTAACTCCCTCGCAAAGGATTTGTTTGTTAACATTACTGCTAACAGCCGTCATGCTCTTGCACAGCTCAGTACAAACTCAGTTCTTCGTCAGACCTTGAGCGAAAACTTCTATGCTCCTGCTGATGATGGTGTTGGTAAGGCGAAGGTTCAATATCTGGTTGCAGACGGTTATTACGATGGTCTCGGCAGAATTTCCTTTAAAAATGAAACTGATGCGACATCCTTAAACATCTCCGGTGTACCGGGTATAGAAACTGATGCGAATGGTAATAAGTATTATAAATACCTTGATGTTACGGGCTTTGACTATAAGAACTACTATATTTCAAAAAACCACGACGGCGGTAAAAAGCTTATTATCCGTATCAGCGGTGTGCTTCCTCGTGCAACCGATGTGAACACAGGTGAGGAGCTTAACCTTGCAAACGCGGCTATCAGTGATGACAGCTGGACCGGTATTTACCAGAATACAACAGCGCTTTCGGCGAAAAATGCTTTCAAGGGCTTCCCCAATGCAAACTTCAGTATTCCTAAATACACCTACGTTCTTGACTACGGTGTTGCTATGTATGACTCTGATGTTAACGGTACCTTAAGATCCGTTAGTGCCGAGCTTAAGGCTCAGCGTGATGCAAATGGCAACATTTCTTACAAGACAATGTCTGAAAACGGTCTTGTTCAGATTACCAATAACAGTCAGGACTTGATTTACTATTCAACTCCCACAAACTATGCGGACTCAGGCTACTGTCTTATCCAGCGTGGCGACGGTACCTACGACTGGTTCGAAATCGAGGTTGTTCCCGCTTCAAACGTTCTTTACGAAGAAAACTATATGAACGACGGTGCCGCAGGTGCGGTTAACTGGGTAAAGGACGGTACTACAAAAACCGCCTACCAGTCACTCACTAACGAAAAAACTGATGTTTACGGCTACGACGATGTTTATGCTGACAGCACGAACGGTCACTCCTACGGTAGTGCTGATAAAGCAACCGTTTCCTCAACTGCAAAACGCAGTACTACAAAGACCTTCGACTTCGTTGGTGAAGGTATCGACCTTATCTCCGCCTGCGGTAAGACAACAGGTATTATGATTGTTAAAATCAGCGGTGGCGACCTTGAGAAACCCATGGCATACGTTATTGATACCTATTATGATGATGACACAGTAAACAGCCTTATTTGTCAGACACCCATTGTTAACTTCAGAGGCAACCACGGTACATATACTGTTGAAGCAACTGCAGCATACCTTTCAAATGCAGGCGCACTTAATAAGAAGAGCGTTACAGGTTCAAACCTTGAAAATGGTAAGCTCAGCGCTACAACAGCAGCTCCTGTGGATGAAGCTGCAGCTAAGGATATGATTAAGGACCTTGGCATTGACCTTGGTAACGCAGACCTTGAAATGGTTTGGTTCGACGATAACTCCGTTCTTAACGGTGGTACAGGTTCTAAGGGTAACGTCCGCAGAGCAAGGGACGGCTCAACTGTAACATCACTTGATTGCTACCTTGACGGATTCCGTATTTACCATCCTATGAAACATGCTAATGATGATTATATTGCGACCGAAAAGAATGCAACATATATCAACGTAATCGATGCTCTTAAAGACAACCATATTAGTTCGGGTACAACAACAATTGATGCCATTGATACCCTGGCTTACGTGGTTGGTTCCTTAACAGAAGGCGAATCACTTTCATTTACAAACTACCAGAATGTAGGTCCTCAGAACGAGCTTTACCTTAAGTCGGGTGCAAACGACGCACTTGTGCTTATGCTTGGTAACGTTTCTGATACATCAAGAGTTATGTTGGGCCTTCGTGCTGTAACAGGTACTGCAACAGTTAAAATCGGTTCAGGGGATAAAGCAAGAAGTTTCAATATTAACAGTGCAACCGAAATGTATTATGATATAACGGATCATATAGATGTTAATGACGAAAAAAATGCTACAATCACAATTCAGAACAGCGGTTCGGGTATTCTTGCAGTTAATAATATAAAAACCACGGGTGACGTAACGGCAACCTCTATGGTTGGCGAGGAGGCTCTTGAGTACGCTGCGGCTGCTATGGTGGCTCCTGTTCAGGAGGCTGAGGTTATTAACGGTGTTGTTACAGATGTTGTTGAGGATGATACAACAACACCCGACGACGGCAATGACACAACCGGCGACAATACAACAACCGGCGGTTCATTTATCGAACAGCTTATTGCAATGATTATGGAAATAATCAGAAGTATTTTCACATTTTTACCTGTAGGGGAGGTTATGTAATTGAATATGTATATTAAACCCAGTGCAATGTTTATTACTGCCTCCGGTACAGCTGGTATGGGAGTTTCTTGTTCTACAAGCCGCGAGGACGTTGAACTTATTATGGAAATACTTGGTATTACAGATATGAAAAACGCTTTTTCAAAAAATGAGGCTTGCGGTGACCAGTACGATATGGTTGAATATTGTAAGTTCACATCCGTTGAAAACGGCTCAATGAAAATCTTAACAAGCTGATAGAAAAAACCGCTTGACCGAAAGGTCAGGCGGTTTTTTAGTGAGGAGTGAGGAGTTTCGGGGCTACGCCGATTATAGATTAAGTTGCTGTAATGCGAGGCTTCGCCCTCCTGCGTAAGGAGGAGGGGGGACCACCGTCAGGTGGTGGGAGGTCCTATCATCCCATTTTTGCCTTCGGCAAAAAAGGGAGGGGGCAAGGAACACGACCGCGTCCTGTGGACGGGGCAGGGAGTGTGAGTTGGCGTAGCGGTCAAAATTGTGCGAAGTGAACAACGAGCAAACAATTTTGGGCACCGCAAGAGGACTTAACATTATTTTATTCTGTAAATAAAAGCTCCAAGCGTGAGATTG
>SVOQ01000005.1 GCA_015066345.1 Oscillospiraceae bacterium
TTTACGGGTAGCAAGTAACAATCTTACGCAACTGGCAGACCGTACTTATGCGTTTACGCATACGCGAAGAACATAGGGCTATGCCCGCATATGAAAAACCACCCGCTTGGCGGGTGGATGTTTATTTGCTGTATATTTAATTTACAGGGAATGTAGGGATGTGAATCGTTTGTGCGAAGCACAACTTCATTACGCAGTACTTCATTGCAAGGCACTTCGTTTATCACGAGATAACTTCATTGTTTGTGTTCGTGTAATGAAGTTCAAGAGGACTTGAAATGAAGTTTGCAACCAAGGTTACAAAACGAAGTTGTGTCCTACGGACACAAACACAAAAAACAAAGGACTTCCGAAGAAGTCCTTTATTTTTTGGAGCTGGAAACGTGACTCGAACACGCGACCTGCTCATTACGAATGAGCTGCTCTACCAACTGAGCTATTCCAGCAATTATTATACGCAAGTAGTATTATATATAATTGTTTGGAGTTTTTCAAGAGGGAAAATTTAAAATTCGTAATGCTTAATGCGTAATTCGTAATTAAAGGGGCACTTCGTGTCGTTATATTCGCGTTTCGCAAAGCGAAACATATCGCGTACGAAGTACATATCGCATCGACAGATATATCGCACCGTAGGTATATCGCACCCGATGGGTATAAAGGGTAGTTCTCTTTCCGCTATTCTTTGATAATATAGAAAAATAAAACGTTTTTTCTTGAAATAACTGTTGACTTTAGCACTTTAACGTGCTACTATATGAACACGATTTTTTAAATGGCAAGTATTATGAAAGGAGCAACTATTTTTTGTTGCGTGGATGCTATGACACCTTTTAAAAACAGTTATGTTGATGAACTTTATGATGCGATTTTAAGCCTCGAAAATAAAGAGGAGTGTCAGGAGTTTTTTGAGGACCTTTTTACAATTAATGAAATAATATCTCTTTCCCAACGCCTTAGTGTAGCTAAGAAACTTCAGGAGGGAAAGACCTTTTCTGTTATTACTGCGGAAACGGGTGCAAGTTCCGCTACTATCGGTAGGGTAAATAAATGCCTTTCCTATGGTACGGGCGGTTACAAGAAAGTTATAGACAGACTCAAAAACGAAAGTGACGAAAACAAATGAGCATAGATTTATCTATTTTAAGCAATTCTGAAAAAATAATATTCCAACTTCGTTCTCTTTATGCGAAGTATGGTTATAAACCCTTTAAAATGAGCAAGTTTGAGGAATATGACCTTTACGGAAGTAATAAGGATTTCCTCGTTAGCGGTAATTGTATTACCTTTACCGATTCCGACGGTAGGCTTCTTGCTCTTAAGCCCGACGTAACCTTTTCCATTATAAAAAATCTTGACGACACAGCCAAAGGTGTTCAAAAGGTTTATTATAACGAAAATGTTTATCGTGTTACTAAAAAAGCGGGTGGCTTCAGCGAAATAATGCAGACCGGTATTGAGTGTATGGGTGATATCGGTACTGTCGATGTTTGCGAGGTTATTACCCTTGCTGCCCGTAGCCTTTATGCTATAAGCGAAAATTACGTTCTCGATATTTCCCATATGGGTATTCTCAGCGGTCTTTTTACTGCTATGGATTTGTCCGAGAGTAACAAGACTGAGCTTCTCTCTGCGGTTGCCGAGAAAAATATCGGTGTTATCCTCGCTTTGTGTGAGCAATACGGCGTGGGTCAGGCTCTCAGTAATAAACTTATAGACCTTCTTAACGCTTACGGCAAACCCGAGACAGCTCTTAAGAAAATCGGTGATGCGGTAGTTAACGCCGAAATGCAGAATGCTTACAACGAGCTTTGCGAGGTTTGTAATAAGTTAACCGATAAAGGCTATCAGGATAATATTAATATCGACTGCTCCGTTGTTAACGATATGAGCTATTATAACGGTATTGTTTTCAAAGGCTTTATTCACGGTGTACCTACGGGTGTCCTTTCGGGTGGTAGATATGACCGACTTATGGAGCGTGTTAACAAAAAGGCGGGGGCTATCGGTTTTGCGGTTTACCTTGATGAAGTTGACAGAATACTTCAGTCACCTGAAGAAGCAGAGAATAGCGACGATGACCAATATCTTAATATCGCCTTACCCAAGGGCAGACTCGGTGAAAAGGTATATGCAATGTTTGAACAGGCAGGATTCGAATGTCCTCAGATTCACGAAAAAAACCGTCGACTTATATTCGAAAACACCGAAAAGAAAATAAGATATTTCTGGGTTAAACCCTCGGATGTTGCCATATATGTTGAGCGAGGTGCGGCGGATATCGGCGTTGCAGGTAAAGATATTCTTCTTGAGTATTCGCCCGATGTTTACGAGCTTCTCGATATGAATATGGGCAAATGCCGTATGTGTGTTGCGGGTAAAAAAGAATTTACCGACAATGGCACAAATACATTGCGAGTTGCCACAAAATTTGAAAATATTGCTAAAAATTACTATGCGGATAAATGCCGTGATATTGATATTATCAAACTTAACGGCTCTATCGAAATTGCACCTATTTTAGGTCTTTCAGACGTTATTGTTGATATAGTTGAAACGGGTGCAACACTTCTTGAAAACGGTCTTGAACCTAAGGAAACCATAGTTAATATCAGTGCAAGACTTATTTCAAACAAAGCCTCCTATAAATTTAAATCCGATAAAATTGATGTTTTGAAAGAGGCTCTTTCTACGATTGTGAGGGAAAAACAGTGATAAAAATATACGACCGTAAGGAAATTTCCATTGATGAAATTCTTGAACGAAGCGAACAGACAATTGATGTTGAGGGTATCGTTCAGGATATTATAAAAAATGTTAAAGAAAATGGTGACAAGGCACTTGTTGAGTATTGTAAAAAATTCGACGGTGCCAAGGATGATGTTATTGAAGTTACCGCTGAAGAAATGGACGAAGCGATTAAAGAGGTTGATGATGAACTTTTAAATATCCTTCGTGAAGCAAAAGAAAATATAACCGCCTTCCACTCTAAACAGGTGAGAAACAGCTTTGTTATTAATGACAAAGAGGGGGTTATTATCGGTCAGAAGGTAATTCCCATTGAAAAGGTTGGTCTTTATGTACCCGGCGGTACTGCATCGTATCCCTCATCCGTCCTTATGAACTGTGTTCCTGCAAAAATTGCGGGATGTAGTGAAATTGTAATGGTTACCCCTGCTAAAGAGGGTAAGGTTAAATCCGTAATACTTGCGGCGGCTAAGATTGCGGGAGTTGACAGAGTGTTTAAAATCGGTGGTGCTCAGGCGGTTGCAGCTCTCGCTTACGGTACCGAAAGTGTACCCAAGGTTGATAAAATCGTAGGACCCGGTAACGCCTTTGTTGCAGAGGCTAAGAAACAGGTTTTCGGTATGGTCGATATTGATATGATAGCCGGACCCAGCGAAATTCTTGTTGTTGCGGATTCTACCAATAATCCCGCACACATTGCGGCGGATTTGCTTTCACAGGCAGAACACGATAAAATGGCTACTGCAGTTCTTATTACCGACAGTATGGCTTTTGCCGAAAGCGTAAGTGCGGAACTTGAGAAGCAAATTCCTCTCTTACCCCGTGAGGAAATTGCACGTTGCTCAATTGATACAAACGGTAAAATTATCGTAACGGATAACCTTGTTGAAGCAATGGATGTTTCAAATATTCTTGCTCCCGAACACCTTGAAATTTGTGTTGATAATCCCTTTGAATATTTAGGTTACGTTAAAAATGCAGGTTCGGTTTTCCTCGGTAAAAATTGCCCCGAGGCTTTAGGAGACTATTTTGCCGGTCCTAATCACACACTTCCCACAAGCGGAACGGCACGGTTTTCAAGCCCTCTTTCCGTTGATGATTTTGTTAAGAAAACTCAGTTTTCTTATTTCAGCAGGGAGGCACTTTGCTCCGTTGCAGATAAAGTTGTCCGCTTTGCTAACGAAGAGGGACTTCAGGCTCACGGTAAGAGTGTAAGTATCAGAACCGAAACGGAGAAATAATAAATGAGCAAATACCTTGATGAGCGTTACAGTTCCCTTGCGGCTTATGTACCGGGGGAACAACCTCAGGATAAAAAATATATTAAACTTAATACAAATGAATCTCCCTATTCGCCATCAAAAGCGACTCTTGATGCGGTGAATGTAGGGGAAACGGAACTTTTAAGGCTTTACCCCGACCCTGACGGTAAGATTCTTACAAAAAAACTTGCAGATTATTACGGGGTTGAGAGTAAAAATGTTTTTCTCGCCAATGGCTCTGATGATATTCTGAACTTCGCTTTTATGGCGTATTGTGCCAACGGCAGAAAATCATATTTTGCGGATATTACCTACGGTTTTTATAGTGTTTTTGCAAATCTTCACAACTCTGATTATACGGTTATACCTCTCGAAGAGGATTTCTCAATTGATGCCGAAAAATTTTGCGGTGTGGACGGTTGCGTGTTTATTGCTAATCCCAATGCACCCACGGGACTTGCGTTGAGTCTTTCTGATGTGGAAAAAATCGTTAAAAGCAATCCTCATAATGTTGTGGTTATTGACGAGGCTTACGTGGATTTCGGTGCCGAAAGTGCCGTGAAACTCGTGGATAAATACGAGAATTTACTTGTTGTACAGACCTTTTCAAAATCCCGTTCAATGGCGGGTGCACGTTTGGGCTTTGCCATCGGTAACGAAGAAATAATCGGTGATTTACATAAATTAAGATATTCCACCAATCCGTACAATATAAACCGCCTTACTCTTGCGGCGGGTGCTGCTACAATTGATTCACAAGATTATTACGATTCCAATTGTAAGATAATAATGGAAACGAGAGCTTTTGTGAAAGAGGAGTTAGAAAAACTCGGGTTTTTCGTTTTGCCCTCAAAAGCTAATTTCATTTTCGCATCTTCCGAGGATATTGACGGTGGCGAATTATATCTGAAAATTAAAGATAAAGGCGTACTTATCCGCCATTTCACAACGGAGCGTATTAAGAATTTTAATCGTATTACTATCGGTACACCTGAAGAAATGCAGATTTTTATTGATAAAGTAAAAGAAATTCTGGAGGAAAACTAAATGCGTATTGCTGAAATTTCAAGAAAAACAGCGGAAACAGATGTTTATGTGAAACTTAACCTTGATGGTAAGGGCGATTGCGAAATCAGTACGGGCATCGGTTTTCTTGACCATATGTTAAATCTTTTCGGTAAACACGGAAGATTTGACCTTGTAGTTAAATGCGACGGTGATATTGAAGTTGACGGTCACCATACAACCGAGGATATAGGTATTGCCCTTGGTCAGGCTTTTAAAGAGGCTTTGGGTGATAAAAGGGGCATTTGCCGTTACGGAAGTACAATTCTTCCTATGGACGAAGCGCTCATACTTACTGCCGTTGATATTTCGGGCAGACCCTATCTTCGTTACAGAATGAAAATTCCGGCACCAATGGTAGGGGACTTTGATACTGAGCTTTTAAGGGAGTTTGTTATAGCCTTTGCTTTTAATGCGGGTATAACACTCCACGTGCGTCGTCTTGACGGTATAAATAGTCATCATATAATAGAGGGTACTTTCAAATCCTTGGGTAGAACACTCAAAAAGGCTGTTGCTATTGATGAAAAGGCAAAGGACGAAATACCTTCAACCAAAGGAGTTTTATAATGCTTGCAATAATTGATTATGGCGTTGGTAACCTGTTTTCTCTGCAGTGTTCTCTTAAGAAAATAGGCGTTGAAGCGGTTGTTACAAAAGATGCGGATATTATAAAAAATGCGGACAAGATAATACTTCCCGGTGTTGGTGCTTTCGGTGACGCCGCTGAGAAATTAAGGGCAACGGGACTTGTGGACGTTATAAAAGAACAAGCCCAAAGCGGTAAGCCCTTTTTAGGTATCTGTCTTGGTATGCAATTACTTTTTGATAAAGGCTACGAGTACGGCGAACACAACGGACTTGGCTTCATTAAGGGCAATGTTATTCCTCTTGAGGGGAAAATTCCCGCGGAGTTAAATATTCCCCATATGGGTTGGAATGCACTTTCATTAGATAAAAATTGCCCTCTTTTTAAATATATTGAAGATGGTGATTGCGTTTATTTTGTTCATTCCTACTTCGCTACGGACTGCGACGAATCAGTAGTTGCAACTGCGGAATACGGTATTCCTGTTACAGCGGCAGTGGGTAAAGGCAATATTTTCGGTTGTCAGTTCCACCCCGAAAAAAGCGGTGAAACAGGCCTTAAAATACTAAAAGCATTTTGTGAAATCGGAGATTAAAATGAAAATTTTTCCAGCAATAGATTTATATGAGGGTAAAGCGGTACGCCTTTTAAAGGGCGATTACAATGCGGTAACCGTTTATTCAGAAAACCCTCTTGAAATAGCAAAAGATTTTGAAAACAGTGGTGCAACTGAACTTCACACTGTTGACCTTGAGGGTGCCCGTGACGGTGGCACACCAAATATTGAAATTATAAAAAGTTTTGTTGAGAACACAAATCTTAATGTTGAGGTTGGTGGCGGTATCCGTTCAATGGATACTGTTAAAGCCTATCTTGATGCAGGTGTCAGAAGGGTAATTCTCGGCACTGCGGCGGTTACTGACCGTGAATTTTTGCAAAAAGCCGTTGATACTTATGGTGATAAAATTGCCGTTGGTGCGGATATAAAAGACGGTAAGGTTGCAATTAAAGGTTGGGTTGAGAAATCCGAATACAGCACATTCGAGTTTTTTGAAATGCTTGAGAAAATAGGCGTTTCAACTGTTATTTGTACGGATATTTCAAAAGACGGTGCAATGCAGGGTACAAACCGTGAGCTTTATAAAGAGCTTTCGGAAAAGTTTTCTGTTAATATAATTGCATCGGGTGGTGTTTCATCTTTGGATGATGTTAAAGCCCTTAACGAAATGAATTTATTTGGTGCAATTATCGGAAAAGCCTATTATACAGGGGCTATTAAAATTAATGAGGCATTGGAGGTTACGAAATGATAACCAAAAGAATTATCCCTTGCCTTGATGTGCGTAACGGCACAGTTGTTAAAGGTACAAATTTCGAGAATCTTAACGAGATTTCTTCACCCGTTCAACTTGCGCAGTATTATAGCTCCCACGGTGCGGATGAACTTGTGTTTTATGATATTACCGCATCATCCGACGGACGAAAACTTTTTACCGACATCCTTACAGAAACCGCATCAAAAGTTTTTATTCCCCTTACTGTGGGTGGGGGTATAAATACCCTCGATGATTTTGACCGTGTTTTAAAATGTGGTGCGGATAAAGTAAGCGTAAACTCGGGTGCTATCCGAAACCCATCGTTAATTCCTCAGGCGGCGTCAAAATATGGCGACCAATGTGTTGTTCTTTCCGTTGACGTTAAAAGGGTGGACGGTAAATTCTGTGTCTTCGCAAAAGGCGGTAGAGAGAATACGGGTATGGATGCACTCCAATGGATAAAACAAGGCGTTCAAAACGGTGCAGGTGAAATTGTTGTTAACTCCATTGATACGGATGGTGTTAAAAAAGGCTTTGATATTGAAATGCTTAAAGCCGTTTGCGATATTGTAAATGTACCTGTAATTGCATCGGGTGGTGCAGGTGGCAAACAGGATTTTGTAGATTTATTTAATACTGTACCCGGTGTCAGTGCGGGTCTTGCTGCATCCATTTTCCATTACGGTGAGGTTACCATTGATGACCTTAAGAAAACACTTAGCGAGAATAACATTACTGTGAGGTTATAATTATGTTTGATATCAGTAAACTTAAATTTGACGATAAGGGTCTTATACCCGCCATTGTTGTTGATGACGAAAGCGGCGAGGTTTTAACCCTTGCATATATGAACGAAGAAAGCCTTAAAATCTCTTTGGAGAAAAAACTCACTTGCTTCTGGAGTCGTTCAAGACAGGAACTCTGGCTCAAGGGTGAAACAAGCGGAAATTATCAGCATATTGTAAGCATTACCGCTGACTGTGATATGGATGCTCTTACTGTGAGGGTAAGAAAAGACGGTCCCGCTTGTCACACAGGCGAGAATAGTTGCTTCTTCAATACCGTTATGGAAAATGACGAAATAGCCCCTGCGTTCTCAGTTGATGGTCTTGTTGAAATGCTTGAAGGCAGAAAAACAAACCCCAAAGAGGGCTCGTATACAACCTATCTTTTTGAAAAGGGTATTGATAAAATACTTAAAAAAGTCGGCGAGGAAAGCACCGAGGTTATTATAGCGGGTAAGGCAAATGATAAAGCGGAAACAATTTACGAAATTTCCGACCTTATGTACCATGTGCTTGTCCTTATGATAGAAATGGGTATTTCCGTTGACGATATAAAAAAGGAACTCGCTTCCCGTCACGTAATAGACCATAAGGTAAAACAAGAAAAAATGACGAAATAATTCTCAGCTTTGGCGCAGAAGTCATTTTTTTGCCCACTCGGAGTATCTATATACACCATCGGGGCAAAGAAAAAGCCTTCTGCATCCAAATTTGAAAATTATTTAATGATTATCAACTTTGACGCAGAAGTCATTTTTTCGCCCACTCGGAGTATATTTGTCAAAAACAGGAGGGTTTGCTATGAAAAAAGTTATATCAATGATTTTAGCAATGATTATTGTTGTTGGTTGCGTGGCTAACGGTGCAATGCTTGTGAACGCAAACGCGGCTTATACATCGGGCTACTATACATACACAGTTTCAGGTGGAGAAGCAACAATAACTGATTGCGATACTTCTATAAGCGGAAGTGTTACATTACCAACTACCTTGGGCGGTAATATTGTTACGGCTATTGGTAACGATGCGTTTGAAGATTGCAACAGAATTACAAGTATTAATTTGGGGTTGAATATTGAAACAGTCGGTAGTTATGCTTTTTCAAATTGTACAGGGCTCAGAACCATTGCTATTCCTGATAGCGTAACGGAAATTGGCGAAAGAGCCTTTTGGAAATGTACCAGACTTACCGATGTGACTATCGGCAATGGTTTAAAGAAAATACCCCAGAAATGCTTCGAAAATTGTGAGAACCTTGAGCGTATAGAGTTCGGCTCAGGTATTACGAATATTGGTCCGTATGCATTTTCTTATTGTTCATCATTATCCGAAGTTGTTTTTAATAATAAGCTTTCTGTTATTGAAGAATACGCTTTTCAAAAGTGTGTTTCGCTTTCAACTATTGAATTACCAATCGGTATGACTGAGGTTGAAGAATATGCTTTCTATGATTGTGATGGACTTGTATCACTCAATACAGGAAACGGTTTGAAAAAAATAAGCGATTTTGCATTTCATAACTGCGATGCTCTTGAAAGTGTAGTTATAGGAAACAACGTTACAGAGATTGGTTACGCAGCATTTATGTATTGCGAATCCTTAAATAATCTTGTTATGGGAACAAGCCTTGAAACCATAGGAAACTATGCTTTCAGTGACTGTCTTTCGTTACAAAGTGTGATTTTACCCGATTCGCTTACTACTATTGAAGGACACGCATTTCATAACTGCGATTCTTTGGTTCAGGTTGTAGGCGGTAAAAATATTAATGTTATTGGAAACTATGCTTTTGCATATTCCGAAAAACTTAAAGTAGCCGAGATACCCGAAAATGTTATTGAGATTTCAGACGGTATGTTTTTACATTGCGAGGGTCTTGAATGGGTTGTTATAAATGCTAATCTTCAGGAAATCGGTATGAATGCTTTTTCCGAGTGTCCCTCTTTAACCGATGTATTTTATTCCGGTAGCGAAAAAGAATGGGGTTATACAGTAATTGGAAGCGGAAACGATGAACTTTCCCAACCTGATTATCATTACTATACTCCCGAACCCGATTATTATCACGCGTACAACCAATCTGAACCAACTTGTATTTCCGATGGCATTGCCGTGTATACTTGTGACCACGGGTATATCAGATACAAGGTACTTCCTGCAACGGGTATTCATACAAAATCCGAGTGGAAAGTAAGCACTAATGCTACAACTACCACTCCCGGTAAAAAATACAAGGAATGTATTTATTGCGGTAAAGATTTAGAAATCGCAGCAATACCCGCTAACGGAAAGAATTATACCGATATTTTTGATAAAGCGGTATTTAAACTCTGGTGGTCAGTTGCTTTTAGTAATGAAGATAATATTTACGAATTTTCACCTAAACACATTAAATGGTACACCGTCGATAAAATCGACCTTTATACTTATTACGCGGGTGAAAAAGAAGTAGTTAATGAATATGGTTCATACACATATACCTATGCTGCAATTCCTGCGGATGTTTTTGAGAGCGAAGCCTTAAAACATTTTGATATAAGCGATATAAATATCTTGAAAAATGATACAAAGCATGAACCTGTTTATAATGCCGAAACCAATACTTACGATATGCCTTTTGCAGGTGGTTTTGGTGACAGTATTACTTATGTAACCAAAGGATACAAAACCGATGGTATCGGTGGATTTGAGATATATGGTTATACTGTTGAACAGGATTATGAAAAACCTTCTTATGCAGTTGAGGGTATCGATTATATAATGCATAATGATTATCCGGCACAGATAGTGAAATGTATAAAGGTTACTGCCGAATATAACGGAACAGATGTTAAATTCCTTTCATGGGAAACTATTTCAATTGATGAAGTTCCTGATATTAAATATCTTGTTCATAACCACAATTCTTCTGATTGGATAATCGACAAAAGTGCAACCGTAAATACCGCGGGTTCAAAGCACAAAGAATGTACTCTCTGCGAAGAAACTATTGAAACCGTAGTTATTCCTCAACTAAAACCCGCAACCACTAAACTTTCAAGTGTGGCAAACACTGCAAGTGGTGTTAAAGTAACTTGGGGTAAGGTAAGCGGTGCGGATAAATACATTGTTTACCGTAAAACCTATAATGCAAAAACTAAAAAATGGAGTGGTTGGGCAAAACTTAATGATAAAGTAACTACTACTTCTTATGTTGATAAAACTGCAAAAACAGGCACTTACTACCTTTATACAGTAAGGGCAACTAACGAAGCGGGTAGCGGTGGATATAATACAACGGGTCTTAAAACCTATTTCCTTTCAACACCTAAGATTTCCTCAACCGCAAACGCCAATAGTGGTGTAACAGTTAAATGGGGTAAAGTTGCCGGTGCAACAGGGTATATTGTATACCGTAAAACAGGTAACGGAGGTTGGCAGAATCTCGGAAAGACAACGGGTACATCATTTACAGATAAAAAAGCAACAGCAGGTGTAACATACAAATACACTATTAGAGCATATTACGGCTCGTACCTTTCATCATTCGATGCAAACGGCTCGGCAGTAAGAAGACTTCTTACACCTTCGCTTAAGGGAGTTTCGAGTGCAAAATCAGGTATTACATTTAAATGGAGTAAGGTAACAGGTGCTACCGGCTACATCGTTTACCGTAAAACAGGTAACGGCGGTTGGCAGAAGATAGCAACAGTT
Source organism: Oscillospiraceae bacterium (assembly GCA_015066345.1). Classification (GTDB taxonomy): domain Bacteria; phylum Bacillota; class Clostridia; order Oscillospirales; family Acutalibacteraceae; genus DTU089. The sequence goes on from SVOQ01000005.1 coordinate 11,459, forward strand.
AAAGGCACTTCAAAAATCAGTTACCTCGATAAGAGTGCAAAAAAAGGTGTAACTTATAAGTACACAGTTAAGGCTTATTATGGTACATCAACAAGTTATTACAATACCAAAGGTCTTGCTATAAAAGATAAATATTAATTGAAAATCTCCGCAGAAATGCGGAGGTTTTCTGTTGTCAAAAAAACTTGTCGAAATTTGTCATAAATGCGAATTGAAAAGAATTATAAATAAGAACATAATTACAATGTATATTTGTGTTAACAAAATAAAATTTTCTTATTGTTACGCGGATTTAATAAGGGGAACGTGAATGTGATGGATAATTTGAATAACAATCAAAATACAGTTAACGACAACAAAATTGAACCAAACTCTCAACCACCCAAAAAGAAAAAATCAAAAGCCAAGGGTGCTATAATAGCCCTTGTAATTGCTTTGATTCTTTGTATTATTGTGATAATCGGGCTTGTTGTTTTAGGTGCTCTTGGTGTGTTGGGTGTAGGTGTCGCGGGTTTGTTTATGTTCAATAAAACGGAAACACCGAAAACAACTGATGTTGCGGTAGTTGAAACCGATGAACTCACCACCGAGGTTACTACAATAGAGACTACGGAAGTTATTACTACTGAACCTGAAATTTCCGAGATTTATGGCGATTATGTGACTTCACCCGAGGAATATTACGGCACTGATTCATTCTACATAACTTACGATACACCCGCCCACGCAGGGGTTAATTTAAGGGAAACCCCGGAGGACGATAGTGTGAAAATAATGGTTCTTCCCGAGGGTACGGCAGTCACAAGGTTATACGAAGCGGGTGAAACCACCGAAACGAAGTACATTTTAGTTTCCGTTGTGGTTGACGGTGTTGAGTATACGGGTTATGTTATGCAAAGGTACGTTTCACCATTCAGCGGTGCATCCTTTGATAGCTACGTCAGTTACAATACCCCAAGTCACGCGGGGCTTGTATTGAGGGAAACCTCTGACGGTAACAGTAAAAAAATCATGGTTATACCCGAGGGTACCGAGCTTCGTGTTACCGACAATACCACGGGTGCTTATTGGGCGGTAGATGCCTTCTATAATGGCGATATTTACAGTGGTTATGTTTTGGCGAAATATATTGAAAGCGATTATTAATAATTTCATTTTCATTTTGATTTTAGGGGTTAATTATGGCAGTTTTTAAATGTAAAATGTGTGGAGGAGCACTACAACTTAATGAAAATTTACCTGTGGGTATTTGCCCTTATTGCGGCTCGCAACAAACTTTCCCTAAGGTTGATGATGAAAAGAAGCTTGCATTGTTCAATAGGGCTAATAATCTTCGTTTCAAAAGTGAATTCGATAAGGCTGCAGGTATATATGAGTCTATTGTTTCGGAATTTCCGAACGAGGCAGAAGCATATTGGGGCTTGGTTCTTTGCAAATACGGTATTGAATACGTAGATGACCCTGCCGAGGCCAGAAAGGTTCCCACTTGTCATAGAACCTTGCCTACTTCCATTATGAGGGATGAGGATTTTCAACAGGCTTGTGAGAACTCCGATATTGCCTCAAGGGTTTTCTATCGTGAAGAAGCTAAGATTATTGACGGTATCCAGAAGAAAATTCTTGAAATTGCCAACACAGAGGAACCTTATGATATTTTCATTTGCTACAAAGAAAATGATGATATCACAGGTACTCGTACCGAGGACAGTTCTATGGCACAGGACATATATACAGCTTTTACCGAGATGGGTTACAAGGTTTTCTATGCCCGTAATTCTCTCCGTAAAGTGGCGGGTACTGAGTACGAGCCCTACATATATTCAGCTCTTTCCAGTGCAAAGGTTATGCTTGCTATTGGTACTAAATACGAGTATTACGATGCTGTTTGGGTTAAAAATGAGTGGTCACGTTATCTTTCAATGATGGCTGAGGATAAAACAAAGCACCTTATACCTTGCTTTAAGAATATGGATGCTTATGATATTCCCGAAGAATTCAGTAATATGCAGGCTCTCGATATGGCGGATATGATGTTCTTTAACAGTCTTGAGGCAAGTGTAAAAAGAGTTTTGTGTTTGGAAAATAAATCTAAAACCTCCGAACCTCCTGTGCAAAATAACAACACCGGTGAGACGGCAACAATTGATACTCTTTTAAAAAGAATTTTTATTTTCCTTGAGGATGGGGCTTGGAACAATGCCGACGAATACTGTGAAAAGGTACTTGATATTGACCCTGAGAATGCCCAGGCTTATCTTGGTAAATTAATGGTGGAACTTCATGTAAAAAAACAGGCTGATTTGAAAAACCAACCCGAGTTTTTTAACGAAAGTTCTAATTATCAAAAAATCTTACGTTATGCCGATGTTAAATTAAAAAGCACTATAATCGGATATTTGAATGAAATTAACATTCGAAAAATCGAAGAAAAACGACTTGATGAGAGAAGAAAGAACGAAGAACTAAAGCAAAGGAAGAAAAACGTATTATTAGCAGCTCGGATTGATAATTTTATTGATATAACTGTTGGCGTTATGGCTAACGGTACTGTCCGGGTTACTCGCAAAAAGGATAAGTATAATACAGTTAGTTGGTCTGATATAGCAGGTGTTTCTATCGGTTATTCCCATTTGGTAGGTTTAAAAACTAATGGGACTGTTGTAGCTAACGGACGCAATTGGGACGGGCAGTGTAATGTTTCCGGTTGGAGGAATATTGTAAGCGTTTCCGCCGGAAATTATCATACTGTTGGTTTAACTTCTGACGGTACTGTTGTTTCAACAGGCCATAATTCTTATGGTCAGTGTAATATTACAGGGTGGAAAGACATAGTGTCAATTTCTGCTGGCTCGTGGCATACACTTGGTTTGAAATCTGATGGAACAGTTACTGCAACCGGTGATAATGGTTTTGGTGAATGTAATGTAGCCAGTTGGACGGATATTATTGCAATTTCCGGCGGGTTTAAACACACGGTAGGGCTGAAAGTTGACGGTACAGTTGTTGCTGTAGGTAAAAATAAACATGGACAGTGCAATGTAAATAGTTGGTCAAATATAATAGCTGTTGCTGCAGGGGAGGAGTTTACTATTGGATTAAAAGATGATGGTACTGTTGTCTATACAGGAAGTAACGAATCCCGGAAATGTGATGTTTCAGGTTGGAAAAATATAATTGCAGTTTCTGCAGGTCATCTCGCATTCGGAATTAAGGCTAATGGTACTGTTGTTGCTACAGATAAATACTCATCCGGATGTGCTGTGGATAATTGGAAGCTTTTCTGATGATGTGAATCGCTTCAATTGAATATATAGGATTTTAAAATTTTAGGAGTAATAAATATGGCAGTATTCAAATGTAAAATGTGCGGGGGAGCACTTGAGATTAATGAAAATCAAACTGTTGTGACTTGTATATATTGCGGTTCACAACAGACTCTTCCTAAAATTGATGATGAAAAGAAGTTGGCACTGTTTAACAGGGCAAATAATCTTCGTTTCAAAAGTGAATTTGATAAGGCTGCAGGTATATATGAGTCTATCGTATCGGAATTTCCGGACGAAGCCGAGGCTTATTGGGGTCTTGTGCTTTGTAAATATGGTATTGAATACGTTGATGACCCTGCCGATGCCAAGAAGATTCCCACTTGTCATAGAACCTTGCCTACTTCCATTATGAAGGACGAGGATTTTCAGCAGGCTTGTGAGAACGCAGATATCAGTGCCAAAATGCTTTATCGTGAAGAGGCTAAGGTTATTGATGGTATCCAGAAGAAAATTCTTGAAATTGCCAACACAGAGGAACCTTATGATATTTTCATTTGCTACAAAGAAAATGATGATATCACAGGTACTCGTACCGAGGACAGTTCTATGGCACAGGATATATATACAGCTTTTACCGAGATGGGTTACAAGGTTTTCTATGCTCGTAATTCTCTTCGCAAAGTAGCCGGAACTGAATACGAGCCCTACATATATTCAGCTCTTTCAAGTGCAAAGGTTATGCTTGCCATTGGTACTAAATACGAGTATTACGATGCAGTTTGGGTTAAGAACGAGTGGAGCCGTTATCTTTCAATGATGGCTGAGGACAAAACAAAGCACCTTATTCCTTGCTTTAAGAATATGGATGCCTATGATATTCCTGAAGAATTCAGTAATATGCAGGCTCTTGATATGTCGGATATGATGTTCTTTAACAGTCTCGAAACCAGTATAAAAAGGATTTTAGTTGCCAATAAAACCTCAACAAAGAAAACTTATAATTCAAAATCAAATAACAATTCTCGTGAGTTAGCTTTCGAGGATGGTTATTACGTTGGTGAATCTATTGCAGACCAGCCTAACGGATTTGGTACTCGTGTGTGGTCTGACGGCAGCAAGTATGAAGGTGAATGGAAGTATGGTAAACAGGATGGACAGGGAACTATTACCAATACGGACGGCAGTTCCTGGACCGGTGAATTTAAAAACGGTAAGGAATGGACAGGAAAAGGTACTTTTTATTTAACAGACGGCAGTAAATATGTCGGTGATATTGTAAATGCAAAGCGTGAAGGCAAAGGTGAATTATATTGTGCAAATGGTGATGTCTATGACGGCAAATTTGAAGATGACGAATTCGAGGGAGACGGAACATATACCTACAAGGATGGTAGTATCTGGGCAGGCGAATTTATAGTTGGTAAAAGGCTGAACGGTAAAGGTGTAGCTTATTACGAAAACGGCGATAAATATGAAGGTGAAATTGTTTACGGTAAAAGAGAAGGGCAAGGAACTCTTACGAGAAAAGATGGTAGCACCTGGATTGGTGAATTTAAAGACGGTAAAGAATGGACAGGTATAGGGCTAGTTTTTTATAAAAACGGTGAAAAATACGAAGGAAAGCTTGTAGATGGTAAGAGTGTCGGACAGGGTACATATTGGTTTGCTGATGGTAAAAAGTATATAGGTGAGTTCGTTAACAGTGTGTGTACGGGCAAGGGTAAATTATACTGGCCGAACGGTGACAGATATGAAGGTCAATTTGTAAACGGTATAAGAGAAGGTCAGGGAACATACATCTATAGCGATGGTGGTACGTGGATTGGTGAATTTAAAAATAATTCATCTTGGAATGGCAAAGGAACGCTTCATTTTGTAAATGGAACCAAGTATGATGGCGATTTAGCAAACGGAAAAGTACATGGACAAGGAACATTTACCCATAAAAACGGAAGCACTTGGACAGGCGAATTCAAAGAAGGTTCGCCGTGGAACGGAGAAGGTACATGGTACAAAAAAGACGGTTCCTATATTAAGGGGAAAATCCGTAAGGGTGCACCAACTGTGTTTGGCAGCACTTATTTTCCAAAATAATTGGTCGTATTTGCAACCCAAAAATCTTTGTGAACAACAATAGTATGAACATATAGTTTACGCGGTTTATGTTCGTGCTTTTGCTTCCAATTCACTAATAAATGTTCTCTTCGCGAGAAGAGAAAAACTTTATTAGGATTTTAAAATTTCAGGAGTAATAGTTATGGCAGTTTTTAAATGTAAAATGTGTGGCGGAGATCTTGATGTTCAAGAGGGTCTCAATGTTTGTGAGTGTGAATATTGCGGAACTAAGCAGACAATACCCGCACTTGATAACGAAAAGAAGTTAAATCTTTTTAACAGAGCTAATAGACTAAGACTCAATAGTGAGTTTGATAAGGCGGCTACAATTTATGAAAATATAATTGCTGAGTTTCCCGAAGAAGCAGAAGGATATTGGGGTCTTGTGCTTTGTAATTACGGTATCGAGTATGTTGATGACCCTGCAACAGCTAAGAAAATTCCTACCTGTCACAGAGCGGCTTTTGATTCAATTACAAAGGACGAAAACTACAATCTGGCACTCGAATATGCCGACGTGGTAGCCCAAAAACTTTATCGTGACGAAGCCCGTGAAATTGACCGTATTATGTCCGAAATTCTCAGTATCAGTAAAAATGAAAAACCCTACGATATTTTCATTTGTTATAAAGAAACTGACGAGATTGGAAACAGAACAATCGATAGTGTTATTGCACAGGATGTTTATGATGCTTTAACTGATAAGGGGTATAGAGTCTTTTTCTCGAGAATATCTCTCGAGGATAAAATTGGTCAACAGTACGAGCCATACATATTTGCTGCTTTAAATAGTGCTAAAGTAATGCTTTCTTTTGGCACTAAGTACGAGTATTTTCAGGCTGTATGGGTAAAAAACGAGTGGTCAAGATTTTTGAAACTTATGATAAAGGATAAATCTAAAGTTCTTGTACCTTGTTACAAAGATATTGACCCTTACGATATGCCCGATGAATTTAAGGCACTTCAGGCTCAGGATATGGGTAAGGTAGGTGCAATTCAGGACCTTATACGTGGTATTGATAAACTTTTGCCCAAAAACGAGTCAACCATTGTTCAGGAAGCTGTAATTGTTAATAATACGACAACTACGACCGCAACTGTAACAACCGATTCACTTATTAAAAGAGCATTTATGTTCCTTGAAGACGGGGAATGGGATAATGCAAATACTTATTGCGAAAAAGTACTTGATATAGACCCTGAAAATGCACAGTCTTATCTCATAAAACTTATGGTGGATTTGAAACTGAATAATGCAACAGGCTTTAATATATGTGATGTTGATTTTGAAAGAAACAAGAATTATAAGAAAGTAGTTGCATTTGGCGGAGAAGAGATTAATAATTATTTACAAAGAAATCTTAGTAAAATAAAAAAAGCACATTCAAAGGAGATGTTAGAGGAAAGAAAAATATTAGAAGAACAAAAACAACGTGAAGAAAAGCACCGCAACGCAATGCAAAAGTTGGAGTATCGACAAAAAGGTCTTTGTCACTATTGCGGTGGTGAGTATAAGGGTTTATTGTTTAAAGTATGCAGCAAATGCGGTAAACCCAAAGACTATTAATACAACTAAATGTTTTCAACGCATATTCTGATGGTTTAACCATTGGAATATGCGTTTTTTATTTTTCTTCGTCTTATTGTGACAAGTTTTTTATTTAATGGGTTGTACACTTAATAAAAAAACAATTATATGCCGAAGGAGGATAAAATATGCCTGTCGTAATAAAAACCAAGGCGAATGTTATCTACGCTTATTTAAAGGGAGAAATAGACCATCATACAGCTCCTGAATTGCGTAATTCAATTGATGATGCACTTATAATGAATGAAACTTTTGATTTACTGGTTCTTGACTTTTCGGGGGTTACTTTTATGGATAGCTCGGGGGTGGGTCTTGTAATGGGACGTTACCGCCTTGCGAATTCTAAGGGCAAAAAATTGAGAGTCGATAACCTTAGTGAGAGGGATTACAGAATAATGAAAATGTCAGGAATAGAAAAACTTGCAACTATAAATAAAATCACAGAGAAAAAGGAAGAATTTACTTATGAAAAAGATTAACGAATTAAAAATGACCTTTGACAGCAGGTCTGTAAACGAAAGTTTTTCACGTATGGCGGTTGCCGCCTTTGCAACCCAGCTTGATATGACCGTCGAGGAAATGGGAGATATTAAAACCGTTGTCAGCGAAGCGGTTACTAACTGTATTGTCCACGCATACCGTAATACTATTGGTAAAATTTACATAACCTGCACCGTTTTTGAGGAGGGGGTTGTTCGTGTAAAAATTCGCGATAAAGGTTGCGGTATTCCCGATATTGAAAAGGCTATGGAGCCTTTGTATACAAGCCTTGGCGGTGACCGTTCAGGTCTCGGTTTTTCCGTTATGGAAAGTTTTTCCGATAAACTTATTGTGCGTTCAAAGGTTGGGGTGGGGACAACCGTTACCATTGATAAAAAAATAAAGGGTAAATTAATATGACATCCCGTGAAAAAATGGTAGAAAATAACCTTGGTCTTGTTCACGCCTGTGCCGGTAAATTCAAAAACAGGGGAGTGGATTATGATGATTTGTTTCAGGCGGGTTGTGTGGGACTTTTAAAAGCCATTGACGGCTTTGATGAATCCCTCGGTTTCGTGTTTTCTACCTATGCCGTACCCGCCATTTTAGGCGAAATAAAGCGGATTTTTCGTGATGGCGGTACTGTAAAAGTCAGCCGTAGTATGAAAGAACGTTCCCGTGAAATCTGGCAACAAAAGGGTGTTCTTTGTGAAAAACTCGGTCGTGAACCGACTCTTTCGGAAATAGCGGAGTTTGTTAACTTAAGTGTAAGTGAAACAAGTCAGTTGCTTTTAGTTTTTCAACCCGTGGTTTCCCTGACTGCACCCGAGGATGAATCGGGGAAACAGTTTGATATTCCCATTGAAAGCGAAGAGGAACGTATAGCCGAAAAAATCTGCCTTAATCAGTGCATTTCTCAACTGTCAGAAAACGACCAAAAAATAATAAACCTTCGCTACTATAAATCTAAAACTCAATCGGTGGTTGCACGTGAATTGGGTATGTCACAGGTTCAGGTTTCACGTCGTGAAAAGAAAATTTTAAAAGAAATTCGCGAAAAAATGTCGGTTTAACTTAAATTTACAAAAATATGTGTTTCAGATGTCAAAAGAATGTTAAAAATGATATGTCAAAAAATAGCAAATATACTTGAAAAAAAACGGCAGTTAGTATAAAATATATTCGGTAAAAAATTAACAAACAAAAGGAGTTATTATCATGGGTCTTTTAAACAAAAAAACTGTTGATGATATCAACGCAAAAGGCAAAAAGGTTCTCGTTCGTTGCGACTTTAACGTTCCGCTTAAAGACGGCGTTATTACTGACGAAAACCGTATTACAGCAGCACTCCCCACAATCAAAAAACTTATTGCTGACGGTGCACAGGTTATCCTTTGCTCCCACCTCGGTAAAGTTAAAAACGGCCCCAACGAAAAAGAATCTCTTGCTCCCGTAGCAAAAAGACTTACTGAAGTTCTCGGTCAGGAAGTTGTTTTCGCAGCAGATGATGTAGTAGTTGGCGAAAATGCTAAAAAGGCAGTTGCAGAAATGAAAGACGGCGATGTAGTTCTTCTTCAGAATACACGTTTCCGTCCCGAAGAAACAAAGAATGGCGAAGCATTCTCAAAAGAACTTGCTTCTCTTTGCGATATTTACGTAAACGACGCTTTCGGTGCTGCTCACAGAGCACACTGCTCAACAGTTGGCGTTGCTTCATTTGTTGAAGAAGCTGCTGTTGGTTACCTTATGGGTAAAGAGCTTAAATACCTCGGTAACGCAGTTGAAGATCCTCAGAGACCCTTCGTAACCATCCTCGGTGGTGCAAAGGTTGCTGACAAGCTCAACGTTATCGAAAACCTTCTTAACAAAGCCGATACTCTCATTATCGGTGGCGGTATGGCTTACACATTCCTTGCTGCAAAAGGTTATAGCGTAGGTACATCACTTCTTGATGAAACAAAGATTGATTACTGTAAAGATATGCTCGCTAAGGCAGAAGAAAAAGGCGTTCAGATTCTTCTTCCCGTTGACGTTACAATTACAAAGGAATTCCCCAACCCCATTGATGCTGAAATCGAAGTTCAGGTTTGCGATGCTGACAAGATTCCCGCAGATATGATGAGCCTTGATATCGGTCCTAAGACCGCTGCTCTTTACGCTGAAGCAGTTAAATCTGCTAAAACAGTTGTATGGAACGGACCTATGGGCGTTTTCGAAAACCCCGTTCTTGCAAAGGGTACTATCGCAGTTGCTGAATCTCTTGCTGAAACAGATGCTACAACAATCATCGGTGGTGGCGACTCCGCTGCAGCAGTTAACACACTCGGTTTCGGTGCAAAGATGACTCACATCTCTACCGGTGGCGGTGCATCTCTTGAGTTCCTTGAGGGTAAAGCACTTCCCGGCATCGAAGCAGTAAATGATAAATAATATAGCGCACGTATTTGTCGAGTTACCGACCCGAACTCGCGTATCCTTATACGCTTCGGGGTCGCTAACTCACCAACTACGCACACTCTATTAATTATCTCTCTACAGAGATTTTGCGTAGAGTGTAGGCGTTTCTCACTCGGAGTATCTGTATACACCTTCGGGGCAGATAAAACGCCAACTGCACATAAACTATTATTTATCACATCTCAGATAGTTTGTGTAGAGTGAAAAGTTTTGGTAATGCGAAGCCTATCATCCCATTTTTGCAACGCAAAAAAGGGAGGGGGACCAAAAGCAAAGCTTTTGGTGGTGGGTAGTTCTTTTACTGTTTTTTCTTCAGTATGGCTGAACTTAATCAAGCATTATAATCGGCACGCAGTGCCCCGAAACTCCTCACTCCTAACTCCTCACTCCTAACTAAAGAAAGGTGAAACTTATGGATAAATCACTTCGTAAAGCAGTTATCGCTGGTAACTGGAAAATGAACAAAACTCCCGATGAAGCAAAGGCTATCATCAACGAAATGAAACCCCTCGTTGCAGATGCAGATTGTGACGTAGTTCTCTGCGTTCCTTATATCGACATCTTTGCAGCTCAGGAAGCAGCCGCAGGTTCTAACATCAAAATCGGTGCTGAGAACTGCCACTGGGCAGAAAGCGGTGCTTTCACAGGCGAAGTTTCTGCACCTATGCTCAAGGCTATCGGTGTTGAATATGTAATTATCGGTCACTCTGAAAGAAGACAGTATTTCGGTGAAACTGACGATACAGTTAACAAACGTGTTCGTGCAGCTCTCGATAGCGGTCTTACAGTAATTCTTTGTGTTGGCGAACTTCTCGACGAACGTAAAAAAGGCGTTACAATGGAAGTTGTTCGTTCACAGACAAAGATTGCTCTTCAGGGTGTTTCTAACGAAGAACTCGACAGAATCATCATCGCTTACGAACCCGTTTGGGCTATCGGTACAGGCGAAACCGCAACTGCAGAACAGGCAGACGAAGTTAACCACGCAATCCGCGAGGTTCTCGGCGAAATCTACTGCCCCAAATGTGCAAGTCGCGTTACAATTCAGTACGGCGGTTCAATGAACGCAAAGAATGCTGCTGAGCTTCTCAGCAAGGTTGACGTTGACGGCGGTCTTATCGGCGGTGCTTCACTTAAGGCAGAGGACTTCTCTGTTATCGTTAAAGCCGCTTCTGTTTGATTAAAATAATTACGGGCAGACTTCCGTCTGCCCTATAATTCTGTAAAAGGAGAATTATATTATGTCTGAAAAAGTACTTCTCGTCGTAATGGACGGTATTGGATACTCAAAAACAGGTCTTGGTGACGCAGTTACACTTGCAAACACACCTGTTCTTGACAAACTTCTTAAAGAATGTCCCAACGTTCGTCTTAAAGCCCACGGTGCAGCAGTAGGTCTTCCCTCTGATGACGATATGGGTAACAGTGAAGTTGGTCATAACGCACTTGGTTGCGGTCAGGTTTACTCACAGGGTGCAAAGCTCGTTAACGAGTCTATTGAGTCAGGTAAAATCTACGCTTCCGATGCTTGGAAAGAGGTTGCAGGTAACTGTGTTGAAAAGAGTTCAACACTTCATTTTATCGGTCTTCTTTCCGACGGTAACGTTCACTCAAACATTTCACACCTTATTGAAATGGTTAAGAAAGCAAAGGCAGACGGCGTTAAAAACGTACGTGCTCACGTTCTTCTCGATGGTCGTGACGTTCCCGCAACATCGGGTCTTGTTTACGTTGAACAGTTGGAAAATGCTTTCGCGGAGCTTAACGACGATACATTCTGCGGTAAAATTGCTTCAGGTGGCGGTCGTATGGTTGTTACAATGGACCGTTATCAGGCTAACTGGAATATGGTTAAGGTTGGTTGGGATACCCACGTTAAAGGTATCGGCAGACAGTTTGCAACTGCAACTGAGGCTATTGAAACCTACCGTGCAGAAAATGACGGTATTATCGACCAGGATCTTCCTCCCTTTGTTATTGCTGAAAACGGCGAACCCGTTGGCACAATCAATGACGGTGACAGCGTAGTTCTTTTCAACTTCCGCGGTGACCGTGCAATTGAGCTTAGTATGGCATTTGACAATGATGATTTCACATATTTTGACAGAGGAGCAAAGCCCGACGTTGTATACGCGGGTATGCTCCAGTATGACGGCGACCTTAAACTTCCCGAACGTTACCTAGTTAATCCTCCCGAAATTAAGGATACACTTTCCGAGCTTCTTGTTTCAAAGGGTATGAATCAGTTTGCAGTTTCCGAAACTCAGAAATACGGTCACGTAACATATTTCTGGAACGGTAACAAGAGCGACAAATTCTCAGAAGAGCTTGAAACATATATGGAAATTCCCTCCGATAAGGTTTCATTCGATGAAAGACCCTGGATGAAATCCGCTGAGGTTACAGATGCGGTTATCGAGGCTATGGAAAGCGGTAAATACGACTTCATCCGTTGTAACTATCCCAATGGCGATATGGTTGGCCACACAGGTAACCTTGACGCTACAATTACTGCAGTTGAAGCTGTTGACCTTGGTCTTGCAAGAGTTCTTAAGGTTGCGGATAAATGCGGTGTAACCGTTCTTATTACTGCCGACCACGGTAACGCAGACGAAATGCTCGAAAAAGACAAAAAGGGCAACATCGCTGCACGAACAGCACACTCCCTTAACGAAGTTCCCTTCATCATTTACAGCAAAAATGCTTATGAGGTAAAAGACGGTAGCTTTGGTCTCGCTAACGTTGCACCCACAGTTGCCACAATCTTCGGCATCGACCCCTACGATAGCTGGGAAGAGTCAATAATTAAATAATTATAACTATTAACAAAGACCTTGATTTTCAAAAACGAAAATCAAGGTCTTTTAATGTGTTTATTTGAGTTTGTGAATAAACAATCCGCTTAAAAGTTTTGGCTCAAACCAAGTGGATTTGGGTGGCATAATCATATTAGCATCCGCAATATCCATAAGGTCGTCAAGGGTAGTGGGGTACATTGAGAATGCAAGTTCCATATCTTCCGAAACTCTGCGTTCAAGTTCACCTAAACCACGTATACCGCCTATAAAGTCAATTCGTTTATCCGTTCTCGGGTCACCGATATTAAGTATGGGTGTTAAAAGATTTTTTTGTAAAATTGAAACATCCAACTGGTCAACGGGGTTGTTTTCGTCGAATGTACCTGTCTTTGCCGTGAGCTTATACCACTCATTATCAAGATACAAACCGAAGGTGTGCTTGGTTTCAGGGTGGTATGCACCGTCACAGGGTGCTTTTTCCACTGTGAACGCATCGGAAATCTTTTCAATGAATTCTTCCTTTGTGTTACCGTTTAAATCCTTTACAACGCGGTTGTAATCCATAATTTCAAGGCTTTCAGCAGGGAAAAGAACTGCAAGGAAGAAGTTGAATTCCTCGGTACCGTTGTAGTCGGGATTCTGTTCACGACGCATTTTTGCAACATTTACCGCCGATGCGCAACGGTGATGACCGTCCGCAATATAGAAATCCCCAACCTCGGAGAGTAACGCGGAGAGTTTTTCGCAAATAGCTATATCGTCTATAACCCAGACTGTATTTGCAATACCGTCATCCGTTACAAAATCATAAACGGGCGTACTGTTTTTGTATTCATTGATTATATCATCAATTTCACTCTGTCCCTTGTAACAAAGGAATATGGGGCCTGTATTAGCATCGCAGGTGTCAACGTGACGTATTCTGTCCGCTTCTTTATCCGCACGGGTAAGCTCGTGCTTTTTAATGCGGTTGTTGATGTAGTCGTCAACGTCTGCACAACCAACGAGACCCGTTTGCTCTCTGCCGTTCATAATCTGGCGGTAAATGTAAAAACAGGGTGTTTCGTCGGATTTTAAAATACCCTCTGTTTCGTATCTTTTAAGGTTTTCAGCCGCTTTAGCGTAAACCTCGTCGCTGTATAAATAAGTGCCGTCGGGTAAATCTATTTCTGCTTTGTCTATATGCAAAAATGAGTAAGGGTTACCCTCAACCATTACTTTCGCTTCCTCGCTATTCATAACGTCGTAGGGGAGAGCCGCAACCTTTGAGGCATACTCAGGGGTAGGTCTTAATGATTTAAAGGGTTTAAAAACTGCCATATAAATAACCTCTTTGTTTTATGTTTCAACATATTAATTTTACTTTAAATGTATGTTTCTTGTCAATATTATATTGCATTTTAAAATTTGCTGTGATAAATTTAATTATATGATTTTCGGAACAGGTGATACAAATAAGTACTCAGATGAATTTAGATAATGTTTTAAAATATTCGGGTAAACTACGTGCCAATAATGACCGAACTTGGTTTCATAATAATCACGGTGAATATGAAATTGCACGTAAGGATTTTCTCGCTTTTCTTGATATGTTCAGGTTTAAACTCAGCGAAGAAGCACCCGATATCGGTAGGTCAATAATGTATATGGAGCCGAGAGAATGGATGTACCGTATAGCCCGTGATATGCGTTTTCATAAAAACGGACCTCCGTATAACCCTGCTTTCAGGGCATATATCGCTGCCGATAGAAAATCCTGGTTGCCCATAGGCTATTTCCTTATGTTAACCCCCGGTAGTTCTTGTTTTGGTACGGGTCTATGGTGCGAAACTACTACAAAAATGAATAACATAAGAAAGTATATTTCCCTTCATTACGATGAACTTTGCGAAGCACTTGACAAAAGCGGTCTTACCCTCGGTGGGGATAAATTAAAGACAATGCCCCGTGGTTTTTCTGCGGACGACCCTGCGGCGGAATATATAAAACATAAGAATTGGGAGATGATTTTTTACATTCCCGATGAGGATATAGGGGATTTTGAAGAATTTTCGGATTTACTTATGTTCTATGTTAAAAAAATCGAACCCGTCAGGTTGTTTCTCCTTAAAGCCGCCCAATATGTAGATAACCCCAGACCTGAATTTGAATGGTAAAAAAACAACCTCTTCGGAGGTTGTTTTTTAATGCAAAATATAGAATTATCGGGACTAATGCCGGTTATTTTTCTTGATTTGGGGAAAATATTGGGTTTTATGCGATAGCTAACCTCTCTGCGTAAGGAGAGAGGGGGACCGACGCGCAGTGTAACGTAGCGTTGGTGGAGAGTCCTATACGTTTACTTGTGAAGATAAAATCACCCTATTTTCAGTTTGAAAATAGGGTGATTTGGGTCTTTTAAGAAATAGTACAAGCACTTTCCTGTGATGAAGCTACGATACCGATGTATGTTCTACCGGTATTAAGTGAAATCTCTTTACCGTCAGCATCGTAGAATTTCATCATATCCGAGTAATCGCCCTTTTTCCAAGTGATTTCCTGATATGTGCCGTTTGAAACGTAAACGCCGTTGCCTTCCGAAAGGTCAAGTGAAATTCTGCCTTTTTTATCACCTAAGCTTGACTTGTCTGCGTAGCAGATAAGGAGGTTTGTGAAGTTCTGTTGATTACCGTCACTGTCGTTGAAGCGGTTTCCGTTAAGTGAACTGTAATAAAGGTTATCTTCTTCACTGTATGTGTAGGTGTATGTTGCGTAACTTGAGAATGCAACTACCATCTGGTTACAAGTACCATCCTCGAGTTTAACGGGTGAAGCATTAAATTTAAAGGGGTTAACATATTCGTCTTCAAGAGTTGTTCTGAAATCCTTGTTTTCAATGGCTTTCATAACCTTTTCGCCCGTGGTATAGGCTCTGTGTTCGGATGAAACATTTCTTGAAGTATCTCTTGCGAAGGTACCGCTATCGCTCATACCGTCGATGTGGTCAGTTCCGTGATTATCAAGCGCGTTGTATGCCTGAGGGCTACCGCCGAAGTGAACGAATATAGCGTCAAAGCCTTCAACTAATTCAACGAAATAGTGACGCGCACTTCTTGTAGGACCAACCTGTTCGGGGATTCTTGATGCATCCGCGAACATAAGGAGCATTCTTGTAATACCGCCTTCAGCTTCCATTTCCCATACGATGTCCGCGTCAGTAATACCCCACTGAGGTCTTGCGTCCTTGTGGTTTTCAACGGAAATTAAAACGGGACGGTTTTTGAGAAACTCTTCGGGGTAATTTCCTTCACCTGTAAGGGGGTTAATATTGCCTGTAAGGTAAGGCTCGGTAGTAGGAGCTTGAGTTGTAGGGGGAGTAGTTGTAGTAGTTTCTTCTTCGGGCTCTTTTCCGCATCCTGCAAAAATACCTGTTAAAATAACAAGGGTAAGTGCAAGTGAGAGAACCTTAAAAAGTCTGTTTTTTCTGAGTTTTGCCAATGGAATCTTTCCTTTCAAACTGAGTTAAATCCAAAATTCAACAAGATGTAAAATCTCGGCATAAAGGGTTGGGTTCTGTGTATCTATTGTAACATCTGCTACGGAAAAAACAAGGGTTATTGTGTAAACAATACTTAAAATTGTCGAAATGAATAAAAGAGTGTTCAAATTTATGTGACTTTGGTTTAAATTATTTTTCTCAAACAAAGCGAAAATGATAATAGCCGCGGCTAAGAAGAAAATTATACCAAAATCACTGTAATATCTTTGCAGTAATCCACCCGCCTGAGTATCGGCAATTACAAGGGCGAGACCAATTGTTAAAAGTGTAATTACCAAACCTGCCACACCTTTTTGACGAAGTGTGCGGTAAACTTTCGGTAAAGCGCCCGTAAACCACAAAACGGGTAGTGAGGTTATTAAACCGCCGAAACAAAATTCATATATGGTTTTACCCATATATTGGGTGTCAATTTCAACGGGTTTTATATAGGGGAAGGTTGCGGTAAACTGAGGTGTCTGGAAAAGATATGTGAAAATTCCCAACCCTGTTCTGCCAAAGTCAAAACCGCGTCTTGTAACGTCATTTGTAGTGAGGTTGTAGCCCGAGCCAAAGTCCGTGACTGAGCCGAAGCGGATGTAATTATAATACATAATTCCCGCGGCTACTATTACAAAGGGTACGGCTAAGACTAAAATATTCATTAAACCTTTTTTGGTGGTTATTTTCTTTTCGGTAAAGAAATACTTTGCAAATATGGGTAAAGCAAGAGCACATACGAGTACAAGCTGAGGTCTGCAACCCACCGAAAGAGCCAAGCATAAAGAACCTGCAACGAAGAATAAATTACGCAGTTTTTCGGTGTTTAATCCCTTAATCCACAAGAATATTCCCCATACTACAAAGGCGAGTCCCGTCATTATGGGTACAGAATAAAAATCGGGTCGTTTTACAAGGAACATAACACCGCAACAGTTTACCGTTGCGAGAGCCGTAAGCAAAAATGTTCCAACGGAAACATTCTTGAATTTCTTTTCACAAATGATTCCTAAAAGTTTGAAAACGCCAATGGCGAATATAAACGCAAAAGCTATAACACCAACCGCCGAGGGAAAGGGTGCATCCACAATCGCCCTGAATGGTAAATACATCAGTAAAAGGGGAACTATACCGAAGTAAACATAATAATGACCCTCAAAATATGCCACATCCCAACGGTAAGTATCACCCGTAAGCGAGGAGGTAAAGTATCTCGCGGTGGTGTCGTAGGGGTTATCCATATCAATTAATGATTGAGGAACATCGTTGTTATCAATATAGGTTTTACCCTGAAGTATTGCCTGAGCTAATTCATCGTATTGGTTATGATGTTTGTACGCAAGTTCTGAAAAAACAATACCGTCATCAGTTATATCAAAGCCCAGGAATGACGGATTCATAGTACCGACAAAAACAAGAATTATACATTCTAAAGCAAGAAAAGCCACAGTAAGGTTGTACCTTAAGTTTTTTGCTTCACTGTATTTATGTTTATATATGGGTGACGAGGGTCTGAAAATGTATAACAGAATAAGAATACCCATTACAATAAGAACTCTCACCAAGGAAAACTCAAAGGGACGTTGTGTATTAATAGTAACGGAGTTTATCTCAATAGCATCTTCGTTATCAAATTTTATCAGTATTTTTTTGCTTTCACCCGATGTGTGAATGTTAATGTATTCACTCTTTTCAACTGAGGGATAAATTTCTTTTTGCGGGGTGGTATAGTAAAACTGATTTGCTTCGTCAGTAAGTTGAAGTCTCAGGGGTACTTTATGGGAATTGTTTTGGGTTAAATCAATTTTTATATTTTTTATTTTCGTGTTAATATCCTTAAACTCTATCCCTGTGATGCCGTCAATGGAGTATGAGCCGTTTTCATTAAGACTATCCTTCATTTGCTCTGATAGGTCAACGGGCGTATTTTTAGCGGTAGTGTAGTAGTTTATATTAAATAGTGTAGCCTCAAGCCCCACGGACAAAATCACCATAGCTACCACAGCCATAGCACAGGATTTAATAAAATTCTTTTGGCGTTTACTCATTAAATAAATTACCAAAGATGAAATAATAGTAAATAACAAACCGATAATACAAACTGCAATCATAAAATAACTCCCTGAAAAATATGTAGAGTATAAATCTACTGAATATTAAACCACAAAAACAAGTATTTGTAAATATTCATAGGCTTTTAGCATATATTTTATAAAAATGTTAAAAGAGAGGTAGTTTTATGAAAACAATAGTAAAAAAAGCGGTTCTTACATACAATGTCTACGAAAATTATGTTAATGAGTTAAGTCTAAGTTTTCCTCAATTGAAGGTCGCGTCTTGCGGTAAATCGGTTTTAGGCAAGGAAATTTATTCCTTTGTAATGGGGGAGGGTTCTCGGCAAATAGTGTATGTTGGTGGTACTCACGGTATGGAGTGGTTGACTTCGCTTTTGCTTTTGCGTTTTTGTGAAAATATTATGACCCGAAATATTACTGACGGCACTATTGCAGGATATAAAATTCAGGAACTTTTAAAAAACATACAGTTGATTGTTATACCCGAGCTTAACCCCGATGGTATAGAGATAGCCATAAGGGGTGGCGGAGCGTGTGAGGAATATAAAGTGGAAAACGCAAAAATATGTGACGGTGATTTCAGTAATTGGAGTGCCAACGCAAGGGGCGTGGACATAAACCATAATTTTAATGCGGATTGGTACACTTTACGGGACTATGAAAAAACTAAAGGTATAAATTCACCTGCACCAAGAAGATTTGGGGGCTTTTACCCTGAAAGTGAACCTGAAACAGGTGCGATTACCCGTTTGTGCCGTTATATAAGACCCGATTCCCTTTATACTTTTCACTCCCAAGGGGAGGAAATTTATTACGAATACGGCAACAATACACCCGAAAAAGCCCTTACAATGGCGAGGGCTCTCGTTGGGGTCAGTGATTATACCCTTGTAAAAAATGAGGGTCACGCCGCATCAGGCGGTCTTAAGGACTGGTTTATTGAAGAGTTCGGTAATCCTGCCTTTACCGTGGAGGTGGGCAAGGGTAAAAATCCGTTACCACTTAGTGACTTCGATGACATATACTTTAAAATAGAGTCTTTGTTGGTGTTGGGGTTGGTGCTTTGAAATGCGTAATTCATAATTATCGGACAGAACAACGAAAGAAAATTTAAAAACACTCTTTACAAAGAACAAATGTTCTGTTATAATACAAA
Organism: Oscillospiraceae bacterium; assembly: GCA_015066345.1. Classification (GTDB taxonomy): domain Bacteria; phylum Bacillota; class Clostridia; order Oscillospirales; family Acutalibacteraceae; genus DTU089. The sequence goes on from SVOQ01000005.1 coordinate 30,911, forward strand.
AAGAACAAATGTTCTTGTGAGGTGTAGAGAGTTGGAACGCACAATTTTACATTGTGACTGTAATAGTTTTTTTGCATCCGTTGAGGGTGTGCTTAATCCCGAATTGAAAAAATACGCCTATGCCGTTTGCGGTGACCCGGAATACCGCCACGGCATTATTCTTGCTAAAAACGAGAGTGCGAAAAAATACGGGGTAAAAACAGGTGAGGCAATATGGCAGGCTAAATCCAAATGCCCCAAGCTTGTGACCGTAAAACCCCATTACGAGATGTACAAAAAATACTCCGAGATAATTTTTAATATTTACTGCCGTTATACAGACCTTGTTGAGCCATTTGGTATAGATGAATGTTGGCTTGATGTCAGCGGTACAACGCACCTTTTCGGTACAGGGGAAGAAATAGCCGATGAATTAAGGCGGGTTGTAAAGATGGAAACGGGGCTTACAATTTCGGTGGGGGTTTCATATAACAAGATTTTCGCCAAAATGGGTAGCGACTATAAAAAGCCCGATGCCACTACCGTAATAACCCCCGCTAATTTTAAAAGTATTCTTTATCCTTTACCCGTGGGTGATATGTTTATGGTCGGTCGACGAAGTGCCGAAAAATTACGGAATCTCGGTTTTTTTACCATCGGTGATATTGCCACCGCGGATGAGTGTACGCTTAAACGCATTTTCGGTGAAAACGGCAGAGTTTTATGGCAGAATGTAAACGGCTACAATTACTCACCCGTAATGCCCTTTGATTATAGGGAAGCGTATAAATCCATAGGTAACGGTGCTACGTTCAAGCGTGACCTTGTAAATCAAAGGGATGTACGCACCTGCGTTTTCTTTTTGTGCGATAAGGTTGCCGCAAGGCTCAGAAAACACCACGTGGAATGCTCCGCTTTACAGGTGGGGATAAAGGATAAAAATATGCAGAGTATAAGTCGCTCTGTCCAGTTACCGTCACCTACGGATTTGTCCTTCGATTTACGAAGAACCGCACTTTCTCTTATACAGGATAATATCGACGTAACCAAGGAGCCTATACGGGCGTTGACCGTTACGGGTACTAAGTTACTTAATGATGATGAAGTTTGTGAACAGATTTCCTTATTGGATCTGGATTATCATATTAAGCGTGAAAAGGAGCAACGACTTGAAAATGCCAAGGATAATATACGTCATAAATATGGTTTGGGAACATTAACCCGTTGCTCATTTATTCATAATGAATTTGGTTTTTAGGGGTGATTATACTTGAAATGCACAGTAACCGCCTTGCGGTCAAAAGAGGTAGTTAATGTGGATAACGGTTGCCGTCTGGGTTGTGTAAGTGACGTGGAAATAGACACTTGTACAGGATGCCTCGTAAGTATAACCGTATTCTGCGGTAGGGGAATAGGCGGTTTTTTAGGCAGGGGCGAGGAAATAGTAATCTGTTGGAAGGATATAGTAGTAATAGGTGAGGATACCATCCTCGTCCGCAAAGGCGGAGCGAAATTGTAAATAAAAACCGTTTCGATAAATATCGAAACGGTCGAAAATTATTTCCTTGTTTTGTTGTAAATTTTTGATTTGATACTGTCTATAAATGAAAGCTTTCCTGATTCATTAACCTTTAATTCGTCAATGGAATAAACTTTTAATGTGAACTCTGCTTTGTCGCTTTCGTAAAGGTCGGCTATATTGCCGTCGGGAAGCTCCGTAATACAGGAATAAACGTAACTGAACGGATTTAAACTGTCCGTTACTTTCTTTCGGTATTTCCAGTTAACAACATTGTTTTCATCGTAAAGACCGATTTTTATAACACCGAGCTTTCTCGTTTTAGTGGAGGGACAGGCGAGAATAATTGCCTTTTTACCGTCAATTTCCTTACTGTAATTTATAACCGAAAACATACAGTTTGAACAGTAGCCAAGACCCTTATCCAAGGTGTATTTGCTCCATGTTTCGCCGCCGTCAGTGGAATCGGTGTAGCTAATATATCCCGCAATATTTCTCGAGTACATTCTGAGAACACCATTGTTGAGAAGCACCAACTGACTTTCGGAGCTTTTACCTGCGGCACCAACTTGCTTAGCCTTTTCTGAGCGATGCCAGTTTTCACCATCCTCGGTGTAAATAACGCTCGTATATTCGCGACCCTCGTTGTTATCGTAAATTGAAAATATAACTCTTTGTTTACCGTTATGTTCAATACAGATACCAACCCCGGGAGAAAAGCCTGTAAAACCTCTTGAATTAATCTGTGTATTAAGAATTTTGCCATCCGTCCAGGTTTCGCCGTTATCAAAGCTTTTCTTTACCCAAAGGTAGTATGTGGGATAAATCTTGATAGGAGCGTAGGCGTAGAAGATATTTGCGATTACGTCATTATCGTTAAGTGCGCCGTCCTTGTTCATTTGTTTTATAAGAATCGGCTCAAACTCATCGTTGACTTTTTTGTAAATGTTATAAGCCTTGTTTACGTAGTAGTCATCGTAACTTGAATTATCAGCGAACTTAAGCACAGGCGCAAATCCATTTTTATCAAAATCACCTACGTAGTAGGGATAATGGGCTTTGTCGAGGGTTGTGCTCTCTGCTTTTTTGTGGCTTGTTTTATCACAAAGAGCCAACTTTCCGTCAATAAAACCGCTTTGTTTACCGTATGTACCTGCACTCCAAAGACCCATATAAGCAGGACAAGCGTCGCACGCGTGGTAAATAACACCGTTTTTATCCTGGCATATTGCCGAGTCGCAGAATGAGGCGGATGTAGGTATAGCGTTGTTGTGGTCGTGGTCTTCCATATCATTAAAATGATTTACCCATACAATATCCGACCAGGTTTGGCAGTTATCATCCGAATAACGGATAATAGTTTCGATATTTGCGGGGTCGTCCGTGCCGTTACCGTAGCGGATATCGCCACCCGCAATAACCCTGCCGTTTTTAAGGGTTAAAATAGAGGGGATTCTGAATAATTTGCTGTCACCTGTGCCGGGAGCAAAGGGATTAACGATTTTATCAACCATAATTATACCTCTCATTGAAATATACTATATTTTTAATATACCATAATTATATTGATAATAGCAAGAAAAAATTATGATTTCTGCTTACTACGATATTGCTATTAATTTATTTACATTCATTGATATAATGTGTTATAATAATTATGTGTACGCATAAAGGAGGCGAGGGAAGTGGATAAATTCAAACTTGTATCGGATTACAAGCCAACGGGTGACCAACCAGAGGCAATAAAGACTCTTGTTGACGGTGTAAATAAGGGTTATATGGAGCAGACTCTTTTGGGTGTTACGGGCTCGGGTAAAACCTTTACTATGGCGAATGTTATTGCCGAGCTTAACCGTCCCACACTTGTTCTCGCCCATAATAAAACCCTGGCGGCTCAGCTTTGCTCGGAGTTTAAAGAATTCTTCCCCGAAAACGCGGTTGAATATTTTGTGTCCTATTACGACTATTATCAACCTGAGGCGTACATTCCCTCTACGGATACTTATATTGAAAAAGACAGTGCGGTTAATGATGAAATTGATAAACTCCGTCACTCTGCAACCTCTGCACTTTCCGAAAGACGGGATGTTATAATCGTTGCAAGTGTTTCCTGTATTTATACCCTCGGTGACCCTATTGATTATCGCAGTATGGTTATTTCACTTCGTACAGGTATGCAAAAGGACAGGGACGAGCTTATTAAAAAACTTGTTGAAATACAGTATGACCGAAACGATGTAAGCTTCACCCGAAATAAATTCAGGGTTAAAGGCGATACTGTCGAAATTTTCCCTGCTTACTCGTCCGACAGTGCTTACAGAATAGAGTTTTTCGGTGACGAGGTTGACAGAATAAGCGAAATACAACCCCTTACGGGTGAGGTTAAATGCGTCCTTTCCCACGTGGCTATTTATCCCGCATCACATTATGTTGTTGAAACGGATAAAATGGAAAAAGCCCTTGAAAATATCTACAATGAAATGGAGCAAAGGGTTGAGGAGTTTAAGTCACAAGGTAAACTTCTTGAGGCTCAACGTATTCAACAACGTACCCTTTACGATATGGAGATGCTCCGCGAAACGGGATTCTGTAAGGGAATTGAAAACTACTCCCGGGTTATGTCGGGACGTGAGCCGGGTAGCGCACCCTTTACTTTGCTTGACTATTTCCCCGATGATTTTGTTTTATTTGTAGATGAATCCCACGTAACCTTACCTCAGGTACGCGGTATGTTCGGCGGTGACCGTTCAAGAAAAGAGAGCCTTGTGAACTTCGGTTTCAGGCTTCCCTCGGCTTTTGATAACAGACCCCTTAAATTTGATGAATTCTATAAAAAAACTCATCAGAAAATATTTGTCAGTGCCACTCCGGGTGAGCTTGAAAAAGAAAAGAGTGCACAGATTGCGGAACAGGTTATAAGACCTACGGGACTTCTTGACCCCGAAATAAGCGTACGACCCACCGAGGGTCAGATTGATGACCTTATAGGTGAAATCAACGAACGTGTAGCCAAGGATGAAAGGGTACTTGTAACTACTCTTACCCGTAAAATGGCGGAGGACCTGACCGAGTATCTTACAAATTACGGTATAAAAGTCCGTTATATGCATTTTGACGTTGATACTATCGAAAGAATGGAACTTATAAGGGATTTGCGACTTAAAAAGTTTGATGTGCTTGTAGGTATCAACCTTTTGCGAGAGGGTCTCGATATTCCCGAGGTATCCCTTGTTGCCATTCTTGATGCGGATAAAGAGGGCTTTTTAAGAAGTGAAACTTCTCTTATACAGACCATAGGCCGAGCCGCCCGAAATGCTAACGGTCAGGTTATAATGTACGCGGACGAGGTTACGGGCTCAATGGAACGAGCTATAACCGAAACCTATCGCCGACGTGAAAAACAGATGAAATACAACGAAGAAAACGGCATTGTTCCCGAAACTATTAAAAAGGATGTACGTGAAATTCTCGAAATAAGTTCAAAAGATAATATTCAGGAACGAGTTGCAAAGAAACGTCTTTCCGAGCGTGAAAAGAATGAACTTATTGACAGACTTACTAAGGAAATGAAAGCCGCCGCTAAGCTTCTTGAATTTGAACACGCGGCATATCTTCGTGATAAAATACAAAAACTCAAAAGCGGAAAATAAAGGATTTTTATGGAAAAGAATTTGATTGTCAAAGGTGCAAGAGAGCACAATCTGAAAAATGTCAGTGTGGAAATACCAAGGGATAAGCTCGTAGTTTTTACGGGTCTTTCCGGCTCGGGTAAATCTTCACTTGCGTTTGATACCATTTATGCCGAGGGTCAACGCAGATATATGGAAAGTCTGTCCTCTTATGCTCGTCAGTTCTTGGGAATTATGGAAAAACCCGATGTGGACAGTATAGACGGACTTTCACCCGCAATTTCCATTGACCAGAAAACTACGTCTAAAAACCCCCGTTCTACCGTCGGTACGGTTACGGAGATTTATGACTATTTAAGATTGCTTTTTGCCCGTATCGGTGTGCCACATTGTCCCGTTTGCGGTAAGGAAATAAAGCAACAGTCCATTGACCAGATTGTTGATAAAATTCTCGGACTTCCCGAGGGTACAAGGTTTCAGATTCTCGCACCCATAGCCAAGGGCAAAAAAGGGGAGTTTCAGAAGGAACTTGAAAGTGCCGCCAAATCGGGATTTTCGAGGGCTCGTATTGATGGCGAGGTTACAGACCTCTCGGAAAAAATTAAACTTAAGAAAAATATTAAACATAATATTGAAATAATCGTTGACCGCCTTATTATGAAAGAGGGTATAGTGTCACGTCTTACGGATTCGCTTGAAACCGCCTTTTCACTTACTGAGGGCAACGTGCTTGTGGATGTAGTAGGCGGTGAGGAAATACTCTTTTCTCAGAATTTTGCCTGTCCCGACCACGGCTCGTGTATGGATGAACTTGAACCCCGTATGTTCTCTTTCAATAATCCTTTCGGTGCTTGTCCTACTTGCTCGGGACTCAGTGTGTTTATGAGAGTTTCCGAGGATTTATTAGTACCGAACCGTAAACTTTCCATAAAAGACGGCGCTATTAAAGGCAGCGGTTGGAGTAATACGGATTCAAGCAGTATAGCGGGAATGTATTATAATGCCCTTGCGGATAAATATAATTTTACTCTTGATACACCCTTTAAGGATATTTCACCCGAGGGTATAAACGCCATTTTTTACGGTACAAACGGTGAGCGTATAAAAATGGTTCGTCAGAATGAGTACGGAAGCGGTACTTATATGACTGAGTTTGAGGGTATTATAAATAACCTTGAGCGTCGTTACCGCGAAACTACAAGCGACTGGTCACGTAGGGATATTGAACAGTATATGACTGCCTGTCCCTGTCCGGATTGTAAAGGTGCACGTCTTAAACCCGCACCCCTTGCGGTAACCGTGGGCGGTATAAATATCAAAGAATTCACCGATATGTCAATCGGTGATGAACTGGAATTTATAAATAACTTAAAACTTAACGAAAAAGAAGAAATCATTGGTAAGCAGATTATAAAAGAAATTAAATCAAGGCTTTCGTTCCTTTGTAATGTGGGACTTGATTACCTTACTCTTTCACGTGCTTCGGGAACTTTGTCGGGCGGTGAAAGTCAACGTATACGCCTTGCAACCCAAATCGGTTCATCCCTTATGGGTGTCCTTTATATTCTTGATGAACCAAGTATCGGTCTTCATCAACGTGATAATGAAAAACTCCTTAAATCTCTTTGTAATCTTCGCGATTTGGGTAATACACTCATTGTTGTTGAACACGATGAAGATACAATGAATCAAGCGGATTTCATTGTTGACGTTGGACCCGGTGCAGGTGTTCACGGCGGTGAAATTGTGTGTGCGGGTACTGTTGACGATATTAAAAATTGCGAAAAATCCCTTACGGGTCAGTATCTTTCGGGTAAAAAGAAAATTCCCGTTCCCGAAAAACGCAGAGAGGGTAACGGGAAATTCCTCGAAGTAAAAGGTGCAAGACAAAATAACCTTAAAAATATTGATGTTAAAATACCCTTGGGTAAGCTTGTAGCTGTAACGGGTGTTTCGGGCTCGGGTAAATCCTCACTCGTTAACGAAATTCTTTATAAAAAACTCGCGGCAGAACTTAATAATGCCCGTAAATTTGCAGGTAAGCACGACGAAATAACGGGTATTGAGCATCTTGATAAAGTTATTGACATTGACCAGTCACCCATAGGCAGAACCCCTCGTTCAAATGCCGCTACGTATACGGGCGTGTTCAATGATATAAGAAGTCTTTTTGCCTCAACTCAGGATGCAAAAGCCAAGGGCTATGATGCAAGTCGTTTTTCATTCAATGTTAAAGGCGGACGTTGTGAGTCCTGCGAGGGTGACGGTATTATTAAAATCGAAATGAACTTCCTTTCGGATGTTTATGTGCCTTGCGAGGTTTGTCACGGTGCAAGGTACAACCGCGAAACCCTTGATGTTAAATATAAGGGTAAAAGCATCAGCGATGTTCTTGATATGACCGTTGAGGAAGCGATGAATTTCTTTTCAAATATTCCGAAAATACGTAAAAAACTTGAAACTATCTATGATGTGGGTTTGGGTTACATCACTTTGGGTCAGTCCGCAACTACGCTTTCGGGCGGTGAAGCTCAACGAGTAAAACTCGCTACTGAGCTTTCCAAAAAATCAACGGGTAAAACTATATATATTCTTGATGAACCTACAACGGGACTTCATACGGCGGATGTGAAAAAACTTCTGGATGTGCTTAATAAACTCGTGGATGCCAATAACTCCGTAATTGTTATTGAGCATAATCTTGATGTTATAAAAACCGCGGACTATATTATAGATTTGGGACCCGAGGGCGGTAACGGCGGCGGTGAAATAGTAGTCACGGGCACACCCGAGGATGTAGCAAAATGCAAAAAATCATATACGGGCAAGTATTTAAAAAGTTTATTGAATGTTTAATATTAAGCCTTGATATGTTTTTTCATATGTTATATAATTGTTAAAAAAATACAGTAAAGAAGGATGAAAATGAAATCAAACGAAAGCATCCCTAATTTTGATATAAAAGTAAGGGAGTATACCAACTACGCTTTAAAGAGCATTAAAAATGTGTGTAAAAATTTCGGTCCTCGTCCCGTAGGTAGCGATGCCGAAAAGAATGCACAGGAATATATGCTCAAAGACCTTGAGAAATTCAGCGACGAGGCAACACGTCAGGAATATAAATGTAGCGACAAGGCGTTTATGTCCTGGGTTCCCATAGGTGCTGCACTCCTTATTCTTAATGTTATTTTATTTACATTCGGACTTCATGCAATTGCCCTCGGTTTATCCGTGCTTACTTTATTCTTTGTCCTTGCGGAGTTTATTTTCTATAAACCCGTGCTTGACGTTTTCTTCCCCAAGAAAACAAGCGGTAACGTTTACGGTGTAAGAAAAGCCTCGGGCGAAACTAAAAAACGCATTATCCTTTCAGGTCATACGGACTCTGCTTTCGAGTGGACTTATACTTATAAGGGCGGAAGACCCGTTGTTGTTCTTATTATCGTTACAGCGGTTGTTGCAATTCTTTTAGGTATTGGTGCAAATATCTTTGGTATGGTACGCTCAGGCGGTGCTTTTGGTTCAATAGTATGGACGGGTGCAGGTGGACTTGTAGCGAAAATTCTTGCGGTTGTTATGTATATAACAGTTCCCGTGCTTGTTATGGCATTTAAATTCTCCAACTATAAACTTCCTGTTACGGGTGCTAATGATGACCTTTCGGGTGTTTTTGTTTCCTGTGCCGCACTTAAATTCCTTAGTGATAACGATATCCGTTTCGAAAATACCGAGGTTGCAGTTCTTTGTGCAGGTGGCGAGGAAGCAGGTCTTCGCGGTTCAAAAGCATTTGCGAAAGCTAATAAAGATATGTTAAATCAGGACGGTGTTGAAACAATTTTCGTAAGCTTCGATACAATCTGCGAACTTGAATTTGCAAAAATTTACGAAAAGGATATGACGGGTATGGTTAAAAATGACCGCCGTGTTGCGGAACTTTTACATACCGCCGCTAAAAATGTGGGTGTTGATGCACCCATTGGTACAATTGAGTTGGGCTCTACCGATGCCGCCGCAATGTCACAGGCAGGTATTCCCGCAAGTGCATTCACCGCTATGGACCCCACACCCGCCAAGTATTATCATACAAGACTTGACGATGTAAGTGCTCTTTGCCCTCAGGCAATCGACGCAGGTGTTAAGGTTGCTCTCGAAACAATCTTCCTCTACGACGAAAAAGGAATATAAAGACAAAAACAGTCCTCACTGAGGGCTGTTTTTAATTTTATGAAAAATTTTTTCGGTTTAGTGAGATGTTTTACGTTTTTATTCGTTTAATAAGTGAAAGGTAATTTTATACAGTTTGTTGTTATGAATGAATAACGAGTAACAAGCATCAGAATTATTTCCATTTATATGCACTTTCTTAAGGAGGTCGGATTATGAAAAGGGTTTTAAAAAGTAGTTTATCACTCTTCCTCGCCTTCACTGTTATTTTCGGCTCTGCCGCAGTAGGACTCAGTGAAGTTGATTTCAGTGGGTTGTTTACAGTTAAAGCTAAGGCGGCAAATAGCGGTACCTGTGGTGAGAATCTTACATGGACTCTTGATGATAACGGTACTCTGACCATAAGCGGAACGGGGGATATGACCAATTTTTCAAGTCCTTCGACAGCTCCGTGGTCGGATGTAACGTCTGTTGTTATGGAAGAGGGCGTAACAACCATAGGTGATTATGCATTCTGTAATAACACAAATCTTACATCGGTTATTATACCTGATAGTGTTACTACTATAGGAATAAGTTCCTTTGAGAGGTGTTCAAGTCTCGATGATGTTACTATTCCTGATAATGTTGAAAAAATGGGTCGTTCAGCTTTCGCTTATTGCAGAAACCTTAAGACAATCAAATTCGGTAAAGGTTTAACAAGTATAGCAAGCGGTGCCTTTGAAGAATGTACAGGTTTTGAGTATGTTGTGATACCGGATAATGTGAAAACTATAGAAGCTTATGCATTCTATAATTGTACAAATATTGCATCCGTAGTAATACCCGAAGGTGTAACGAGTATTGATTCGGATGCATTTTTCGGTTGCGCAAAAATTTCTTCAATCACAATCCCTGATAGTGTAACAAATATATGTAGTTCAAGCTTTGCAGGTTCAGCCTATTATACTGACGAGAAAAATTGGGAAAACGGTGAACTTTACATAGGCGACATTCTGATGAAAACCAAAAACTCGGAAATGATAGGTCATTATGATGTAAAAGAAGGCACAAGAATAATTGCCGGTTTGGCTTTTGCCTGTCGAAATAATCTTACTTCTATAACAATTCCCGATAGCGTAACCAATATAGGTGAGTCAGCTTTTCGCGAGTGCTGCAGTCTTGAATCCGTTACTCTTTCCAACAACTTGAAATATATAGAAGGATGGACTTTTATTGATTGTTCAGCGCTTAAATCTATTACAATACCCGATAGTGTGACAATTATTAAACGAAATGCTTTTGAGCGTTGTTGGAACCTTGAATCAATCACAATTCCCGATAGTGTGACCCATATAGATCCTTCAGGTTTAGCGTTAACCCGATATTATCGTAGAGATAAAAACTGGGAAAATGGTGTGCTATACATAAATAATCACCTGATAAAGGCTGATGAGTCAATCCGCGGTCATTATAATATAAGATACGGCACAAAAACAATAGCGGGTGATGCATTTGCTTCATGTACTGATCTTACTTCAGTTACAATACCCGACACCGTAACTAATATTTGCAACACTTATTATAATAGCGGTGCCTTTGGAAAATGTATAGGTCTCAAATCTATTGTAATACCCGCCAGCGTAACAACCATTGAATCATGTGCGTTTTCTTTTTGTAGTGGTCTTGAAGAAGTTGAAATATCCGAAGGTGTAACAAGTATTGGCAGTGCCGCATTTCGTGGTTGTGAAGATCTTAATTCCATTACAATACCGGAAAGTGTAACGAGTATTGGTGGCTATGCGTTCAGTGGTTGTAAAGAGATTGCAACCGTCACAATTCCGGCTAATGTGTCAAGTGTAGAGAAATATGCGTTTTCGGATTGTAGTAGCCTTGTATCAGTTACAATAAACGAAGGTGTAACAAGTATTGGCGAAGGGGCTTTCAACGGGGCAACACTCCTTTCATCGATTACAATACCCGATAGTGTAACTAATATTGGCAAATACGCTTTTGGTTTTGATGGCAAAACAAATAAAACAGATAACTTTGTTGTATGTGGAATACCCGGTACAATTGCTGAAACCTACGCAAATGAAAATGATTTCTTGTTTGTTGATGCCGAGCATACTCACAATGCACCTGATTGGAAAACTGTCAAAGAACCCACAGTGAATTCGCCGGGAATAAAATTAAAAGAGTGTACTGTGTGCAGAGCCGCAGTTGAAATTCAGATGGTTACTCAATATACACCTGCCGCTCCTGAAGTGTGTGTTGAAAATGAAACATCTTGGGTGGATGTAACATGGAATGAAGTTGATGGCGCTGATGAGTACATTGTTTACCGTAGGGAATATAACCCTAAAAATAAAAAATGGAGTGGTTGGTCAAGAATCGCAGATGGTCTGAGACAAACTTACTATTTGGACAGAAACGCTAAATCAGGAACATATTACATCTACACAGTAAAAGCCCGTAATGAAGGCGGTTATGGTTCTTATACATCAGGAGCAAAAATTTACTATCTTTCAACTCCGAAATTGATATCTCTTGAAAATAACAACAAAAGTATAACCTTTAAATGGGAAAAGGTTGAAGGGGCAACAGGATATATTGTGTATCGTAGAGATATGAGCGATTCTTGGAGCGGATGGAAAAAAGTAGCCACAACAAAAGGCGATACCTATGTTGATAAGAAAGCCCAAATAGGTGTGAAGTATAAATATACGGTGAGAGCATATTATGGTTCGAGTAGGTCTTACTTCCATACAGCCGGACTTGAGATAACAATACTTACTACGCCTAAGCTTAAGAGTGTTTCTTGCTCTAAAAACGGAGCAACTATTAAATGGAATGAGGTAAAGGGTACACATTTCTATTATGTTTACCGCAGAGATTATGACGCCAAAACAAAAAAATGGAGTGGCTGGACACGAGTTTCTGATAGAGTTTCGGGTGAAACCTATGTTGATAAAACCGCAAAATCAGGTAAGTATTATCTCTACACTGTAAAGGCAATTGCTCGAGCAGGTACCGATTATGATGTTAGCGGCTACGACAAAACCGGTCTGAAAATATATTTCCTTGCAACACCGTCACTTAAGAGTGCTACAAGCACAAAATCGGGCGTGAAGCTACAATGGAATAAAATAAGCGGAGCTTCGGGCTACAAAATTTACCGAAAAACGGGCAATAATCCTTGGGGCGAAGCAATAGCCACCGTAAAGGGTAATTCAACCATTACTTATGTGGATAAAACAGCTAAAAAAGGCGTGACATACACTTATACAGTCCGTGCATATAACGGTACAACCAAGAGCGGTTATATTCCCGAAGGTAAAACAGTTAAAGATAAATACTAAAACGAAAAGCCATCTGCAAATCGCAGATGGCTTTTGATGTACAATTTTATTTGCTCTTTTTGTCGCCTTTCTTTTCGTAGCCGAAGGTTGAAGCGAAAAGGTCAATTTTAAATGCCTTGATTACGGAGCTGAAAAGTCTTGAACCCTGAACGGGCATAAGTCGGTTGAATCTACCCATTGCGTTGCCGTCAAAACCTACAACGATATAGTTCTTTTTCCTGAGTATACCCTTGAGGATTTTATTAACCGCCTTGTGGCAAGGGGTTGAAACCATTTCTATAAGATTTGTACCGTTTGTAGCACCCTGGTTTCTCATAATATCGGTTTTTGTGAAACCGGGACAAACGAGTCCTATGTAAGCTTCGCCTCTGAGTTCTTCTCTCATAGCCTCGGTAAGACCTTTAACCGCCGCCTTACTTGCGGAGTACATTGATGTTCCGCCGAGAGCCATAAGAGCCGCGGATGACGCAACATTTATAATTGCGGGGGTCTCGCTTTTAAGGAGCAGGGGAAGCATAATTTTTGAAGAGTATGCCGCTGAGTAGAAGTCAATATTAATTGATTCATCAATTTCCTCTTTAGTGTAATTCATAAGTCTGTCAAAACGCGGAAGAACACCTGCGTTATTGATTAAAACATCGGGAGCAATATTGTTTTCAACAAGCCAATCGTGAAAGCTCTGCCAATTGTCATAACTTGAAACATCAAAAAGTCTATATGAAAAATTCTTTGAGAAATCACCAAGCTCCTCAACGAAGTTAAGCATTTTCTTTTCGCTTCTTGCAACACCTATTACGTTACAGTTATGCTCTTTTATAAGTCTTTCGGCGAGCATTTTGCCGATACCGCTTGAAGCACCTGTAATGATTACGGTTTTATTATCAATCCACTTAGACATTAAACACACCTCAAAATAAATTTTTGTTATCAGAATTATACCACAGCGATTTACTGTTTTCAACAATTTTAAACGTCTTTTATTTTTATTATTCGGGTCTTGTATATGGAATTTCGGTGATTTTAAGCCTGTAATCACCCTTGCGTAATTCTTCCAACAATTCTTCGTTGGTTTCTATTATCTTTTTAAAATATATACCGCCTAATGCCGTGTCGTCTTTTTCGTGAAAATCTGAGCCGGAAGTGACAATTGATTTATTGTGAACTTTTGCCCAGAATTCAGCGGTTTCGTTACCTGAATGGTGGCGGGGATTACCGTTGAATATTTCGTATCCGTCAAGGATTTTCCAGTCCTCAATAATCGAGTCTCTGCGGAAAGGATGAGCCTGAATCATAAGAAGTCCGTTTTCGTGAGCGAGTTTCGAGAATTTTTTAGGACCCATAGCCATAAGGTCACCGTGTGAGCGTAAAAATTCCTCGGTGATACCGTATACAAGATAATCGTTGGGATGGTTATAGAAGTTGATTTCCATACTTAAAATAACTTTATATTTATCACCTGCGGCGGCTTTCAAAATCTCGTAGCCTTTAAGGAAATGGTCAACTTTTTTATCCCAAGGAGCATCCGCGAGACCGACTCTGCTAAAGGTTGAACTGTTCATATGGTTGGTGCTGACTATACCCGTGTAGCCTTTGCCATCGTAGTATTTAATCATTTCTTCGGCGGTGGCTACGGCACAGGTGCTTACTTCAACGGTATGTGCGTGCATTTCATATAAATATTCCATAACATTGACTCTTTTCATAAAAAATAAATACGAGTGAATTATACATTCTTTTTATTTGATTGTCTATAAATATAACTAAAATTATATCAAAAATAGTATTGCAAATAATCATAAAAATGATACAATTGACTTGTGATTTTAAATTTTGGAGGTTTTTTTATGAAAACTTTAAAAGCCGCAGTTATAGGTGTGGGTGGCATATCTAACGAGCATATTAACGGATATATTAAAAATCCCAATGTTGAACTCTATGCCTTCTGCGATATTAATGAGAAACAACTTAAATATATGGCGGAAAAATACGGTATTCCCCAGGAACGTTGCTTCCTCGACAAGGACGAAATGTTAAAGGCTTTACCCGAAATTGATATTGTAAGTGTTACAACCTGGAACTCCGCTCATGCCGAGTGTACTATTGCAGCCCTTAACGCGGGTAAGGATGTTATCTGCGAAAAGCCTATGGCAATGAATACTGCCGAGGCAGAGGCAATGCTTGAAGCCGCTAAAAAGAACGGCAGACATCTTCAGATTGGTTTCGTTCGTCGTTATGGTAACGATGCGGATGTTATGCGTGATTTTATTGATGCGGGTAAATTCGGCGAGATTTATTATGCTAAGGCTACATATTTACGTCGTAATGGTAATCCCGGCGGTTGGTTCGGCGATAAATCCCGTTCAGGTGGCGGACCTCTTATAGATTTGGGCGTTCACGTTATTGACCTTTCAAGATACCTTTGCGGTAATCCCAAGCCCGTTTCAGTTTACGGTGCAACATTCCGGAAATTATTTAACAGACCCGACATAAAAACAGGTAAGGGTTACACATCTGTTTCTGCAGGTGAAAATGATATCTGTGACGTTGAGGACCTTGCAACTGCTCTTATTCGTTTTGATAACGGATTTGTTCTTTCCGTTGAAGCAAGTTTCTCTCTCAATATTAAAAACGGTGAGGGTAATATTCAGTTCTTCGGTACAAAAGCGGGTGCTAAACTCGACCCTCAGGTTGAAATTTTTACAGATGAAAACGGATATCTCGTTGATTTAAGCTTCAATAATGATACAAGCCTTTCATTTGACGGTCTTTTCTGTCGTGAAATCAATCATTTTGTTGACTGCGTATTGAACGGTACACCTTGTATTGCTCCCGCAGAGGATGGCGTTGAAATTATGAAAATACTTGACGCTATTTATGAATCTGCAAGAACGGGTCACGAGGTAGTTATCGGTTAATGAAAAAAGCGAAAATCACCGCTCTTTGCGGTATGATAACGGCTATATCCGTTGTTTTGATGCTTGCGTCAACTCTTTTGCCGGTGCTTATGTATGTTTTACCGATAGTCACAAGTATCGGTGTGTTACTTGTAAGCGAGTTCGCAGGTAAAAAATGGGCTTTCGGTGTTTATTTTTCAACTGCGGTACTTTCAATGATTCTTCTTACGGATAAGGAAACAGCCCTTACTTATACAATGTTTTTCGGGTATTACCCGATTATAAAAAGCCTGTTCGAAAAACTTCCGCGTGTTTTGTCGCGAGTGCTTAAAACACTTGTTTTTAACTTAGCGGCGGTGGGTATAGGTTTTCTTGGTGTGTGGCTTTTCGGAGTATCAGGGGAGGAGTATACGGAGTTGGGGGAATTCACTATTCCTTTACTTCTTATCCTTGCTAACGTAACGTTTATAATGTACGATTACGCTATTTCTAAAAACTATGTGTTAATAGACCGTATTGCCCGAAAAATCAAAGAAAAAATGAGAATGAAATAATAATTATCTGAACATCAAGCCGTAGGGATTTACGTATCCTTTATGGCTTGTTGTATTTTTAACAAAAATAGCTAATTATGGTTCATTTTCTATTGACAAAGTATGGCAAAAAAAGTTATACTTTATTTGTATGGATATTTTAGAAAACGGAGGTAATACCTATGCAGAAAAAGACAGTTGCTCTTACCGGCTCCTCAGGTACAATGGGTTGGGAAGGTTTTAAAGAGCTCTATGCCAGAAAAAATGAATTCAACATCGTTGTTCTTAACAGAGACAGTGAAAAGAACAGAAAGAAATTTGCAGCTTACGAAAACGACCCTGCAGTAAGATTGGTTTGGGGTGACCTTACTAATTATGATGATGTTCTTGAAATGGTAAACGGTGCCGATTACGTGCTTCACGTTGGCGGTATGGTTTCACCCGCTGCTGACTACTATCCCGTTAAAACTCAGAAAACAAACGTTGCTGCTGCTCAGAATATTGTTAACGCAGTTAAGGCTCAGCCCGACCCTGACGCTGTTAAAGTTGTTTACATAGGTACAGTTGCTGAGACAGGCGACAGAAACGCTCCCATTCACTGGGGTAGAACAGGTGACCCCCTTAAGGTTAGTGTTTATGACCACTACGCTATCAGTAAAATTAAAGCTGAAGCAGTATTTGCTGAATCCGGACTTAAGCATTGGGTATCTCTCCGTCAGTCGGGTATTCTTTACCCCGCAATCCTTAAGAATCTTGAGCCTATTATGTATCACGTACCGATTAACGGTATGCTCGAATGGGCTACTGTTGAAGATTCAGGTCGTCTTCTTGCAAATGTTTGCGGTGACGATATCCCCGAAGAATTCTGGAGAAGATTCTACAACATCGGTTCCGGTGAAGAATACAGAATTACAAACTACGAGTTCGAAGAACTTCTTCTCGGTACACTTGGTCTCGGTTCACCCAAGAAACTCTTTGACCCCCATTGGTTCACAACCCGTAACTTCCACGGTCAGTGGTACTATGACGGTGACGAACTCGAGAAATATTGTCATTTCCGTGCAAATATTCCTGTTAAGGATTATTTCAAGAGTATGATGAACAATGTTGAGTCTTACTACAAATTAGCATTCCTTGCAAAGCCCTTTGCACCTATTCTCAAGAAACTCTGGATGAAGAAAATCGCAGAGACTCCCGAATACGGTACACTCTGGTGGGCAGAGAATAAAGTTGATGTAAGAATGACTGCTTACTACGGCAGTATGGAAGAATACGAGAAACTTCCCAGAAAGTGGGAGGATTTCGATATCGTTATTCCCGCTAAGCAGACAACCGCAGATGACGTTGTTGTTCTTGACCACGGTTATGATGAGAAAAAGCCCTTCGATTCTCTTACTATCGAAGACCTTCAGAAGGCTGCTGAATTCAGAGGCGGTAAATGTCTTGCAACAGAAATCGTTGATATGTATACTCCCGTTAAATGGGTAAGTGCAAGAGGTACTGAGTTCGAAATGTCACCCAACCTTGTTCTTAAGGGTGGTCATTGGTGTCCTGCTGAACTTCCCTGGCCCTGGAAATATGACGAGGAAGCAAGAATCAACCCGTTCTTCGCACAGGTTTGGGACCGTAAAGGTGAAGATAACGTATATGGTCCTGAAATTTTTGATAACTTTAAGGAGAAGGTTACAGAATGAAAGTATTTATGATTGGCGGTACAGGACTTCTTGGTTGTGAAGCCGCACGTATATTTATCGAAAGAGGACACGAGGTAACAAGTGTTGCTCTTCCTCCGCTTCCCGAAGGAGCACCCATTCCTGAGGAGATGAAGCTTGAATTTTGTAATATTTACGAAAAATCAGACGATGAAATCCGCGAAATGCTCAAAGGTCAGGATTGCTTCGTTTTCGCAGCAGGTATCGACGAGCGTGTTGAATTCCCTGCACCCGTTTACGATGCATATTACAGATACAATATTCAACCCCTTGAGAGAATTCTTCCTCTTTGTAAAGAGGTTGGTGTTAAGAGTGCGGTTATCCTCGGTTCTTATTTCTCATATCTTGCAAAACAGCGTCCCGATATGAAGCTTACCGAAAAACATCCCTACATCAGAAGCAGAATCGATCAGGAAAATGTTGCATTCTCCTTTGCTGATGATAATTTTGATGTATCAGTTCTTGAACTTCCCTATATTTTCGGTACTCAGCCCGGCAGAAAGCCCGTTTGGGTTATCCTTATCGAGCAGATTAAGAGAATGGATAAACTTCCCTTCACAATGTATCCCGGTGGCGGTACTGCTATGCTTACAGTACGTCAGGTTGGTGAGGTTATTGTTGGTGCTGCCGAGCAGTCAAAAGGTGCAAAGGCATGGCCCATCAGTATGTATAACCTTACTTGGAAAGAATTCCTTAAAATTGTTTATGCCGCAAGAGGTATGGGCGAGAATCGTAAAATTATCAGCGTAGCTCCCTGGATGATGAGAATGGGTCTCGGCGGAGTTAAAAAGGAATATGCCGCTAAGGGTATTGAAAGCGGTATTGATGTTGACGGACTTGCAGATATTATGGACGTTAACCTCTTCATTCCCGACCGTTTCGCTAAAGAACTCGGTGCAACTGATGACGATATTAAATCCGCAATCTTCGATTCAATCAAAGTTTCTCAGGCATCATACGATGGCACAGTTAAACTTCTTGAAATGAAGGGCGAATAATTAATTTTAAAACCGTCTGCGAAAGCAGGCGGTTTTTTTAATGCAAAATTCATATTTTTATGTCAAAAACCAACTTTTCCAACACTATATAACAGAGGGTGAATTTTATCATAAATTAAACTAAATATTGAATTATTATGATATTTATGCTAATATTAAAAGCGCCAAACTAATTAAATATGTAAAGTAGTATTTTTCCCATGGGGATAGTATACCTTTTTTTTCTAAATCCGAATGAATTTGATAAAAACGCAAATTCTATTATGACGGATTTGGAAAAATACTTGCATAATTAGTTTGGCGACTATCGGAGTTTGCGTTTTTTGTGCGTCTGCTTCGGTGGGCGCACTTTTTATTTGCAATAAAATGACACAATGTGTTTATACTTTGTTCATAAATTTGCGACATGGATGTATAGTCTGTATTTTATAATTTAAACAGAATGAAATAGCAGGTATGTGCGAAGCCCATCATCCCTGTTTCATCTGTGATGAAATAGGGACGGCAGGGACCACCATCACGCTAAGCAGATGTTTGTTCTACCTCTCTGGCCTAAGAGAGGGGGACCGCCCTGCAATATTTGCCTTTTTGTAATTGGTGCTAAACGTGCCGGTAGTTATATTTAAAAATACCGTCTGACGGAGCGGTGGAGAGTTCCCAACGCGTAAGCGTTGTTGAATCCTAAGATTCAATTGTAATAAATTTACCTTATCGATAAAGCAAATAAGAACAATAATTCTATCACTAAAAAACAAAAACTTAATAACAGAAACTTTATGTCAATGGAAGCGATGCTTCCACGATGCTGACGCATCGGAAACTCTCCACCACCCGATAAAAACTATCCGTTTATTAAATTTTAGTCTCGCTTTTTGATAATTGTAAGAGGAAAATTAATTAAAAGGTGGTCCCCCTCTCTAAAGTTAGAGAGGTAGAACAAACCACAACTTTTTAAAAATATACAAACAAATTTCAGGAGGTAAAACAAATGAAGAAAACAATAAGTACTATTTTATGTATATCTTTACTCGCATCAATAATCTGCATTCCTGTATCAGCAACGGAAGAAGTAGTTATTTCAGAAAGCATAGAAGAATTCTGCGAAGATGTAAATGAAATGGTAACAGAATATAGCGATTCCGAATTTGTTACCCCCGAGTTTATTGATGAGCAACCCTCGGAGGATGCTGATGAAAACATTGAAATCAACTATTGCCCCCGCCTTATAGTTCAGTCCGACAAACCTATTGATACATATAACGCCATTGATGTTGTAAGCGGTTTCTTTAATTTCTATATTCTTCAATTTGAAAATGAAAAAGATACCAACTGTGCATACGAGCAATATAAAAATAATCCTGATATTATTTCCGTTGAATATGATATTTCGTATGATGCTGTGTTAGGAACAACATCATCGGAAACTGTTGAAAATAAAGAATTCACATACGAGGATTATAAAAACGGGTGGTATCTCGAGGCAACGGGAATGGATTTGGTTTTGGAAAAATACAAAAACCAAAACTTACCAAAAGTCATTGTAGCTGTTGTCGACACTGGAGTGGATTTAAATTGCAAATATTTACAAGACATATTAATACCGACAGGTTTCAACAATGCTGGCGACGGTGATGAAAATTCAGAACAAGATTATGACGGACATGGAACTATGGTTTCAAGCGTTATTGCCAATTGTACAACAGATAATGTTAAAATATCAAATTATCGTTGTATAAAAAAAGGTGGCAAAATTGAAAGTTTAGTTCTTGCTTGTTCGGCTATTCTTCAAGCAGTAAATGATGGAGCAGATGTGATTAATTGTAGTTTTATTGCTCCCGGAGAGTTCGACTTAGTACGCGAAACGGTCAAATATGCCTACTCGCAGAATGTTGCAGTTGTTGTTGGTGCAGGTAATTTACCCAACAATCTAAGTTTAACATCTGCCAATGCATTAAATTCTTCTGAGTTTACTATTACTGTAGGTGCATACAACAAGTTGGGTGTACCATCTGCGTTTACTGCATATGGTGAGCCTGTAGATATTTTAGCACCTGGTGAAAATATACCTGTGTTATCTTTAAATGATACAGTAGTTTTGTCAAGCGGAACGTCTTTTTCATCGCCAATTGTTACAAGTATATATGCCATGTTTTATGCAACTCACCAGATAGCATCTTTTGCAGAGCGTTTTCGTGCAGTAGAAGGTTGTGGCTCGGCAATAAGCACAAAATATGTTTCTGGTTATTTTGGTAGTGGCATTGCTGATTCATTGAAACTATTTGAAATCAATACAGTAGAAGAACCTCGATTTAGTCTGGAAGAAGGTAAACATATCGGTGAAATCAATCTTGAATTATTCTGTGAGGATGGAGCTGAGATTATCTATACGACAGATCAAACGTATCCATCATTAACAAATGGAACAAGATACACCGAACCGATTAGTGTTGTGGATGAGGAAGTGTGTATTCGAGCAGTTGCATATAAAGGTACAAAACGAAGCAGTTATGTTTACAAGAAGTTTTTTGCAGTGACTCCAGGAAATGATAATATGTTTACTATTAACAAAGATGGTGTCATTACCGAATATAAAGGTAACGCAAAGTATCTTAAAATCCCCGAGGTTATAAATGGTATAAAAGTGATAGATATATCTTCATATAGTGGATTTGATAAGGCAGAACTTTACGGTGTTATTCTTCCGGACACCATGAAATATCTTGGCTGGACGGTAGAAAGTTATGAGCGTTATACTACTACTGATGAGCAAATAGGTGCTTTTAATGATAATCAAACGTTAGAATTTATTATAGGTAATGGAATAAAAACTGTAGGTTATTATGGTGTGTCTTTTCTTCCTCAACTTAAGGAGGTGGAGTTTCCAAATTGCGAAGAAATTATGTGTTCCGGTTTTTATCAATCTGGTTTAGTTGGTGCGGAATTCCCCAAAGTAAAAAAAATTGATAATGAAGCTTTTTACGAAAATGAGCGTTTGCGTGAAATATATTTACCGGAATGTGAAGAAATGGGATATGGGGTTTTTGATGGTAACAATGTTTTAAGAATTCTTTACTCCCCCAATATAAACTTTATGGATAAACAACAATTTGTTGATAATATCTTTACTTTGGATAATCCAGGAGCTAGTAAACGTGTTCTCAGTGAGTGTACACGAATAAGTAATATTGATTTACCTTCAATGGAAACTATTGGAAGTGATTTTTTTAATAGGTCGGCTATTAAAGAACTTTATTTGTCAAATGTAAAATACATATACGATTTACCAAACACACTAAATATAAATAGTTCTCATTATGGTGATTATTATTTACCGGTAACTGTATCTCTTACCTTACCCTCAACTCTAAAATACTGTGTCCCTGCAACAGACTACAAAAACGAATTTATCGAATATGTAGTTTACGGCACAGCAAGTGAAGAAAACTATGCTAAACAATGGGCAGAGGAAAATGGCATTAAGTTCATTAACCTATCTCAAGAAACTGCTATTGTTGAGGATGTTGAGCCCATTTGGGATAAATATTCATACGAGCCACTTGAGTTTGATGCAAGAGGATTTAACCGAACCTATCAGTGGTACGGCTCAAAGGATGAAGTTCAGGGGGATAGCGACGATAAAGCTATAAGCGGAGCTACCGCAAAGACATTTGACCCGGGCGAAGATGCCAAATATCAGTATTATTACTGCAAAATGACGAGTACGGATATTGACGGTTCGGGTAATACCTTAAGCACCTTTACCGTCGATAGCTCTATGTGTCAGAACCGATTCCATCTTATGTACGCTAAAGACGATACATATATAGATTTTACTAATAAATATATCTTTACTTTGCAACAGGGACGTATGAATGTGTTGGATATTGTGGGCGTACCCTCAACGACCGATTACTATTATTTCCCATCACACGGAATTCTTAAACAGTTTTTCTACGGCACAGGTTCAGCATTTATAATTTACACAAACGGTACTCAGCAGACCAGATATATGATAGTGGTGCAGGGTGATACCAACGGCGACAGCTTCGTGGATGCTTTGGACGTTGCTGATGTTGAAAAAACCGTCAACGGAAACTACAATCTTTATGATGAATATTACCTTGCGGCAGACCTTGACTGCGACGAAGGCTTAAGTGTGTCCGATTACCAACAAGTTGTAAACCGCGCGTTGGCATAAAGCGAAGCCTCGCCCTCATGCGTAAGGAGGAGGGGGGACCACCGTCAGGTGGTGGGAGGTCCTATCATCCCTGTCCGCCTTGGCGGATAGGGAGGGGGCAAGGAACACGACCGCGTCCTGTGGACGGAGCAGGGAGTGTGAGTTGGCGTAGCGGTCAAAATCGTTAGCGACGAACAGGAGCGACCAGCGATTTTGGGCACCGCAAGTGGACTTAATATCAGTTTGTTTATTGATAAAGTTTCAAGCGAGTAACAAACTTTTTTATTTTGGTGGTGGGTAGTTCTCTTACCTTTAGTTGCCTGTTGGTTAGAAGAGCCGTAAGGTACGCATCTATGCGTACCGCAAAAGATAAAGCTCATCTTTGCAGTGTGTTGTATAGTAAAACTTGCTATCCTTACTCGCGGGACGGATAGATCCGTCCCTTACAGCGTTTTGTTGTTCTATCCGACCGAAGAATATTGGTTAGTGAACTACTTATTATACCCTTCGGGTGCGATATACCTACGGTGCGATATATCTGACGATGCGATATGTACTTCGTACGCGATATGTTTCGCTTCGCGAAACGCGAATATAATTCGGCACGAAGTGCCCCATTAATTACGCATTACGAATTACGCATTACGAATTATAATCGGCTTTGCCCCGAAACTTGCCACTTGAAATTTTCAATTTAGTCTTTCTGTCATAAACTCATTAACCGTACTCATATACTTGTATAGAACTCATTCAGGAGGGAATACGAGTATGAATTACGATTATGAGCAAAGAGCCGAGTCTTTGGGTCGCTACATAATAGAGAGCAAGGCAACCGTAAGAGCAACTGCAAAAAAATTTGGTGTATCAAAATCAACTGTACATAGCGATGTTACTAAGAGATTACGACGGATTAATCCTCAACTATTTTCTGAGGTGCGAAAGGTTCTTGATGTAAATAAAGAGGAACGGCATATCAGGGGAGGAATTGCCACAAGGGAAAAATATAAAAAAGAGGCTATTGCTTCCAAATAACTCCACGATGTTGACAAAAGACTTCGAAAAGGGTATATTAAACTTATCAAATACCTCATTCGGAGATGTTAAATATGAAAAAATAT
The DNA here is from genome assembly GCA_015066345.1 of Oscillospiraceae bacterium. Lineage (GTDB taxonomy): Bacteria > Bacillota > Clostridia > Oscillospirales > Acutalibacteraceae > DTU089. The sequence continues at coordinate 54,975 of SVOQ01000005.1, forward strand.
TTTGCTTTAGTGTTAACTTTAGTTATGCTTTTAAGTCTTGGTGCTTGTGGTGAAAAAGAGTATGTGGATGACCCCCATGCTTTAGAAACCGCCGATACCTACTACGGTGTTGATAACAATGCCGGTTCAATTACGCTTACACCCGATTCCGCAAAGGTTATGTTGGGTGTGTATACTCCTAAGCAGTTAGGACTCAAAAAAACTATTGATCAGTACGATTTGGTTTTGAGTACCACTACCTACGAGGGTAAGGATGGTTGTAAAATCGAGGCATTTTATGACGACGAAAAAACCGCAGAGGGTACATTTTTAATAATCGGTACTCAGTGTTTTGTATATAACGCTAAAACCGAAAAATACACTTTGCTCTCAACCAATGCTACCAAAACTACATCCAAAGAAACAACTTCACCGGCAAACACAATTCCCGATGACCCCGATATTACTTTCCAATACCACAAGGAAAATAACTATCTTATGCAACAAAGGTTTTCTGAATATGATTATGCAACGTTAGGTCTTTCAAAAGAAGTTTCGAATTACGTTTTTGTTGTGAATGGTAAGAGCGGTTATGCCCTTGATGGTGTTAAGGTTTATTATGTCGATGTTCACGAAAAAAATGGTGACAATACCGGTGTAAGATTAGGTTTTTCCGCCGAGGGCGATGACTATATTTACAACTCGGAATATAAAATTTACGAAAAAATAGAAAAATAATATAAAGCACTGTGACCGGAATATGTCACAGTGCTTTATTCGTTAGTAGTTAGCGAGTATTTCTTCCGCCTTTTTCTTTACCATATATATTAAATCATTTGGCATTCTGACCTTTACTCTGCCGCCGAATTGTACAACCCAAGCCGCAAGACCGTCGCTGACTGCCGCGTTTGTTCTGAGAATAAAATGGTCTTCGTCAAGTTTCTGTATACGTACTCTGTCACCGAATCGGTCAAGCATGGGTTCAAGCAAATCGTTGTTACAAGCAAGTTCCACGGGCTTCGGTTCACCGCTATACATATTGAAAAGTTTTGACGCATAATCTGCTGAGTCAAAATAGTGTTTGTAGTTTGAAACCTCGGAAAAATGACGTGCAGGTGAGTTGGTAATTTTATACTTTTTAATCTTTTCAACCCTTAACTGCATAAGGTTATCGTATTTTTCGTTGTTGCAAACTAAATAATAGTGGTCGTCGGACCATATAAAAGCATAGGGACTTACGGTGTAGGTTTTTTCCTCACTGGCGGTTTTAAATTCGTCCGTTATTTTACGGCGTGAATAGGTGATGGTAACCTTTACGCCATTGGTAATAGCCTCGTTGATATTATGTATAATGTGGTAAATATCCTCGTTTTTGGTTTTGGGTCGGTTATCAACATAAACTTGAGAATGAAGGATTTTTGCTTGTTTTTCACCTGCGAAACTTTCGATTTTTTCAACAAGTTCGTTGGTCTTTTTCTGGGAAATGAAGTTCGCCGCCTGTACTGCATCTGTCAACAAACGTATTTCTGCAAGTTGGAACTTTCTTTCACCTAAAAAATAACCGCCACCGTTTCTTGAACCGGTGTGAATAATGTCATAGCCGTATTCTCTCAATACGTCTATATCTTTATAAATGGATTTTCTTTCAGCGGGAATGCCGAGTTTTCCTAATTCATCGCAAAGTTGAGTTGCAGAAATATAGTGGGTTTCGTCGGTTTTTTGTTCAAAAATCTCTGCAAGATACAATAATTTAAGTTTAGAGTTCTTTACCCCTGCCATAAAAATGCTCCTTTGTTCCATTTATTGTACTATAAAAGTATTGTAGTACAAAATCTGCGTTTTGTAAACCATAATCTGTTTTTATTGTTTACAAAAAGGTTTGCGGGGTGTATAATTATTAGATAAAGTTACCATCGGGAGGTGTAATAATGGTCGGTTTAAAAATCGGTCTTGATATAGGTACGGGCTACGTAACGGCAGCAGTCGAGGGTAAGGGCGTTGTCCTTTGTGAACCGGCGGTTGTTGCTCTCGAAAGGGAAACGGGTAAGGTTATTGCGGCGGGTTCAAAGGCTGCGGAAATGACGGGTCGTTGTCCCGATGCAATAAAACTTGTAAGACCTCTTTTAAGTGGCGGTGTTTCCGAACTTGAAAGCAGTGAAAAACTTTTAAGAGCATTTTTAGAAAAAATCTGTAAAAATAAAATATTCAAACCCACCGTTGTTGCTACTGTTCCTGCGGGGGTTACTAATCTTGAAAAACGTAATGTTTTAGGTTGTATTCTCAGGGCGGGTGCAGGTAGAGCAACCCTTATCGAGGAACCCTTAGCCGCCGCCTTAGGTATTGGTGTTATGCTAAATAAACCCTACGGTACTATGATTGTCAATGTAGGTGCGGGTACAACGGGTGTTGCGGTTGTTACTATGGGTAGCGTTGCTGTTGCTAAGAGTGCCCCCATAGGTGGCAATAATATGGATAAAATTATTAAAACCTACCTTAAAGCTAACCGTGGTGTTGCGGTGGGTCGACTTACCGCCAAGGAGCTTAAGCATATTTTAGGCGGTGCAAAAATGCGTGACGAAACCATTGCCGCCATTTCCAAGGGAAAGGATATGTCCGATGGTATGCCAATGTTTTTTGAGGTTACGGCTCAGGAGATTAATTATGCCATACGTGACAGTATTGACGAGGTTTGTAAGGTCATTACGGACGTTTTAGAGGTTACTCCGCCCGATTTGATTAAGGATATTACCGATGACGGTATTTTCCTTTGTGGCGGTATGGCTGACCTTTACGGGCTTGATAAGTATATAACCGATGTAACGGGTATTAAAGTCAATATACCCGGTAATCATACAAATGTAGCGGCTTTAGGTTGCCTTAGAGCCCTTAATGAGCCCGGTTATCTTTCTCAGAACGGTTACCATTTTGTAACCCTTGAAACTCTCAATTAGTGAGGTATATATGAAATTACTTGTTATTGACGGAAACTCCATTCTTAACCGTGCGTTTTACGGTGTCAGATTACTCACAACTAAAGACGGCAAGTTCACCAACGGTATATTCGGTTTTATGAATATACTTATTGGTATGCTTGATGAATATAAACCCGACTCCGTAGCGGTTGCATTTGACGTGAAGCATCCTACCTTCCGACACGAAATGTATGATGCTTACAAGGGTACGCGTAAACCTGCTCCCACGGAACTTATTGAACAGTTCCCTACGCTCAAAGAGCTTTTGGGTTACCTTGGGTTTACGGTAGTTGAAAAACCCGGTTATGAGGCGGACGATATTTTAGGTACACTTTCTTCCGCTTGTGGCGAGGATGATTTTTGTTACATTGCCACAGGGGATAGAGACAGTCTTCAGCTTGTGCGTGAAAATGTCAATGTCCTTCTTGCCACTACAAGAATGGGTAAATCCGAAACCGTAAAATACGATATTGCTAAAATCAATGAGGTTTACGGTGTTACTCCCGAACAGCTTATTGATATAAAGGCTATTCAGGGTGATACATCCGATAATATTCCCGGTGTTGCGGGCATAGGTGAAAAGGGTGCCGCTGACCTTATACAGAAATTCGGTTCAATTGAGTATATTTATGATAATTTAGCCGACCTTGATATTAAGGCGGGTATGAAGGTTAAACTTGAAACTTCAAAGGATAATGCCTTTTTGAGTAAAAAATTAGGTACAATCTGTCTTGAAGCACCGATTAATACGGATTTAAATTCATATTTAATAAAAGAACCCGATTCTGAAAAAACGGCTAATCTTCTTGCATCTCTCGAAATGTTCAAAATTTTAAACCGACTTAATCTTGAGTCTGTTAAAGTAGCCGAAAATGCCGATACAAAGACCATAAAACTCTACGAAGCGGAGGATTATGACTCTCTTTACAACCAGCTTAAAACCAACGGTAAGGCATACTTTACCGTAAAATACAACGATTTCGGTATTGAATATATGTTGTTTAAAACTGCTGACGGTGTGGCTTTAGTTTCAAACAATGATTTTATGTTCATTTCTTTTGTGTCAAATCTTTTTTCGGATAATTCTATCGAAAAATATACCGACGATTCTAAACGCTTGTTTGGTTTCTGTGACGAAAGTGGTATTGAACTTGTGAATATAGCTCTTGATACATCCCTTGCGGCGTATCTTCTCAACCCCAATTCGAGCGACTATTCCGTCAAAGCCCTTGCAGGTGCTTATTCCTTGAATAATATAAAAATTGATGCAGGGGATTTAGTCGAGTTTTATTCTACTCAGGAAGATTATGTAAATGCCTGTGCCGTAATTGAGTCGCTTAGCGTAAAACTCTCAGCGGCAGTAAACGAAAATAATCAGAATACACTACTTAAAGATATCGAGTTACCTCTTGCAAGAGTTCTTGCGAGTATGGAGCGTGAGGGTTTTTCCGTTGATAAAGAGGGGCTTGAAGCCTACGGTGATAAAATCGGAGCAAGTCTTGAAACGAGCCTTCGTGCTGTTTATGATATGGCAGGGTGCGAGTTCAACCTTAATTCACCCAAACAGTTAAGTGATGTTTTATTTTCTGAGGATAAACTTAATCTTCCCCACGGTAAGAAAACAAAAAGCGGTTATTCTACCAATGCGGATGTCCTTGAAAGCCTCAGGGATAAACACCCTATAATCAACGAAATTTTAAAATACCGCGCATTGCAGAAATTGAAATCCACCTATTGCGAGGGTCTTTTAAAGGTTATAGATAATGATGGTAGAATCCATTCAACCCTTAACCAGACTGAAACCCGTACGGGTAGAATTTCATCTGCCGAGCCCAATCTTCAGAATATTCCCGTAAGAACCGAGTTGGGTAGGGAATTACGCCGTTTCTTTAACGCTAAAGAGGGTTATGTATTAGTTGATGCGGACTATTCACAGATTGAATTGCGTGTTCTTGCCGCTTTAGCCAATGACGAAAATATGATAAATGCGTTTATAAGTGGTGCGGATATTCACTCTATAACTGCTTCCCAGGTTTTAGGTGTTCCGCTTGATGAGGTTACACCCAATGACCGCCGTAAGGCGAAAGCAGTAAACTTCGGTATTGTTTACGGTATCGGCGCATTCTCCCTCTCTCAGGATATAGGTACATCCGTAGTTGAAGCGGATAGATATATCAAAGGCTATCTTGCAAATTATTCGGGTGTTGCGGCATTTATGGAACACTCAAAGCAAAGTGCCAAAGAAAAGGGTTATGCCGAAACCTACTTTGGCAGACGTCGTTATCTTCCTGAATTACAGGAATCAAACGCCATAAGACGCGGGTTCGGTGAGCGTGTAGCTATGAATATGCCCATTCAGGGTACGGCGGCGGATATTATTAAAATCGCTATGATAAGAGTTTACGAGCGATTAAAAGCGGAATTCCCCAAAGCAAAACTCATTATGCAGGTTCACGATGAACTTATTATTGAAGCACCTGAAAACGACGCCGAAAAAGTTGCGGAACTTCTTAAAGACACTATGGAAAATGCTTGCGACCTTTCTGTTCCCCTTACTGTTGAGGTGGCTTGCGGTAAAACCTGGTACGATACAAAATGATGAATATTGTTATTGAAAAAATGAGCGACACTCATATTACTCAAATAGGTAAATTGGAAACCGAGTGTTTTTCAGTTCCTTGGAGTGAAAATGCCCTGCGTGAAGAATTAACCAATGAGTTTGCGAGGTTTTTTGTAGCTCTTTGTGACGGCGAAGTTGCGGGTTATATAGGCGCACATAATATTTTAGGTGAGGTTTATATAACCAATGTAGCCGTTTTTACTAAATACAGGCGTAGGGGAATTGCAGAAACTCTTATAAAAAATCTTATTTGTATTTCAACTTCGGAAAACGCCGATTTTATTACACTTGAAGTGCGTAAAAGTAATGTTGGTGCAATAAATTTATATACCAAAATGGGATTTAAAACCGTGGGAGAACGTAAGAGTTTTTACGAGAACCCCCGTGAAGATGCACTTTTAATGACTTACAATTTATAATAAATGTCCAAAAATCGATTTTTACGATAAAATCTGATTGAAAAAAAGGGAGTATTTATGAGAACTATTAATAAAATTTTATCAATTTTAATCGCTTGTGTTGTTCTTCTGACGAGCTTTAGTGTAGTGGGTTTTGCCGCAAGTACGAGTGAAGCTTATTATATTGATGCAATAAACGGTGACGACGGGAACAGCGGTTTGAGTGAGGCGGATGCGGTTAAAACCATCAACGGACTTAAGCTCGGTAACATTACCGCAGGTACAAAGTTCCTTTTTAAAAATGGTGGCAGATATGAGTGTACAGCTACTCTCGGTGATGTAAGCGGTACTAAGGATAATCCCATTGTTATTTCATCATATGGTGATGGTGAAAGAGCCGTTCTTTATACAAACGAGGCAACAGAAGTTTTGAAACTTATTGACTGTTCTTACGTTAAAGTCTGCGACCTCGATATTACCGCACCCAACGGTGGCGGTATATGGATTAATACCGTAACAAAGGCGTCGGAAGGTATCACAATTGACGATGTTTATTTCTACGATATGCCCAACGGCAAGGTTACAAGCCGTGACGATTTCAGTTCGGGTGCCGCCCGTGCAAGAGCCGCGGTTATGGTTAAAAGCCTTCCCGGTACTTCGAGATTTCCTGTAAATAACCTTACAATTACCAGTTGCGAGGTTTACGATGTGGCAAACGGCTTTATAATCTGGGGTTCGTGGAACGAAGCCGAAACTCCTTGGTGTGAAAACGAAAGTGAAATTGACCCCGTATTCAACGAGGGCTTACTTATAAAGGATTGCTACCTTCACGATATGGATGCGGAGGCAATGGTTGTCGGTATGTGTGACGGTGCACTTGTTACTGATTGCCGTGCTATTGACTGTTGTCAGGGCGAGGGCGTTGACGAAAATGGTGAAATTCTTTATTTTACCGCCGCTATGTGGTTCTGGGGCAGTGTTAACAGTACTATACAGTATTGCGAAATTGCGGGACAGAAAAATGTCGGTGACGGTATGACCGTTGACTTTGACTCCTATTCACACAACTGTACTTATCAATATATCTATTCACACGATAATATGCGATTTATGTGCAACAACCCCAACTATTCGGGACACCACGGCAACATAGTTCGTTATTGCTTATCTGTTAACGATAACGGTGGCAGAAGTACTACTGCAGTAGGTTCTTGCGGCGAACACGAATTTAATTTCTATAATAATACAATTATTAATTCCGCAGAATTTCAGTTCAAGAATATGTACAACGCATACGTTGCAAACAATGTTTTTGTTATGCAGGATGGTGCAACATTCGCTTATGATATTGATAATATGCTTAGAGGTAATGTTTTTGAAAACAACTGTTATTACAATGCTATGACACCCATTATCGACATCAACGCAATGAATACAGTGCCGGGCTTTGTAGGTAACAATACACAAGATACCGGCAGTTACGTGCTTTCAAAGGATTCACCCCTTATCGGTGCAGGTTCAAAGGTTGATGACGGCTTAACTACCGATTTCTTCGGAAATGAAATCACAAGTAACAATATCGGTTGTTACGGTGGTGACGGTGCGGATGTTGAGTATAACGCAGAAACACCCACTGAAAGCCTTATCAGAATGATTAAAAATATTATTCAAACAATAATTCACGAAATTATGGTGATTTTTGATTGAAATAATTAAAAAAATCCACCTTGCTGAGTTTATCGCCAGTTAGGTGGATTTTTCTATGTGTTTTATTACCGAGTAAGTTGAATCGGGGGATTAAAATTTATCGGTTTTGGAATAAACGACCATACCAACTCCGTGGTCTTTTACCAAAATGTCTTTTGGCAAACGTGAAAATTTTGCAGTGACAAAAATATCTCCTGCGGCACCGGAAATATTAACTATCTGTAGGATGTAAACTACCCAAAACCATGATGTGGGAACCAAAATATTTATAATAGCCAGAACAACACCCCATAATACAACGGGTGCTAACGCTATAAAAATGTAGGGGAGTTTTGCGTAGTAGTCTTCGCTACCTGCAAAAGCATATAAGCCTGTGAAACCGTATTTTATCTTTTTGGTACCGCATATTTTCATGGATATTCCGTGAACTATTTCGTGAAGTACCATATATACGACCATTAATAAAATAATAGACGCCATTCTGATTATGTATCCGATTAAACCGTTTTCCATATCAAAAAGAGTCGTAACAGGAACAACAAAATGCATAGGAACAGCCATAAGGATAGCTATAAGCGTTCCGAGTCCATTAACTAAAAGTGCCATTTTCTTGTTTTTTTGTAAATCTATGGTGAGAATTTTCTTATAACCATCAGGTAAGGTATTAATAGCCTTCATAAAATCACCTCTAATCATAGAATATCAAAGATTAATAAAGAAATCAAGTTGAAAGCCTATTTAGTTCGAATCCCTTTCTATTGATAAAAAAAGCAACACCACAAAAGTGGTATTGCTTTTCTGGCCCGCCCAAAGGGATTCGAACCCCCGTTCTTCAGAATCGGAATCTGCTGCGTTATCCAACTGCGCCATGGACGGATGTAGTATTTTATAATTATACCTATTTTTTTCAGTATTTGCAATAGCGAAAAATGTTTTATTGTGTAAATTTGATTTGCTGATTTTTTTGTGATACAATCGTGGTAGGTGATAATTATGCGTTACGTTATTGCAATAGACTCATTTAAGGGCAGCCTGACTTCTTTAGAGGCGGGTGATGCCGTTAAGAATGCAATACTTGACTTTGATAACAATTCAGAGGTTGTTGTTTTACCCTTAGCCGATGGGGGCGAGGGTACTGTTGAGGCTATGTATAGTGGCTTGGACGGTACTTTAGTTGAAGTTTCGGTTACAGGTCCTTTACAGGAAAAAGTGAATGCAAAATATTGCATTTTACCCGACGGTAAAACGGCAGTTATTGAGATGGCTTATGCGGCGGGACTGACCCTTGTACCCGAAAACAAACGCAATCCTCTGAAAACTACAACTTATGGCGTTGGCGAAGTCATAAAAGATGCAATCAATCGGGGTTGCAGAAGATTTATAGTCGGCATTGGCGGAAGTGCTACCAACGACGGTGGTGCGGGTATGCTCTCGGCTTTGGGTTATAAGTTTTTGGATGAAAACGGCGATGAAATTCCCCTTGATGCTAAGGGACTTGAAAAATTAAAAAGTATATCATACGCTGAAGTAATACCCGAACTTAAGAATTGCTCATTCCATGTGGCTTGTGACGTTACAAATCCTCTTTGCGGTGAGTTCGGTTGCAGTGCGGTTTTTGCCCCTCAGAAGGGTGCAACCAATGAAGATATAACTAAAATGGATTTGTGGCTAAAAAACTATGCGGATATTACCAAAACACTTTTTCCTGAATCCGATTCCCAATATCCCGGTACAGGTGCCGCAGGGGGTCTGGGGTTTGCTTTTCATAGTTTTCTTAACGGTGAATTGAAATCGGGTGTAAGTATTATACTTCAGGAAATCGGATTTGAAAAATACGTCCTTAACGCAGATGTTGTCATAACGGGTGAGGGTAGGCTTGACGCACAGACCGCTATGGGTAAAGCACCCGTTGGTGTTGCAAAAATCGCTAAGAAATACGATAAAAAAGTAATTGCTTTTGCGGGTTCGGTTTCCGACGGTGCGGAAGTTTTGCGAGAACAGGGTATTGATGAGTTTTACGGGATAACCCCATCCGAAATGCCACTGGAAATAGCAATGAAAAAAGATGTGGCATATAAAAATTTATATAATACGGTACAGAAAGTATTAAAATCGAAATAAAAGAAAATGCATCGGACTTGAAGTGAGATTCAAAGTCCGATGCATTGTTTTATCGGCAAAATGTATTATAAAATTCCATACTTTCAATGCTTCTGAGGGTAGCGGCGTTTTTACTTTGGGCGATTTCAATGTCACAGAGTTGTATTTGCATCATCAGGTTATCATAATGTTGTTGCTGTATCATTCTTTCACCTTGTGCTTCAAGATTCCAACGGTGAACTTGTTCTTCGTATAAGTTCATAGCCTCTTTGAGCGTGTCTGCTCTGCCTGTGCGAACGACTTCTTCAAAGAAAGTAACCGCACGGTATTTGAGATAATCACTTGGAATTATGCATAAAAGGGGTTTGTAATATGCAATATATTTTTCTTTGTCTTCTATTATTGCATTGTACTTTTTCTCATCTTGATTAGCTACAGGAATAAATACCTCGTCATAGTATTTTTGTGCTTCTGCCTGAAGCTTATCATTCTTTTTCTTGCATATTGTTCTGCGATAAATTTTAATTCCGAAAACAATTTCAAACGGAAGCAGAATAAGCGGGAAAAGTAATAAAGCGTGAACTACAAGCATAAGACCGCCCGGTGACGTTGTGGATGCGTCATATACGTTGCTTAAAAAGAAAAAAAGAATACCGATAGATAGAAACAGAAGTATAGTTGTAAAAATAATACTGAAAACCACTATCAGTACATTGCCTTTGGCGGCACTAAAACCCTTTTTCTTCAGCTTTTCATATTCGTTATAATATTGTTTAGTATGAGCTTTTACCTGATTTTCCATTTGCTCATATTTTGCAAGATCTTCAAACACCTTAGAAATATCCTTAAGTTGTTTATGTAACTCTGCGTTCATATAATTACCATCCTTCTGCTCAAATATAAATGTTGATTTTGTATACAATAATTATACTCAATATGTTGAGTGTAGTCAAGAGATTAAGTATGTTAATATTGTTTCGGTGGTAAAAATGATATCTTATAAACCTTTTTATGAAACACTATTGAAAAAAGGTATAACTGAATACAACCTAATTTTTAAACAAGGTTTTTCTGCAAATACATTGCACAGAATGAAAAAAGGCGAGGCAATTAACACAAAAACACTTGACGCCTTGTGTTATGCTTTAGATTGTGAAGTAAGTGATATATTAAAATTTGAAAGAGAGTAATGCATCGGATTTTTGTTCGGAGTCCGATGCTTTTTCTTTACATAAATATTGTCAAAACAGGGAATACTGTTTGTAAAATAATTGAAAGGATGATATTTATGGTACAACAGGATACAATCAGACTACTTCGCGAATGTGATGCAGGTGTTAAAATGGGCACTAAATCAATTGATGATGTACTTGATTATGTTAAAAGCGAAAAATTAAAGAAGTTTCTTATTGAGAATAAGGACGAACATTATAAACTTGATACGGAATTACAGATGCTTCTTGCTCAGTACAAGGATGCGGGTAAAGAGCCCAATCCCATTGCAAAGGGTATGTCCTGGATGAAAACAAACGTCAAACTGAGTATGGACCAAAGCGACAAGGTTGTTGCGGACCTTATTACGGACGGTTGCAATATGGGTGTAAAATCCCTTAATAAATATCTTAATGAGTACAAGGCGGCGGACGAGAAGTCAAAGGATATTTGTAAACGTCTTATAAACCTCGAGGAGCATCTTGCTCAGGAAATCAGAAGATATTTATAATTAAGGGGTAAGTATGACGGCAAAAGATTTTTTGAAAACTGCCGAATCCATTGAAGATGAAATTAGAGAAAATCGCCGTTGGCTACACGCCCACGCGGAAACAGAGTTCAATTTAAAGGAAACCACCGCCTTCGTTAAAGAGAAATTACAAGAAATCGGTTTAGAATATACCGATTGCGGTAAATGTGGCATAAGTGCAATTATAGGTAAAAACGAGGGCAAAACCTTTTTGTTACGTGCGGATATGGACGCTTTACCAATAAACGAAGAATCGGGTCTTGATTTTTCTTGCGGTAACGGTAATATGCATGCCTGCGGTCACGATATGCACACGGCTATGCTACTCGGCGCGGCTAAGATACTCAAACAATTTGAAAATGAATTATCGGGAAAAGTAAAATTGATGTTCCAACCTGCGGAGGAAATTTTATCGGGTGCTAATAATATGATAGAAAACGGTATTCTTAAAAATCCCGATGTTGATGCCGCTATGATGCTCCACGTTATGGCGGGTTTCCCTTTAAAAACGGGTACTGTTATTGTGCCTTTGCCCGGTGTGGGTGCTCCTGCGGCAGACTACTTTACTATTAATATTCAAGGTAAAGGTTGTCATGGCTCAACACCCCATTTAGGTATAGACTCAATAACTGCGGCGGCTCATATATTAATAGCACTTCAGGAGATTACCGCCCGTGAAATGGGTGTAACGGATGAAGCGATTATTACCGTAGGTTCATTTCACGGCGGTACGGCGGGTAATGTAATTGCTCATACCACCGATTTACAGGGAACTTTGCGTTCTTTTAATGATGATTTACGGCAGAATATAAAAAAGCGTATTACTGAAATAGCCGAGAATATCGGCAATGCTTTCAGGACAAAGGTGACCGTGACTTTCGGTAGCGGTTGCCCCACACTCCATAATGACGAAAACTTAGTTAATTCTACTGAGGAAAATCTCAGGTCATTATTAGGTGATGAACTTGTGGTAAATGCCAAATCCTTCAGTGCTGAGAATACCCACAAAGGTGGCTCTGAGGACTTTTCGTATATCAGTAAGGAAGTTCCTTCCGTGATGTTGGCTCTCGCTTCGGGTGAGCCCGTAAAAGGTTATAAATACCACCAACACCACCCAAAGGTGGTCTTTGATGAAAGTGTTTTAAAAATCGGTAGTGCAGTGTTGGCTTTTAATGCTTATAAATGGTTGGAAAACAACATAAATTAATAAAAAGTTCTTTAAATTGCTAAAACTATATGCTATTATCGTAATGGTGATATTATGGTAGGCAAAGATGTCAAATTAGTTGAATATTCAAAGGAAGTGGATACCCTCAATTACCTTACCCACGGGTTTGGTGCGGTTTTAGGTGTTTTAGGGTGTATTATTCTTATTATCCGTGCTGAAGGTCTACGCGAGATTTTCGCGGTTACTGTTTACGGGTTATCCCTTGTGGCAGTTTACGTTGTTTCAACTGTTTACCATAGTCTGAAAAATGGCGAGGCAAAACGAATTGCAAGGATAGTTGACCATTCAACTATCCCGTTACTTATTGCGGGGACTGCTACTCCCTGCGCTCTTATAACCCTGTTTGAAGTCAGTAAACCCCACGGAATAATTGTTTTCTGTCTTGCGTGGTTGTGTACTTTATTCGGGTTGTTTTCCAAAATATTTTTCTTTGAGAAACTCAAAGCCGTAACTATGGGTGTATATATTACCTGTTGCACACTGATGCTTTTAGTTGCCGTACCCCTTTTAGGAAAGATTGATATCGGTCAGTTTGTGTTGATTTTTGTGGGTTGTCTTTTCTATCTTTTAAGCATCGTTTTGTTAGGCTTGGGTAAGAAAAACGAAAAATTCCACCCCGTATTTCACGTGGTGGTTTTAATAGGCAGTGCCATTCATTATTTTGTTATATTTAAGTTTATTTAAGGAGGTTTACTTATGCCGTACATTAATTTAAAAACAACTAAAACACTTACACCCGAAAATTGCGATAAGATAAAAACCGCTTTCGGTAAAGCTATCGAGTGCTTTCCGGGTAAAACTGAAGCATGGCTTATGGTGGGTATTGAGGACGGAGTCAAACTCTGGTTTAAAGGTGATGATTCCAAAGATACCGCTATTGTAGATGTAGAACTTCTCGGTTCTGTTTCGAAAGATGGTAGCGAAAAAATGACCGTTGAAGTATGCAATATTCTTCAGAATGAACTTGGCATTTCACCCGACAGAATCTACGTTAAATATAAAGACTACGCCGACTGGGGTTGGAATAATATGAATTTTTAAACATAAAAAACGCATCCGAAAACCAACGCCTTCGGATGCGATATTTTTTGTTTATTTATCCTCTTTCTTCTTGCGGAAGAGAATTGCCTGTACGGGGAAGAATGCGATGAACTGGAAGGTCATACAACCAAATGTTGAAACGTTGTTAGCAAGAGTGGGATTCCAATTCAAGTCAAGTAATAAGTTGTTGAGTGTGGGGGCAAGCCATGCAGAACCGAGAAGAATTATAACGGTGCAAACAAGGTAAATGGGAAGTGTAACTGCAATATTTGCACTTGATTTGAAGGTCTTTTCTCTGTTGATGAAGAACGCTACAACCTGAGCAACAACGTTTGAAACGTTGAATGCGATACAGTAGCCGAGACCACCGAGGATGATTTCACCGGCATCGTTGTAGTTAACGGGATAGTTGAAAACAGGAACGTCGTTAATTACAAGTTTTACAAATTCATGACTGAAAAGCTCCTGAACAGCGGGGATCATAGGAATAAGGTTAACAAGTGCGATTTGAACAATGCAAGCACCTAAACTCGCAAAAATAAATTTAACAAAGATCCAAAGCTTTGCAAGAAAAGCTTTTTTGCCATCTGTGGGCTGAGTAGTTTTTGACATAAAAATATCTCCTTCACTTAAATATACAGTTATACTACCACATTAAAAAATATAAGTCAATAAATAAGTGAAATCAAAATGAAAGCGAAGCCTATCATCCCTGTTTCGGCTTTGCCGGAATAGGGAGGGGGACCGCGGTAGCGGTGGTGGGTAGTTCACTTGAGTTTTATCTTATGTCAGAGAGAACGATACACCCCCGTAAGGGACGGATATATCCGTCCCGCAAGTAAGGAGAGTAAGTTTACCTAAACAACAAACCAAAAGGGTGTACGTTACCTCTGCGGTACTACGGTGGGTAGTTCTACTGCAGTTTGTTTTCATTTCTTGTAAAAAAAATTGACAAGAACAAAAAAATATTTTATAGTATATTTGTACCCGTTATGGGAATAATTGTTAATAATAAAATTCGAAAGGATGTATTTTTAATGGAACTTAAAGGCTCAAAAACCGAACAGAATCTTCGTGCCGCATTCTCGGGCGAAAGCGAAGCAAGAAATAAATATACCTATTTTGCATCTGTTGCAAAAAAAGAGGGTTATCAGCAGATAGCTGCTATTTTTGAACAGACCGCAAATAACGAAAAAGAACACGCAAAAATGTGGTTTAAAGAACTTCAGGGTATCGGTACAACTGCCGACAATCTTCTTTCTGCCGCTGAGGGTGAAAACTACGAGTGGACCGATATGTACAAAACCTTTGCTGACGAAGCTGAAGAAGAAGGCTTTACCGAAATTGCAAAGCGTTTCCGTATGGTAGCTGAGATTGAAAAATCACACGAGGAGCGTTACAGAGCACTTCTCAACAATGTTGAAATGCAGGCTGTATTTGAAAAAGCAGAGGAAACTATGTGGGAGTGCCGTAACTGCGGTCACCTTGTAATGGGCAAAAAAGCTCCCGAGGTTTGCCCCGTTTGTAAGCATCCCCAGAGTTACTTCGAAGTAAGAAAAGAGAATTATTAATTTTGACTTTTGCACCTGTTTCTCCTGAGGGGGAACAGGTGTTTTTTCTTTGTGTAATATATACTTTCAACAATTTATGCCCGTGGTATTTGGTAAGTTGTTTAATTGACATATTATAGTAAAATTGTTAAAATAATATATTGAAAAAATATAATTTACTCTTTGAAGGAGAATGTAATATGGGTTTTAATGAAATTGCGGCTAAAGCCGTCAGAAAAATCGGTAAAATGAGTTCTAAAAAACTTGTTAAAAAGGGTGTAAAAGCCGAGGCTCTTCCCAGACCCGAGCCCACCGTAATCAAGGGCGAAAGTTACATTTGCGGTTATGCTATGCGTGAGGTTATGCCCGAAGATATTAAGGCTAAGAATTACTGGATTGCAGGTCACGGTATGGGTCACGTTATTGAGAGCGTTCACGACCCCGTTACAGTCAGTGCAATGTGGATTGGTGCGGATGATAACGGCGGTTATATACATATCAGTGCCGACATTATCGGTCTTACAAACTTTGAACTTAATCTTGTTCGTGACGAGCTTAAGGACTTAATAGAAAAAAGCAATTGTGCAGGTGTTTTTGCATCCTGTACTCATAGCCATGCAGGTTTTGATACGGTTGGTTATTGGGGTCAGCTTATGAAGCTTCAGAGCGGTAAAGACCCTGAATATATGGAATTACTTCTTAAATCACTTAAGGAAGTTGCAATTGAGGCTTATGAAAACCGTAAACCGGGTAAACTTTATATCGGTACTGTTCATGTTCCCGAGGCTCAGTTCTGCAAACGTGAACCCAACGCTATGCACGATGTACTTACAAGAACACGTTTTGTTCCCGATGACGGCTCAACAGAAACCTGGTTCTTGAATTACGCGGCGCATCCCAATACCTTGGGTGGCGATAACCGTGAATGTGGTGCGGACTATCCCTATTGGTTAAGAAAATATATTAACGATGAAAAGACAGTTAACGTTCTTTTTGGCGTAGGTGCTATCGGTGCTGTTGACCCGGGTGACTTCTGCGAAGATAAAAAAGAAAGAACACGTCTTGAGGGTCTTACACTCGGTAAAGCCGCTCTCGGTATTGACAACGACAAGGAAATGCCTGTTGAAATTACCGTTCTTCAACAGAAATACTATTCACCCGTTGATAACGGTCTTCTTGCTCTTATGGCAACAATTAAGGCTTGTTCATCACAGCGTTATCCCTGCGACAAGGGTGATTTAGGTCTTGCCCTTCTCACTGAAATGGCATACATAAAACTCGGTACACAACAGATTTTACTTCTTCCCGGTGAGCCCTTCCCCGAGGTTATCTACGGTGGTGCAGCTCCTGCAGAAGAATCGGCAACAGGTAAGGGTATCGAAATTAACCCCACACCCATTATTGATATCGTAGGTGATAAAGACTTGCTCGTTTACTGCGTAACCAACGATATGACCGGTTATTGTGTAACACCCAATGACTTCATTCTCCACGAAACTCAGGCTTATATTGAGCAGGGTAAGGACGTATTCGACAGACGCCATTATCACGAGACAAACTCTCTCGGCTACCTTACAAACGAGACAATTGCCGAAAATGTTGCGGACATTATGACCCGCGTAAAATAAGATTTTTGAAAGGGAAGGGAGAGTTGCTCTCCCTTTTCGGTACTTTTTTTGGAAAAAGAAAAAAGGATACAGATTCTCGATAAAACCATAAACGGTGCATTAAAGCTTTTTGCCGACTCCATAAAAGTCGGTGATGAAGCCATTCTTTCAGAAAAATATGTCACTGAGAATTTCTATGAGGGAACACCTCAGTTTCTGAATGAAAGTGATGAAAAATCTAAATGGAGTCTTGGATTTGCCGATGTGATCTTAACGCCCACCGATTACCAAAAACGACCATATTATATGGGTGGATATATGGTGCCCGACAACAAGTTTAAAAATCTTATAGAAGATGTTGTGGATGATATGATGGGTCGAGCCATAGCACTTGATGACGGCTCTGACAGAGGAGTATCGGTTTTTTGCACCATTGACTGTATAGGAATCACAAATGGCGATATACGGGGAATAAGAAAGCTTTTCAAGCAAAAAGCTAAAAAGGCATTTCCTGATAAAAAGTTTGCTTCTGTTAATGTTTTTTCGACCCACGCCCATAGCTGTGTTGACACACAAGGTTTGTGGACAGAGTTTCCCTCAAAGCTTTTGAGAAATCTAAACAGAAAATATACGGGTAGAGGCGTACTCGAAAAAGGCGCAGATGAACAATATATGCGCTATTTATATAACAGTGTAAGCGATGCCCTTGTGAATGCTGTTAAGGATATGACCGAGGGTGAAATGACATTTGCTCAAAAGGACATTACCGAGGATTATTTTATAAATAAAAACAGACCTTCTTCAAAGGGGATTGTTACAGATATTACAAGGCTCACCTTTACGCCTGATGATAAAAGCAAAACTCCCACAATAATAGTTAATCTTCCTGCTCATCCCGATGTGGCAGGTTTAGCTGTGAAAGGTGAAAAGGGTTCAGGTCGTCGTCTTTCCGGTGAATACGTGTATTATATGGGCGAAGTGATAAATAAAGCAGGATATAATTTTATGTTCTTTAACGGTGCTATATGCGCAATCTATATGTCCTGTGACAATTCTACCGATGGATTAAAACTTAACCACAGGTACGAGTTATCCGTGCGTTTCGGTCGTGAAATCGGTAAAATTACTTTGGCTCTCACAAAATCACTTGATGAAGTAAAAAAAGATAAACTTCTTTATAACGAGCGAGAAATAGAGCGAGAAAAAGCGCTTTCGGAAAGAAACGGCGGTAAATACACCCTTTGGTGTGAGGGCTGGGAGCCTGTAGAGGAAAAAAAGGTTGCTCCGATTCTTAATATACGATTAAAAGAGGTTAAAATCCCCATTAAAAATAATCTTTTAGTGGCGGCAGGTAAGCTTAAATTAGCCAATTATAAAGTTCTTGTCGAGGGCAAAAATCAGTTTGCCGTATGGACGGAAATCGGGTATATGGAGCTTGGAAACCAACTGAAAATTGCAATGGTTCCGGGTGAATTTTGTTGTGATTTGTTGGTGGGCGGTACATCACTTTATGCAAAAGGGTCCGTAACTCACACGGATTTTGGCTTTCCGCCCATACGTAAAATATTTAGTAAAGACACAATCGTTTTCGGTCTTGCCAACGATGCCATAGGCTATATTGTACCCGATAACGATTATACAATGGGCGACCCCCAAAATCATTATCACGAGCTTGTTTCCCTCGGGTGTAAAACAGGGTCATCGGTAATGAGGGGCTTTTTAAATTTGGCAAAAGAAATTGACGAAATTCGCTAAAAGGGAGGGTTTTTATGAAGTATTATCTTGGTATCGACGGCGGCGGTACACGTACAACCGCAAGTGTCTGCGAAAAAAATGGTGCTTTGGTATGTAAAGTAAAGGGTAAAACTATTAATTTTTACTCCGTCGGTATGGAAACTGCACGTAAAAACCTTTCGGATATTATGAATGATGTTTATAAAAAAATCGGTGACATCACTTTTAAGAGTGCTTTTATCGGTTGCTCCGCATTGGATAACAGGGCGGACGAAGTAACCGTGGATGCCCTTTGTGGCGGTATAATCCGTAGTGATAAAATTACTATGGATAGTGACACCTACGTTGCTCTTTTTTCGGGTGAAAGCTCCGTTTCACGTGCGGTTGTTATCTGTGGCACGGGTTCAATGGTTACGGGTATTGAAGATAACGAAAAAATCTATACTAAAGGCGGTTGGGGTCACGTTATAGGTGACGGTGGCTCGGCTTACTCAATAGCCGTTGAGGGTCTGAAAGAAGCCGTAACTCTCTTTGATGAAAATGAATTTGATTCGCCGTTAGTTAAAAGCGCTCAAAGATATTTTGAAACAGATAACCTTCGCCGGATTATTGATGAAATTTATAGCGAAAATACAACTAAAGACATTATTGCCGATTTTGCAAAATGTGTTTCCTTTGAAGCCGAAAAAGGGGATACAGTATCAATCAGAATAATAAAAAATGAGTGCAATAAACTTCTCAGAACAGTTTATTCACTTCTTAACGAAATGAACTCTTGTAAAATTTTATATCTTTACGGCGGGGTTTTTCAAAATAACGCTTTATTCACAGAGTATTTTGTTGAGTCGGTAAAAGAAAAATATCCCTCTCTTAAAACCGAATTGCTGAAAATTCCGCCCGAAGAGGGTGCACTTAAAATAGCGAGGGAACAAGATGAGTAAATATATTGAGTACATTGAAAATGTACAAAGTATCATAGAGAAGATTAAAACCGAGGGTGCAGAAAGTATTACAAAAACTGCAGAAGTTTTTAAAAATGCCCTTAAAAACGGTAATAATATCTACCTTTTCGGTACGGGTCATTCCCATATGTTAGCGGAAGAACTCTTTTATAGAGCAGGGGGACTTGTTAAAATCCACCCCATACTCAGTGAGCCTTTGATGTTACACGAATCTGCCTTTGAAAGTACCGAGAAAGAACGTCAGGAGGGACTCGCTCAGAGCCTTTTCGATGAATACGGTATAAAGAAAGATGACGTTATCGTTATTATTTCAAACTCGGGTAGAAACGGTGTTATTGTTGATATGGCTCTTATTTGTAAAGAACGTGGCGTAACGGTTATAGCCCTTACTAATATGAACCATACTATGAGTGGCGATTCCCGACACAAAAGCGGAAAAAGGCTTTGTGAAATTGCCCATATAACTCTCGATAATTTCGGGTGCGTGGGCGATGCCTGTGTTGAAATTGACGGCGTTTCGGGTAAGGTTTGCCCTACGTCAACTGTTACGGGGGCACTTATATTGAACTCGGTAGTTGCCCAATGCGTTGAAATGTGCGTTGCCGATGGCTTTGTACCCGAGCATTTCGCAAGTGCAAATGTTGACGGTGGCGACGAAATAAACAGTAAATTTGTAGAAAAATATAAAAAGGAAATAAAACATTTATGATATATCCGCAGATACAAAAGAATAATTTAAACGGCGATATTGTTTCGGTGAATTCCGTTTGCTTATCGGGAGAATGTCTTGATATTGCCGAAAAAATATTTGATTCTTATAACATAAAGACCAATGGTGAATATAACGTTAATGTTAAAATAATAAATTCTAAAAAAACAACATACATTGACGAGATTTCAAAAGTCACCGATGAAAAATATATTATTGATGTTACTGATAATACGGCTACTATTGAAGCATCTTGCGGAAAAGGTATTTTCAGGGCACTTAATACACTTTGTAAGCTTATAAACCACGGGGAGTTAAAAACAGGTAATTGTGAGGATTATCCCTTGTTTTCAACCCGTGGGTATATAGAGGGCTTTTACGGTAAAACCTGGGAGAATGATAAACGCCTTTCCGTAATGGGACTTATGGCGAAATACGGAATGAACACGTATTTTTACGCTCCTAAGGATGATATTTATCACCGTGAAAAATGGCGTGAAACCTACCCCGAGGATGAATACGAAAATCTTAATATGCTCTTTAACGAGGCTAAAGAAAATTTTCTCGACTTCAATTGGTGCATAGGTCCCGGGCTTACTTATAAATATACTTCCGATGATGATTTTAATCTTCTTATAGAGAAAATCAAAAGCATTTATAATATGGGAGTAAAAGGTTTCGGACTTTTACTCGACGATATTCCGTGGGATTTTCAGTATGAAGAGGATGCACAGAAATACGATAGCATTGTTGATGCTCATACTGACCTTATAAACAGAACATATAACGCCTTGAAAGACATTGACAGTGATATTAAACTCACAGTTTGTCCCACACAGTACAGCGGTGACGAAAACGGATATTATATTTCAAAATTCGGTAAGGGTATACCTTCCGATGTAAGAATGTTCTGGACAGGACAGGAAATCTGCTCGAGAGTCTTAACGGTTAGGGAATCACAGGAACTTTTACGTTCAACTGACCACAGACCTCTTTTCTGGGATAATTTCCCCGTAAACGATTGCGAAATGTTTCAGGAAATGCACCTTGGTGCTATAATCGGCAGGGACAAGGATTTATATAAAGCCTGTGAGGGTCTTATTTCAAACGTTATGGAGTATGCTGAGTGTTCTAAAATCCCGCTTATGACAATTGCAGATTATCTGTGGAGTCCCGTTTGTTATAATCCCGATGAATCACTCAAAAATGCACATAAAGAGATTCTTAGTGAGAAAGCAGAGTTGTTCAAATACTTTGCGGACCATCTTGGTGTTTCTTGCCTTTCGAAATACAGTTCGGCTCTTATGAGCGAAACTCTTGCACATATTAATTTCCTTATGTCACGTGGGGAGAACGAAAAAGCAGTTACGGAATTTAAAGAATATAACGCCAATATGCGTGCGTGCCTTGCAATGCTTCAGGATGAGAATGTGCCTCTCTTTAAAGAACTTAAAAAATGGGTAAAGAAATTCTCTATGTGTTGCGATTTGCTTGATGCAATTTTAGTTGCGAAAACTAACCCCACACAGGAAAATATGAAAGCACTTGCGGAGCTTACGGAAAAATACAATTCCGACGGCACAATTTTAACAGGCTTCTGCCTTCGCGAAATGGCAGAAAAAACACTAAATCTTTATTGAATTAGGCGTGAGGAATTAGGAATTTTGGGGCAAGCCGATTATAAAATTAAATTGTTGAAGCGCGATAGCCTATCATCCCTGTCCGACTCGACGGATAGGGAGGGGGACAGCCTTTTGTTAAGAAGTTTTTATATTTTGTTTTCAAGCGTGCCGGAAACTTAAAATTATAATACAGTTCGTCGGAGCGGTGGTGGGTAGTTCTCTTACCTTAAGTTGTCAGTTGGTTAGAGCAAAAACCACCGTAAGGGTCGGATATATCCGACCCGCGAGTAAGGATTGTTGGTCTTCTTGAACAACCAATTCATTGGATGACTTTTAACTTCTTTAAATGCGAGGTAGATATAATTTTAAATTTTTTATGAAACTGAAATAAACAAACAGGAGAAATTTTTATGAAAAAGTTATTAAAAAACAGTTTATCTGTACTCCTTGCAATAACTATCATTTTTAGTTCTGCAATAGTAGGGCTTGGTGAGGTTGACCTTAGTAGTCTTTTTGTGGTTGAGGCAAAGGCTTCAAGTAGTGGAACTTGTGGCGATAATCTTACATGGAGTCTTGATGATTATGGCACTCTTACCGTGAGCGGTGAGGGGGATATGTATGAGAATATTGATGATTTATATAAACCTTGGGAAAGTGTTATTAATAAAATAAAAAACCTGGTAATTGATGACGGTGTAACAAGTATAGGTATGTTTAATTTTAATGGTTGCAAAAGTCTTACAACAATAACCATCCCTAACAGTGTAACAAACATAGGTTTTTGTGCTTTTGAAAATTGCGTGAGTCTTACAGCTGTAAATATACCCGATAGTGTGAAAAATATTGGTTCTCATGCGTTTTATAATACAGCCATGTATAATAACCCCGATTGCTGGGATGGCGAAGTTCTTTATATTGATAACCATCTTATTTCAGCAAAAGGCTCACTTTCGGGCAGTTATACAGTAAAGCCGGGTATAAAAACAATTGCTGACAGAGTGTTCTATGGTTGCACAAACCTCACTTTAATAACCATGCCTGACAGCGTTACGAGTATTGGCGATTACGCTTTTTATAATTGCGAGAATCTTATTTCAATAACAATCCCAGACAGCGTTACGAGTATTGGTGATTACGCTTTCTATAACACCGGGTATTATAACGATAACTCTAATTGGGATAACGGTGTTTTATACATTGGTGGTCATCTAATTGATGCTAAAACATCTATCAATGGCGATTATGAAATAAAAGTTGGAACAAATACAATTCACGCTTATGCTTTCAAGAATTGCACAAACCTTACGTCAATAACTATTCCTGACAGTGTAAAAAACATAGGTTCTTCTGCTTTTGAAAATTGCTCAAGTCTTACAACAGTAACAATACCAAATAGTGTAATAAGTATTGGCGATAGTGCTTTCTATGATTGCAATAATCTACTACATATCTTTTATTCAGGTAATAGTGAAGATTGGGAGAACCTTGCTATTGATTCGGGTAACAATAATTTAATATGGGCAAATGTATACTATGGTTACATTTTTGGAGACTATGATGGGAATTACATTTTGGGAATAAAAGCTAACGGTGAAGCAGCTTTTTTGGGATATGAAACAGAATTTAACGGGATTCCTTCAGAATGTTTGGGTTATCCTGTAACAACAATAGCCACGGGCGCTTTTAGCGGTAAAGGTATATCGTCGATTTCAATACCATATAGTATAACTACTATATGTTACGGTGCGTTTGATAACAATCGATATCTTAAAAATATTTTTTATCCTGGAACGAAAGAGGATTGGTCAAAAATAAAAATCGATGATAAAAACTCATCGTTACATTCAGCAATAAAATATTATGGTTGTATTTCAGGTGCTTCGAGTTACCCATTTATTTGGGGGATTAATATCAATGGAGAAGCGGAAGTTTTGGGGTGCACTGTACCTAACTCTACGTTGTTTGGGGTTAAGCAAATAAGTATTCCGTCGGAGTATTCGGGATATCCTGTAACAAAAATAGGGGAAAGAGCATTTGAAGATTGTGACTATCTTGAGGAAGTAATAATTCCCGATAGTGTAACAAGCATAGGTGATGCTGCCTTCTACGATTGTTATAGCCTTACATCTGTTACAGTTCCCGATAGCGTTACAAACATAGGTTCTTTTACTTTTGCTTATTGTTATAGCCTTACAACTATTACAATTCCTAATAGCATTACCAATATAGGTTCTTATGCTTTTTGTGATTGTAGAAATCTTGAATCAATAACAATCCCTGATAGTGTAACAAGCATAGGTGATGCTGCCTTCAATGGTTGTGATAGCCTTACCTCTATTACAATTCCAAATAGTGTTACAAGTCTAGGCGTGGGAGCTTTTGGGGACTGTGATTGGCTAGAAAAAATAATACTGCAATGTGATTCGAATGTTCGAGAAGAAGCGTCTTGCTATTATAATTTAAAGTTGACACATGGTTCGTTAAGTGATTGGGTTATTGTAAAAAACGCTACAGCAAATGCTGTAGGCAAGAAACAAAAAGTATGTACCAAATGTGGTGATGTAATTGAAACTGCAACTATTCCCCAGCTTAAACCCGCAACACCTAAACTTACAAAAGTCGCAAATACTGTAAGTGGTGCGCAGGTAACCTGGGGTAAAGTAACAGGTGCAGATAGTTATATAGTTTACCGCAGAACATATAATGCAAAGACAAAAGCATGGGGTTCTTGGGGAAGAGTTGCAAGTGGGGTAACAAGTACATCTTATGTCGATAAAACCGTAAAATCAGGTACATATTATCGCTATACAGTAAAAGCTGTCAACGAATCAGGTGCTAGTGGATATAATACATCTGGTATAAAAACATATTTCCTTTCTACACCCAAGGTTACCTCAACTGCTAACACAAATAGTGGTATAACGATTAAATGGGGTAAGGTTTCAGGTGCCACGGGATATATTGTTTACCGTAAAACTGGTAACGGAAAATGGACAAATCTTGGTAAAACCACAGGAATATCATTTACAGATAAAAAAGCAACGGCAGGCGTAACGTACAGATACACAGTAAAAGCCTATTATGGTTCCTATGTTTCTTCTTATAACTCAAATGGTTATGCAGTAAGAAGGCTTACAACACCGAAACTTTCTTCTGCAACAAGTAATAACGAAGGTGTTTTGCTTAAATGGAATAAGGTAACAGGAGCAACTGGCTATATCGTTTATCGGAAAGCTTCCTCAGGTGAGTGGAAGGCAATTGCTACCATTAAGGGAAATACTAAGATTAAATATCTTGATGAAACACCCCGTAAAGGTGCAACATATCAGTATTGCGTAAAAGCATATTATGGTACCTCAAAAAGCACAAGCAGTAATACAATAAAATTGAAGTGTAAGTATTAATAAAAACGATAAAGTATCCGTATTTATGCCTTCCTTCGAAGGAAGGCATACCTATAATGAGAATTTTTCAAGATTAGGAGAACAAACAATGTACATAAACGAAAAGACCTTTAACGTTCATCCCGAAGCAACTAAGACCGAAAAGGAAATGCAAAGTTATCTTTTACTTGAGGAAAACGGGGTTGAGTATATCCGTGCCGAGCACGATGAGGCGGCAACAATTGAACTTTGCGAGGGAGTAGAAAAGATTATTGATGCAAAAATCTGTAAAAATCTTCTTCTTTGCAACCGTCAACAGACAAATTTCTATATGCTCCTTATTCCCGGGGATATGCCCTTTAAAACTAAGTATCTTTCAGCACAGATTAATTCTTCGCGACTTTCCTTCGCAAGTGGTGAACAGATGGAGAAACTCCTCAACGTTTCACCCGGCTCACTTACGGTACTTTCCCTTATGTTTGACAAGGAACAGAACGTAGAACTTCTTATTGAAAAGAATGTTTTTAATGACGAGTTTTTCGCTTGTCATCCTTGTGTGAATACCGCTACTGTTAAGTTCAGTACTGCCGATTTAAAGGAAAAGGTTTTACCGAAGCTTCAACACAAATACACAATAGTTGATTTGGAGATACCCGAAGATGAAGTTTGATAACGCGATTTTTGACCTTGACGGAACTATACTTGATACGCTTGAAGATTTAAGCGACAGTGTGAATTTTGCTCTTACAAAAAATGATTTACCAACTCGAACTATTGAGGAAGTAAGGGCTTTTGTAGGTAACGGTATAAGACTTCTTATTGAAAGAGCCGTGCCCGAAAGTACATCTGAAGATGTTGTTGATAAATGCTTTCTTGATTTTAAGGAGCATTACAAAACTAATTCTACTAATAAAACAAAGCCCTATGACGGTATAACCAAGGTTTTAAATGATTTGAAAAATTCAGGTGTGAAACTCGCTTTAGTATCCAATAAAGCGGATTTTGCCGTACAGGAGCTTATGATAAAGTATTTCCCCGGTGTTTTCGATTTTGCAACAGGCGAGAAAGAGGGGGTACGTCGTAAACCGTATCCCGATTCGGTTTTTGTAGCAATGGAATATTTAAATGCCGATAAAAATAAAACTGTATATATAGGTGATTCTGAGGTTGACGTTGAAACCGCCCGTAATTGCGGTATTCCCTGTGTTGCCGTAACATGGGGTTTTCGTAATAAGACAGTTTTATCGGAACTTAATCCCGAGTATATTATAGACGATACAAAAGATATAATTGATATATTGAAATGAGGTTTGATTATGAAAGTTTTACTTGTTAACGGTAGCCCCCACGAAAAGGGTTGTACTTATACTGCACTTTGTGAAGTGGAAAAAGAATTAAAATCCAAGGATATTGAAACCGAAATCTTCTGGTTGGGTAACAAACCGGTAAGAGGTTGTATCGGTTGCGGTAAATGTGCTCAGAATGAAGGTCACTGTGTGTTCAATGATGACGTAGCAAATATGTTTATAGATAAGGCTACCGGTTGCGACGGCTTTGTTTTCGGTTCGCCGGTTCACTATGCCGCACCCTCGGGTACTATTTGTGCCGTCCTTGACAGAGCTTTCTATGCCGGTGGTAAAAACTTCAAGTATAAACCCGGTGCCGCAGTCCTCAGTTGCCGTCGTGCAGGTTCAACCGCTGCGTTTGATGTTCTTAATAAATACTTTACTATAAGCAATATGCCCATTGTTTCATCCGGTTATTGGAATATGGTTCACGGCTCTTCAGCTGACGATGTCCTTAAGGACGAAGAGGGACTTCAGGTTATGCGTACCCTCGGTAAAAATATGGCGTGGCTTCTTAAATGCATAGAAATGGGTAAAAACAAAGGAATAGAAAGACCCGCCGATGAACTTAAAATACGTACTAATTTCATAAGATAATTGATTTTTCAATTTTTGGTGGTATAATAATTTTAATTGGAAATGAAAGGAAGATTGTAATGAACGATATTCATGCACTCTATAAATTATGGAGAGAAAAAGCTGTCCTTGATAATGATTTACAAGAGGAATTAATCTCCGTTGAAGGTAACGAGGATGAAATTCTTGACCGTTTTTATAAAAATCTCGAATTTGGTACAGGTGGATTAAGAGGCGTTATCGGTGCGGGTACAAACCGTATGAACGTTTATACCGTGGCTCAGGCTACTCAGGGTCTTGCGGATTATCTTAACGAAACATTTGACGAGCCCACAGTTGCTATCGCTTACGATTCACGTATTAAATCCGATGTTTTCGCCGAATGTGCCGCAAGTGTTTTAGCTGCTAACGGTATTAAAGTATATATTTATCCCGAGCTTATGCCCACACCTATGCTCTCATTCGCCGTAAGAAGATTGCATTGTTCTTCGGGTATTGTGCTTACCGCAAGTCATAACCCTTCTAAATACAACGGTTTTAAGTGCTATGATCCTACGGGTTATCAGATTACTGACGAAGCCGCCGCTAAGATTTATAGCTATATGAAGAGCGTTGATATGTTCGACGGCATCAAACGTATGACTTTTGAGGATGCTCTCGCAACGGATATGGTTGACTATATTGAGGATTGGCTTAAAGAAGAATTCCTTGATTGCGTTCTTGATTGCTCTATCAATAGAGATGTTGTTAAAAAATCAGGTATCAAAATCCTTTATACACCCCTTAACGGTACGGGTAATAAACCTGTTCGCCGTGTTCTTAAAAAATTGGGCGTTAAAGAGCTTCAGGTGGTTAAATCTCAGGAAAAACCCGATGGTAATTTCCCCACTTGTCCCTATCCCAACCCTGAAATCCGTCAGGTATTCGAGGAAGGTCTTAAAATGACCAATGAATTCCCCGCTGACCTTATGATTGCTACTGACCCCGACTGCGACCGAGTTGGTATTGCAGTACGTGATAACGGCGAATATAAGCTTATGACGGGTAACGAAGTTGGTGCAATGCTCTGCGAGTACATCCTTTCAGAGCTTAAAGCCAAAGGCACACTTCCAGAAAGCCCCGTTATTGTTAAAACAATCGTTACAACACCCCTTATCAGTGAAATATGTAAAGAATACAACGCAGATATGCGTGACCTTCTTACAGGCTTCAAATATATCGGTGAATGTATTACCGAGCTTGAAGCAAAGGGCGAGGAGGACAGATATATCCTCGGTCTTGAAGAAAGCTACGGCTACCTTACGGGTATTCACGCCCGTGATAAGGATGCGGTTAACGGTGCAATGATTATCTGTGAAATGGCTGCATTCTATAAAACAAAGGGTATTACACTCTGGGAGTTTATGAATAGTATTTATGAAAAATACGGCTATTTCTTCAACCAGCTCGACAACTACGCCTTTGAGGGTGCCGCAGGTATGCAGAAAATGGCGGATATGATGGACTCATTAAGAAACGACCCGCCCAAGGAAATCTGTGGCAGTAAAGTTGTTTGGGTAGGGGACTACAAAACAGGCAAAACCACCGATGGTGAAACCGGTCTTCCTAAATCAAACGTGCTTTCATACAGAATGGAAAGCGGCGATACAGTTATCGTAAGACCTTCGGGCACAGAGCCTAAAATCAAGATTTATATTACCGCTAAATCCGATTCAAGAGAAAATGCCGAAAAGAAACTCTCGGAAGTTTCATTGAGTGTAAAAGAACTCTTAGGTATAGAATAAAAACAACGATGCCATCCTTTTGGATGGCATCGCGTTTTTTTACTTAATTAGCAGCAGCCACAGCCACAGTCGTTACGACCGCAGTCATTGCTGAGGCAGTTGTTACCGCAACCGTTACCATTGCCGCAAATCAAGAAGATGATAATAAGGATAATAATCCATGAGCAGTTATTACCGTTATTGAAGAAGCAACCCATTCTTAATCCCCCTTTCAATGCATAATATGTTAGAGACATATTTTTGTTACAATGAATAACAAGAAATTTTACGAACAGAATAAGTGTGTCAAAAACAATAGCGATTGAAAGGTGTGATAAAATGAGTTTTATGTTTGACTTTGATAAATACAAAAAGGGTGATCCCCGATACTACGATGATTACCAGAATGACGACGATTTCGATTACGAGTATTCGGACGAGTTTTTTTACGACGATGAATACGGCGATGATGATTTACTTTAACAAAAAGCCATCTGCGGTTGCAGATGGCTTTTTTAATGAGGAGTTAGGAATGAGGAGTTTTGGGGCACTTCGTGCCGGTTTTAATTTAAGCTGTTGAAACGCGAAGCCTTATCATCCCTGTTTCATCTTTGATGAAATAGGGAGGGGAACCGCGTAGCGGTGGTGGGTAGTTCTCTTACTGATTTTCTTCACTTTGGTAGTCGTATACGTCAACCAATTTCTTTACCACCTTGAATTAATTTCCTTTTTATCTTATAATACTCATATATCTGTGCATTATCTACAATCAGGTGGTTATCAATCGCAAAATCATCGTTTGACTTTTGTGTAAAAGGAGGGAATCATAGTGATAATTTATTATCTCTATCACGAATACGAGTTATATGAAAATTGCATGGAGCGTAAAGACATAGGTCTTTTTGTCTCCGAGGCAGAAGCTAAAGAATTAATTTGCAAGTATAAAAAATTACCTGGCTTCGAAGACTATCCGGAAAATTTTTATATTCAAGAAATTACTATTGATGATTTAAAAGAAGATTCTTCCGAAACCTCCCAAAGCATGAATAATAAAGATATTTACGCCGTTTATGAAGTAAAATATTATAGAGAACACGACCAAGAATGTGGTGATTTGCTTGGTTGTTTTACAACATTAAGTAAAGCAGAAAGTTTTGTTGAAACGATCAAATCAAAGCCAATGTGCAAGGATATAGATATTTATATTGAAATATCTGAACAAAAAGTTGGCTTAGCAGGTTGGTGTTATGGGTTCAAGAAGAGCTATTATGTTATGGATGAAAATGCTTCTTATGATTGGAATAATTGAAAAGTTCAACTAACACCAATAGTGGTTGGTTTTATAATTGAATTTTGAATTGAAGTCTACAAATTTACCGCAAGGTAAGTTTGTGGACTGTTTTTATCTTGAATTAATTATATTTTTATCGTATAATAATTATATATTTGTGCATTATCTGATTGAGGTGAGTATTTTGATTTGTCAGAATTGTAATAAAAATGAAGCTAATATGCACATGAAACGTATTATTAACGGTCGTGCCGCCGAGGTTCATCTTTGTTCCGACTGTGCCCGTTCATTAGGCTACGGCGAGGCTTTTTCGGGTTTCGGTCTTGGCTTGGGCGAGTTGTTTGGTGAGCTTTTAGGTAAAACTGACGGTGCGGCTTCAGGTGCTTATTGCCCCGGTTGCGGTAAGTATTTTGATGAGATTGTTTCCGACGGTAAAATGGGTTGTGCCGAGTGCTACGGCGTATTTTACGATAAACTTCTTCCGTCTTTGCGTCGTATTCACGGTAAAGCGACCTACGTAGGTTCAAAACCCGCTTTACAGAACGGTGTCTCCTTGGAAGAAAAAGTCGAAGAACTGAAAAATAAACTTTCGGACGCTATTGCCGAGCAGAATTTTGAACTTGCCGCACAGCTCCGTGATGAAATAATTGCTATTACAAATAAGGGAGGGGAAAACTGATGTGTGCTAAATGGTATCTCGGTACTGGTGCTCAGAATGATGTTGTTATTAACACGAGTATTCACCTTGCCCGAAATTTGCGTTCTTTCCCTTTCCCGGGTAGGCTTTCACTTCCTGATAAACTTAAAGTAAACGCGGTAATCAAAAATGCCGCCGATTCAATTGATAATTATTATTTTAATTATTATGAAATGAAGACATTGTCACAGTCCGAGGTGGTTTCTCTTGCTGAGCGTCACCTTGTAAGCCCCGAGTTTGCATCCTCGCGTGACGGACGAGCCTTGCTTTTAACCGAGGATGAAGCTGTAAGCATTATGCTTAATGAGGAGGACCATATCCGTTTACAGGTTATGTATGCGGGTTTTGCACTTGATGATGCCTATCGTACCGCGTGTCAGATAGAAAGGGAACTTTCAGGTAAGCTTGAATTCGCTTTTGATGATAAATTGGGTTATCTTACTCAGGACCCGACGGCTCTCGGAACGGGTATGAAAGCCTCGGTGGTTCTTCATCTTCCCGGCCTTGTTTCAACATCCCAGATAACAAAGCTTATTACAACTGTTTCTAAGTTGGGTCTTTCGCTCAGGGGTTCTTACGGTGAGGGTGCCGCCGCAAAAGGTGATATGTTCCGCCTTAGTAATACCATAACCCTCGGTATTTCCGAAAAAGCCGCAATTGAAAACCTTAAATCAATCGCGTTACAGATTGCCGCTCAGGAACGAACCGCCCGTGAGGAACTTTTCAAAGCCCCCGTTACAGAGGACAGAATTTACAGAGCCTACGGTGTGTTAAGATATGCCCGTCTTATTGATACTAACGAGTTTATGGAGCTTATATCCCTTGTCAGATTAGGTGCGGTTAAAGGCATAATCAATATGGACTGTGCCCAGATTGAGGCTTTAATGATTCATATGCAACCCGCAACCATATCCCTCTCCGTTGACAGACCCCTTGACAGAGTTGAGCGGGACAAGTTAAGGGCGGCAATGGTGCGAAAAGCTTTAATGTAAAATGAAAACTTCTGAAACTGCCGATTTTTCGGCAGTTTTTTGTTGATAATACTAACAGATTATGATAGAATACCGTTTGTTATTTTAGAAACAGGGGTTTAATAATGCAGAGTAATAAAAAATCAAAATCCTTTGTGGCATCAATGCTCCTTATTTTAGCGGCATTTATATGGGGTACTACTTTTGTAGCCCAAAAGGAAGGCCTTGAGCAAATTGGCAATTTCACTTTTCTTGCCCTAAGGTCATACCTTGCGGTAGTAGTACTTACCCCTGTGTCACTGTTTATTTATAAGAATAACAGGAAGAGAATAGGTGAGGGTGACCACGGCGAGAATAAAACCTTTTTCTCCAAAAGGCTTTTAGTCGGCGGTGTACTTTGCGGTGCATCCGTGTGCCTTGCGTCCTTGGTGCAACAGTACGGAATTATGTTTGCGGGTGTGGGAAAATCGGGCTTTCTTACCACGCTGTATATTTTAATGGTTCCTCTTTTGGGGCTTGTTTTCCGTAAAAAAGTGCAACCCATATTATGGGTGTGTATTGTAATAGCCACCGTAGGAATGTATTTCTTGTGCGTTACTCAGGTGGGCGGTATAAATATCGGCGATATTTTGCTGATACTTTGTGCTTTCCTTTTCGCGGTTCAGATAATGATTGTGGACCACTTTGTGAAAACTCTTGACGGTGTAAGGTTATCCCTTGTTCAGTTTGGGGTTGCGGCTATTATTTCAACGGTGGGTATGTTCATTTTTGAAGAGCCTGACCCCGTTGCCATTGGTGAGGCTTGGTTCTCAATTTTCTACGCTGGTGTGCTTTCATCGGGTGTGGCTTTTACTTTACAGGTTGTAGCGCAAAAGAATCTAAACCCAACGGTTGCGAGTCTTATTATGAGCCTTGAATCCGTGTTTGCCGCCTTGGCAGGTGCATTCTTTGGTGAAAGATTGACTCCCAACGAGATTTTCGGTTGTGCCCTTGTATTCCTCGCAATCATCCTCGCACAGTTGCCTGTGGAAGAGTTGTTTGAATTAATTAAAAGAATATTAAAAATAAAAAAGAAAAGATAAATTACAACAACCGACACAGTTGATTTCGTTATAACTGTGTCGGTTGTTTTTTGCTTTTTCAACAACGTTTTTGTTAAGTTGTATAGTGTTCTATTTTATCTGCTTGCGTCTTTTGATTCTGTTCTTCCAACAAGATAGTCTATCGAAACATCAAAGAGGTCGGCTATTTTTATAAGTATTTCTATTTTAGGTTCTCTTGTCATAAGTTCATAATTTTGATAGGCCTTTTCTGTTATATCGCAATATATTGCAACCTGTCCCTGTGTATAGCCTTTTTCTTTTCTGCATTCCTTTAAGCGTTTAGATAGCGTTTTTTTCATACTTATCACCTACAATTGTTCTTGACAAAACAAGTATAGGTAATTAAAATAATCTATATACCAACAATCGTTGGTATTGTGAATTTATATTATAAAAAACAGGACAATAGAGTAATTATTTCCTGTACGGTTTCGTTTCGTTGGTTCTGCCGAGAATGTAATCGGTTGATGTACCGTAAAAATCCGCTAAAGCCACGACGAATCTTGTCGGTATCTCTCTTTTGCCGGTCTCATACGTGCTGTAAACACGTTGGTCAATTTTAAGAAAAGCGGCAACTTCTTTTTGAACAAGATCTTTATCCTCTCTTAAATCCTTCAATCTGGGATAGTACATATAATCACCTCAAATATAAGTATATGTACTATCAAAAAGTAGTATTGATTTTACTATCAATTAATGGTAAAATTCTGTTTATACCATATAATTTAAGGTGTGTTTATGAAAAATAAAAACAGAAGCAGAAAAAAACTGATTAAATATATTATGCATATTTGTGATGTGGAACTTTCAAAGTCGATCGAGGAAATAGATGTGGATTTAATATCGCAATGTGTAAGTTTTTTGTTGGAACTTGAGGGTAAAGCTGTATCATTAACCGAAGAAGAAATTAAAAAACGTGTGGATGGAATTCCTTTTTGAGTGTGAACTTACAGAGGTGGGAGTTTAATTGCGAACCATCTCTGTTTTATTTATTGAAAAACCAAAAAATTTTTTATATAATTTTTGTAACGAATTTAATTTTTATTTATCTAATAAACGGAAGGCGGTGAAAATGTGGCTGATTTTGAAAAGATGTTTCGGGAATACAGAGTATTTATATATAAATATCTGTTTAAACTTTGTCGCGACGAAGCTCTGGCAGAGGAATTAACTCAGGAAACCTTTTTTCGTGCATATATGAATATAAGTGCTTTGCGTGATGAAAGTAAAATTCCGGTATGGCTATGTCAGATTGCAAAGAATACATATTTCGCTTGGTACAATACACAGAAAAAACATCGGAACCTTGATGATGCGAAAGAAGTTGCAGAAACATTTGATATTGAGCAACAGTTCGTTGAAAAAGACTTGACCGAACAAGCGTTAAAATGTTTACATGAGCTTGACGAACCGTATAAAGAGGTTTTTATGTTAGCTGTTCTGGGTCAGGTTTCTTTAAAGGATATCAGTAAAATGTTCGGTAAAAGTGAAAGCTGGGCAAGGGTCACATTTTACCGTGCAAAACAAAAATTAATAGAAAGAATGAGGGAACAACAATGAATAAAATAGTTCAAACAAATTGTGAAATTATAAAGGACCTTCTTCCGCTTTATATTGATGAGTGCTGTTCGGACGAAAGTTCAAATGCAGTTGAAATACATTTAAAAGAGTGTGATGATTGTAAATCTGTTTTTGAAAGTATGGTTTCTGATTCGGTAGATAACGGGCGAGAGAAATTTGTACCTGAAAAAATAAAAAGAATAACGGATTGGAGAGCATCGGTATTGCAATCTATATTGCTTTTCGCTTCGTTTGCGATTTTAGCAGTGTCAATTACTTTTGAGGCTTATACACCCTACGGTATTACTAACGGTTTATGGGCTTTTGCTGCCATTGTTCCTACCGCAGGATTTATGTTGTCTCTTTCTAATTGGTACTTTATCAGAGCGTATAAGAGCAGACGCACTTTTTCGGATTTTTCAAGCCTTTTCAATTTTGTTATAAGTGCTTTTTGTTACGTGTGGGCGGTTATTCATTACAACTCCACTTTTTTCAGATTGTCCGGTTCGCTTTTCAGTTTTTTAGCAATAGGTATTGCAATAACTATAGTATTCTGTATAGTTTCAAAAATCACCTCAAATATTTACGCTAAAATGTTGGGGAAAGAATAAGAGTTAAAATGACAAAAACGAAAAAGACTATTATTATAATTGTTTGTATAATCCTGTTTATTGTTCAAACAAGTCTTTTGATTTCTGTAAGCAGAGCTATGTATCATAAATTTTCGGGTATGTATCATAGCTTTTCTTGTCGTATGCAAGGTGTTAAGGATTATGCAGATGAGGGAAATGTGGTTTACACTCCGCAAACCCAGTTGCCTGATGAATACTATGTTGATATAACATCCGATAACGATAATTTGTATTGGATTTACGAGTTGACAGAGGATGAAAATCAAAAAGTTCTTGATGATTTGAGGTCAGGAAATTGGAGTTTGATGAATGAGAATCATTATAATTTGATTGAAAAAGTTGATTATTACGATATTTTCGGTGAAGAATTGAAAACAAACGTATGCTATATCTGTATTTATGTCTATGATGAAATAATAACAGACGACCTTTCTTTTCCTTTGGATGAGCAGGTTATAATTTTTTTGTATGATAGCGAACGATGTAAATATTACTGTTATGGATATTGGGTAGAGGATTATAGTTGTAATGTTACAGGGTATGACGAAGGAAATTAATGTGAAAAATAAAGAAAAAAGTCTGAACAAAAAGATAGCTATATGTATAGCTTTGTGCCTGTTGTTTCATATTGTTTTCTGGCCGTTCGTTTTTGGTATTGCTTTCAAAATTTCTTTTGGCTCTGTGGATTCCTACATAACTGAACAGGTTGATATTTATGTGCCTGATGGTATAGCAAAGGAATTCAAACAATATTTATCTATTGATATAGATGAATACTGGATTTTTTGTTTGAATAAAGAAGAACAAAACGAAATACAAAAAGATATAGAAACCAACAATTGGCGTCTTGTGAACGATACGGATGTGATGATAGTTGAAGAGCACACAAGTTATGATGACGATAGTATTATTTATGAATCAATAAATAATCACAAATGTTATATCTATATCTTTGATTGTGACAATATAATCGAATTGCCTAATGACAATGGATATTTTACGGCTAACGATTGTTATGAATGGTTGTTTTTTATTTACGATACCGAAACACACTATTATTATGTGATTCATCAAAGTATGTAGTCAGAATAGGGGTGAGTAATAATGGGTTTTAAAAAGAGTTTGGCGTTATTCATAGGTTTGCTCCCTGTTGTAACAAACGCATTTTTACCTGTTTGCATATTGATGGGTTACTTACTCGGCTATAAATTTTCGGTTTTTAATTACACTTTTTTTGCAGTTTTAAACCTTTTGGTTTCTGTGATTTCGGTAGTTGCGGTGTTTTTTAAAAAAGAACTTTTATGCGGTAAAGTATTCTTTTGTTTGTTCGGTATATCAATACCGATTTGTTTTGTGAATTGGTTATGTTACCTGATAAAAAGCGATTCGGTAGTTCCCGCGTTTTGTTTACTAATAAGCCTTGTTTATGCCGTTGCGGTAAATATTAAAATAAGCAGATTTAAAGTAAGTAAAATTATATTATCCGTGTTAACGCCTTTGATAATTACGGCACTTATTTTTGTATCATTTATTTATATGCTGTTGGGGAATTTCGGTGTCAGTACGGTTATTATGGATATCCCTTCACCGAATGGTCGGTATTATGCACAAGTAATTGACGTTGACCAAGGGTCTTTCGGTGGTAACACGACGGTGGATGTTTTTGAAAACAGGGGAATTGATTTATTTGTTTGCAAGTTTTCCGATATTCCTGAACGTGTGTACATAGGGGAGTGGGGCGAGTACAGTGATATGGATATATACTGGAAAAACAACACTTGTTTGATTATAAATTCAACGGAGTATGAGTTGAGCAGAGACGGTATAATTGGTGCTTTTGAAGATTTTGTGTATGAGCCCCTGTGTGAAGAATTCAGTATTCCCGATTTTTCAGATAGTGGTAATCCGGTTTACACACCCGCGGGCGACCATTTGCCACGTAAATTTCACGCGACAATATTTTCAATAGATGAATATATGCACTGGGTATATAAATTGAATGAAACTGAACAAAAAGAAATTCTTTCGGATATTGAAAATGGTAATTGGAGTTTAATGGATGAAAATATCTATTATCGTATAAAAGCTTTTGATGGTTTTTACGGTGGTAGTAAAATTTTGAGTAAAAGTCTCTTAAATCATGAATGTTACGTTTGTGTTTATGATCCCAATCAAGAAAAAATTATGACGAATGACGCCGATTACTTTTGCGATGATGATTCAGTATACCATGCGAATTGGATGATATTCTTGTACGATACTGAAACTTTTAAATATTACTGTATATATGCAACAATCTGAAAATTTATAAACAATTAGACCTTGGCGGATATTTCCGTCAAGGTCTTCGCTTATATTTAATAATATTTTATCCTGCCAATGCCATATTAACAACATATTGATATGAGTTTACGTCAATGGTGTCGGATGCTTCGCCGTTGGCGGCGTATGTTTCTAAGTAAGTCGCATTGGTATGGGAGTTTGATATTCTTTCCGTTTTACTTGCGTCGAGTACATCGCATACGCTATCACCGTTAAGGTCACCAACAACTACAACCGTGTAATCACCAACGTGAACACCGTTTTCGAAAAGAGTAAGGATTGTTCCCGTACCGCAATATTCCGCATTAGCGTTAGTGTAACTTGCGTTTACGATAACCTGTGTGCTATCAGCGAAGCTTACTATGTCGGTTGAATCAGTACAATTCTTTATTTCTGTGATTATCAGGCTGTTAGCTAAATCGATCGTTGTGTCTTCAGTATCTTTTAAATCAATTATGAAGAACTTAATATTGTTATCAATTGCATATTGATGGGCGGCACTTTCGCTGTGACAGTATATAATAAGACTTTCATCGCAACCGTAAAATGCCTGTGAGCCGATATCCGTAACGCTTGAGGGAATGTATATTCCTTCAAGTGACGAACAATTCATAAATGCGGTATTTCCGATAGTTGTTACGCCGTTTGTTATTGAAACAGTATTTACTGTATTTGTATCGCGGAAACTGTTTGCACCGATGGTTTTTACCTCTTTACCATCAATTTCTGCGGGGATTGACACATCACCACCCTGACCGATGTAGTCGGTTATAGTGTATTCGTTGGATGTAGTTTCAGTAAATGTGAAGTTACAGTAAGGACAAAGCTTATTGTATACGTTCTCAGAAACCGATTCATTGCAAATTGAACAGGTTTTTGTGGTATTGTGGGGGTGTTCATTATTTTTTGAAATTATAGAATATTCGTGTTCGTGTTCTGATGTAAGAGCCTGTATGCAGAAATTGCCGTAATTGTATGTAGTAAGGTCGGTCCATCCTCCGTTAATATAAAGGAAGCTTTCGCCTTTTTTGGCTAAATAGATTATGTTTTCCATGGGAGCTTGGTTTTT
The DNA here is from genome assembly GCA_015066345.1 of Oscillospiraceae bacterium. Taxonomy (GTDB): domain Bacteria; phylum Bacillota; class Clostridia; order Oscillospirales; family Acutalibacteraceae; genus DTU089. The sequence goes on from SVOQ01000005.1 coordinate 93,658, forward strand.
TTCGACATCGGGACAGTTGGTCTGAATACATACAGAATATATCATACCCGGTGTAAGTGAGACTTCCGTTGGGATACTAAGTGTATGATAGCCTTCACGGTCAATATGAACTGACCAGTTGGCGGCAAGTTTACCTTTAGCAGGTGATGTGTAGTTGGTGGGCAGGGATGTGTAAATGCTTACGGTAAGGTCGGTGTTGGGGTTGCAGACGTATGTTGCAACTTCGGTAAGGTTTTCGTGATTTTTTGCCGTAAAAACGTTAGCGTATTGCATTTTAGAAAGGCTCACAGTATAAACCCAACCTTCCGCTGTATATGTATAGTTGTTTTTTGCATTTCCTGCACTTCTGCTTGAAAAACCGACTTTTTGCTTAATTGAAGGGTCTTCGTATGATAACCAGAAGTATCCGTCAAGCCCCCAGTTTTCACCCCAACTGTTTTTTACAAGCCAAGCACCGTTTGAAGCAGGTCTGTAATTAGCTATAAAGTTGTCAACAGAATAGTTATCATCCCAACCTACTATGGTTATCATATGATTGGATGTAAATGTAGCATTGCAGTTATATGCATAGGTTGAAGTATTAAGATAAGCATCATTATGGTAATAAGCCGCCGTAACTGAGCCGTGCTCCATAATCCATTGCTTCATATCGTTACTATCAAGCATCATTTCGGTAGAGTTTATAACTATACCGCTACCCGTATCATAACGTTGGCTTTCGGGATAGTTACCCATTTGTGTCGCATTGTACGGATAAAATGGATAGTCGCTATCCTCTGCAAGACCTGACCAACGGGCGAGTGCATTTGTGCTATATTGCCAGTTGCCGCCTGCGGAAGAGCCTGTGTAGGGGTCGGAGTTAGTTGAACCTTCGCCGTAGGTGGGGTGTGTTGTATCTGTAGTAGCACTGTTTTTTGCAAACCAGACAAGATGAGCTTCGGAGTAATTTGCGGTTTCAAGGTCATCAATTCCTTTGACGATGCTGTCGCTTTCCAATGCACTTATAGTGCCGAAAGCCCAACAGTTACCCGTGCTACCTTGATTTTTAGGGGAAGTTATGTAACCGTAATCCCTCGAGTCATAGGAAGATGGTAAATTAACCGAATATAAAAGGTCATCTTTTGTGGATGAGGTTTCGTCCTTTATAACCTCATTACCATTTTCATCAACGAGGATAAAATCTTCATAACCGTATTCACCGACACCCTGACTTTCAAAATGGTAAAGCTCGGGGGTGGGGGCAAATACAGCATTCGTGGGAATAGCAAGTTGTAATATAAAAACGACTATAAGTATTAAAGAACCTATTCTTTTCATTATAATTCACGCTTTCTATATATTAATACCTTTATTTTATCACTTGATGCAAATTTATCAATATCTAAAAAGAAAAAATACATTTTCTACAATGAAAAAAGACCCTGATGATATTTTACCATCAAGGTCTTTTGCGATTTAAAGCTTATTCAACAAGTGCTTTTGTATCTCTTGCAATAGCAAGTTCTTCGTTTGTGGGAACGCAGAAAGCTCTTACGGGGCAACCGGGCTGTGTGAGTTCGATTTCTTCACCGCGTACTGCGTTAGCTTCGGGATTAAGTTTAATACCGAGGTATGAAAGGTTGTTAAGAACATCTTCACGAAGGTCAACGCAGTTTTCGCCGATACCGCCTGTGAAAGCGATTACGTCAACACCGTCCATAGCAGCAACGTAAGAACCGATGCATTTACGAATCTGGTACCACTGCATATCACGGGCGAGTTTTGCTCTCTTGTTACCTTCTTCTGCGGCGGCACGAACGGCTCTGTCATCAGAGTGAACGCCTGAAATACCGAGAACACCGCTCTTTTTGTTCATAATTGTGTCCATTTCCTTGGGAGTAAGGTTGTGCTTATCCATAATGTATGTAACAACAGAGGGGTCAATAGCACCGCAACGAGTACCCATTACGAAACCGTCAAGGGGAGTAAGACCCATACTTGTGTCAAGAACTTTACCGTCTTTAATAGCGGTGATTGAGCAACCGTTACCGAGGTGGCAGGTAATAAGTTTGAAATCCTTAAGGTCTTTGCCAACGATTTCAGCAGTTCTGTAAGCAACAAAACGGTGTGATGTACCGTGAGCACCGTAACGGCGGATATGGTCTTCTTCGTAGTATTCGTAGGGGATACCGAACATATATGATGTTTCGGGCATTGTGCTGTGGAATGCGTTGTCAAAAACAGCAACCTGAGGAACGGATGCACCGAAAACCTCGTTACAACATTCAATACCTACAACGTGCGCAGGGTTGTGAAGGGGAGCAAGAACGCTGAGTTCGTCAATTGCTTTAAGAACACCGTCGTCAATAAGTACGCTTTCTGTGAAACGGTCGCCACCCTGAACAACTCTGTGACCGATAGCACTGATTTCATCAAGACTGTCAATAACCTTGCATTCACCTGAAACAAGTGCATCCTTAACAATGTTGAATGCAACCTTGTGGTCGGGGATATCAACGTATTCGTCAAAGCTTCTGCCGTCAAAAGTTGAACCCTTTGTGTGGCTCATATCTGTTGCGATGGATTCGCAGATACCTTTTGCAAGTACCTTTTCGCCCTCCATATCAAAAAGCTGATACTTTAAAGAGGAGCTTCCGCAGTTAATTACGAGAATTTTCATTAATAAACCTCCAATAAAAAGCGTTTAATTCTTTTTCGGAAAATAAAACGCACATTAATTGTGTAAAATAATTACCAAGTAATAATTATACCACTAATATTTTGTTTTTCAAGTGTAAAAGTAAAATATATAATAGCAAATTAAGGGGGTGTTACCGTGAATTATGGTATTGTGGCTGAGTTTAATCCGTTTCATAACGGTCATAAGTATATTGTTGACACTTTAAAAGCCAATGGTGAAAATACCATTACCGCGGTAATGTCCGAAAGCTTTGTACAACGCGGTGAGTGTGCTTGTATGTCACCGTACGAGCGTACCAAAGCGGCACTTTTAAATGGCGTTGACCTTGTTCTCTCTTTACCCGTACCTTACGCAACTGCATCTGCCGAGCGTTTTGCTTTGGGCGGTGTTACAGTGTTAGGGTCAATGGGGTGTATTGATGCTTTAGGCTTCGGTTCGGAATGCGGTGATGTTGAGTGCCTTACAAAATGTGCCAAAGCCATTACTGCCGAGGAGTTTTCGCCTTTACTCGAAAATCGTTTGAGCGAGGGATTGTCTTTTCCTACTGCAAGACAGAAAGCGCTTCGTGATATGTATGGTGATGCTTTCGCTGATGCTCTTTCTTCACCGAATGATTTACTTGGTGTTGAGTATATAAAGGCTATCGATAAAAACAAATTTCCCATTAAACCCATAGCAATAAAAAGGGTGGGTGTTTCTCACGATTCAAATGAAGTTTCGGTTAATTTCTGCTCTGCATCCGCAATACGTTCATTTTTGAAAAACGGTAATGAGATTAAAGAGTTTATGCCCGAAGAATCTTTTGAAATTTTAAATGAAGCGGTTTTGTCGGGGAATGCTCCTGCTGATTTTACTAAATTGGAAAATGCAATTTTATATAAACTTCGCACGATGAGTATAGATGATTTCAAAAAAATAGCCGATGTGAGTGAGGGACTTGAATATAGGTTCTTTGAAGCAGTTCGTAATTCTGTTACGTTAACCGAAATACTTGAAAAAGTCAAAACAAAGAGGTATACTCATTCAAGACTCAGAAGAATTGTTCTTTGTGCTTTGTTGGGTATAACCGAAGAATATACTGATATTCCCGTTGCGTATATTCGTGTGCTTGGATTCAATGAAAAAGGGGCGGAAATTTTAAAACAAGCTAAAAACACCGCAACTTTACCCATTGTTACAAAATCGTCGGATATTAAATATCTTGATAAAAACGCAAAGAAAATATTTGAACTCGAATGTAAAGCCAGGGATATATTTTCACTGTGTTTACCCGTGCCACAGGTGTGCGGTAAAGAAATGACGGACAAACTAATTGTTTTATAAAGGATTTATTTATGGATTTAATCGTAATAGGCGGCGGTGCCGCAGGTCTTATGGCAGCAGGAACTGCCGCAAAAAGGGGCTTGAAAGTTACACTTATTGAGCGTAACGATAAATTAGCCCGTAAGGTTGCAATAACAGGAAAGGGCAGATGTAATGTTACTAATTCCTGTCCGCTTTTAAATGACCTTATTGCCAATGTACCCGTAAACGGACGATTTCTTTACGGTGCGTTTTCAAGGTTTACAACTGATGATACCATCGACTTCTTTGAAGAAATGGGCGTTCCGCTGAAGATTGAAAGAGGAAACCGTGTTTTTCCCGTTTCGGACCGAGCTCTTGATATAGTTGATGCACTTAATAAATTCATTACCGTAAACGGTGTCAAAAGAAAACAGGGTAGAGTTGTAGAGCTTATTACGGAAAATGGTGCGGTTAAAGGTTGCAGAACTGATGACGGAAGAGAATTTTTTGCGGAAAATGTGCTTATTGCAACGGGTGGTATTTCTTATCCTGCAACGGGCTCAACGGGTGACGGTTACACTCTCGCAAAACAAGTGGGTCATACAATAACCGACCTTAAACCATCCCTTGTACCCCTTGAATGTCACGAGGGTTGGTGTACCGATGCTCAGGGTCTCTCACTTCGTAATGTAGAGATAAGAGTTGAGGATAATAAAACCTATAAAGAGGTTTATAAGGATTTTGGTGAAATGCTTTTCACACATTACGGTGTGTCAGGTCCTATGATTTTATCCGCATCATCCCATATGCGTAATATGGAGCGTGGCAGGTACACAATACATATCGACTTTAAACCCGCTTTAACATACGAGCAACTTGATAAGCGTATTCAACGTGATTTGTTGGAGTGTTCAAACAAGAATCTTTATAACACACTCGCTCTTATGTTACCCCGTAAAATGATACCAATTGTGGTTAAACTTTCGGGCTTGAACGGTAATATTAAATCCAATCAGGTTACAAAGGAAATGCGTGGGGCTTTAGTTGAACTTCTTAAGGATATAAGGTTAACCGTTACTGATTTCAGACCAATTGACGAGGCTATAATTACTTCGGGCGGTGTCAGTGTTTCGGAAATTGACCCTAAAACTATGAAGAGTAAACTTGTTGACGGTCTTTATTTCGCAGGTGAGGTTATTGACGTTGACGCATACACGGGCGGATTTAATTTGCAGATTGCCTTTTCAACAGGGCATCTTGCAGGAAACTCAGTTTCCTAAAGGAAATGCAGAATGCAAAATTCAAAATGCAAAATTTCGGGGCAAAGCCGATTATAGATAAGGTTTTAATATAGCGAAGCCTATCATCCCTGTGCGTAAGCATAGGGAGGGGGACCATCGTTTGCGATGGTGGTGGGTAGTTCTCTTACCGTTTTTATTCAGTTGGTTAGAGTGCATAATACAGTTCGCTTTGTGAAATAGAATATAAAGGAGAATAAGTTTATGGCAATTAATATCGCAATCGACGGTCCTGCAGGTGCAGGTAAAAGTACAATAGCAAAAAAAGTATCTAAAGAATTAGGCTTTATTTACGTTGATACAGGTGCTCTTTACAGAACAGTGGGTCTTAATGTTTTAAGACAGGGCAAAAATACAAAATCCGAAGAAGAAGTAGTACCTACCCTTGAAGGCGTTAATGTTTCACTTCGTTTTATTGATGGTGAGCAGAGGGTTTTCCTCGGTGATGAAGATGTTTCTGAAGCCATAAGACAAAACGAGGTTTCTATGGCGGCATCCAATGTTTCCGCAATTCCTAAGGTTCGCGAATTCCTTTTCTCATTACAGAGAAATATTGCAGCAGAAAATAACTGCATTATGGACGGTCGTGATATCGGTACGGTTGTTCTTCCCGATGCTCAGATTAAAATTTACCTTACCGCTTCCGCCGAAGCAAGAGCCGAAAGAAGATATAAAGAACTTATCGAAAAAGGTCAGACTGTGGTTTTTGATGAGATTCTTAAAGATATCGAACTCAGAGATTATCAGGATACTCATCGTGAAATTGCACCTCTCAAAAAAGCGGATGATGCAATTCTTGTTGATACAACAAACCTTGACCTTGAGGGCTCAATTGAATATATGCTCAAGGTTATAAAGGAGCGACTTTAATGGCTGAAATCACACTTGCTCAAAAGGCAGGGTTTTGCTTCGGTGTTGACCGAGCAATAAAATTAATTGAAAAACTTGCATCAGAAGGTCGCAAGGTTGCGACCCTCGGTCCTATTATTCATAACGGACAAGTTATTGAGGATTTGGCTAAAAGGGGAGTTAAAGTAGTTGAATCTCCCTCCGAGGTTGAGCCGGATGCAATTCTTGTTTTACGTACACACGGAGTTACTCAGGAAGTGCTTAAAGAGGTAGAGGAAAGCGGTTGTGAATTTATTGATGCCGCTTGTCCCTTTGTTAAGAAAATTCATAAAATTGTTCTTGATAATTCATCCGAAGATGTTGTTACTTTAATTGCCGGTGACGAAAATCACCCCGAGGTTAAAGGCATAAAAAGTTGTGCAAAAGGCGAGTCGTACGTTATTGGTAATGCAGAAAAAATCGACGAGCTTCTTTCGGAATATCCTTCTTTTTCAGAAAAACCACTTATTTTTGTTTCTCAGACCACTTTTAGCATAAAAGAATGGCAAAAAAGTGTAAAAAAAATAAATTTACTATGTACAAATGCGAAAATATTTGATACAATATGCAGTGCGACCGAAGAAAGACAGAACGAGGCCGCCGAGTTATCACGCAAAAGCGATGCTATGGTTATAGTTGGTGGCAGACATAGCTCCAACACCCGTAAATTGCTTGGTGTGTGCGAGGTTAATTGTCCTGCATTTCTTGTTGAAACTGCTTCAGAGCTTTATGGTATTCCTCTGAGGGAGTACAACTCAATCGGTCTTACTGCGGGTGCATCTACTCCCGCCGGTATTATAAAGGAGGTACTTGAAACCATGTCCGAAATTGTAAACGAAAACAAAATGATTGAGGAGGAGAAAGTGCTGGACTCTGCAGCAGCTACTGATGAATTTGACTTTGCAGCAGCTTTAGAGGAATCACTCAACAGTATGAACAGCGACCAGAAGGTTGTTGGTACAGTATTGAGTGTATCTCCCACAGAGATACAGGTTGATATCGGCAGGAAGCAGACCGGCTATGTTCCCTATGGCGAATATAGCAATGACCCGAACGCAGATCCCAAAGCTGAACTTAAAGTCGGCGACACACTTAATCTCATCATCATGAAAACCAACGACCAGGAAGGCGTTACAATGCTTTCCAAAAAGCGTTACGACGCTATTGCTGCTTGGGACGAAATCGTTAAAGCAGAAGGTACAGACACAATTCTTGAAGGTGTTGTTACCGAAATCGTTCGTGGCGGTGTTATTGTAGTTTCTAAGAATGCTCGTCTTTTCGTTCCTGCATCTCTTGCAACTATGAGCCGTAACGACAAACTTGAAGACCTTCTCAAAACAACTGTTAAATTCAAAGTTATTGAAGTTAACAAACAGAGAAGAAGAGCTGTAGGCTCTATCCGTGCCGTTCTTAAAGAAGAAAGAAAAGCCAACGAAGAAAAATTCTGGGCTGAAGTTCAGGAAGGCGAAGTTCGTAAGGGTGTTGTTAAATCTATTATGAAATTCGGTGCTTTCGTTGATATCGGCGGCGTAGACGGTATGATTCACGTTTCTGAACTTTCATGGAACAGAATCAAAGACCCCTCAGAGGTTGTTAGCGTAGGCGACGAAGTTGAGGTTACAATCAAATCTCTCAACCCCGAAAAGAAACAGATTGCTCTCGGCTACAAGAAACTTGAGGACAATCCTTGGGAAATCTTCAAGAGAACATATGCCGTTGATTCAGAAGTTGAAGTTGAAATTGCAAACTTCACAGATTTCGGTGCATTTGCTCACATTATGCCCGGTATTGACGGTCTTATCCACATTTCTCAGATTGCTAACAAGCACGTTTCCAAACCTGCAGATGTTCTTAAAATCGGCGAAAAGGTAAACGTTAAGATTACTGATATCGACGACGAAAGAAAGAGAGTAAGCCTCTCAATCCGTGCACTTCTTCCTGAAGAAGTTGTTGAGGAAGCAGCTGAAGAAGTAGCTGAAGTTGCAGAAGAAGCAGCTGAATAATTCTTTTAAGAATTAATACGGTTTATCCGTTATACACAAATATAACCGTAGAAGGATTCGTCTTTCTACGGTTTTTATTCTGATGATAGGTGGTGATTAAGTTTGTACTGCGAAAAATGTCATAAGCAAAGTCCTGAAAATTTCATAAATTGTGCCTATTGCGGTGCCAGACTTGATTCACCGAAGAAGAAAGCACCCTCAAAATTTGTAAAAAAAGAAAGTTTTAAATTCAGGTTTTCTTTGAAGAGTGTAATTATTTCTTTAGTTTGCTTTGCAGTAGTCTTAGTAATTGCCGCCCTTCTTACATCAACTTTTACCGCGTCAAAACCCGAAAGAATTATTAAGAATTTTGTGAAAGCTACACAGACTGAAAATGCGGATATGTATTATGCTCTGTTTGATGATAATATAAAAGAGTACAAATTAAATAACCGCTACTTTGCAGAGGATGAAACATATAAACAGATGGTTCTTCCGATGACTACAAGTCATGAGTTTTACAAGCAGAAATGTGGCGAAGATTATAAATTGACTTATAGTGTGGTTTCAAGTAAAAGCCTTGACGAAAATGAAATTGAAGTGTTTAAGGATGTACTTGAAAACAACTTTTCGTATATTGAGTTTCCCTCGCGGGTTGATATAATCAGTGTTGATATTGTAGCTAAAGGCGAAAAGGGGACATATACCAGTCGTTATAATGATTTTTGGTGTATGAAAATCAAAGGAACATGGTATAAGGTCGATAAAACCGTTTATACTGAATATGAGAATATAGAAAATTAACTCCTTGATTTTTGAAAATCGAGGAGTTTTTTATGTCGAAATTAGAAATATTTTGTATTTTCAACAAAAAATACACTGTATTGTCAAAAATTATTTGACAAAATAACAAAAGTGTGGTATTCTAAGGAAAATTGTACAGTAATAGTTTGAGGTGGTATATTGAGTAAAAAATATTCTGAATATGCTCTTCTCACTAACGAAGAACTTGTACAATTAACCCAGAAAGGCGACGAATACGCGTTTGATGTTCTGGCTCGTCGTTTTCTCAATACGCGTTATATTAATACAACCGCCGCATATCTTGATACCGACGATTTTGTTCAGGAGGGTATGTTCGGTTTTTTAAACGCCGTAAGAACATACGACGCTAAAAAGGGTGTTCCTTTTGAAGCGTATGCGTTTGTGTGTATGCGTAACAGTATCAATACTGCCGCTTACAATGCGTCCGATGATATTCCTATTGACGATACCGCCGAAGCTTTACAGGGGCTCGAAAGCACCGAGGACCCTCTGAAGCAAATTATCACAACCGAAAGACTCAACGAAGTTCTTAGTGCTTGTGAGGTTTCTCTTTCGGAGGTTGAAAAGACAGTTGTCTTTTTTAAAGCCGGTGGTATGTCCTACGCGGAAATCGGCGAAAAATTAGGTATGACTCCTAAGTCTGTTGACAATGCGGTTCAACGTGCCAGACGAAAATTAAAAGATGTATTTACCGAGTGATTCGGTTTTACATATAATTATGTCCTCTTAGCTTAAAAGCAGAGCGTTGTTAGGTTGCGGAATTTATCCGAAACCTTCACCAAAGGTGGCGGTGCAATTCCGTTAGAGGGCAAGATCATTAACAAGCGAGGTAGCAAAAATGTACGAAGACAAGACACTCATCTGTAAAGAGTGCGGCAACGAATTTATTTTCACAGCCGGCGAACAGGAATTTTACGCAGAAAAAGGCTTAGTAAACGAGCCTAAGAGCTGCAAGGCATGTCGTGATGCCCGTAAGCAGGCAATGAGAGGCGAGCGTGAGAAATTCACAGCAGTTTGTGCAGAGTGTGGCGGTGTTGCTGAAGTTCCCTTCAAACCCCGTGAGGATCGCCCTGTTTACTGCAGCGATTGCTTCAACAAGAAAAAAGAAGCAGAGGCTTAATTACATAAAATATATGTATAAAGTTTCACCCCGTCAATTATGACGGGGCTTTGCTTTTTATATAAATGTTTTCGCTTATTTCTTTAAATACGGGTCCACAGTCCGAGCCACCTGCAAAACCGTCTTCTTTGATTACACATACTGTGTATTTTGGGTTTTCAGCTGGGAAAAATCCCGTGAACCAACATATTTTAATTTCATTACCGTCTTTATCGTACTGTCCGCTTTGAGCAGTAGCGGTTTTGGTACAGGAATTAAAAAGAGAAGAAAATGCGATTTTACCCGTACCCTCGTTAGTTGTATTTAACATTGACTTTTTCAGAATTTTACAGGTGCTTTCTTTAAAAACGCGGTATTCGGATGTATTATTATCGGGTGAAAAAGCACCGTTACTATTTACTGAACCCTTTATTAAATATGGTTCTTTGTAAATCCCGTCATTGGCAACTGTGTTTAAAAATACTGCAACTTGTAAAGGTGTTGCGGTGAATTTACCCTGACCGAAAGCAAAGTTACCTGTGGCGGCATCACTATTCAGGTCGCTACTTTCGGGTAGAATCCCCGAATCGGTAAAATTGCCGTTTCCCAAATCTGTGCTTTTTCCGAAACCGGAAGCTTCTGCAGTGTTCAAAAGATTTTTGGCACCTGTTCTTGTGCCCAATTCTATAAAATACGGGTTGCAGGATTGAGCGATTGCCTGTGTCATATCTACTGTACCGTGTCCCTCTGTTTTATTACAGTTGAAAATATTATTGCTTTTTTCAATTTTTCCTGTACAAGTGTACGAGTGTAAGGAAATGTTATTTTCAATTGCTGATACGGCGGTAACTAATTTAAAAACAGAGCCAACAGGATATGCACAAAAAACTCGGTTCAGAAAAGGTGCATCTTCACTGTTTATATAGTCCTCAAGATTATTTCTGTCATAACAGGGGACGGATGCACAAGCGAGAATACCGCCCGTTTGAGAATCAAGCACAATTACGGCACCTTTTTTAATGTTGTTATTCTTTAGTGCGTTTTCGGCAAATTTTTGAATATCCTTGTCTATTGTTAAAACTATTCCATCCCCATCATAATAGGCGGTGTTTCTTATTTCAACATCTTCACCCATAAGGAGTCTGTTTTTAGCATCTGCAGAGTATGCAATACTAAGTGTGCCACCGCTTTTTGTAAGAGTGTCATTATAGTACTTTTCTATACCGTTTACACCATTATTTTCGTAGTCGGTATATCCGATAATATGCAAGGCACAGTTGTCCGGGTATCTTTTGAAAACGGGTAGACTTTTTATATAGTTGTTTTCGTTAAATTCCCGATTGTTTTTACTCTCAATTAATATAAGATTTCCGTTTTCAAGTTTTTCTATTGTATTTTCGTCATACTTTCTTTCCTTTAATAAATTAATTGTGTAGGCAGATGGTTTTATAAGAAAAGTATAGGTGTATTCTGTGTTTACCAAAGGTTTGATATTACGGTCGTAAATCATACCTCTCGATACATCGATTTCCTTTACTCTTAAACTTGATTGTAAAGATACGGTTTGCGGTGTGGAAGAAAGTTGAAAAAGTCTGCCACATAAAAATAAAAACAAGAAATTAAATGTCAGAATAAGAGATATGATTCGTTTTTTCATATGATTTACGACCTCCCTAAAAATATTGGGGTAATTTTCATATATTATTTGACATTTTCATTATTAATATTATAAAATAAATAATATAATAAATTATTTGTTGAAGTTGGTGAGTTTTTGGACGAAAGATTTTCCCGTACCGTAAGGGTCATAGGTCAGGATAAAATGGATTTAATAAAGAATTCTTCGGTAATTGTCTTTGGCTTGGGCGGAGTCGGTTCTGCGGCAGCGGAAGCACTTGCGAGAGCGGGGGTAGGCACTATTGGTATAGTGGATAAGGACATAGTCGATATCACTAATATCAACAGGCAACTCATAGCAACCGATAAGACGGTGGGGCTAAAGAAAACTGATGCGGTTGAAGAACGGCTTCTGACTATAAATCCCGAAATTATAATCCACAAATATGACTTGTTTTATTTACCCGAAACTGCCGATAGTATCGATTTAAGTCAATATGATTTCATTTTGGATTGTATTGATAACGTTACTGCTAAAATCGAACTTACAGTAAGAGCGAAAAAAATGGGTGTTAATATAATCTCATCCATGGGAACGGGTAATAAACTTCACCCCGAAATGTTGGAAATTGCCGATATTTCTAAAACGAGCGTTTGTCCCTTGGCTCGTGTTATGCGTAGGGAACTTAAAAAACGCGGTGTAAATAAATTACCCGTGATTTATTCAAAGGAAGAACCGGTGAAAACCGATTCATCCGTACCGGGCTCAGTTTCATTTACGCCACCTGTGGCGGGGTATTTTATGAGTTCTTTTGTTATAAACTCAATTATAAAGGAGTAAATTTATGAACTTTCAAAAAAATGAAAAAACAGGCTTTTATGAGGGTTTTGCTCTTGTGAAAAGTTGCGATAAAAAGAGTGCTAAAAACGGCACATTTTTCCTTGATGCGGTTTTAGGTGACAAAGACGGTGAAATCTACGCCAAAATGTGGGACTACCGCGAGGAAAATACACCAATGCCCAAGGTTAATACAATTGTAAAAGTCCGCGGTATGTTGCAACAGTACAACGGTAACGACCAGTTTATTATACAACGTATCAGAGCAGTAAATGATGAGGACGGAGTGAAACTTTCCGACTTCGTAAAATCTGCCGACTGTAAGGGCGAGGATATGCTCGAAACTATTATCGGAATTGTTAATGGTTTTAGTGATGAGGAACTTAAAGCGGTTGTACTTTCTATGATTGAGGATAATAAGACGGCGCTTGTGACCTTCCCTGCGGCAGAAAAACTTCATCACGCAATGTTGGGTGGTCTTCTTTACCATACGCTTTCAATAGTACGCCTTGCGGAGTGTGTTTGCGGTATTTACCCCTGTATAGACCGTGAACTTCTTATATCGGGGGCGGTACTTCACGATATTGCTAAAATCCGCGAATACAGCCTTAATGATGCGGGTGTGGTTGACGGTCACACTTTAGAGGGTATGCTTCTTGGTCACCTTGTAATGGGTGCCGAGGATGTGGGTAGAAAATGTGATGAATTAAATGTAACGAGTGAAAAGAAGTTTCTTCTTCAGCATATGCTTATTTCACATCACGGTCAACTTGAATTCGGTGCCGCAGTAAGACCCGGTTTCATTGAGGCAGAAGTCCTTTCGCAACTTGATATGTTTGATGCCAATATTTACGAAATGGCGGATGCTCTTAAAGATGTTGAGGTAGGGGGCTTTACAAACAGATTATGGATGCTCGATAACAGACGTTTTTACAACCACGGTAGAATTGATGTTCAGCCTCAGGCTAACATTATTGAAGAATAAGATGGGGTGATAATATGAGAAATCATGAAGTAACAAAAGTTCAGAAGCTTTTAAAAGAGGACGGTTCTTTGCGTGAACCCGGTTGGTCAAAGCAACTTTTCCAACAGTATTCGCGTGACGATATAAAAGCCCCTAAATTCAGAATCAAAGAATGGGATTACTATCTTGTTGTTTCCGAAGAACACGATATCGCAGTTGCCTTTACTATCTCCGACGACGGATATATCGGTTTACAGTCCGCGTCATTCCTTGATTTAGGTGCTAATCCTTGGGAGCATACGGAAACTATACTTAATGCTTTCCCTATGGGTAAATTACATCTTCCTGTTTCAAGTGATTCGGGTGTAACAAAGTATAAAGATAAAAGACTTGATATGTCATTTACCGTTGGGGAAAATAAACGTGTTCTTCGTTGTGATTACAAGAATTTCAACAAAGAAAAAGACCTTAAGTGTAATATTACACTTTCTCAACCGCCCATGGATACAATGGTTATTGCCACTCCCTGGAAGGAAAAGAAAACCGCTTTCTATTACAATCAGAAAATCAATTGTATGAGAGCAAGCGGTACAATTGAATATGACGGCGTAACTTATGAACTTAACCCTGAAATCGACTATGGTACTCTTGATTGGGGCAGGGGCGTTTGGACATATGATAATACCTGGTATTGGGGTTCGGGTAATATGACCGTTAACGGTAAGCCCTTTGGTTTCAATATCGGTTACGGCTTCGGTGATACAACCGCCGCAAGTGAAAATATACTTTTCTATGACGGCAAATGCCATAAACTTGATGATGTGACATTTAATATCCCTGAGTCGGGCTATACTGACCCTTGGACATTTACTTCAAGCGACGGCAGATTTGAAATGGAGTTTGTACCCATTCTTGACCGTGCGGCTAAAATTGATGTTAAATTCATTATTACCGACCAACATCAGGTTTTCGGCAGACTTAGCGGTAAAGCAGTGCTTGATGACGGCACAGTTCTTGAAATCAAAGATTGTCTTTGCTTTGCCGAAGATGTACATAACAAATATTGAGGTGCGTAATGGAGTACACGGAAGTTAAAATATATGTTCCCACAATTCATACCGAAAATGCGTCAGGAATAGCTGTAATGACAGTGCCGTACGGCATTTATATTGAGGATTACAGTAATCTTGAAGATGAAGCGTGGGAAATTGCCCATATTGACCTAATTGATGAGGATTTACTTGGTAAAAATCGCGAGGAGTCAATAATCCATATTTACCTTGAAGAAGGTATGAATCCGGCGGAAGCAGTGTCTTTTATATCCGAAAGACTTGATGCAGAGAAAATAGATTACAAAATAGAAACTGACGGTTGTTCCGAAGAGGATTGGGCGGATAAATGGAAGGCTTATTTTAAACCTACGCCCGTTGGTAACAGGCTTTTCATAAGACCCACTTGGATTGATGACTATGACGCAGGGGACAGAGCAATTCTTAATATTGAGCCCGGTGCCGCTTTTGGTACGGGTACTCACGATACTACGAGACTTTGTCTTGAAGTGCTTGATGAAATAGTAACTGATAAAGATACTGTTCTTGATATCGGTTGCGGTAGTGGTATTTTGGCAATTGCCTCTATGTTACTTGGTGCCGAAAAGGGTTTCGGAGTGGATATTGACCCTGTTGCGGTTAAAACTGCTACTGAAAACGGTAAAATGAACGGCATTGATGAGAGGGTTTTACAGTTTGTCTGTGGCGACCTTGCGGATAAGGTTACCGAAAAATACAGTATTGTAGTTGCTAATATTGTTGCGGATATTATTAAACTATTCAGTACACAAGTGAGAGCGTTTATGCTTCCCGGTGCTAAGTTTATTGCATCAGGTATAATTGATACGAGAGCGGACGAGGTTTGCCAAAGCCTTGAAGATGCGGGCCTTAAAATAGTACGCCGAATTGAAAACGGCGGTTGGGTATGTCTTGTGTGCGAATAAAAAACAAAGAAACGGTTCAAACCATCATTTTAGGTTTGAACCGTTTCTTTCAGTTGGTCCCTTTAGGGGTGGAAATAAACCCCCGGTTCTACCGGGGGAAGAAAAAGGCTTCAGCAAAGCCAAAAACGGCGAGCTCAAAGCCGCCGAAGTAGTTGCAAATAATTAATCCTCCAAGTAG
>SVOQ01000028.1 GCA_015066345.1 Oscillospiraceae bacterium
TTTTTTGTTGCAGTTGGCAGACCGCAACTCCATTATATCACGAAGGAGTTTTCTTTTTAGGATTGTTTCAGCTATATAATTTAACTGAACCACGCGTCTAACGCGTGGTTTTACTATACAAAAAAAGTCGCAAACTTACGCTTGCGACTTTTTGTTGTTTTCTTTAGCAGTATTCAAAGAAGAAATGAGCATCCTTTTAATTTCTTCGGCAAGCGAAAGCAACTCATCAAAATTATATTCAATAAGATTTGTTCTTTTTAAAAGAGTAAGCCAATATATACTTTCACCTGTTTCTTTTAGTGATATATGTAATTTTGAAATAAAATCAGCTTTACTGTTACCATATATTGCTTCATTAAGGTTAGCCCCTATACTTGTAGCAGAACGTAGTAGTTGTTTTGCAATAGTGGTATCCTTTCTTGTTTTAGAAAACTCTTCGTAAAATAATACAATTTTAGTAGCAAAATCAAGAGATTTATCGAGCAATGGACTATTCATAAATTCACCCCAAAACCATTATATAACAACTAAATCCTTAATTCAATACTTTGTACATAATTAAAAACTCTTCTCCATACTCTATTATCTTTTATCTGGAAACGACAAAAATAGAGAAGAGAGAAAAAAGCAAAAATAAAAGATAAAATGACAAAAAGAAACGACAACTTTCTCACGAAAATTGTCGTTTCTTTTTGGTGAGTTATCGGGGATTCGAACCCCGGACACCCTGCTTAAAAGGCAGGTGCTCTGCCTACTGAGCTAATAACTCATATTAAACCCTGAAATCAGGGTTATTTTATAAATGCAAAGAGAATAACTGAACCGAGAGCTACTACAAAGAAAACGCCTGCAACGATCTTTGTAATCATAGCGATTTTTGATTCAATTGTGCGGCCTTTGTTTTTATCAAAGAATGTATCTGCGCCACCGGCGATAGCACCGGAAAGACCCTGTTGCTGACTCTGCTGAAGCATAACAGTAACAACGATAATTATTGCTGATAAAATAAGTACGCCGCCGATAACATAATGAAACCATTCCATATATATTACTTTCCTTTCGTTCGGGAAGTGTTACTTTCACAACGCCCGACTATAATACCACAAGGTTTCGAAAAAAGCAAGTCTTTTTTTTATTTTTTTTGAAAAATGTTTAATTTCTTTTTTTAAGGATAAAATATAGTCAACGAATAAACATATTAACGCGTTTGCAATTGTATCGAGATACGTGTTAAACAGCCCCTATGGCCCTTCCGATACGATAAGTTTATTCGTTACGCCTGTTCGTTTTTCGAACAGGCGTTTTATTTTTTACTCCAAAGTTAATTGCTCGGCAGTATCGTCCGCACTAAGAAGTGCACCTGCAGCAGGAAGAGTTTTGGTACGATATCTGTGAGGTTTCGCAAACTCCCCTTCTCTATAAAGTCTTGCACCCTGAAGTTTATGGTACTTTTTGAGTGTAAGAACATTTACACCCGCCGTATCTTTTGTTGTTTTAGCAGAAATTGCACCTGTATTAACAAGTAGATTTCTACCTGCGGTTGATGTAATAACAATCTCAGTTTCATCGGGAATATAAAGTGCCGCTACCAATGGTGATTTATCGCTATATGCTTTTATAAGTTTCTTACGGTTGGTTTTAGTAGCGTAGGAGCTCATACTTACCTTTGCAACCTTACCATTTTCAAAGAAGAAGAGCATATATCCCTTATAATCGCTTGTTACTGCCATGTATACAGGCTTTTCATCCTTATCAAAACCGAGTTTAGCAGGTACAAAGTCACCTAAAGCACTTGCCTTCGTATCGTCGAATTCACTTGCTTTTGACTTATAAACCTGACATTGGTCGGTAAAGAAAAGAAGTTCTGCGGTATTTCTTGTGTTAACCGAGGCAACCAAACCGTCGCCCTCTTTAAGTTTCTGCTCACCACTCATACGAAGTGACAAGGGGGTAATCTTCTTAAAGTAACCGTCACGAGTAAAGAAAAGATTAGCCTCGTAATCGGGAACTTCCTCTACAACCTCATCCTCTTCATCCGCATCGTATATAATTTCGCTCTTACGTTCCTTGCCGTATTTCTGCGAAATTTTTGTTAATTCCTCAACAATAATTTTCTTGATACGGGATCTACTGTTAAGAATATCTTCCATATCCTCGATACTTTTTTTAAGGTCATCCACATCTGCAAGACGTTTGATGATATATTCACGGTTAAGGTGACGAAGTTTAATTTCTGCAACGTATTCCGCCTGAACTTCATCAATACCGAAACCTATCATCAAGTTGGGAACAACTTCGGACTCTTCCTCGGTTTCGCGTACAATTTTAATAGCCTTATCAATATCAAGAAGAATCTTTTTAAGACCGAGAAGAAGGTGTAATTTTTCTTTAGATTTACTAAGGTCAAAGTAAACCCGTCTTCTGACACACTCGGTACGGAACGCAATCCATTCATTGAGAATTTCCGCAACGCCCATTACCTTGGGCACGCCCGCAACAAGGATATTGAAGTTAGCACTGAATGAATCCTCAAGTGTGGTCATTTTATAAAGACGCTTCATTAATTTTTCCGCATCAGTACCGCGTTTAAGGTCAATAGTAATCTTAAGACCCGACTTATCGGTTTCGTCACGAATATCGCTTATTTCCTTAAGTGAACCCGCTTTAACCTTTTCGATTATTTTTTCGATAATGGCTTCACAGGTTGTAGTTGGGGGAATTTCGGTAATATCAATACAGTTATTTGATTTATCGTATGAATACTTAGCTCTGATTTTAATAGAACCCCTACCCGTATTATAAACCTCTTCAAGGGCAGTTCTATCATATACAATCTGACCGCCACCGATAAAATCGGGGGCTTTGAGAGTTTCAAAAACATCAAAATCAGGGTTCTTAATAAGACCGATTGTTGTTTCACAAAGTTCACGAAGGTTAAATGAACAGATGTTACTTGCCATACCAACGGCAATACCGCTATTCATATTAACAAGAACACTGGGGAATGACACAGGAAGAAGTGTGGGTTCCTTCATTGTACTATCATAGTTGTCAACGAAATCGACCGTATCCTTATCTATATCACCAAAGAGTTCGGAACATATACTTTCAAGTTTCGCCTCGGTATAACGTGCGGCGGCATATACCATATTTTTAGAATATGCCTTACCAAAGTTACCTTTACTGTCCACATAAGGATGTAAAAGGGTTTCATTACCCTTTGAAAGACGAACCATCGTTTCATAAATTGCCGCGTCACCGTGAGGGTTAAGTTGCATAGTTCTGCCGACGATGTTAGCGGATTTGATTCTGCCACCGTTAATAAGCCCCATTTTATACATAGTATAGAGCAATTTTCTATGGGAAGGCTTGAAACCGTCGATTTCGGGAATAGCACGTGATACGATAACGCTCATAGCATAGGGCATAAAGTTAGTTTCAAGTGTACCTGTAATCTGTTGTGTAACAACTTCACCCGCACCTATAATATTCGCCTTAACTTCGTCTTCTTTAATTATTGCAGGATTTTCTTTTTTCTTTCTTGCCATAATTATCTCCTATTACGAAATATCTGCAAGGTCAATATACAAATGACCGTTTTCTGCAATATAATCTTTTCTGTCCTGAAGGTTATCACCCAAGAACAATTCAAATTTTTCTGCAATGATATCTTCCATATCATCGGGTTCAACTTTAATAAGTCGGCGTGTTTTGGGATTCATGGTTGTAAGCCACATCATATCCGCGTCGTTTTCACCAAGTCCCTTTGAACGCTGAATGGTGTACTTTGCGTTACCGATTTGTTCGAGGGCATCCGCCTTTTCCTTTTCGGTATAAGCGAACCATGTCTCACCCTTTGATGTAATTTCATAAAGAGGTGATTCCGCAATAAACACCTTACCCTCTTTAATAAGTGTGGGCATAAGCCTGTAAATCATTGTAAGAATAAGTGTTCTGATATGGAAACCGTCAACGTCCGCGTCGGTACAGATAATAACTTTATTCCAACGAAGATTATCAAGATTAAATAAAGAAAGTTCTTTGTTGGATTTTGATGAAACCTCAACACCGCAACCGAGTACCTTTATAAGGTCAACAATAATATCACTCTTAAAAATACGGTTGTAGTCGCATTTAAGACAGTTAAGAATTTTACCTCTTACGGGAATAACCGCTTGGAAAGCGGAGTCCCTCGCCTGTTTACAGGCACCGAGAGCCGAATCACCCTCAACTATGAAAATTTCGCGTTCGTTTTTATCTTTACTACGGCAATCAACGAATTTTTCGACTCTGCTTGTCATATCATTAGATGTGGCAAGTGTCTTTTTAAGGTTAAGTCTCGTTGTTTCCGCCTTTACTCGCGAACGCATATTAATAAGTACCTGTTCGCAAAGTTTATCTGCATCAAGTTTATTCTCGATAAAGTAGATTTCCAACTGATGTTTGATAAAATCAGTCATAGCCTCTTGAATAAACTTATTGGTAATAGCCTTTTTGGTCTGGTTTTCGTAGGATGTCTGAGTTGAGAAGGATGATACTACAAGCACCAAACAGTCCTCAACGTCCTGAAAACTGATTTTAGCATCGGTTTTAAGGTATTTACTATTCTGTTTAAGATATGCATCTATCTGAGCAACAAAGGCACTTTTAGCCGCTTTTTCGGGTGCACCGCCATGCTCAAGGAAGCTAGAGTTATGATAATACTCTTTAAGTTGCTTTTTATTGGAAAAGCAAAGAGCCATATTCATTTTCAACTTATACTCGGGCTTATCCTCGCGGTCGCGACCTTTACGGTCTGCCTGCCAGAATTGAACGCTTGTTAAACCATCATCACCTACAAATTCGTTAACATAGTCAACTATACCATTTTCGTACATATACTCGAATGTTTCGAATTTGGTTTCGGTCAACTGATTTTTAAGTATAAATTTTATTCCTGAGTTAACAACGGACTGTCTTTTAAGAGTATCCTGATAAAATTCAAGAGGAATGTTAATATCGGTAAAAACCTTCATATCGGGACGCCATTTAATACGCGAACCCGTGTCTTTTTTATCGTAAGGGGTCTTTTTCATTTCCCCGTTAATTTTACCCGCCTTGAATTTCAACTCATAACAGAAACCGCCCGTGTGAATTTCCGCCTCCATATATTCGGAAGCGTACTGTGTAGCACACAAGCCAAGTCCGTTAAGACCAAGAGAATATTCATAACTGCCGCCGTCATTGGTATCGTACTTACCACCTGCGTACAAATCGCAGAAAACCAATTCCCAGTTATAGCATTTTTCACGGTTGTTATAGTCAACGGGAATACCTCTGCCGAAGTCCTGAACTTCAACAGAATTATCAAGAAAACGTGTAACAACAATTTTCTTACCGTGACCCTCACGTGCTTCGTCTATTGAGTTGGAAATAATTTCAAAAACTGAATGTTCACAACCTTCAAGACCATCGGAACCGAAAATAACGGCAGGGCGCTTACGAACTCTGTCGGCACCTTTTAATTTTTTAATACTGTCATTGCCGTATTCTTTCGGAGTTTGTTTTTTAGCCATTTAATTACCTATCCTTTCGAAAAAATACCAAGTTTAGGGATTTTATCTAATATATTATACAATATCTTGTGATTTAGTCAAGTAAAATCTTGCGTTACGGGGCTTTATGGGGTGATTTAAGGGACTATGATGAACTATATCTGGCCTTTAATAATAGTGTTTTCATTTATATGTGCTGTTTTCAACGGTAATATGGGCTCTCTGTCAACGGCAGTAATTGATAGCGGTGCGGTTGCAGTATCACTTGCAATAAAACTTTTAGGAATAGTCTGTTTATGGAACGGTTTAATAAAAATAGCCGAAAAAAGCGGTCTTACAAAAGCTATTGCAAAAGTACTTTCGCCCATATTAAAACTACTTTTCCCAAAATTAAAAGACGATGAAGCGAGACAGTTGATTTCAATGAACATAACCGCAAATATACTGGGTCTTGATAACGCCGCAACCCCGTTGGGGCTTAAGGCTATGAGCAGACTAAGTAAACTGAACAACTATTCGACCACAGCCGATGATAATATGGTAAGGTTTGTTGTTATAAATACTGCATCATTACATTTAATATCCACAACTGTTGCAATGCTACGAAATGAATATGGAAGTAAATCTCCAACGGAAATTATTGTACCCGCTCTGATAACCTCCGCAATAAGTTTAAGTTGCGGTATATTAATGACAACAATTCTGAAAAAGGTGTTCAAATGACGCAGATAAGTAACTTTATAATCCCCGCAATAATAGTTATTATGATTCTACACGGCATATTTAAAGGTGTTAATGTATTCAACGAATTCACCGACGGTGCAAAAGAAGGTTTTAAAATCGTACTGAATATATTACCGTCACTAATAGCTCTGATTTTTTCCATTGAACTTATAAAAGCATCGGGCGGATTGGATACTTTATGCTCTCTGTTGTCGCCCGTGAGTTCATTTTTAGGGATACCAAAAGAGGTTACGCCTCTTACTATTTTATCCCCCATTTCAGGTAGCGGGTCTTTAGGGATGTTTGAAAGTATACTAAAAGACCATAGCCCCGACAGTTTTATCGGCAGGTGTGCATCGGTAATGATGGGGTCTACGGAAACGACCTTTTACACCATGACCGTCTACTACGGGTCGGTAGGTATAAAAAAATCACGGCACACATTGCCGAGTGCATTGTGTGCCGATTTCACGAGTTTTATTCTCTCTCCTAAAATTGTTAAATTATTTTTTCATCAGTAAAACATCTGAGAAAATAGCGGGTCACTTCTCATTGAGTATACATCATTATCGCAACCGACTATTATATGGTCAATAAGAAGAATACCCAACTTCCTGAACATTACGCAAAGTGCACGGGTAGAGTCCACATCACTTGCTGACGGTTCACATGTATTTTCGGGATGATTATGAGCAATAAAGGCAGAGGTAGCCTCACAGTCAATAGCAATCTGTACCGCTTTACGCACATCAATAAATGATTCAGTTTTATCACCCTCGGATATGTGTGCAATCCTCTTGACTCTTTTAGCATTATTAAGACAAACGAGAATTACATTTTCCTTATTCAATCCCGCTAATTCACTTTTAGCTAAAGCTTTTAAATCATCAACACTTTTAAGAGTAGTTCGCCCATCCTTTTTGGGTTTAGATACACGCCTGACGGTTTCGCCCATAGCAGTGAGCATCAATGCGGTATTTTCACCAACACCTTTAACCTTGCACAGAACCTCAAAGTCCGCGTTCAAAACTTCCTGCAACGAGCCAAACTCTTTTATCAGATTTTTAGCGGTGTCATACACCTCAACCCTCGGTATTGAATAGAACATAAGTAACTCAAGGAGTCTTTCATCAGTAAGATGATTAAAGCCATTTTCTTTAGCCGAAGTCTTAACTCTGAGGCGATGACCTGAGTTGTCCGACTTTTTGTCTTTAACATCCATCAGAAATTCTTGACTGCTTCTTTGAGAGTTTCAGCCATATCGGTTTTTTCCCAAGCAACATCAAGGTCAATTCTACCCATATGACCGTAAGCCGCAAGTTGTCTGTACTGAGGTTTTCTCAACTGAAGTTTCTCGATAATTGCAGCGGGACGAAGGTCGAAATATTTATCAACAAGCATTTCAAGGCGACCATCTTCGATTTTACCTGTACCGAAAGTATCAACACGTACAGAAAGAGGACGAGCAACACCGATAGCGTAAGCGAGTTGAACTTCGCATTTTTCGGCAAGACCTGCGGCAACTATGTTTTTAGCAACATATCTCGCAGCGTAAGCAGCACTTCTGTCAACCTTTGTGGGATCTTTACCTGAGAAGGCACCGCCACCGTGTCGGGAATAACCGCCGTATGTATCAACAATAATTTTACGGCCTGTAAGACCGCTGTCACCCACGGGACCACCAACAACGAAATTACCAGTGGGGTTAACGTAAATTTTAGTATTTTCATCAAGATATTCTTCAGGGATTATGGGTTTAATAACATAATCAACAATATCTTTTCTGAGAATTTCCATATCAATGGGGTCATGTTGTGTTGAAACAACAACAGCCTCAACTCTTACGGGACTATCATTTTCATCATACTCAATTGTAACCTGGCTCTTACCATCGGGACGAAGGTATGTAAGAGTACCGTCCTTACGCACCTGAGTAAGTTTTAAGGCAAGTTTATGAGCAAGGGAAATGGGCAAGGGCATAAGTTCCTCGGTATCGTTACAAGCAAAACCAAACATCATACCCTGGTCACCTGCACCGTGGAGGTTATAAGCATCCTCCTCGCCACCTTTGAGTTCAATGGACTTATCAACACCCATAGCAATATCGGGTGACTGTTTATCAAGAGTTGTGAAAACCGCACAGCTATTACCGTCAAAACCGCATTCAGGATTATCGAAACCTATATCACAAACAACCTCGCGGATAATTGCGGGAATATCAACCTGTGCTTTAGTAGTAATTTCACCCATTACCATAACCATACCCGTTGTACAACAAGTTTCACAAGCAACACGGGACATACTGTCCTGTTCAAGCATTGCGTCAAGTATAGCATCGGACACCTGGTCACACACTTTATCGGGATGACCCTCAGTTACAGACTCCGATGTAAAAAATCTTTTAAACATAAAATATCCTCCGTGAAGACACAAATTAACATTCTCATTCTACACTACATTATGTTTAATGTCAAGTTATGTCGATGTGCGTAAACCGAATTACTCCAACCATTTTTTCGTTTCAATAAATCTTTAACATTGCATTAACTCTACATTAATATTTAGTAAACAAATCCCATGACTGTATCACAAAGAGTATTATGGGAGGGTATTGTTATTCACATAAAATCATTTATAATTACTGTAAAATTCAAGTTATGGTAGGATTATTTATGAGCCAATTATTTTGTGGTACTTGCGGTACTAAATTATCAAAAGAAGATAAATTTTGCAAGAAATGCGGTACAAGAAAAAAGGAAGCCGAAACCCAAATAATGAAACCGGACGTGCAGTCCGTACAACAACCCGAAACATCTGCCGAGTCTCCTGAAAGCGAAAGAACGATATCAGATATAATCGGAGATAAAAACCCCGATGACCTTTTAAATCGTAACGCAAATAAGATAATTCTTACGCCGTTTAAAGTAAAAAATGATGTAAGAAAAATCGGTTTTATTGGTTTACTTTTACCGTGGGGGATTTTCATTATCCTCGCTTTAACCTATACCGCCTTTCCTACACCGGTTCAAGAAGTCGGAATGGTGATTGCAATGTGTGTTGCAATTGTTAACGGAATAAGATTTTTAATCGGTTCTTTCAGATTTTATAAAGTCTACGAAGTAAAAGACGGGGATTTCTTCGTATACGCCGCCTTCAATAATAAAGGACAATGTTACGCAGTGTATCGAGCAGCAGAATACACACCATCGCCATTATTAAAAATACATCCTACTGAAGAAATAGAAAAAATACTCGAAAACCAAAAGAAAAAAGGAAAATAAATTATGCAGAAAAAATTTTGCGGTATATGTGGCACTAAATTAAAACCTGAAGATAAATTCTGTAGTAAATGCGGAAAACTGATTAATAATACCCAACACAAAGAAACAAATACCGACACACCCGTTACACCTTACCCGACCCCCGAAACAACTCCTACAAAAACGGATGCACAACACACAAGCGAAAATGTTACACCCCAAAAAGAATCCGAACAGAAACCTGTGAAGCAGGCTATTCCACAAAGTCAAAAGAAATTACTAACCGACAAAGAAATCAAAGAACACATAAAAGCAGGAACAACATTTTTATCAGCAATTGCAATGACAATAGTCGGAATTGTTTGCTTCGCTTTAACAACTGCCCACGGTGGATTTTTACTCATCGGCATTATGTTCGTCGTAGCTGCTGTATGGAAGTTTATTTCAACAGCAAGAAAAATAAAACAAAGAAAAAGTTATACGTTGGTATTGCGGGAATGCCTTGTTAAAAAAATTCAGGAATATGACGAGGGCTCCGATGACCATCTTCTTTATTTTACAGGATACAACGATGGTATAGGTTGCCTTGTAGCTAAAGTAAGCAAAAATGAGTTTGACAAAACCGAAATCGGTGATTTGTATTACCTTGCAGTATCAAGGTGCAAAGACAGTACGTACGATGTAGCCGCTTATTTCAAAGAATCGGAATGGCGTCTTGAAGGGAGTAAATAAGGGTTCAAACCCTTATTCACTCCCCTTTTTATCGTTCTAAACCCATACTTACAGAAAGGGCATCATTAATACGGTTCATATCTTTTTCCGGTAGATTGCCCATTTTTTCTTTTAGTCGTTGTTTATCAAGTGTTCTTATCTGCTCCAGCAGAACAACAGAATCCTTTGAAAGACCGCAGACTGCCGCATCCACATTTATATGAGTTGGTAGCCTTGTTTTAAACTGTTGGCTCGTAATTGCCGCCGCAATTACAGTGGGACTGAATTTATTACCCACATCATTCTGAACAATAAGTACGGGGCGAATTCCACCTTGCTCGGAGCCTACAACGGGACTCAAATCCGCAAAGAATATGTCCCCTCTCTTAATATTCAAATTATCACTCTCCCGTATGAAGTTTACATCCTTATTTTTGCCTGAGATTTACAAAAATAATCACAGAGAGTCTAATTTTTAACTACCTATTTTCAGTATATTCACAATTTGTCCTACGGTTAAAAGAAAAACGTCTTATTCCGGATTTTTGGAATAAGACGTTTAATTTTAGCCTGTTATGGGTGAAGTGTTTATATTGTACTGTTTCATAGTAAATTCCACATCGGAATCAAGCTCACAGTACACTATAAGTTTTGAAAGATTACAACCCTGGAAAGTTGTTATACCGTTAAACTTAGCTTTATCGTCACGAATTGTAAGAGAAGTCAAGGACTCACAATAAGCAAAGCAATACTGACCTATATTCTTAGTACCCGCTTTAATATCGAGGCTCTTTAACGAAGTACAGCTTTCGAAAGCAGATAAACCGATTTCAGGTGTAACGGGAAGATTAATATTTTTAAGTTTTGTACAACCCTTGAAAGCGGAGTTGCCGATATTAACGCTTACCTTTTCGTCTTTAAAGACAACCGTTTCAAGCTTGTTGCAATTTCTGAAAGCCCCTGCTTCAATGACGCATACTGTTTCGGGAATCTGAACACCCTTAATAGATTTACCCTCAAAGCAATCTTTACCTATGCCTTTAACGGTAATGCCCTGAATTCTGGAAGGTATCATAACAACTGTGCTGCTACCGAGGTAATCAGTAATAACACCCGCAGGAGTTATTACATACTCACTGAAAGCACTATTGTCGTCACTGGTCGGCACAGTATCATCAAAAGCATTGTCATTTTCAATTTGGGTGGTGGTTTTATTATTGTTAAACTGGTTAGGGTCAATAATATTACCATTCTGGTCAACATAGACTATTGAGGTAATATTACTACCACCCTCAGTACCCACAACAATAGGGGCAAGAGTTACTGAAGTTGAAGATGTATCGGTATCAGTAGCCGTAGCCAAATCCCCCGCAATAGCGTTAATATCAATCCAGGATTCGGTATCCTGGGGTATAACGGGAGTAGTTGCCGTAGGCACCATTGAATATGAATAGTCATATGTGCTTTCTTCTTTGCCAAACCACTCTTTAAATTTTGGTGCTAAAAGAGTTGAAACCAAAACAACGGCAGTTAAAAGGATTGCAACACCTAATCCCACAATGAGTATAATTGTTTTTTTCATCTATTTACCTCACGAAACGTGATTTTAATTCAATTTATTATACAATACAAATATTAAAAAGTACATACCAAATTTTAACGAATTCGTTAATTTTTTGTGTTTATTCCGTAATTTTTACACAATAACTTAAGAAATATTGTATTTTTATTAAATATATGTTAAACTAACTTCATTAAGCAAAAAGTAAAGTGAGGTTTTTAAAATGCAAAAATCTTGGTACAAAGAGATGTCGGTTTACCAGGTATGGCCCCGTTCATTCTGTGACGGTGACGGCGACGGTATAGGCGACCTTAAGGGTGTATTATCAAAACTTGATTACATAAAGAGCCTTGGCGTTGACGCTATATGGTTCTCCCCTCTTTATAAATCACCCCAGAAGGACTATGGCTACGATATAGCCGACTACCGCAGTATTCAACCCGAATACGGCACAATGGAAGATTTCAAAAAAGTTCTTGACGGTGCTCACGAAAGAGGCCTCAGGGTTATTATGGACCTTGTTGTTAACCATACATCCGACCAACACGAATGGTTCAAAAAGAGTATCGAAGACCCCACAAGCAAATACCACAACTATTACCACTGGTACAAGGGTAAAGGCAAACGCCGTCCCAATAACTGGATGTCAACATTCGCAGGTCCCGCTTGGGAATATAACGAAAAGCTTGATGAATATTACCTTCACCTTTTCGCAATTGAACAGCCCGACCTTAATATGGATAACCCGGAAGTTCGTCAGGAAGTTAAGGATATTATGAAATTCTGGCTTGATATGGGTGTTGACGGTTTCCGTGAGGACGTTATTACATTCATTTCAAAAAAAGAAGGTTTACCCTCAAGCCCCTATTGGTTCCCCGTTGCAACAGGTATTGAAAAATATATGCACGGTCCCCACCTTGACGAATATCTTCTTGAATTCAAAAATGACGTGCTTTCAAAATACGACTGTATGACAGTTGGTGAAGCACCCATGATGACCACAAAAAACGCTCTTAAGCATATTACTGAAGGTCCCAACCAGCATCTTAATATGATGTTCCACTTTGAACATATGGCTGCAGACTGCCTTTTCTACAGCTGGTTTAAAACAAAGTTCAACCTCAAAAAGCTTAAAAAAGTTTTCACAAGATGGCAGAACGATTTATACGGCAAGGCTTGGAATGCCCTTTATATGGAAAACCACGACCAACCCCGTGTAATCAACCGTTACGGTAGCGCAAAGTACAGAGTTGAAAGTGCTAAGATGCTCGCAGTTACCTATATTTGTCAGAGCGGTACACCCTTTATTTATCAGGGTCAGGAAATCGGTATGGTAAACTATCCTTTCGAAAGTATCGACCAGTACACCGACGTTTCTACAATTAACAACTACGGCGTTGCTAAGAAACTTTTAGGTGCAGAAAAAGCACTTAACCTTGCAAACTACGCATCCCGCGATAACGCAAGAACTTGCGTACAGTGGAACGCAGAAAAGAATGCAGGTTTCACAACTGCAGACGAGCCCTGGTTCTTTGTTAACCCCAACTACAAGGAAATCAACGTTGAAGCCGCAGAAAAAGACCCTGACAGTATTCTTAACTTCTACCGTGCACTTCTCAAATTCAGAAAAGAAAACGAGATTGTTATTTACGGTGATTACAAAGAGCATTACAAGAGCAGTAAAAACCTTTATGTATACGAAAGAAACTACGAAGGTAAACGTTTACTCGTAATCAACTCTTACACTGAAGACGGCGTTAACTTCAAAGCACCCAAGGGCTTTGATTTATCAAAGGGCAAATTAGTTCTTTCGAACTACAAAGACAACGCTATTCAGGATAACGGCTTCACAACCAAGCCCTACGAAACAAGAGTTTATCTTTTTGATTAATTTAACACAACAAAAAAGCAACTGACTCAAAGTCGGTTGCTTTTTTAATGTTATACTTTTGTTACCTCTTGTTCCTCGGACTGAAGTTTCATTATATCCACTTTACCGTATGGAGTTTTGGGTAATTCTTTTACAAATTGATATTTATAAGGAACACTGTGATGGGAAAGATTCTTTTTACAATGCTGTCTTATATTATCGAGAGTAAATGTATTACCCTCAACACCTTTTGCAAGGATAATAAATGCTTTCGGGACTTCCCGTTTATAAGGATGGGGCATTGAAACAACCGCACATTTATCAACCTCAGGTAATTCTTCAATTACCTTTTCAATCTGAGTGGGATAGACATTAAATCCTGAAGAAATAATCATTCGTTTAATTCTTAATTTATAATGAACAAAACCTTCTGAATCAATTACCGCCATATCACCCGTATGAAGCCATACCTTACCGTCTTCGTGAGATCTTAAAGCGAGGGCGGTTTCTTCATCATTATCCCTGTAACCTATCATAAGTGTGGGTCCGCTTACGCAAAGCTCACCCTCCTCACCAAAGGGCAAAACATCGGTAGTTCCGGGTGCTACAACGCACATTTCATTACCTACAAGCGGTTTACCGATAGTACCGGATTTGTACGCATCATTTACGGACAAGCTAAGAGCAGCAAGAGCCTCGGTCATACCGTAACCCTCACATATACGCACTTTGCTGTTATGAGCACTTAAAAATGCATTCACTTTATCCTCGAGAGGTTTAGGCAAGGTATCGCCACCACTGATAGCGTATTTAATAAACGAAAAGTCGAGATTTTCTACACCCTCGGCTTTTGTCATAGCCTCGTAAAGAGTGGGCACACCGAAAAGCATAGTAGGTTTATTTTTCTTTAACAACGAACCAAATTTCTTAGAATCAAACGATGGTAAAATTATGGAACACGCACCAAAGCAAAAACATACGTGGAAGCATACGCCTAATCCGAAGCCGTGGAAAATAGGAAGAACACCTAAAATCCTGTCACCTACACCAACATCACGAAGGGTCATAACCGCCTGAATTCCCAAAGAATTAAAGGCTTTGTTGGATAACATAATATCCTTGGGTGTACCGGTTGTACCACCGCTATGAAGAATTATTGAAACTGCGTCATTCTCCACACCCTTGGGTTTATAAGCCTTTATAGTTGACTTGGATTCTTTAATGAATTTTTGCCATGAAATATATCTTTTATCATTTTTATTGTAGCTATTTCTGTTTTTGTTAGTCAGGGTATATGCCGTTTTTAATAAAACGGGCATTGATTCACCTGCAGAAGCCACAATAACTTTCTGAAGATTTGTTTCGTCGATAATCTCGGAAATTTTACGGCAACACAAATCTATCGTCAATAAAAACTTACTCTCAACGGCATTTAAATATCTTTTTATCTCACCTTGTGCGGACAAAGGATGTACGATATTAACCACCGCACCTAATCTGTTTAAGGCATATATACTCGAAACAGATTCAGGCGTATTGGGCATAAGTACAGTAACAATATCACCTTTACGCACACCTAAATCAAAATATGCAGAGGATATTTTTTCTATTTGCTTTATAAATTGTGCGTACGTACACTTTGTACCGAAATACTCATAAGCCATAGCATCAGGATGGCTCTGAGATTTAAACCGAAGCATACCAAACATAGAAAAATCCGGTACATCGAATCCGTACACACTATTACTATTCACATATTTAAAGAGAGGATTCTTTTCAATAGACAAATCGTTCAAAATGGATATTTACCTTTATGCGGAGTCAGTTTACTCTGCACCCTTTCTCGTAATTTATCGTTTTCCACTGCAAGGTCGGCGCCGTCAGGTATGTAATACGGCTCGTGGAATATTATTTCAAGTCTGCCGTTAAAGGGTATATAACTGCCGTTAATGGTAAAGGGTACAATTGGTGCTTTGGTATCATACGCCATTTTAACTGCACCGATTTTAAAGGGTAATAACTGTACACCCTCGGGCTTGATAATTGTTGTTTCGGGGAAAAGAGCTACCGCCTGATCAGCCTCAAGATATTCCTCGGCAGACACAAGAGCGTTATGGTCCTTTCTCTGGCGGTGTACGGGAATTACACCGGCACTTGTAAACAACCAGTTTGTAAATTTATATTTGAATATTTCGTATTTACCTAAAAAATGAACGCAACGCCAAGTTGAAATTGCAACAAGAATGGGGTCAAGCACAAACATATGATTACCCGCAATTACAACCCTGCCTTTTTTAGGAATATTTTCTTTACCTATTATACGAGGGCGAAAAATACCCGTGAAAACAAAATACAAAGGTCGAAAAACTCTATATATAAGCGGATATTTTGATTTATCCACCTTTTTATTTTTCTTACTCATTTCTTAATCCCCCTCATTTTAGTTTTATGATCCATAACAAGCTTAACGCCAAACCCAACAAGCGTTACCGCCGCAACCCCTGCGATAATTAATTTCACATTGTCATTCTGCGACACAGAGGCTTTATCATAAACCTTCTGAGCAAGGGAGTCAAAATTATTGCTGTCATAAGTAATACGATTAACTAATCGTGAGTATTCATCAACGTAATAATTATTTGAATTCATATCCGTCACACCTTTCAATCTCCGTTTTTAAAATTTCTCTACCCTTTTGGAGTCTTTTGCGGACCGCATCCGCCGATACTCCTATGATTTTTGAAATTTCCTTGGAGTTATACCCCTCTATGTAATAAAGCGTCATTACGATTTTAAATTTAACTGGTAAAGCCATAATGGACTCAAATACCTCGGAGTCCTCATCCTCAATACCGATACTTCTCAACTCATCTAAATCAACAGTTTTACGCCGTTTTTTAAGTAAAACCGCATTTTTACTTGTGTTGGTTGCTACTTTGATAAGCCAGGCTTTTTCGTGTTCCTCGCTCTCAAACTCGGGAGCTTTGGTGAGATACTTTAAAAAAGTATCCTGCAGGGCATCCTCCGCATCGTCGCGATGACAAAGAATACAGTAGCATATTCTGAACAGCATTACGCCATATTTTTCAACAAGCTCTTTGATATATTCGTTTGAATATGTTTTCTTGTTACCTGACACCAAATCACCTCACAACCAAAAATGAATCTAATACTAATACAATTAACAATACGGGAATGTGAAATTTATTTTTAAAATATTTTTTAAATTTTTTCATTAAAGATTATTGTCAACTGAATTAATATTATACAAAACCAAACAAAGATAAAAGCCGATGCAAGGATTCGCATCGGCTTATTAAAATCAGATTATAAACCTACAAAATAATCAGGATACTGTTGCATAACCTTTGTTTTAACAAGATTAAACACCAATACACCCTCAGCCGCACTACAGTTGTAATTCCCCGTAAGACCGCTTGTGTAACTTATTGTTCTTTCAGGTGCAAGACCTATGTGGTAAACCCTATAAAGGTTATCGGGACTTTTTTCATAAGTTTTATTAACAAGTCCTTTAGCCTTAAACTGCAACACATAGTTAGTACCGCTATCGGGCACGGAGTAAATAGCAACAAGAGCATTTTTATCAACATCATATGTATCGGCTATAAGGTCGATAAACTCATTATTCGGGTCATCGGAAAGGTAGTTTTCACCATTTTTATCAGGGATAACTACACCGCCGGTATTACTTGCTTTAGTAAGCGCCTGTATTGCATCATCAACGGAAACAATACCGTCGCCATTCATATCGGCAACGTCTGAATCCGCGGGGATGATGCAACTTGCCATTTTAAGAATTTCTCTCGCATCCTGTGTATCAACAGTACCACTACCGTCAACATCACCTAAAATCTTTTCACCTTCGGCAAAAGCAATTACTGAAAGAGTGCTGACTAAAAATGCAACACAAAGTAAAAGCGATATAATTTTTGACGTCTTTTTCATCAAATCACCTTTTAATTACTGTTTAAAGAATTTAAGGAAGGCTCTGTAAGCCATATAAACATCAAGTTTTGAAACAACTTCGTAAGGAGCGTGCATGGAAAGAACTGGAACACCTAAGTCAACAACATCAACGTCCATATTAGCAATATATTTTGCAACTGTTCCGCCGCCACCTGCGTCAACCTTACCAAGTTCACCTATCTGCCATACAACACCGTCTTCGTCAAGAAGTCGTCTGATTTTACCCATATACTCGGCAGAAGCGTCGCTTGTGCCACCCTTACCGCGAGCACCTGTGTATTTAGTAATAACAACGCCTTTATTAAGGTAGGATGTATTATTTTTTTCGAAAACAGAATTGAATGTGGGGTCGTAAGCCGAGTTAACGTCCGCAGAAAGGCATTCGCTCTTTGAAAGAACCTCGTAAACCTCAAGACCTTGCGTTTTAGCAAGGTAGGCGATAAAATTCTTAAGGTAATCGGACTGAAGACCTGTATTACCGTCGGAACCTGTTTCCTCTTTATCCGTAAGCACCGTAATAGCAGTATACTGAGGATTCTCTACGTTAAATGCCGCCATAGCTGCAGGATAAGCACAAACTCTGTCATCATGTCCGTAAGAGCCTATAAGTCCTCTGTCAAAGCCAATATCATCGGATTTGAAAGCAGGAACAACCTCTAACTCTGCACTGAGGAAATCCGCCTCTTTAATGTCGTATTTTTCATTGAGAAGTTTAAGGATATTGAGTTTTACAAGTTCGCTACCCTCATCACTCTTGAAGGGACGGCTACCTACTATAACATTAAGCTCTTCACCCTGAATACCCTCGGAAAGAGTACGTTTACCCTGTTCTGCACCAAGATGAGGAAGTATATCGGATATTACGAATTTAGGTTCACCCTCTGCTTCACCGATTTTAACCTCAACTTTAGAGCCGTCGTTTTTAATAACAACACCGTGAAGTGCAAGAGGAATTGCAACCCACTGGTATTTCTTAATACCGCCATAGTAGTGAGTTTTAAAAAGTGCCAATTCGTCACTTTCGTAAAGGGGATTGGGTTTAAGGTCAAGTCGGGGTGAATCAATATGAGCGGCAGCAATTTTAACGCCCTCTTTAAGGCTCTTTTCACCAATAACTGCAAGAACAATTGATTTACCGCGATTCACAAAATAAATCTTATCCCCTGCCTTATATTCTTTACCTGCTACAAATTCTTGGAAACCTGATTTAATTGCATCCGCTTTTACTCTTTCGGTTGCTTCACGCTCGGTTTTGGCTTCATCAAGAAATGCTTTGTAACCTTCACAGAATTCATCCGCCTTAGCTACCTCATCCTCTGTAACGAGGTTAACTGCGTGTTTCGGTTTATAAAAAAGTTCATTTTTAAGTTCATCAACTGTCGGCATTTTGCTCGACCTCCATTTTATAAATTTTACAATATCTGTCTTTTACTTTCATAACCTTTTCGGCATACTGACTTGTATCTTCAAAGGGTATTTTATCAAGTTTTTTTGAATCTTTCGAATACTCGGGATTTTCCAACCATTCGTTTACCTGTCCCCTACCTGCGTGATAGGCGGCAAGGGCGGTTTTAGTATCACCAAACTCCTCAAGTAACAAACCGAGGAAAAAAGCACCATACTTAACGGAAACCGCGGGTTCAAACAGGGCATCCTCAGTATAACTCTCACCCGTTTTAGTCTGAAGCCATTTGAATGTTTCGGGTGTAATCTGGGTAAGCCCCTTAGCACCTACCGAGGAAACAGCGTTTTTATCGAAACCGCTTTCGCACTCAACAAGGGCGTAAAGCAAGGCTTTTTCAATACCGTATTCTTCGGCATAGGATTCAATTATATCGGAATATTCTTTAGGATAAACTGTCTGTAACACAAGACTTACTGAATTAACTACTATTATAACTAAAACTATCGATAATATCAATAAGGCTAACAATAGTTTAACATAATTCTTAGTTGGTTTTTTCAAAAATCAAAAAGCTCCTTTTCTAAATCAGAAAGCCCCTCGCTCAATACAAATGGGGCATAATTTTTTATAATAAAATCCGCCTTTGAGTTATAAAACTCATCGTCCTTCTGAGCATTAATGCGAATCATTGCATCCTCATCACTGATGCAATCCCTTTTCAAAATACGTTCTTTACGTATATCAACGGGTGCAGTAACCACAACCATTAAATCGCATTCATCCGCAAAACCAGACTCTATTATTGCCGCCGCATCCACCACCACAACGCAATGTTTTTCAAAAGCAAAACCCGCCTCACGATGAATGGCTTTATTTATTGCGGGGTGCATAATAGAATTAAGTTTACGGGTATTTTCCTCGGACGAAAATGCCGCAGCCGCAAGTTTCTTTCTGTTAAGAGTACCGTCGGGATTAAGTATTTCACCGAAGGTGTTTTTTAATATAGGGATAAGCTCGGGCTCTGTTTCAAGCACATTTCGGGCAACAATATCCCCATCTATGATATATGCACCTTTTTTGGCAAGATATGCACTTACGGTGGATTTACCCGCACCTGTTTTACCTGTAAGACCTACAAGTTTTTTCATACATCTATCACCTTGAAACCTGCCGCACGTAATAATCTGTTAAGCACGGCAAGATTATCGTCGTTATTTTCATCAGGGTATCTGACAAAGCAAATGTTTGCTCCTAATTTATCAAGTTCACGTAAAGAATCAAACAACGAATGTGAAAGGGTTTTATAATCCTTTGTACCATACTCAATATATGGCACATTAAGTTTTTCGCCCTCATTATCAAAAATCATTGCATAAACTTTCTCACCCCGATAGCTATTCACATATTCAACGAAATTATCGTATTCACCCCTGACAAGGACAATTTCAGCTACGGGTGAATAATGCTTATATTTCATACCGGGCGAAGATACTTTTTCGCCCTTTTTCAAGGGATTAAGGACCGCATCGTCAACCTGAACTTCACCCAAAACGCATTTAAGCTGGGACAATGTAACATTTCCGGGTCTTAACAGTTTAGGGGTATTGGTTGCGAGAGTTATAACCGTTGATTCAACACCCTCTAAGCACTCGCCACCATCTATTATGTAAGGGATTCTGCCTTTAAGGTCATCGTAAACGTGTTGAGCCTTAGTTGGACTCGGCTTACCCGAAATATTGGCGGAAGGTGCCGCAAGAGGGACACCCGAGGCTTTAATAAGGTTTCGGGCAATGGGGTGGGACGGACATCTTACCGCAACAGTATCAAGCCCCGCAGTAACTGAAAGCGGTACCTTGGGTGATTTGGGTAAAATCATTGTCAATGGTCCCGGCCAGAAAGCATCCGCAAGTTTTTTTGCTATTTCGGGAACTTCACTTACAAGGTCATAAATCTCAGAAAGCTCGGAAATATGAACTATAAGCGGGTTATCCTGTGGTCTGCCCTTAGCTTCAAATATTCTTTTAACCGCTTCGTCAGAGTAGGCATTACCCGCAAGACCGTAAACGGTTTCCGTAGGCATACCGACAACTTGATTTTCTTTAAGAAGTTTTGCGGCATCTGTGTATTTTTCAATTCCGTCTGTAACGGATATTTTAACAAATTCGGTTTTCAAAATTATTCCTCTGTTGATTTTAATTTTTCGGCAGTATCGGCAGTTATGAGAGCATCAATAATCTCGTCAATATCGCCGTTCATTATTGCCTCTATTCTATAAAGTGTAAGTCCTATACGATGGTCGGATACACGCCCTTGTGGGAAGTTGTAAGTTCTTATTCTTTCGCTTCTGTCACCCGTACCAACCTGAGAACGTCTTTCATCGGCAATTTCAGCATTTTGTTTTTCTCGTTCTGCGTCGAGAAGTCTTGAACGAAGAATTTTCATCGCTCTTTCGCGGTTTTTATGCTGACTTCTTTCATCCTGACATTCAACAATAGTCCCCGTGGGAAGGTGGGTAATTCTTATAGCGGACTCGGTTTTATTAACGTGCTGACCACCTGCACCACTGGAACGAAAAGTATCAATCTGTAACTCCGTAGGGTCAATATCAATATCAACTTCCTCGGCTTCGGGAAGAACCGCCACGGTTACGGTAGATGTGTGTATTCTACCGCCCGATTCAGTTTCGGGAACACGTTGAACACGGTGAACACCGCTTTCAAATTTAAAACGGGAATAGGCACCGTCACCCTCTATCATAAAACTGATTTCTTTTATTCCTCCAAGACCCGTTTCGTTAACGGATAAAACCTCGGGGTGCCAACCGCGACTTTCAGAATACATTGAATACATTCTGAAAAGGGAGTTTGCAAAAAGAGCCGCTTCCTCGCCTCCCGCACCTGCACGAATTTCAATAATAACGTTTTTATCATCGTTGGGGTCCTTGGGTAAAAGAAGAACTTTAAGTTTATCGTTCAACTCGAGAGCTCTTGCCTTACTTTCTTCGATTTCAAGCTCAAGCATTTCCTGTAAATCCTTGTCACTGCAATCTTCAAGCATTTCTTTAGCTGCTTCACCGTTTTCGACGGTGCTTTTATATTCCCTGAAAGTTTCAACAACGGGAGTCAGATTTTTAAGTTCACGCATAAGCTCCGCGTATTTAGTCTGGTCGGAAACCGTTTCGGGTAAACATAATAAATCGTTCACCTTAACAAAACGGGCTTCAACCTGTTCGAGTTTATCAAGCATCGGTATTCTCCCTGATTATTTTTTTAATATTCTTTTCCGCTTTAACACGGGGAATAAGGAATTCACGCTCACATCCGCAACAACGCAAACGAAAATCCATACCTGAACGCAAAACATAAAACTGCTTTGTACCGCAGGGGTGCTGTTTTTTCATTTCTAAAATATCGCCAACACGAACATCCACGAAAAATCCCTCCAAAAACAAAATTATGAAATATTGTACCATACTTTTACATAAAATTAAAGAGTAAGATAAAAATTAATGAAAACAGGTGAATTTTATGATGTCATATTTCCCGGAAGGTTTCCTTATAAACAGTAAAGAAAATAAACTGTATCTATCTTCATTTGAGAATTTTATGAGAGCATATTTTGATAAAACCCCTTTGGAGCAACGAGTCAGTTTTTGCGACTGCGACCACAATTTACATATTGATTTCGGTTTCATTCACGGAATAATCCCACGGGAGGAATGTGCAATTGGTATAAGCGACGGCACCACCCGTGATATAGCAATAATAGCACGTGTAAATAAACCCGTAAGATTTATAATTGAAGAAATTAAAGAAACCCCTAAAGGTAAAATCGCAATTCTAAGCAGAAAGAAAGTACAGACAGACTTTCTTGAAAACAGGTTATCGACACTTTCCACAGGTGATATTATAGACGCAAAGGTTACTCACCTTGAGAATTTCGGCGTTTTCTGTGACATTGGTTGCGGTATAAATGCACTTTTACCGATTGATAATATTTCAGTTTCGAGAATCCCCCATCCCGGTGTAAGATTCACCCCCGGGGACAACATAAAAGTTGTAATAAAGAGTTTTGACGATTACGGCAGAGTTACACTCACTCACAAAGAATTACTTGGCACTTGGGAAGAAAACGCACAAAAATTCAATACCGGTGAAACCGTAAGCGGAATTATACGGAGCATCGAAAATTACGGCATTTTTGTTGAACTCACGCCAAATTTATCGGGTCTTGCGGAATACACCCCCGATGTATACGAAGGTCAACAAGCCAGTGTGTTCATTAAAAGCATTATTCCCGAAAAAATGAAATTCAAGCTTATAATTGTAGATTCATTTGATGCGGAATATCCACGCAAAAAACCCGAATACTTTATTAAAGAAGGTCATCTTGACCACTTCAGATATTCCCCCGAATTCTGCACTAAAAACATAGAAACAACATTCTAAAATATTCTTGTAAAAAGCTACACTGTATTGTATAATTATTCCATACCTTTTAAGGAGGAATTTTATGCAATACAGTGATTTTGATTCTATAGGAAGAAAAATATCAAAACTCGGTTTCGGTCTTATGCGTTTACCTAAAGTCAGCGAAGATTCCGATATAATCGACCGTGACGAGGCTTTTAAACTTATTGATTTGGCAATTGAATCGGGTGTAAACTATTTTGACACGGCTTATGTTTATCACGGCGGTGACTCAGAGCTTTTTGCTAAAGAGGCTCTTAGCCGATACCCCCGTGAATCATACTGCCTTGCAACAAAACTCCCCGGTTGGGCAATAAAAGATAAAGGTAAACATACTGACGAACTTTTTAATGAACAATTAGAAAAATGCGGTGTTGATTACTTTGATTTTTATCTTTTGCACTCGGTTAACCGTGATATTATGAAGGTTTTTGAGGAGGATAACTCATACGAATACCTTGCAAAGAAAAAAGAAGAAGGAAAAATCCGTCATTTGGGTTTCTCTTACCACGGTGATTTAGAGTTTTTCATTCAATTAATTGACAAATACAAATGGGATTTCGTTCAATTACAGATTAACTACTATGACTGGGAAGCAACCAATGCTAAAGCCTACTACAAAGCCCTTGAAGAAAGAAATATTCCTTGCATAATTATGGAGCCTGTAAGAGGCGGTTCTCTGCACACATTAAATGATGATGCGAGAAAAGTTTTTGAGGAATTAGGCGATAATTCCGCCGCATCATACGCACTCAGATACGACTTAGAATTACCCGATGTATTAACAATACTCAGTGGTATGTCCACATACGAGCAGGTTGCAGATAATATAAAGACTTTCACCGAGGCAAAACCCCTTACAGAGGTTGAAAAAGAGGCTATTGAAAAGGCAAATTATCTTTTCAGAAAGAACTTTGCAATTCCCTGTACAGATTGTAAATACTGTGTTGAAACCTGCCCCGCAGGTGTTGATATCCCCGCTTGTTTTAAAGCATATAACGAATACAATAAAACTCGCGATGTGGAAGATTTCAAGAAAGTTTACGCCGAGATTCCTGAAGAAAAACGTGCCCATAACTGTATTGAATGCGGTGCTTGTATGGAGCATTGCCCACAACAGATAAAAATTCCCGACAAATTAAAAAAGGTTGCGGAGTTAAATAAATAACGGGAGAGAAATTTATGTCCATAAAGTTTATAGAAGACCAAAAGATATTTAAACTTGATTCAAAAACTTCAAGTTATATATTCGGAATATTTGAGGGCAATTACCTTGTGCATTATTATTACGGTGCCCCTATTCCCGATGTGAATGTTGACCAACTCAGAATTCGTCCCGGCTTCGCATCATTCTGCCCCGACAGTCCCGGTGCAAGAGTTTTCAACTTTTCACCCGATGTAACACCCCTTGAGTATTCTACATTCGGTGCAGGTGACTTCCGCCTTTCAGCCTTCGCAGTTAAAAATAGTGCGGGTGATAAGGTAACTGATTTAAGATACGTAAGTCATACTATTTCAAAGGGTAAAAAACCCATACCCGGACTCCCCGCTTTATACGTAAACGAAGAAGATGAAGCGGACACACTTGAAGTTGTAACAATAGATAAATTCACAGGCGCAAAGGTTACACTTGTTTATACTGTATTTAACAATTACGGTGCAATTACAAGAAGTGTTAAAGTTGAAAACACCTCAGATGAGGCATTTTTCATTGATACTGTTCACTCTCTTTGTGTTGATTTACCCGGTTCGGATTATGAAATGATGGACCTTTACGGCAGATGGGTTAAAGAAAGAAACCTTGACAGATATCATATTCACCGCGGTATTCAGTCAATTAAAAGCAAACGCGGTTCTTCAAGCCACAACCATAATCCCTTCACCGCTCTTGTAAGCAAAAACGCAAACGAGGATTACGGCGAATGTTACGGTTTCAACCTCGTATATAGCAGTAACTTCTCAATTGACGTTGAGGTTGACGGTTTCAACTGCACAAGACTCGTAATGGGTATTAATCCCGAGGGCTTCAGTTGGCACCTTAACCCCGGTGAGGTATTCTACTCACCCGAGGCGGTTATGGTTTACACCAACAAGGGTATCGGTGAAATGAGCCGTATTTTCCACAGACTTTATTCCAACAACCTTGTTCGCGGTAAATGGAAAAAAGCCAAACGCCCCCTTCTTATTAATAACTGGGAAGGTACGGGTATGAACTTCGACCACGACAAGCTCGTTTCTTTTGCAAAACACGCTAAAGATATCGGTCTTGAAATGCTCGTTATGGATGACGGTTGGTTCGGCAAACGCGATAGCGACAACTGTTCACTTGGTGACTGGTATGTTGCCGAATATAAACTTCAAAAAGGCTTGGACGGACTTATAAAAGAAGTTAATGATTGCGGTCTTAAATTCGGTATATGGTACGAGCCCGAAATGATATCCCCTGACTCAGATATTTACAGAGAGCATCCCGATTGGTGCTTACACACAGAGGGTCGTGATAAATCAATTGCACGTAATCAGTACGTTATGGACTATTCAAGAAAAGAAGTCCGTGATCACGTTTACAAAATGATGTATGACGTGCTTTCCACAAACAATATTGACTACGTAAAATGGGATTTCAACAGAAACCTTACCGAGGTTTCCTGTGCTAAACTTCCTCCCGAAAAACAGGGCGAAGTTTTCCATCGATTCGTTTTAGGTACTTACGAGATTATGGACCGTCTTACAAAGGATTTCCCCGATCTTCTTTTGGAAAACTGCTCCGGCGGTGGCGGTAGATTTGACCCCGGTATGCTTTACTATTCACCCCAGATATGGACAAGCGATAATAAAGACCCCATCGAAAGACTTACTATTCAATTCGGTACTTCAATGTGCTACCCCGCATCCACTATGGGTGCTCACGTTTCAGCAAACAGACGTACGGGCTACGAAACAAAAATGAACGTGGCTCTTTGGGGTTCATTCGGTTACGAGCTTGACCCCGACAAGCTCACTGCAGAAGAAATCTCAGAAATCAAAGACCAGATTGCTCTTTATCATAAATATTATGATGTTATTCACTACGGTGACCTTTACAGACTTATAACTCCCTTTGAAAATGAATTCCACGTTGCTTGGGAATTTGTTTCGGAAGATAAAAATGAGGCTTTGGCAACAGTAGTGGAAATTAAACGTGTTTATGATGAGTTCTTTATGTTAAGGCTCAAAGGTCTTGACCCCGAAAAAATGTATGAAATCGAGGAAACATGCGACGTTTACAGCGGTGCATACCTTATGAATGCAGGACTTAACTTAACTCACAGACCCCACGGTGACGGTGTTTCATACAGAGTACATTTAATAGCTAAAAATCATAACCACCAGTAAACTGGTGGTTTGCTCTGCCCCTATAAGGGGCGAATGCTGGCTTAGCCCCTCGAAGGGGCACTGAAAGTTTAGCACCGCATTACAATCTCAAGCAGCCGCTCACGAGCG
>SVOQ01000029.1 GCA_015066345.1 Oscillospiraceae bacterium
CAATCTCACGCTTGGAGCTTTTATTTACAGAATAAAATAATGTTAAGTCCTCTTGCGGTGCCCAAAATTGTTTGCTCGTTGTTCACTTCGCACAATTTTGACCGCTACGCCAACTCACACTCCCTGCATCGTCCGCAGGACGCGGTCGTGTTCCTTGCCCCCTCCCTTTTTGCTACGCAAAGTTGGATGATAAGGACCTCCCACCATCGCGAGCGATGGCCCCCCCTCCTCCTAAAGCAGGAGGGCGAGGCTATCGCTTCTATCGAACTGAAGAAAAACAGAAAGAGAACTACCCTTTATACCCTTCGGGTGCGATATATACTTCGTACGCGATATGTTTCGCTTTGCGAAACGAGAATATAATCGGTGTAGCCCCGATAATTTTGCATTCTGCATTTTGCATTTACAATCGGCACGCAGTGCCCCGAAACTCCTCACTCCTCACTCCTACTTCCCGATTGTATTGTGTTTTTATACTATATTTAATAGTTATTTTCATCACTTTAATACATTTACTAAAAACCCTATTTATGGTATCCTTTACTATATGGGGTGAGACGATGCTGCAATGTGAAAATGGCGTATATTTTTACGAATGTAAAACCAAAAAGATCAACCCAAATATTGGTAAGGGTATTATATCATTTCCCTTGGATTACACGGTAATCGACCTTGAAACTACGGGGCTTAATCCCGATAGCGAGTTGATTATTGAATTCGCGGCGGTAAAGGTCAGAAACGGTCAGGTTACTGATACATTCCAACAGCTTTGTGACCCCGGTTTTCCCATATCACCCGTTATTACGGATATTACGGGTATCAGTAACGAAATGGTGCGTTTTTGCCCCAATCCACGACAGGTATTGCCTGATTTTCTTGATTTTATCGGTGATGACTTTATTGTGGGACATAATGTTTTATTCGACGTGCGTTTCGTAGTACGAAGTGCGGAAATTTTCAGGAATAATTACATAGACACTATGAAAATTTTCAGAAAACTTCACTCCACGCTCCCCCACCACAGATTATCTGATATGGTAGAATTTTATAATAAAACCAACGAAACCGCCCATAGGGCGTTGTCCGACTGTT
This sequence comes from Oscillospiraceae bacterium, assembly GCA_015066345.1. GTDB lineage: Bacteria > Bacillota > Clostridia > Oscillospirales > Acutalibacteraceae > DTU089. The sequence goes on from SVOQ01000029.1 coordinate 1,093, forward strand.
TCGCAACTCAAGCCTGTTTTGAGGCAATGAGGACGGAATGTATTGATATTTATGGTAATGAAAACGGCTTTTTGACCCGTTTGAAATAATCATTTTTTTGGAAATGAGGTAAGAATATGAATTTTAAAGCATACCACAAAAGCCTTGAGCATCTGCACGTTGGCACTGAAGCACCCCGTGCATATTTCATCCCATACGACAATTTGCAGGATGCTCTTTCGGGAGACCGCAACAAGTCATACTATATGACCAACCTTTGCGGTGAGTGGAAGTTTAAATATTTTAAAACTTTCGAGGATATAGACGAGTCCCTTTACGGTGAGAATGCACCCACACAGGGTCTTAATACAGTTAAAGTCCCCGGTAACTTCCAACTTTATGACATAGAGGGAATGGACAAACCCCTTTACTCAAACCTTATGTATCCCTTCCCCACTGACCCGCCCCATGTTCCTGAGGAAAACCCCTGTGCATTTTATCTTAAGGATGTTGAATTTACTGCGGAGGCATTGGAACGAGATAATATCATCACCTTTGAGGGTGTGTCATCCTGTTTCTACCTTTGGGTAAACGGTCAATTCGTAGGTTACAGTCAGGTCAGCCACTGCACAAGTGAATTTAATATTTCTGAGTTCCTTAAAGAGGGTACTAACAGATTCGCAGTACTCGTTGTAAAATGGTGCGACGGCTCATACCTTGAGGACCAGGACTATTTCAGACTTTCGGGTATTTTCAGAGAAGTTTATGTTCTTTCAAGAAATAAAACAAGGATTGAAGATATTTTTGTTAAACAGTTCTTCAACGACGATTTCTCACTTTGCACCCTTAATATTGACTGTAAATTAGTTGGCAATGCACCCGTTCTTTACGGTATTGCGTCCCCCGACGGCTCTCTTATTGCTCAGGGTGAAAGCGAGGACAGTAACTTTAATATTGAGATTAAAAATCCCCTTATGTGGAATGATGAAAAGCCCTATGTATACCAACTTTTCATTACCTGCGAGGATGAAATTATCCCCCTACAACTTGCCTTAAGAAAAGTTGAAATCAAGGATAAAAAGTTACTTATAAACGGTAAAGCGGTTAAATTAAGAGGTATCAACCGCCACGATTCATCCGCCGAAAACGGCTACGCAGTAACCCTCGACGAAATGAAACGTGACCTTTTCGTGCTTAAAAAAGCCAATGTAAACGCTATACGTACATCCCACTACCCCAATGACCCAAGGTTTTATGACCTGGCGGAGGCTCTCGGCTTCTACTTCATAGACGAGGCGGATATTGAAACCCATGGTATGGGATATAATACGCCCTCCGATTGGGATTGGACACGTTGGTCACTTCTTTCGACTATTCCCGAATGGAAAGAGGCTTACGTTGACAGAGCTGCAAGACTTTTTGAACGCGATAAAAACCACGGCTCAGTTATTATGTGGTCACTGGGTAACGAAAGCGGTTGCGGTTTAAACCACCGTTATATGCGTCAATACATAAAGGGTCGCGACGAAAACGCCCTTGTACACTACGAGAACTCCCACCTTGAATTCAAGGCAGTTCCCGAGGGTGAATGTTTCAAGGATATTTCAGACGTTGAAAGCCGAATGTACGCGGATGTTGACTATATTGAGCCATATCTCAATAACGAGGATTACGACAAACCCTTCTATATGTGCGAATATGTTTGCGCATCAACAACCGGTGACGTTTATGCTTACTGGGACCTTGTAGATAAATACGAAAACTTCTGTGGCGGATGTATATGGGAGCTTACGGACCACGCAATTAATATCCCCGACGAAGACGGAACCCCCCGTTACTACTACGGCGGTGATTTCGGCGATTTCCCCAACGACGGTATTTGCTGTATTGACGGTCTTGTTTTCCCCGACAGAAGTCCCCGTCCCGGCTACTACGATATGAAAAAGGTTTATGAGCCATTCAGGGGTTCATTTAAAGACGGTATTCTTACTATTAAGAGTGTACGTTACTTTGAGGACCTTTCGGATTTAGCTCTTAAGTGGACTATTACCGACGAGGGCGAAGTTATAGCAGAGGGTTGCCTCGAAAATATTGATGTTGCACCACAGAGTGAAAAAGAATTCAAACTCATTGATACAAATTACACCCTCAAAAATAACGCATTCCTTACAGTTTCATTTATTCAGAAAACTGATACACCTTGGGCTGAAAGGGGTTACGAGGTAGGTTTCTTACAATTTGAACTCCAAAGTGAAAATGAGGTTAAGAAAATTGCAGTTTACCCCTTAACACTTACTCAGACCGACCGTTTCGCAACAATTAAATGCGGTGAAAATGAATATGTCTTCGACAAACCCTACGGCAGAATTTGTTCAATAAAAAATAACGACAACGAGATGTTAGAGGCTCCCGTTAAGTTTAAAATGTGGCGTGCCCCCTCCTACAACCGCGGTTCAGTTGATGAATGGATTGCAAACCATTTACATCATATAGCACAGAAAACCTACGAAACCCGCGTAACAGAAAATGAAAACAACATTACTATTGAATGTGATATTGCACTCGGTGGTCCTGCAAACCCGCCCATTATAAAGGGTACTGTTACATATACATTTATAAATGACGGTAGCGTAGGGGTTAATATTAAGGGTGATATACGCGAGAATGCACCCCTTCTTCCCCGTCTCGGTCTTGAACTTTTACTCAAAGAGGAAAACGAAGATATTTCATACTTTGGTCTTGGGGGTACTAAGGAAACATACCCCGACAGATACCAAGCCGCAAGATACGGTAAATATGACCTTACAGTTACCGAAAACTTCGTCCACTACGTAAGACCCCAGGAAAACTCATCCCACTATAAAACAAGATGGGTTCAGGTTGGTAAAAAAGACGGTAGTTCGCTTCTCGTTACAGGTCTTTCTCATACAAAGGAATTTTCGTTTAACGCTTCACATTACTCCGCTGAGCAATTAACTGAGGTTAAACACGATTTCGAACTTCAAAAAGAGCCCTATACTATATTAAATATAGACGGAAGATTTAATGCTATCAGCGAAAGTTCCACCCTCAACAATGACGAAAACAACCGACTTTTCGATGAAAAGAGTGTTGACTTCGGTTTCATTATTAAACCTTGCAAGTTTTAAGATTTACGAGTATTTTAACGAAATATGAGTGGAAAAGACTATCCCAAAATCTGGTTCGGATACGCTTTATCCACTCTAAGGAGGGTTAAATTTGAAGGAAAAGAAATCACTGAAAAATAAGTTTACCTACGGTATAGGTGCTATCGGTCTTGACCTGAGTTACGGTATGTTTTACTCGTACCTGGCTAAATATATGACCGACGTATTAAAACTCAATAAAATTTTCTTGCTACTTATAACGCCCGTTGCAAGAATATGGGACGGTATCAACGACCCTATGATGGGCACATTAGTTGACAACACAAAGACTAAAATGGGTAAATACCGTCCGTGGATTATAATCGGTTCGTGTTGCAATGCGGTTGTGCTTATACTCTTATTCACAAACCCCGGTCTTAAAATCGGCGGTATCCCCTTACACATTTACACCGCTATACTTTACGTATTCTGGGGTATGACAAACACTATGGCGGATATCCCCTACTGGTCAATGGTACCCTCATTTACAAGTGACCCGGGTGAAAGAAATATTATAGCAACTATTGCGAGAGCCTTTTCAGGTTTAGGTCAGGGTATAATCTCAATTCTTACACCCGTTGTACTTCCCCTTCTCAGTGTTACGTTTGACCCTAACACAAACGAAAAGGTATGGGACGCAAGAGGCTTCAGCATCTGGGCTACAATCTGCGCTCTTTGTCTTATTGGCTTCTCGACCCTTTCCGTTGCAACCACCAAGGAAAAGCATATCGTACCTCCAAGTGGTGAAAAATTCACCTTTAAAAAGATGTTCCAAATCGCTAAAAACAACGACCAATTACTTGTATTTATGCTATTCGCGATGCTTTCAAATGCAGGTTGGTATATGATTTCGGGCGTTGGCGCATATTACTTTGACGTTGTAATCGGTGATATTGAAGCCCAGAGCCTTTTTAACACCATCGGTGCAGTCGGCTCGGTATTGGGACTTTTGGTAGTGCCTATAATGACAAAGTTCACCTCAAGAAGACGCACTTACCAATTCTCGCTTATTATGGCGATAGTCGGCTTCACGGGTACAATGGCTTTCGCAAGTTTCTTCCGTGAGCCGAAGCTTATGGCAATGAACTTAAGTTACCTTGTAGCATCCATCGGTGTGGCTTCAATGTTCGTTTCACAGACCGTTTTCCTTGCGGACATTGTTGACTACGGTCACGTAAAGCAAGGCTTCCGCTCCGAATCCATAACCTTCTCAATGAAGGGCTTTTTACAGAAAATGGCGTACACCATTCAGACAGTCATTCTTTTCTCGGGTTTGCAGATTTCGGGCTATGACGAAACCTTACACGCAGCTAATACTCAGGGCGTAAAAACGTCCATAAGCATTATGATGTTGGGTGTGCCGATTTTACTGTTTGTTCTTTCGCTTATTATATTCACCTTTAAATTTAAACTTCACGGTAAATATATGGAAGAAATAACCGCAAAAATAAATGAAATGAAGGAGGACTAAACGATGCAAATGGGCATAGCTGCTATACTTATTATATTAGCAATTCTTCTCGTACTTTTTATAGCTCTCGCAGTTACGGCTGCAATAATCGTTGCAGTTGTATTAATTGTAAAGAAAAAGAAGAAAAGCCAACAGGAATTACCCGTTGACGATATACAGAATCCGATTAATAAAGTAACTGAAGAATAAATTACTGTAGAGGCTGCTGTGGCTTGCCCAGCCCGTTTGGTCTTTCGTTAACTTAGCGGTTTAGGAAAGCCTAAACCCTACGGTGGTTTATTGTTCTACTCAACCGATGAATAGAGGTGAGTGAACTACCCACCACCGCTACGCGGTCCCCCTCCCTATTTCGGCAGAGCCGAAACAGGGATGATAAGGCTTCGCGTTACAACAACTTTTTCTATAATTCGGCACGAAGTGCCCCACAATTATTCATCATTCATTATTCATTAAAAAATCCCCTCACCGAAGTGAGGGGTTTTTTATTTATCATCAGCTACCTAAGATTTTTGAAGTTACACCATTTTCTACTGCGGTGAATTTACAGTATTCTTCGATGGGGTATTCAACCTGACAACCTTCGCCTGTTGCGAAAGCAGTATCCCAATCCTCAATACCGAAAACACTACCTATAAGTTCAAGGTCTTCTTTTGAAGTAGTGCAGGAAGCACCAACAACACCTGTACCTGATGCTGTAATAAACATTGCACTGGGCTTAATGTACATATTCATTTACATAACCTCCCCTACAGGTAAAAAGCTGAAAAGGCTTTTTATAATTTCCATAATCATAGCTATAAGCTGTTCAATAAATGAGCCTGAGCCGGTTGAACCGCCATTTTCGGGTTCAGTTGTATCTGAGCCTGTGTTATCATCACCGGTTGTGTTATCGCCACCGTTGTCAACGTTTGTATCATCTTCAACAACGGGTGTAACAACACCGTTTACAACGTCCGCTCTTACTGATTCAACTTCCATAGAAGCCTTAACTTCCGGCATATCTTCCTCAGTAACTGTGGTCATTGTAGCGTCACCTGTTAACTTAATATTGTTAACTGCGAGAACGCCTGAGCCTGTGTTCTGGATAGTGATTGTTGCAATACCTACATCGTCAATTTCAGCACAGCCAGTTACATCATAGTACATTTCGGTAGCACCTTTGATTGTAAAATCAGTAGCACCGATTTTAACTGTTGCTTCGCCTGTTACGGCACGAAGACCAAGATGAACCTTCGATGCGGGTGCAGGAAGCTGAACCTTAAGAACAAGTGCATCGGAAGCATTTCCTTTAAGATAAAATTCATTCTGAGGACCATAGCTCTGATAGTTTGCAAATGTAAGTGTTTCATCTTCGCCTACTGCTGTTTCAACATAAGCGATGCCCGTAATCTCAGTTGTATCTGTGCCGATATGGTTTTCATTGATACAACTGATTACATTGTGGTAAGTTGCAACCTGCTCATTTGCAATGTAGTCATCGTCAGCACTTTCCATAGGATGATAAATACGGAAGCCGTCGATGTAGCAATCAAGAGAGGTTGTTGTTTCGCCTGCTCTGTTTGTTTTAGCTACACCCTTAGCACCTGTACCGCCGTTAAGAACGGAGTTATCGTCAAACCAAATAAGCTCAAGGTCTGCATTTGCAAGCTCGCTTAAACCGAGGTCCGCGAGAGCTGCTTTAGCTGAAGCTTCATCAATTGTACCTGTTGTAGCACCGAGCTTACCGTTTGCGAGTGAAGTACCCTTAACTGCCTTACCAAGCGCACTTGCATTTGAAAGGTAGAGAGCGTTTACTTCAACAGTATATGTGCCGTGGTCACCCTTGAACTGTGCAATGGGCACCTGACAAGCAAGACCGTCAGCATTTACATATGCACCACTATAATAGGTATCAATAATGTAACCCTTAACAAGTTTGCCGTTTTCATCCTTAACGGAAACAGCCATAATACCTGTGTTAGCACCGCAAGCGGAAATAAGGTCGAAGCCACTACCGATAAAGTCGAATGTCTTTGTAATACTACGTTTTGTCTGTTTGTTTTCGGACGTTACAGTAACCTTAGAAGCAGTACCGTTTGAGTATGTGTTATCAGTTGTTGCATAAGCAGCATCATAACCGTAAACATCAGTTTTAGCATCAGTAAGTGTCTGATATTCCTTGTTGGGTGTACCCAGGTTTTCCCAGGCAGCGCCTGTTTCGTCTTCTTTATTTTCTACATAATCCTCTTCAAAGAGAACGTTTGAAGCGGGAACAACTTTGATTTCGAACCAGTCGTACTCACCGCTATCACGCTGAATTAAGCAGTAGCCTGAGTCAGCAAAGTTTGTGGGTGTTGACCTGTAAATAAGGTCGAGGTTGTTGTTTGTGATTTCAACAAGTCCGTTTTCGGAAACAGGCTTATAAGCGAGGTTACCATCTGCATCACGCTGAGCGGAAAGGTCCGCACTAACTGATTTAAGTGTACCGTTAACATCCGAGTCATACATCTGAAGACCGTAGTCAAGAACGTATGTATATTCGGGAATGTTAAAGTATGAGGTAGGCAACATCTTGAACTCATCGTTGTTGTTCATATTTGCCTGAGTCTTATAAATACCGGTTGTATCAAGGTTATTGATAGATGTGTTACGAATCTTCTTGGTTTCGTCGGCAAGAAGACCCTTCAATGTAACACGGAGCTTTCTACCGTCTTTATCCGTTCTGTTTTGTGCAACGTACTCATCAGAGTAGTCATATTTAGTAACTGTAAGGGTTCTGTTTGCTGTATCAACTGTTGTAGCATTTTTGATTGTAAGTGCATCAATTGAGTTAGCACCCTTATTAGCTTCGTTGAATGAGAAACGACCAACTTCGTCGTATTCACCTGTAATAAGCTCAACGATAAGGTCTTCGTCCTTATTGAAATCAGCGGGGAATTTAAACGCATCGTTAAGCTGCTGACGAAGGTAGGAGTTTGCGTCAAGGTTATCAAGACCAACTGCAGTGTTAGCCGAAACCTCTTCGGCTGTGATAGCACCGAAGTTAACGAAGTTATTCATAGTGGTTGTTGCAAGAGAGAGTGCGTAGTTAACGCCGTCAACGCTCATACCACCGAGGTCGGTTATACTTGCAGCAGCGGCATATTTACTGGAAACACCGTCCATATAAGCCTTTTTGTTAAATCCGCTTACTTCGTTATTACCAATAAGAACCGTGTAAACGAAAGCACCGTTGTTTTTAGCTGTAAGAGCTTTAGCGATAACTGCATTTGCAGCATTTGCAGTTGAACTGTTAGCATCCGCACCGGGAATACCGTCGGAAAGAAGGATAACCGCAACGTTTCTTGTACCGTCCTCTTTATAACTATAACCTGAGTTTGCAATAAGAGCATTTACGTAATCGAACTCAATACCGCTGTTATTGGTCTGTGCGGATGTTGTCATATTATTAACGTAGGTTTTAAGCTGGTCAACTGTACCTGTGGCCCAGAACGCCTGTGAATAAGCATTTGTTGAAATAGTACTGCTTGTAGTAACAAAACCGGTGTTAGCATCTGCACCGTACTGAACAAGGGCTATTCTGTTACCGCTGTTCTGTGCAGCAATCTGTGTAGCAAGATTTGATATTGCTGTTTTTAATGTATCGAGACGAACGTGCTCGTCATTGTATGCGGAGTTAACATCGTCGAAACGGTAGTGAAGACCTACGTAAATATCCTCTTTACGTCTGTTTGAGTTACTTGTTTTTGTCGAGTAATCGGATTCGTTTTCACCACTGTCAACCCAGGCTTTCCACTCGGTGTAGGTTCTGCCCACAGGGTTAACTGCGTGGTCCTGAATACAATAATATAAACCGTCATCGGCAATGTAATATGCGTAGTATTTCTGACGCATTGATGTAATCATACCAATAAATTTATTAAGCTCTGTTGTATTAACAGCCATATATACCTTATAGTACTTACCGTCGGTATGCTTGATGTAAATATCCTCATCGGGGTTTGAGAAGCCGTAACCGCTGACGCCTGTACCGTTATCGTCGGAGGTGTTAGCCTCAAGACTCATTGAACCAACAGAAAGGCTGCCGTTATATTCATTAATACCCGTACTACCTGATGAAGCCATTGAGGAAGATGTATCGGCTACAATGATGTAGTCGGTGGGTCTTTCGCCCTTGTACTGATAGTGGTTGGGAGAAATAGCAAATGTTTCAAGAGTAACGTCGTATGTACCGTCCTCCTGAAGTTCTGCCTGAAGGTCAGTGTAAACACGGCTTTCGTAAGTAGAAGCAGCCTCGTCAACCACACGGCGATAAATCTGGAATGCACCCTCTTCATACTGAACATCATCATCGCTTGTGTCAATCTGACCGCCAAGAATATTGGAGCCGGACATATTCAAAGCATCGCAGTGGAATGTACCGGGTGTTTCAGTAACACCGTCAAAGGTGGGGTTCGAAGCATTAGCTGTGTAATAAGCATTAGCCTTGGTGTTATAGGTTTCGTTTTCACCGTCATTACACCAGAGGTAATACTGACCATTGTTTGAGAAATAGAAATAACCGCTGCTGTTTTCCAACTGAGCGATTTGCATATTACTAAGGTAAGCTGCGTTGGAAGGAGCCATTGTGATTTTGCTGCCGTCAAAATAGAATGAATCACAGTTAGCAAAATATGTTTCGGTTGTTTTTATGCTGTATTTTTCTTCACCGGTTTTAGTAATTGTCCAACGGATACTTTCAATATCATCTTCTTCGGGATGTTCAAGATAAAGGATGTCTTCATCATAAACGCCCTTTTCAAATGAATAGTAACTGATGGGGTGACCTATCATACCGTCGTAACCCTTAACAACATCAGTACTGCTCTTTGAAAGTTTATAACCGCTGAAGTTACCGTCCGCATTGAATGCATAAAGGTAATTCTTCTGAGTAACGGGGTCTTTTTTGTTGGATTCGTGAACGATGATGTATTCCTCACCGTCTTTTATGTCTGCAAGACTGTAGAGTTTTTCGTAATAAATACTCTTTTCGGGCTCAGCAACTGTAATTTCCATAAGCTCGTAAGGGTCAAGTTCCCAAATAACGTCAACGGGCTTCTCGCAGTTACCGATTGATGTAAGACCTGAACTTTCATTCATATACTTATTAGAAGCACCCTCGAAGGTAATGAAAATCTTATTGTTAACAACACAGAGACCTTCTGACATAGGCATCATAGCATAACTTTTATAGTCGTCAATATTGTATGCCATAACAGTTTTATCAAGAGAGCCGGTGCTCTGTGTACTGATTGTAACGGGAGTATCGCCGGGCTGAGAAAGGTCGATATCAGCAACTGTTAACCAGCTGGAGTCACCAAAACCGAAGTTAATGGAGTTACCTGCACCTGAACCGTAGGAACGGCTAAGGTAAAGCTTACCGTTATCAACAACAGCGTACTGAACGTCCTTAAGTGTGTTATCAAGAGCTACGGCATAGCTGGGATTACCCTGACAATCCTTGCCGGTAGCACCGACGAGGTTTGCCCACTCCTCAGCAGATGAGTTACCTGAAAGCTCATAACCGAAAAGCATTGAGTTGTACTGGTTATTTGAGGGAGCATTATAGTCAGCCGCCGCAATGGTAACACCAAGGAGCTTAGCACCAAGGTCATAGAAGTTACCCATCCAGAGAACACCCTGGTCGTAACATACGTAAGCCGTATATGCTGTTTTCCCGTCGTAATTAATTGAACCTATTTCAACGAAATCCCTTTCGTCAACAAGCTGAATCTGTGTATGCTGACCCAAGGGTGCATTTTCGAGAATAGAAACGGGTGCGTAGGCAATTTTTCTGTCCTTATCGCCACAGGAATAGTAGATATTGTTCTCGGAAACCGCAATACCGCCACCGTGGTCCATATTCACAGTGCTGTCGGGATTAAGGAACGAGAACATTGCTACGAATTCACCTGTTGCAGCATCAAGTGCAAAAATTTTACTTGATTCTGTACCGTCATTGTGGTATGCGGTAACGAGCATCCAGTCCCTCTTGGGGTAGTATGTAATACCCTGGATAACATAGTCCTGAGCCGCATTAAGACCCGGAATAATAATGTTAGTGGGGCTACTTGCACCGTTAAGGTACATAGCCGCATAGTTGTCGTAAGTTGATTTGTATGAGCCGTCCGTACCAACGACACGTTCCTGAGTAACGCCGTCGATAGTCGTAGCTGCATCCGCATCAACAAGAAGCATGGGAATCGCTACTACAAAAGTAGTCGCTATCATTATTGCTGTGAGCACTAATGATATGATTCTCTTAGACTTTCTCATAGAAAAAACCTCCATTCAGATTTAAAAAAGGGTGCACTTCTACACCTATATTTTTACATCTATAATTTTACAGTATAATACTATATAAAGTCAATGATTTTTCTTATAAAAAAACGATGATTTTTTTGTTTATTTTATGCACTATTCCGCGATTAGTGTTATATAAGAAAAATAAAGCGACATTACAGTAAAAATCTCCTGTAATATCGCTTTTTAGTTATGAGAGTTTAGATGTATCTAATTCCCCGTATTTTGTTATAAAACTCTTAAAGAAATCAAGCATTTTTCGGCATCCGCCCTGCTCGTTGCTTTCGCAATTTAGAACAAGTAACGGTTCGTGAACGCTCATTCTTAAAAGCTGCCAACCGTCACCGTTGTTCTTATCAAAATTCACACGCACACCTTCATGGTTTACAGGTGAAACCGATATACCGTCGGTATTTTCACAAAGTCTCTTAAAATCATCAATAACCGAAAGACCGTAATCCTTGAAATCCTTGAGTTTTATTGTAAATCTTACCTCTTTCTCTTCAAGGGGAATCTGAAGATTTTCAATAAGGCTACCGATGGTTTTACCCTCTTTACGAAGCTTGGCGGCTTCAATGATTATTTTGGTTACAAGGTAAGCACCGTCATCGAGATAATAATTCTCTCTGAAAGCTGCGTGACCCGAGGTTTCAATTGCCAAGGGAGCATTTTTACCCTCTTCATTCTGAAGTCTTATAGCCTCATCAATAACATTTTTATATCCGCGTTTAAACCTGTGATGAACACCGCCCAGGTCTTTTTCTATAAACACATTAAGACCGTCGGATGTTACGGAGTCGGTAACAATTGTACCCCCGTCATTACCCTTTAATGCAATATACGATGCAAGGGCGACGAGCTTATTTCTGTTGATTTCATTAGCTTTTTCGTCAACACAGGCGGCTCTGTCGCAATCCGTATCGAATATAATACCAAGGTCCGCTTTACTCTCGTAAACTGCCTCGCAAATTGACTTCATAGCCACCTTGTTTTCAGGGTTGGGAATGTGATTGGGGAAAGTGCCGTCGGGGTCTAAATATCGGCTTCCGTCGGTGTCGGCACCGAGTATTTTCAACACTTTTTCGGCATAGAAAGCACCTACGCCGTTACCCGCATCCACAACGATTTTAAGACCCTTTAACGGCTTCTCATAATCCTCGGAACTTACGCCTTTTTTAATCATTTCCCGAAGGTCGGAGCAGTATTTTTCCATATTATCAAGGGTTAAAATCCCCTCATTTTTAAGTTCGATTTCAGTTTCGATTTTCTCGGCAGAGGAAAGAATTTCTTTGATATCGTCACCCGAAAAACCGCCCTCACGGGTGAAAAATTTAAGCCCGTTCATCTCCATAGGAAGGTGACTTGCGGTAATTTCAATAGCGGAATCCACACCGAAATTTACCACGGACATAAACATTGAAGGAGTTGAAGAAAGTCCGCAGTTATACACCTTAACACCAAGGCTTGAAAGGGTTTTCAAGACAGTTTCGGCAATACGGATTGAGGACACCCGCGAGTCGTACCCAAGGGCAATACTAAGGTCGTTTTTTGACAATTTATTCTTTAAAAAATCAACGTAAGCACAAATAATTTTAGTGAGTCTTTCATCAGTAAGGTCAACGGGTTTGCCGTCTTTTTCGATAGCAGTACCGCGTATATCCGTACCGCTTTTTAAATACATAAGATTATCCATTATATTCTCTCCTTATTACGTAGTAAACACGCTCCGTATCCTCGGAGGGTGGGTTGAAAGTAAATTCGTCATATCTATTTAACACCTTAAACCCTGCCTTTTCAACGGCGGAGGTTATATCCTCATCAGTAAAGGCAATTTCCTTAAAATTCTCGTTGAAACGCCGGTAACTATCCCTTTCTTTTACAAAGAAATCAAGATTTATACCCACGGTTTTTTGGTCATCATATAACTTATTCTGCCACACGCAATACACGTCTTTTTCATCATAAACGAAGGTGTTATTACCAAGAATTTTTTGGTGTTTATAAAGGGTGTTTACATCAAAAATCATTATACCCCCGTCATCAACGAAATTTTTAAGAACGCGGAAAGTTTTTTCCATTTCTTTCGCATTCCTGAGGTGATTTATACTGTCCAAAGAGCAAACAACCGCACCGACCGTACCGTAAAGGTCGGTTTCCTGCATTTTCTGGCACAAAAACATAATGTTAAGACCCTCGGAAAAGGCTTTGTTCTGAGCCTCCATAAGCATATCCGCCGAAGCATCCGTAGCAATAACCTCATAGCCTTTTTTGGCGAACTCAACAGAGAGTGAACCCGTGCCGCAAGCAAGGTCAAGAAGGAGCCCGTCATTTATATTATTTTGCTTCAGAATTTCTGTAATATATTCGGCTCGTTTTTCGTAATCCACATTAAAAGTCAGACTATCGTAAACGCCCGCAAATGATGAATAGGACATAATATTCTCCGTATAGTTAAGTAAATTTCCACTACAACCAAGTTTTTTACAAAACTCAGTTTGCAAAGCGAAATGAGTATTTATTCTTTCTGACTGAAGAAGAACAGAAAGAGAACTACCCACCACCACGCCAAGGGCGTGATCCCCCTCCCTATTTGCTAAAGCAAACAGGGATGATAAGCTTCGCTTTAAATAAACTCAATATAAATTTCAAATTGGTTTTATTTGATTTTAACATATTCACAGTCTTTTCACAACAACCCCATCATAGTTGAATTGCAAAAAAAGAATTGGATATTTTTGTTAAGAATGTACACTTCAAAGGCGTGTTTATGTGTGCTAATATATAATTACATTATTATTGGGGGATTAAATATGAAAAAATTATTCTCAATCACACTTACGGTTATTCTTATTGCCCTTAGTGTTTTACCCGTATTTGCGGCAACTGAACACTGTACATGCGGTGAACCGCCCATTATTTACGTTGCGGCTCTCGGTAGCGGATACGTGTTCCTTGACGCAGGTACAGAAAAAGAACGTACACTTTTCCGCCCTGAAACAAGCGATATTTTAAATGACTTTGCACCGCTTGTTCCTGCGGCAGGTCAGCTTATTTTAGACCACGATTATGATGCTTTCGGTGACGTATTAATCGACTGCGTAAATAAATCCTTTGGTATGCTCGCTCTCGACAACGAGGGAAAATCCCACGAAAGAGTTACATCCGAGGAATTCCACCCCGAAGCAGAGCCCGTTCACAGTATTGACCACAACTACTACTTCGGTTATGACTTCCGTCTTGACCCCGTTGAAAATGCCGAGAAGCTTCGCGATTATGTTGAGGAAGTTAAGGAACTTACCAAACACGATACAGTAAGATTCAGAGCATCCTCAATGGGTGGCGTTGTTACAATGTCCTACATCAAACTTTACGGCACAGACGACATTGAAACGATTATTTTCCAGTGTTGCCCCTTACAGGGTACTGCAGTTGCAGGTGAACTTTTCAACGGTAAGGTTGAAATCAACAAGGATGCCCTTGTAAACTACGCAAACTGTGCTATTCCCGACGTTGGTAGTGACGCCGTTGCAGGTATTCTTTACACTCTCGTTGAAATGCTTGATGCAGGTGGCGTATGGACGGGTCTTGTAGGCATTGCGGATAACTTGGTTCTAAACCTTAAAGACCGTGTTTTTGACGAAGCCCTTATTCCCATTTTCGGAAATATGGCAGGTATATGGAGTTTCGTTCCCCACGAATATTACGAGAGTGCCAAAGAGTTTATGAAACTTGACGAAAGCACTCACCCCGTACTTCTTCAGAAACTCGACTTCTACCATTACGAGGTTCAGCAACAGTGCGAAACACTCCTCAAAGACGCTCAGGCTAACGGTACAAAAATCTATATCGTTGCAGGTTACAATATGCAACGTACTCCCCTTGTTACCGCTTACAAAAACAACTCCGACGGTACTGTTGATACTCAGTACGCAACCGTTGGTGCAACCTGTGCATACTTCGGCGAGACCCTCCCCGAGGACTACACTCAGGCTCGTTTCCCTGAAACAAGATACATTTCACCCGACAGAGTTATTGACGCATCCACCTGCGCATTACCCGAATGTACTTGGTTTATTAAGGATATGCTCCACAGCACAACCCACGACGGACACGGTGAATTCTACAAAGTACTTTTCAACAGTGATATTCAGTTAACCGTAAACGATATGCCCGAATATCCGCAGTTTATGCAGAATGACGTTAACAGCCAGACATTCACAAAGGTAAAAGCAACCCTCGGAAATGACTTCCTTGACGCTTTAAGTAACGCATCAAGCCAGACCAGTTTCCTTAACATTATGAAACTTATGGTCGCATTCTTTGAATCATTTTGGAAGTTTATGATGGGATAAAATCGGTGAAGTTTTTTGTTGCACAAAAAGTGAAGTTATGCTAACGCATAGTGAAGTTTTTTTGTAAATAAAAGTGAAGTTAAGTTTGCCCTCTTAAATCACTTACGAAGCAAACTTCACTGCGCAGCAACTTCACTACGCAGTAACTTCACTTGCCGTCAGGCAAACTTAGTTGAAAAAAATCCCCTACGCAATCTCTGCGCAGGGGATTTTTTACAGTGTATCAAGTGTCTGTTCGTATGCGGGGAGGAATTCTTCCATAAATACATTTGCTTCGGGAATATCCGCTTCCTTTATTCGTTTAATAGTTGCGGCTTCCGCCTCTTTAAACTCCGTATTACCCGCTTTTCGCTCCTCAATGCATTTTATGAGAGCGCTTATTTTATCCGCAATTTTTACGAGGGGTTTAAGCTCCTCGTCATTTTCTGTCAATAAATCGCGGAAATCATCCTGTAAATCAGGGGGTAATTTACTTAAAAGCTTTTCGTTAGCGGAATCTTCAACCGCTTTGAATGCCACTAAAATATCTTCATTCTGATATTTTACGGGTGTGGGCATATCCCCCGTTATAATTTCGTGGGCATCGTGATAAAGACCTAAAACCGCCGCACGGTCTGCGTTATAATTTTTACCGAAACGTCTGTTGCCTATAAGGGCAAGGGCGTGGGCTATAACAGCCACTTCTTTGGAGTGGCTGTCAAGGCTTTCGTTTTCGGTGTTACGCATAAGTGCCCAACGGTCTATATACTTCATACGCGATACCATAGCAAAAAAACTATAGTTCATAAATACACCTTATCTTAATTTAACTTTAAATGTTTTAATTTCAAAGGGTTTGAATGTTGCAGTAAGGGTGTTACCGCTATACTGAACGGCTTCATCCTGCTCTTCCATAAGGTTACACTCGGTAGCCTCAGCGATTTCACTTGCGAAAGTAAGTGTTACGGGAGTTTTACTGTTCCAGGTTTCGTAAGCTCTTACGATAATATTGTCGCTATCCTCCGCAACCTTAACTGTTTCAATAACAACATTTTCTTTATCGCACTCTACGAGTGAATATTCCCTCGGAAGTACGCCCTCGTGAGCGGTAACGGGTACGGCATAAAGGGGGAAGTTGACGTTAAACGCCTCGTTAACAACCGAGGAGTCGGAAACTTTGCCCTCGTGGGGATAAATAGAGAATGTGAAAGAGTGCTTTTCTCTGTCTTGAACTACGTTAGGTCCTGTAGCACAACGGAAAAGAGTGGGTCTGATATGACCGTCTTTTACGTCACAACCGTACTTACAGTCATTAAGGATTGAAAGACCGAAACTGTTATCGGAAAGGTCAACCCATTTATGCATACTTTCCTCAAACTGAGCAAATTCCCAAGTTGTATTGGTAGTTGTTGAACGCTCAATATTACCGAACTGAATATCAAATGTAGCTTTAACCGCATTAACATCAACGGGGTAATCCGCTTTGAGTACAACGTGGTCCTCTTTCCAGTCCGCCACGTAGTCAACGTCGATTCTTTCGAGGTCATTATAAATGCAATAATACTCGGTAAAGGTTGAGTTTCTGAATGTTCTGTCAACCTTATAAACTGCTCTTACTGCACCCTTTTCGATAATTTCGGCGTTACTGAAATCAAGGCTCCAACTCTTTTCGTCGAAATAGCATTTAATATCCCAAGCCTCGTGGTTGTGGGGTCTGTCCTGATATGCAATAACTTTACCCACAAGTTCACCCTCGGGTGAAACACTTCTGCCCGTCTTTTTATGAATGAGGTTTTTAATATTGCCATCTTCGTTGAATTCAACGGCAAAGAAGGGTGTCTGAGCCTTTTCAATATTGGCATCAACATCGTTAAATGTGGAGGGAGTGCATCTCTTTACAGTGTAACTTGTATAACCCTTGGGGCAAACCTCGGCAATGAATACAATTTTACCGTCATAGGTTTTCTGATATGCAATTTCATTACCATTCTTATCGAAAATTGCAAAATCACCGTCAAGGGGAATTTCGCAAACAACCGCGTCCTTACGTCTGAAGCCCGTTGTATTGAAAATAACGATACTGTCATTGGGGAGGTTCATTTTTGAAATAAGTGCACCCTGAGCCTCACTCGCCATATCGCAACCCTCGGCAAGGACTTTTTCGTAATCCGCTTTACTGTCCTCGTAAACAACCGCTATTGACGAGCCCGGAAGAATATCATGGAACTGATTAAGAAGAATAAGTTTCCAGTTTTCGAGAAGTCTTTCTTTAGGATATGAGAAACCGATTTCTTTGTTAGCAATAGCCGAAAGTGTTTCAACGTCGTGGTAGAGGCACTCGCTCTTACGGTTGTATTTTTTGTTTCTCGCCTGACTTGTGAGAGTACCGCGGTGGAATTCAAGGTACAATTCACCGCACCAAGTGGGAAGATGCTTATTATCCATAACCTGTTTTTCAAGATTACGGAAGAAATCAAGGGAACTTGACTGTTTAACAACGGGACAACCCTGAATACCCTTTGACATACGTTTGCCGTATTCGAGCATCTCGATTGTAGGACCACCGCCACCGTCACCGAAGCCGTAGCTCATAAGGTAATCCTTACCCAAGTCCTTCTGCGAATATCTCTTATAACCGCCGATAACATAAAGGGGTCTTAACTTACTGTTATATGTAGTCTTCCAGTCCCGTCTTTCGTCATCGGTTGCGTGGCAACTGGGCGGGAAGTGTGAAAGCACCTCAGTACCGTCAATACCACGCCATTTGAATGTATCATAAGGGAATTTGTTGTATTCGTTCCAACTGATTTTAGTTGTCATAAAGTATTCCATACCGCTCTTTTTAATAAGCTGAGGTATGGCGGCAGAATAACCGAAAACGTCGGGAAGCCACATAATTTTATTATCAATGCCGAATTCGTCACGAAAGAAACGTTTACCAACAAGGAACTGACGCACAAGTGCTTCACCCGATGCAACGTTAGTATCCGCCTCAACCCACATCGAGCCTTCCGCTTCCCATCTACCCTCTTTTACACGTTCTTTAATACGCTCGTAAACCTCGGGGTAGTCCTGTTTTACATACTCGTAAAGTTGAGCCTGAGAGGACATAAACTTATACTCGGGGTATTCCTCCATAAGTTTAAGTACGGTTGAGAATGAACGACAAGCCTTATCACGGCTCTGACGCACACGCCACAACCAGGCAACGTCAATATGGGTATGACCTACCGCCCAACAGGTTGCCTCCTCAAATTTACCGTAAAGATTTTCGTCAAGGTATTTTGACACAGCAATACAGGATTCGTGGAAAACCTCGCGGTCATTGGTATCAATATCAAGAATATTACAAGCATTATTAAGGGCGTTAAGAATATTAACACGGGCATCACTGTCTTCACCGTGGTACTTAGCAACCTTTAAGGGTGTGAGAATGTCAAAATAGGTAGCGTAAGCCACGTCATCAAAAACCTGAAGCTGAGCACCAAGTTGAATTTCGCCCCTCCATTCCCAATCGTCGGAATAGGCGTTTATGTAAATTTCAAGTTCTTCGCCACCCTCGGCACAGGGGGTAACGGTTACGTAGCGATGGTTACTGTCGGCACCCTGAGCCACCTTACCGTTAATATAAATAATAAACTGTGGGTTAACCTCGTTTTCCCAGCTACGGGCGTAGGGAGTAATATTATAAATAACATGCTGACCCTTAAAACTTTCGGGGATTTTAACACTTTGTTTAAACCAACAATAGCACTCGCGATAGCCCCAATAATCTTTATTTGCCTTAAAGGGAGTCCACTCGCCCACGTCCCTGTCGTCAAAGGTATACTGACCGTCGCGGTAATAAAAATCACCCGTATCAACACTATCAACAATTATAAATTTTTTGTATAAATCACTTAATATCTGATTTACACGTCCGCTAATCATAAGTCTTTCACTGTTTTTATCGTGAAAGTCAATTTCAAAATGCGACATAATGCACCTCGTGTAACTAAATTGTCTATTAATCTTAGCATAGAATATGTCATTTTACAATAATTTAACTCAAAAAAACTCATATATTATCGTTATAATTCATAGTTGACTTTTTGAAAAATAAAAAGTACAATAATGGGTAATAACTAAAAGACAAAGGAGAGATTTTGAATGGCACATTACTGTCAGGAACCCTCAAGAACATTCAGTGAATATTTGCTTATCCCCGGTTACACCGGTCCCGATTGCATCCCCGCAAACGTTGACCTTCGTACACCCCTTTGCAAATTCAAAAAAGGTGAAGAAGCACCCATTACCCTCAACATTCCCCTTGTTTCGGCAATTATGCAGTCCGTTTCCAACGACACCCTCGCAATTGCCCTCGCTAAGGAAGGCGGTATGTCATTCATTTACGGCTCACAGTCCATCGAAGATGAAGCCGCAATGGTTGCAAGAGTTAAAAGTTATAAGGCAGGTTTCGTTGTAAGTGACGCTAACCTCTGCCCCGACAACACTCTCGCAGATGTTGTTGACCTTTACGATGCTCTCGGTCACTCAACTATGGCAGTTACAGACGACGGTACTGCAACGGGTAAACTCCTTGGTGTTGTTACATCAAGAGATTACAGAATCAGCCGTATGCCTATGGATTTAAAAGTAAGCGAGTTTATGACTCCCCTTGAGAAACTCGTTACTGCTCCCGCTTCAACTTCCCTTAAAGAAGCAAATGACATTATCTGGGAAAACAAACTCAACTCTCTCCCCATTATAGATGACAACGGAAAACTTATGTATTTCGTATTCCGTAAGGACTACGCTCAGCATAAAGAAAATCCTCAGGAAATCCTCGACGACCAGAAACGTTATATGGTTGGTGCAGGTATCAACACCCGCGACTACGCAGAACGCGTTCCCGCACTCGTTGAAGCAGGTGCAGACGTTCTTTGTATTGACTCATCCGAGGGTTACACCGAGTGGCAGAAACGCACTATCGCTTTCATCCGTGAAAAATACGGTGACAGCGTAAAAGTCGGTGCAGGTAACGTTGTTGACCGTGACGGCTTCCGTTTCCTTGCTGAAGCAGGTGCAGACTTCATTAAAGTCGGTATCGGTGGCGGTTCAATCTGTATCACCCGTGAAACAAAGGGTATCGGCCGCGGACAGGCTACCGCTCTTATTGAGGTTGCCGCAGCACGTGACGAATACTTCGAGGAAACAGGCGTTTACGTTCCCATTTGTTCCGACGGCGGTATCGTTCACGATTATCATATGACACTCGCTCTCGCAATGGGTGCGGACTTTATGATGCTCGGCAGATACTTCGCAAGATTTGACGAAAGCCCCACACCCAAGCTCAACATCAACGGCACATACGTTAAAGAGTATTGGGGCGAAGGCTCAAACAGAGCAAGAAACTGGCAGAGATACGACCTTGGCGGTCAGTCAAAACTTTCTTTCGAAGAGGGCGTTGACTCCTACGTAACTTACGCAGGTTCACTCCACGATAACGTTACAAAGAGCCTTTACAAGGTTAAATCAACAATGTGCAACTGTGGTGTTGTTACAATCCCCGACTTACAGAGAGATGCAAAACTCACTCTCGTTAGTGCAACAAGTATTGTTGAGGGTGGCGCACACGACGTTACACTTAAAACTAATACGGGTAATATTCGATAAAGCAAAAAGCTCCTTGCTACGGCAAGGAGCTTTTTTAATGAATAATGAATGATGAATATTGAATAATGAATAATTAAGGGGCTAAAGCCGATTATTTATAACTAACTTCTTTAGTTATTTCTTTCAAAAACTCAAGAGATTTATACATACACTCCACTGCGGGTTTATTGCCCATACCGAAATTAAGGTGGAAGCAATGGTTATTATGAAAGCCCTTTACGTGGTATGAATCAAAATAAGGTACGCATTTTTGGAGTTTTTCCGCCATGGGCTCACCCTGATTCTGGCAAACCAAGTCATCATCCGCCCAACAGATAAAGGTCGGGCACCACTTATCATTAACAAAGTGAGCTGGTGAAATATAGTCATAATACTTAAAGTCCTTGATATTTGAAAAATCCTTTTTTAAATCAAAATCAAGCACCATTTTAGCGGTCTGTGGTATAACACCGAAAAGTGAACTGCCTTTAAGAAGCACCTCAAGGTCATATATACCGCACATAAGCATAAGACCGTTTATATTTATAGTTACTTCCTCGCACTCAACGGCTTTGCGTAATTCGTCATCAAACTTAAGCGCCGCAACGTAGGAGCAGATAAACGCACCCGAACTATCCCCCGTAAGAATGATTTTATTTTCATCAATATTGTATTTATCCAAGAGCTTAAGGGCAGAGTTTGCACCCTTTACGCAACCGTAAAACATTTGGGGACAGGCAGCCTCCGGGGGCATTTCGTAGTTCACATTATATACAAAGTAACCCTCGTTTGCGTAAAACTCACTTATACCCACACGGCATTTTTTATCACCCATTAAGAATCCGCCACCGTGGAAATATATAATAAGCGGGTGCTTTTTGCCGTCCTTGAGGATTTCGGGTTTAAAGTACAAATCCGCTTTTTGTCTTTCGCCCTCACCGTAAGGGATATCCCTGATTGAAACTATATTTTTATATTTTTTCACATTCTGCATCGGGTAGCAGATACCGTCAACCGCTTTAAAAACCAATTGTGCCTTATTCATATAATCCCCTCTTAAGATAAAAATTTACCTTTTTTTACATTTTATTACACTTAATTGGAAAATACAAGTAGGTTTTTTAGTTTTATTTTTCCACGGTCTGTCGTTCAATATCACGTTTTAATTTTAAAATAATCCTCTTTTCTAATCGGGATATATAACTTTGGGATATACCGAGAATATCTGCAACCTCTTTTTGGGTATGCTCTTTTTTACCGTCGAGACCGAAACGCATATTCATTATAAGCCGTTCACGGTCCGATAAATCCTGCATACAAGTATGTAAAATACGCTTTTCGTCCTCCTGCTCCACGTTGTCGTTAATTTCAAGCCCGTCACTGCCTAAAACGTCCGAAAGCAAAAGCTCGTTACCGTCCCAGTCCACATTCAGTGGCTCATCGAGGGAAATATCAAGTTTTTGCTGATTAATTTTCCTGAGATACATCAGAATTTCATTTTCAATACACCTTGAAGCGTAGGTTGCAAGTTTAATATTTTTATCCGCTTTAAAGGTATTCACCGCTTTTATAAGACCAATTGTACCAATGGAAATCAAATCCTCAATATTAACCCCCGAATTTTCAAACTTCTTGGCTATATAAACCACAAGGCGTAAATTATGCTCCACCAATTTATCGCGGGATTTAATATCCCCCTGTTGCAAGCGGTCGATAATAGCCTGTTCCTCCTCCTTTGAAAGGGGTGGCGGTAGCAGCTGAGGACTGTTTATATAGTAAAGCTCTCCCTTACCAAAGCCGAGAATTTTTAACTTTAACCGCTTGATTAAATCAATTATGTTTTCCATAAGGTTTACTCTCCTCCCACTGAGCATCAATAATACTGTTATGTAAAATTACGTTATATTCTCCGTCCGAAAGTTTTTTATTACTGAGAGCAAGGCAGAATTTTAAACTATCCGTTTTTTTATTACCGCTTTTGATTTCAACCTTTTCGGGAATTACGGCGGGTAAAAAGGAGTCGCCCGAAATGGTCTGACAGGGAACGAGATGAAGTTTACCCACAAGGGTATCGGGGATATTTTCGTACATACCGCTCTTTAAAACCTTAAGTTCCTCAAAACTGAAAAGGGGTGCTAATGCGGAAAGCTCACCGATTATTACGGGTCTTGCGGAAACACCGTATTTTAAATTATTACCCGTATCACCAAATCCCCTTAAAATGACCTCAGTATTCCTGAATGTAATTTTCACTTCGTAAATTTTATTTTTAACCGCGTGTTTTGTAAGCAAAAAATTCACCACCATAAACGCACCGTATATAAGTAAAACCGCCCCCACAAGGTATGTAATACTCATATCAAAATATACAGTGCCGTTCATATATAAAATATTCTGAGGGTTAAAGGTTATTTCAACAGCGTACATAATACCGCCGAACAAAAAACTTATAGCAAAAAATGATACAAAGACTTTAAAAAAGCCCCTTACACTACGGGGTAAAAAGCCCACACCCGTTATTAACCCCGCTACAAGAAGTTTATAAACAACGGAAACTAAAAGAGGTATATCCTCGTAAAAGATAATAAGTGACGAAAAGCCACCTATGAGAGAGGCTATACCCACCCCCCATTTATTTGTTGCCCGTTTGCAAATAAGCCTTACCGAAACTATGATTAAGTATGTAATGATTATATTAATCCCTACGAGAACATCCGCGTACACCGTCATAAAATCACCCCCGACAAATACATTATAGTTTTTTACTCCCGAAACTTTTGTCGCGAAACGTCGCACCAAAAAATATTGGTTGACATATATTGAATTTAATCTTAAAATTAAATCAGGTGATACAAATGAAATTTTATAAAAACGCAAAAGTAGTTTTCCCCGACTCCATTCGCGACTGCGTTGTTGTAACCCACAACGGCAAGATAGTGGATATTACGGAGCATTTCGAGGAAACTCCCGAAAGTACCGTCACAGACTGTAAAGGCTTATACCTTGCCCCCGGTTTCGTTGACATTCACGTTCACGGTGGCGGTAACAAAAGTGCTATGAGCGAAAACCCCGACGATATTGTAAAAATGGCGGAGGCACATTTAAAATACGGTACTACATCAATTGTGCCAACCACCCTTGCAGCC
This sequence comes from Oscillospiraceae bacterium, assembly GCA_015066345.1. GTDB lineage: Bacteria > Bacillota > Clostridia > Oscillospirales > Acutalibacteraceae > DTU089. The sequence continues at coordinate 25,142 of SVOQ01000029.1, forward strand.
CCTGTGGAGCAGTTAAAAAATGTTATTAATTCAATAAAGAAAGCATCCGAAAAAAGCGAGAAAGCCAATATCCTCGGCGTACATCTTGAAGGTCCGTATATCTCAATGCAGTACAAAGGTGCTCAAAGTCCCGAAAATATTTTAAACCCCAAAAAGAATCCTCCCGACGAATTATTTGAGCTTTGGGATAAAATACTCATTATGGGTGCCGCCCCCGAATGCGAGGGTGTGCTTGAATTAGGCGACAAACTCAGAAACCGCGGTATTGTTGCGTCCGTGGCTCACTCCGCCGCAAGTTTTGAACAGGTAGAGGAAGCGGTAAAACACGGTTTTTCGGACGTTACCCATATTTACAACGCCTGTTCGTCCTGCTTTAAAACGGGTCTTTTCAGAAACGCGGGTGTTGTTGAAGCGGGACTTTATATGGATGAGCTTACCGCTCAGACCATTGCGGATTTACGTCACCTTCCCCAAGGGTTACTTAAATTAATCTATAAATGCAAGGGCGACGACGGTATGTACCTTATTACCGACGGTCTCGAATTTTCTGCAAGTGACATAAAAGAAAATACCGTTTACACTCAGGAAAACGGTATCGGTGTTATTTATGAAGATAATGTAATGAAACTCGCAGACCGCTCTGCTTTAGCGGGTAGTGCCGCAACCCTTTCGGACTGCGTAAGGAATATGTATAAGTGTATAGGTATTCCCCTTTACAGCGCTGTTAAGATGGCATCCCTCACCCCCGCAACAGTTGTGGGCTACGGCGACAGAAAAGGCAAAATCCAAAAAGGCTACGACGCGGACCTTATTATGTTCGATGATAACGTCAATATAAAAAATTTATAACAATGTAAAAAAAATTTAGTATTTCCTGACATACTACAATAAACATCCACCCGCCAAGCGGGTGGTTTTTCATATGCGGGCATAGCCCTATGTTCTTCGCGTATGCGTAAACGCATAAGTACGGTCTGCCAGTTGCGTAAGATTGTTACTTGCTACCCGTAA
>SVOQ01000006.1 GCA_015066345.1 Oscillospiraceae bacterium
CTACTTGGAGGATTAATTATTTGCAACTACTTCGGCGGCTTTGAGCTCGCCGTTTTTGGCTTTGCTGAAGCCTTTTTCTTCCCCCGGTAGAACCGGGGGTTTATTTCCACCCCTAAAGGGACCAACTAAAAAAACGTCTGACCATCACGGTCAGACGTTTTTTCTATTAGTCTTTATAGAACTGGGGTAAATATGCCTTGTGGGCTTCTTTCATTTCTTCAAAACAAGCCTTTGCTTTTGCAAAGTCGCCGCAAAGAGGATGAACCATAAGAGCGTTAAGAGCGTCCTCGTCGGAGCCTTTGATGGCTGCATCAACTGCGTATTTCTCATAAGATTTAACTGTACGCATAAGGCTTATAATGTGACGGTTGTCAAATTCTTCGATTTCAACGGGTGTTGCACCGTCCGCACCGATAACTGCGGCAATTTCAACAACATCATCGTCATCCATAAACTTAAGAGTACCGTTGTTTTTGATGTTAACAACGTGAACGTCCTTTTTATCGTTGGCAATTGAATCAATAAGTGAAACAGCTGCAAGTGAGTATTTGTAACCACCGCGTTGTTCAAGAAGTGCGGGTTTGATAACAAGTTCGTTGTCGCTGTAAAGTTTAAGAAGTTCTTCTTCAATTTCCATACAAACCTGAGCACGGCTCTTGGGATTCGACTTAAGATAAGCGAGCTTTGATGCACGGCTGTAATAGTACTGAAGATATGATGAGGGGAAGCCCTTACAAGCGTTAAGGCATTCCATATCAAAACCGTCATCGTGAATGTTCTTCATAACTGTGGGAGCGAAGTTATCGTCAAAAATGCTGTCGAACTTTTCTTCGCCGTTAACTTTAACTGAAGTAATCCAGCTAAGGTGGTTAAGACCAAGGTATGTAATCTTTGCATCCTCGCCCACCGCGGCTTTAACATCGTCAATCATAGCAATGGGAACGTTACAAAGACCCATAGCTTTTACGTTGGTGTGGTTAAGAAGGAATTCGGAAATAATACCCGAGGGATTAGTGAAGTTAATAAGCCAGGCGTTGGGGCAAATAGCCTCGATTCTCTCGGCAATGTGAGCAATTACGGGAATTGTACGCAAAGCCTTGAAAAAACCGCCGATACCCGTTGTTTCCTGACCGATAAGGTCATATTTAAGCGGAATACTTTCGTCAATGTGACGGCAGGGAAGTTTACCGACACGAATCTGAGTAACAACGAAGTCCGCACCCTGTAAAGCAAGGTCCAGGTCGTCAGTCATTACGATTTCGCAATCGATACCTGCACTCTTAAGCATACGAACGCAAAGACCGCCAACGATTTCACGCTTTCTTTCATCAATATCCATAAAAGCAACTCTCTTTAATTTAAGGGAGTCCTTTGCTTCAATAAAACCATAAATAAGTTCGGGACAATATGTAGAACCTGAACCAATGACGGTTACGCTGATTTCTTTCATTTATATCAATCCTTTCAACGAAAATTATTAGCCTTCAAGAAGCCAGTTTACGCAACCTGTAACGGGTGCACACTGGAGTTTGATGAAATTGAACTTTCTGCCTGTTTTTTCGGCAACAAGCTGAGCCATTCTGTCGGTGTATTTGTATGAGGGAAGTTTTGTGTGAATTGAACCTGACAAAACAACGTTAATAACTTCACACTCGAAATTCATTGCTTTAACGTGACCGCAGATGAAATCCGCACCTCTCTGAGCCATTTCTTCAATAACCTGAAGTGCCGCTTCGTCATCATTGTTAGCCGCGTCAAAGAACGAAACGATAAGTTTTCTTAAGAATGCCTCGCCCTCGTCCTCGCTCTCTAAAACAGCGATGGAATCAAGGAGCGTTGCTCTGTCGCAGATACCTGCTTTTTCTTTCATATATTCTGTAATTAAGGATTTACCCTTACCGAGGCAAATTTCGTCATACATAATTCTGAAAGCCTGTGAGCCAACCCAGTGGCCGTTGCCCTTGTCACCTGAAAGGACATCGAAACCGCCAATCTGGAGCATATTGCCGTCGGAGTCAAGGGAGTTACAGCAAGTACCTGTACCGCAGTTGTAACCGATACCGCAACCTGCACCAACACCCGCTTTAATAACAATGAAACCATCGTTATAAATACGGCAACCCTTGATACCTAATTTATCAAGTTCTTCAACCATAGCATCGTGCTGATAAGGGTGGTCGATACCTGCAAGACCCATAAGAATACCGTCAACCTCATCAAGTGTGATGTTGGCTTTTTCTAAAAGACCCTTAACGCCACCTGCGATAATACCCGCAGCCTGAGGGAATGAACCCTCCATATTTTCGTGGTTTGAACCCTCAGTTTCGTACTGTTCAACAATGTTTTTGTTTTCGTCAAAAAGGGCAAACGCGGTTTTTGTACCGCCGCCGTCAACACCTATATAATATTTCATTCTGCACTCTCCTCAGTTGTAACTTCGCTTAAGTCGTAACATTCTTCGCAAACCTCTTCAAGGCAATACATACCGCGTCTGATAGGTTCACGGTCAATCCACTTACCGTTTGTGAAATCCGGTACGGGAACGGGTGCACCACCCATGGCAACGGACTGTTCTGAAAGGCAGGTAATTGCCATCCATGTTGCAGTATCGTAAACGTCGATATTTGCTTTTTCGCCCTCGAAAACGCTGTCAACGAAGGATGAAAGAATAAGGTAGTCCATACCGCCGTGACCCGCTTTGATACCGCCTTTTTCGTAAAGAACCCAAAGGGGATGCTCGTATTTTTCACGCCAGGGTTCAAAATCGTCCCATTCGTGAGTCCAACTCTGATGCTCCTTGTGAGTACCGTCAATGTAAATTCTACCCTTGCCGTCCTCGGGTTCGGAGTAGATACCCTTTGTACCCTGAACTTCGTAGTCACGGGTATAAGGTCTGGGAAGAGAGCAGTCGTGAGTAAGCTGAATTGTTTCACCGTTAGCACATTTGATAATTGTAGTAACAATATCGCCACAGTTAAAGTCAGTATTATAAAGGTCGTATTCCTCGCCCTTGTTGTCTTTAATCCACTGGTGAAGACCACGGGATTTACTTGCAACGGAGTTTACTGTAAGGAAACGGTTACCCCTGTTAATATTAAGAGCCTTAGCGATAGGTCCTAACTGATGGGTGGGATAAACCTCGCCGTTACGGTACATAAAGTTATAGAGTCTGCCGTGGATATTTTCACGACCGAGGCAGATTTCATCACGTAAATCGTGACGGTAGCCACCCTCCATATGTACGATTTCGCCGAAGATACCCTTACGAATCATATTGAATACTGCCATTTCATTTCTGCAGTAGCAGCAGTTTTCAAGAAGCATACAGATTTTGCCGGTACGCCTACTTGTTCTTACCATCTCCCAACATTCTTCGATAGAAGCGGCACCGCCAACTTCCATACCAACGTGAAGACCCGCATTCATAGCGTCAACGGCAATCATTGCGTGGGTAATCCAGGTAGTTGCAATAACAACCGCATCCAAATCCTCATTTGCGAACATTTCTTTATAATCAAGATAAGCGTGTACAGGGTAAGCCTTGTTTGTACGCTCCTCTACAATTTCAATACCTCTTTCGGCTCTTTCGGGAATAAGGTCACAAACCGCAGGAACCTTAACACCCTCAACCTGTAAAAGCAAGTCGAGCATACTTGAACCTCTACCGCTTATACCGATAAAGCCAATATTTGCTGATGTTTTTCTCATTAAATCACAACCTAACTGTTTTAGTGCATTCGTATCGTCATTTTATCACAGTTAATTTATTTTTTCAATAATAAATCCCCTATTGTTTTCCAATAGGGGATAATTTTTTTATTATTCTGTTCTCAATGCTTCAACGGGGTCTTTCTTAGCCGCCATACGTGAGGGAATAAGTCCCGCAATAAGCGTAAGTGATATGCTTATTATAACGAGTACCACACCGCCAACGAATGGTAAGGATGCCGCCGCAGGAATATGAACTAAATACTTAAGGGCTAAGTTTATGGGAATTTCCAACAGTAGCGTGGATAGTATACCGATAATACCCGCCCCAAGACCAATTACGGCAGTTTCCGCGTTAAAGACTCGGGCAATATCCTTTTTAGATGCACCGATACTTCTGAGAATACCGATTTCCTTAGTTCTTTCAAGAACTGAGATATAAGTGATAATACCAATCATAATTGAGGAAACCACCAAAGAAATAGCAACGAAAGCCACAAGCACGTACGTTACAACGTCAATAATGGTAGTAATACTACTCATTAAAAGACCTATATAGTCCGTAACTTTTATCTGTGCTTCTTCGTGTCCGTCAGCAGTCACCTGTTGATTATAGTATTCTACCAACTCATTAAGTTTCTCTTTATCTTCAAAACTCTTGGGGTAGAACGCAATTGACGAGGGTGACTCAAAGGTGGAATAACCTAATTTCAAAAGTGTTCCTTCATAAGAACTGTTAGCCGCGAGAGTATCAACATAGGCTTGTTTTAAAGCGAGTACTTGTTCATCAGTAAGGAAACCTTCCATAAGTTTCTTCTGAAGTTCCGACATATCGTCAAAACCGAACATAGCACCCATATCGGTCATATCTACCTCTGCCATATCCATTCCCTCAGCCATTTCGAGGAAGGGCTTGTAGTCAAGATAGGTATAGTCGATTATGCTTAAATCAACATCCGCAAGGTCAAAGTCATTAACTGTAAGGGTTGAAAATTCGTAACCCGTAATAACGTCCCTTGTTTTATCGTTAAGCTGTTGCTTAACAACCTGACGTTTACTTGTCTGTTCAATGGCGTAATCCATAAGGTCGCGGGTGTAACCGATACCGCCCGTACCGATTGAAAGAGTATTGTTTTCGTCGGGTTTCAATATACCTACGATTTTAATTTCTTCGCCATCTTCAACAAGTTGTTTTACATAATAATCATTTTCACTGTTATCACGCCACAAACCTGTTTTTTCATCTTTCACGAAGTAATCCGCACTTAAAACAAGCTTGAATTTCATATTAAGAATATCATCATAAGTGTACTCCGTAACGGTTTCATCTTCCAATGTTTCACCGCTGACAAGAGCCGCCATAATATCCTTTGTAAATTCCTCCTGGTCCTTAAGACCTAAAGCGTAAACAACAAGTTCGTTAATCTGATTGTTACCGTCTACGATAAGTACAACTTCGTTATAGTTATTGGGCATTCTACCTGCAATAACGTCATACTGGGCTTCCATAAGTTTATCGTCACCGATAAGCTCCATCCATACGCTGAAACTCTGGGTCATACTTGACATTGATGATGCCATACCCTGCATACTTTCATCCATGGGCATACTTTCCATCATTGTACTGGGATTAACTTTTATAACACCGTCATCCGTGTCCGCCCTGTAAATATTAAGTTGGGTACTGTATCTGTACTGAACGTCATTACAACATTTGTCGAATTCTTCCTGATTATCTTCAATGTATTTTTTGAAATTATCAAGATTATTGGATGTGGATTCAGAAATAAAGGCGTTTACCATCTGCATAAAGGACTCGTTTACGTAAACCTTTCCCTCGTCCGCATCCGTGCCTTCTACCGCTTCGCTTGTAATACCCGTAAAGGAACTCATTATACTTTCAAAGTCCATAGTCTGCTTTTCAACAGTCATGGGATACGAAAGCAACATATCCTCCTGAACACGGTCGATATAAACTTGAATACCATTGGAAAGAGCAAGAACAAGGGCGATACCTATAATACCGATACTACCCGCAAAAGCCGTTAAGAAAGTCCTACCCTTTTTGGTTCTCAGGTTATTTATACTCAAGGCAAAGGCAGAGCCGAAACTCATAGTCTTTTTACCCTTTACCTTTGCATTCTGAACTTTGATTTTTTGTTCTTCAATGTCTTTTTCAGTAGGTTCGTATGGGTTAGTATCTCCTACAACCTCACCGTCAAGACAACTGATAATACGGTTGGCGTAACTATCCGCAAGTTCAGGGTTATGGGTAACCATAATAATGAGTTTCTCTTTGGCAATTTCCTTAAGAAGGTCCATTATCTGAACGCTTGTTTCACTGTCAAGAGCGCCCGTAGGTTCATCCGCAAGAAGAATATCGGGGTCATTTATAAGTGCACGGGCAATTGCCACACGTTGCATCTGACCGCCTGACATCTGGTTGGGCTTTTTATAAATCTGTTGCTCAAGACCAACCTTTTTAAGAGCCTCAATTGCCCTTTTCTTACGTTCCTTTTTAGAAACACCCGAAAGTGTCAGGGCGAGTTCTACGTTGGAAAGTACAGTCTGATGAGGGATAAGGTTATAGCTCTGGAACACGAAACCAATTGAATGATTACGGTAAGTATCCCAGTCACCGTCATTAAAATATTTAGTGGATTTACCGTTAATAAGCAAATCACCGCTTGTGTATCTGTCAAGACCGCCAACGATATTAAGTAAGGTGGTTTTACCGCAACCTGAAGGACCAAGCACCGCAACGAATTCATTTTCGCGGAAACTGATATCTATACCCTTCAATGCCCTTACGGTAGTATCACCCGTGACATAATCTTTAACTATATTTTTTAAAACTAACAAATTTAACACCTCTCAGGAGTTAAGAATACAACCGCTTTCTGTTAGCGTAAATTATAATACCAACCACGGCACAAAGTCCTAAATAACCGCACACAACATATAACCATACATAGTTCTTTTCGGTTTCTTTATAAATAATGGTGGGCGAATAATTTTCGTCAAAAACCAACTCCGCTTTCACACGTTCTTTAAAGAAAAGATTGAAAAGCCATTCAATGAGTTCATCTTCGCTCATATTTTCGAACTGCTCCGTAAGTGATGCGGAGTATGTTTCAAAGGATGCGTTGCTACCCATTGAACCCATTAAAAGATTCTCGTTACCGGGAAGTCGCATAGTTCTTGCAAGAACACGAAGTAAGGACATAAATACATCCGTTTTATCCGCAACAATGTAAGTGTACCGGGTATTTTTACCATCTACAACCTGCTTACTTGTGCGTTTTTCGGGTGTTCCCATACCGCTGAGGGTATTTATATCAAACTCGGCAACCTTCATACCCGTACTCTCAAGCATTGAGCCGAGAAGTTTATTCATATCAAGCTCCGAAGGAAGGGATGTCATATCAACATCCATATGGTAAACACCCGAAAGTGTCTCGGTAAAACTTGTTATGGGTAAGAGTAAATTTCCTATACATTTTTCAAGTGAACCGCTGTTAAGGAAATAAACTATATTGGGTAATTTTGTTGTTAAAGTATCAACGGGCTTTTCGCATATATCGTCAACTAAATCAAACACAGGGTCAAGAATATCCTTCATTACCCTATCAGTATCCGAATGTTTTTTGTATTTTTCGTAAGTTAAAATGTCACCCGAATCACAACCCAAAGCCTCTAACAGGGGTATAACCGCTGTGTTGTAACCGTCGGCACCTTTAATGGTAATACTGTCAAGCACTACCATATCTTTCTCAACGAGTAACACCCTCATTACGGGGTATAAAGGTCTTAAAACTGCAGTAAGTGTATTCTGGAAACCTTTTCGTGAGCCTGTGTAAAAGCCCCAGTCAATATTCTTTAATGACGTATCCGCCCAGGAGTCCGCTTTATTGAGTGCATTGACGGCGGATTTGTATTCGTATTCTGTAAGATAGGACGCTACGCCCTTTGGTGTAGTATCAACACCTAAAAGCAATAAAACCTGAGTAAGTCCGTTTTCCTCGAAAGCACCGTAAACACCCATTAGTAAAGCATTTATATTGGCGTTTGAATAAATTGCAGATTCAAGGAGTGACTCCACATCCTTGTAACTTCCACCCTCTTTTACAAAATCGTCAAGAAGGTCATCCATTTCGCCCAAGGCTCTCTCGTAATCTTCCTTTTGAAGATTAGGTGTATACTGAACATTTACTCTGTTCACATCGGGGTAAACCATAGCCTCAGCACCCTGAGGGTCTTTGGGACTGAAAAGAAGAATTATAGTACCGACAATTTTATCCGTATCCTTTGAAAGGATGTTTTTCATAAAATCCCCGGTAGTTTTATCCACGGTAGCACCGGGCAACTGATTAAATAAGTCGGGATTTAATTTAAGAGTTTCTACGAGCCACCTCATAACAACCACGTAGGCTTTACCCTGATCGGAAACAAAGGTAGTGCCGTTATGAGTACCGCATTTTGAAAGAGCCCCCATATCAAGCTCGGCTATCTGTACGCCACCCATACCCGAGGTAAGAGTGCCCATAATAGTTTCAATATCGAAAGTGAACATTTCCGCATCAAAAAGATTAAGAAGTGTCGCAATTTCAAAAAGAGGATTTGACTTTATAGGGGACATTAATGAATCCATACATTTTTCCATTTCGCCACTTTCAGAAAAATAAGCGAATGAAGGCAGGGAATCCGTAAGAGTTGTGGCAGGTGCATCAAGAGTTTTTTCTAAAAATGAAAGTATGGGGAGAATTATATTTTTAACCATACTGTTTTTATTGGTTGAAGCCTCTGCGTGGAATTGTTGTGCAGGGATAATATCGGGGCATTTTAACGCATTAAGCATTGGCACAACCGCATTTGAATAACCGTCCGCACCGTTGATTTTTATAAAGGAAATCTTAAGTGTACCCGATGAAAGTAACATATATAAAACGTCATTAAAGGGTGAAAACATTGCACCGAAAGCCTCGGCAAAACCGTTTTTATCCCTTACACCCCAGTTAACACCCGTAAGGTCAACTTCGGACCAGGAAGTGTAATTTTTTAATCTTTCGCTGACTTCGGGATATTGGGAAAGTGCGTTTGCAACGCTACTTACGGAAGTGTCAATACCGACTGCACTTAAATCCGTGCCCTCCGCTTCAAAGGAAAGATACATCTGCAATAAAACCGACGAAAGAGTATCGCTACTGTAAATCATGGGTTTTACAAGATTCTGCAAATTACTTCCCGTTAAAAGGGGTACCGCGGAATTAAGTAATCTGTCCGTACCGCCAACTGCCGCAAGAGCATCCCCGGCGGTTACACCATCGGGATAGTCCCCTTTAACCCCAAGTACACTCACACCAAGAACGGGTGAGCACATTACTGCAAGGCACAAAACTAAAACTATTAACTTTGTTAAATATTTTTTCATATTTACCAACTCAATTTTAATTTATATAGTACATATAATGTATGGGAAAACACAACTATATTTATACATAGTAATTATACAATATAATTATATACATTGTACATTGACAAATGTTAAAAAAATGTTAAATATTTTTATTCAATATCACAATAAGGGGTAAAAAAATGAGAAAAATCTGTCTTTTTTTATGTTTAATAGTAGCAATATTGGTCTGTTCATCCTGTAAAGCCACTACTTACGGTGATACCCTTCATGCATTTACCCGGCGGATGAACAAATTGTCCGATACATATACTTTATCCGAAAGCGGTTATATTCTTGACCAAAAAAGCGATACTTTAACACATTTTTATAAATTCGGTGAAAATGAAATATTATTGCAATTCAAAACCGACGATAAAAACTATTTAACCGAGATGAATATAGTTTTTAACGGAAACTTCACCGAGGGTACTGAAGAATTTATTTTCATAAAAAACTGCATAAGTGCTTTTATTGATAACGAGGAAACAGAAAGAGCATTTTTCACTGAAAAAAGCCTCTCCCAACTACTTGAAACCAGAAGCAATAAAACCGTCGAAATAAATAAAGGTGACACCCAATTACTATTGGATGTCACCGATTCGGGAACTGTTATTACTGTTGTGAAAAATAATCTTTAAGTTTTTCGGAAAGAAGTCTTAAAGCATTACCACGATGGCTTAAAGCATCCTTTTCCTCGGGGGTAAGCTCGGCAAAGCTTTTGTCCCCTACCATAAACAAGGGGTCGTAACCGAAACCACCGTTACCTCTTTCTTCAAAACCGATGTAGCCCTTGCATTCACCACGGGCAGAAATAATATCACCATTTGGGAAAACGCAACAAACAACCGAAACGAAACATGCAGTTCTTTCGGGTACTTCAACATCAGTAAGAAGTTTAAGAAGTTTTTGGTTGTTTTTAGCGTCGTTACCGTGCTCACCCGCAAAACGTGCGGAATAAACACCGGGCGCACCTACAAGGTAATCAACCGCAAGACCCGAGTCATCTGCAACGCAGGGCATACCGCTTTCGTTGCATCCGCTCTGAGCCTTAAGAAGTGCGTTTTCGTAGAATGTTTCCCCTGTTTCGTCAACGTCGGTAATTTCAATACCAAGTTGGTCGGCGGTTTTAACGTCTATACCCAAGGGGGAAAGTATGCGGTACAACTCATCCCGCTTTTTCATATTGTGGGTTGCAATTAAAAATTCTTTGCTCATTAACCAAACAACCTCCCGAAGAAACCTTTTTTCTTTTTGGGATTTTCTTCTTCCTTAGGTTCTTCTATTGTTTCATCAGCAATTTCTTCGGTTACGGTTTCAACTGCATCTTCAATCACTTCTGATTCGTCAACAATATCCGCATCTTCAACCTGAGCCTGTGTTTCAACATTCTCAGCGTCTTCCGCCTGAATTTCTGCCATTGCCTCAAAGATTTCACCCATAGCCTGAGCGAGTTCATTTTCCTCTGTATTGGTAACAGACTCAACTTCCTCTTTGATTTTTGAAAGGTCAATGTCATCTTCCTCGTAATCCTCAGGAAGTGCCTCAAAAAGACCCTCCGCAAAGGCTTTGGGGTTAAAGGGTTGTAAATCGTCTATACCCTCGCCCACACCGATAAATTTAACGGGTACTTTAAGGTCATTTTTAATTGAAAGCACCACACCACCACGGGCAGTGCCGTCAAGTTTTGTGAGGATAATACCCGTAATTTCGGCAATTTTTGCAAACTCACGGGCCTGATTAACCGCATTCTGACCCGTTGTAGCGTCAAGCACAAGCAACACCTCACGGTCGGAATAAGGAAGTTCACGGTCAATGACTCTGTAAATTTTACCTAATTCTTCCATAAGGTTCTTTTTGTTGTGAAGTCTACCTGCGGTGTCGCAGATAATAATCTCAGTACCACGGGCTTTAGCGGCGGAAATTGTATCAAAAATAACTGCCGCAGGGTCCGCACCCTCTTTGTGTTTTACAATGTCAACTCCTGCCCTCTCAGCCCATACATCAAGCTGGTCTATGGCAGCAGCACGGAATGTATCCGCCGCCGCAAGAATTACGCTTTTACCCTCGGCTTTATAACGTGCGGCAAGCTTACCGATAGTGGTAGTTTTACCAACGCCGTTAACACCGATAACAAGAATGACTGAGGGAATGGTAATAAGACCCATATCCTCGCCACCCTCAAGCATATCCGCAACAATATCCTTGATTTCGGTTTTAACATCCGCAGGATTTTTAATACCTTTTTTACGAACAATATCATTAAGACGAAGTGTAATTTCCGACGCGGTAGAAACGCCAACGTCACCCATTACAAGTGCTTCTTCAAGCTCATCAAAAAGTTCCTGGTCAATGGATGTATAACTATCAAGAACATTATCAATAGCACCCGATACATTTTTTCTTGTTTTTCTTAATCCGAAGTTTATTTTTTTAAAAATGCCCAAATGAAAAACTCCTTTTTTCAGTTAGGAGTTAGGAGTTAGGAGTGAGGAGTTTCGGGGCTTACGCCATATTATAAACAAAACTCCCGACTCTTTTACTCGTATCTCTTAGCTGTGTGATAATATATTTGCTGTTTTTATAAACTGTAGGCGTGTGTTATATATTTACATACCTCAACCGACGTATAGCCGAAAGAGAACTACCCACCACCGCTAACGCGGTCCCCCTCCCTATTTCATCACAGATGAAACAGGGATGATAAGCTATCGCATTACTTTAACATTATTTGTAATCGGAAGCGAATGATTCCCCGATAATTTTGCATTCTGCATTTTGCATTTTACGTCAGGTCAAACTTAAAGGTACTGCGAGTGGGATAAATCAAGTCAGACGCCCAAGATTATCTCTAAAACAATTTGGCTTAAGATTGGGATGTATGACGTAGATTTATAACACGAAGCTGTACAAAGGTACTGCGAGTGGGATAAATCAAGTCAGACGCCCAAGATTAAGTCAAATCAAACTTACTTGCCATTTCTGCTGTCTTAAGTTCAAGAAGTTTCGATACACCTTTTTCCTGCATTGTAACGCCGTAGAGCATATCCGCTTCTTCCATTGTACCGCGGCGGTGTGTAATGAGGATAAACTGAGTGTTATCGGTCATTCTGCGTACGTAGTTTGCGTAACGGACAACGTTAACGTCGTCAAGAGCCGCTTCAACCTCGTCAAAAATACAGAACGGACAAGGATTAATCTTAAGAATGGAGAAAAGAAGTGCAATTGCAGAAAGACCCTTTTCACCACCTGAAAGAAGTGAAATATTCTGAACGTTCTTGCCGGGGGGTTGAACCTTAATATCAATGTCGCATTCAAGAACATCGTTTTCGTCCGTAAGCACAAGTGCTGCTTTACCGCCACCGAAAAGTTCGGCGAAAGTCTGACCGAAACTGAAATTGATTTTATCAAACTGTTCTTTAAACTGAACGCCCATTTTACCCGTAAGTTCGTTAATAAGTTTAATAAGTTCGGCTTTGGATTTTTCTACATCGTTAACCTGACCGAACATAAAGTTATAACGCTCGGAAACTTCTTTGTACTCCTCAATAGCCGCAACGTTTACGTTACCGAGACCGCGGATTTTACCCTTAAGTTCGTTAAGACGTTTCTTGGCTTCGGGAACATCCTCAATAACTATATTAAGTTCCTCTGCCTCGCGACGTGTTAACTCGTACTCGTCAAAGAGTTTGTTGGAAATATCGTCAAACTCTTTTTGCATAGTATCTCTACGCTCGGTAAGTCTTGCTTTTTCGCCACTGAGTTTTTCGCGTTCCTCAGTTTTTTCTCTTTCAAGAATACGAAGTTTGCCTGTTTCCTGTTCGAACTGTTCACGTTTCCGGATTTCTTCGGCAATTTTTTCTTTTGAAAGTGCACTCTGTTCTCTGAGTCCTGCTGCTTCCGCATTAAGAACTTCAATACGCTTTCTTATTTCTTCGTTTCTTAAGTTGATTTCTTCTATTTCGTCATTTAACTGAGAAAGTTTATCTTTATGGCTTGTACTTCTGCCCTGAAGTCTTGTAATTTCTTCCTGTTTTGCTTCAATTTCCTTTTGTGCCGTAGCAATTTCAAGGTTAATATCCGCCGCATCCGCAGTAAGTTTTTCGCGTTTTTCTCTTAAACTTTCACGGTCACCCGTAAGTGCACTGAGTTCGTTTTCAACCTCTTCCATTTCTTTCTGGAGTTGTGAAAGTTTCTCACTTGCACCCGAAGCATTCTGATTAATAGTATTAATACGCTCTTTAAGTTGTGCTTTTTCTTCAAGAGCCTGTTCACGTGCATCCGTAAGGTTTTTAAGATTACCCTCTTTAAGTGCAAGTAAACCCTCAACGCGGATTTTATCTTCACCCAAAGCGGTAATTTCCGCTTTGCAACCGTCAAGTTCAGCGGTTACGGATGAACAATTTTCCTGTTGCAAACGAACGTCATTAAGTAAAATTTCAAGGTTCTGTGCAAGTTCTTCACACTGAGTTTTAAGTCTTTCGACCTCGTTACCACGACTGAGAATACCCGCATTCTGGAGTTTAGCACCACCGGTCATTGAACCGCCTGCGTTTACAACTTGTCCGTCAAGGGTAACAATCTTGAATTTATAGTTGAATTTCTTTGCAATGGATATAGCCGCATCCAAATCCTCCGCCACAACGGTACGACCTAAAAGGGAGTTAATTACATCGCTGTATTTACTCTGGAATTCAACGAGTTTTGATGCAATGTTAATATAACCGTAGCAGTCATCAAGACCCTTTTCCTCCATAACTCTACCTTTAATAGCCGTAAGGGGTAAGAATGTGGCTCTACCTGCTCTGCTTTCTTTAAGGAAACCAATGGCTTTTTTAGCATCATTTTCGGTATCGGTAATAATATTCTGAATCTGAGCACCGAGAGCGGTTTCAATTGCTAAGGAATACTTATCACTAACGCTTATAATCCGGGATACAGGGGCGTGAATACCCTTTAATGTACCGCGACGAACCTCACGCATAACCGCTTTAACGCTACCCTGATAACCTTCCATATTCTTTTCAAGGTCCGAAAGCATATTAAGACGGGATTCTTTAATCTGAATTTCGTTACGAAGATTATTTTCCTGCTCTTTTAATTTTTCGAGTTTTTCAAGACGTTTTTCAGCAAGTAACTCAATTCCCGAAAGTGAGTTATTAAGTTCCGTACTGCGTTCTGTAATTCTTTCAAGTTCACAAACCACGTCGTTTTTCTCTTTTACAAGAGCATCAATTATTGGTTGTTGGTTTTCTTGTGCTTCTTCAATAACCTTAATACGGTTTTCGATTTCCTCAATTGATGAAGCGGCGGTTGAAACCACGACTCTGTTATCCGCTATCTGAAGCGAAAGGCTCGACACCTTTTCGGAAAGTTCAATGCTACGTTGAGCGGATTTACTGTTTTCGTCACTTAAAGAATCCAGTTCCTTTGAAAATGACTCTAACTCCTGACGTTTTGTATTTATTACGTCCGTAAGTTCTGAAATTACCTTCTGGGCTTCTTCCATCTGTCGGGCAATTTCCGTATCAGTATCATTTTCCTCTGTTTTTTCCCGTTCAATACGTTCGATTGTTTCATTGTTGTGTTCTATGGTATTTTCCTGAACCGCAACCTGACTTTCCAATAAAGCGGCTTGTTCCTCAAGTTGAGTTGAAGCACGTCTTATTTCATCAACCGCAACGGTAATCTTCTGAGAATCAACAATTGCAGAGTCGATTTTTCCGGTTATTTCATCAAGAACCTTGCACACCTCGTTGTACTGTGCATCGGTTATTGTAATTTTCTTTTCGTATTCACGCAGGTCATTTTTGGTCTTTTCGATAGTGAAAAGCCAAAGACCGATTTCGAGATTTTTCTTTTCCCCTGCGTATTCGAGGAATTTCTGAGCCTTTTCGCTCTGTACCTTTAAGGGACCGACGCGGGATTCAAGTTCTGTAAGAATATCCCTGAGTCTTAAAAGGTTTTCCTCCGCCTGATTAAGGCGACGCATAGCATCCGCACGGCGGTATCTGTAATGGGAAATTCCTGCGGCTTCCTCCAGCATATCACGACGGTCCTCGGATTTACCCGAAATAAGAGTTTCGACCTTACCCTGACTAATCATTGAATAACCGTCACGACCAAGACCCGTATCCATAAACAACTCGTGGATATCCCTGAGTCTTGCAGTTTCGCCGTTTATTTTATATTCACTTTCACCCGAACGGTAATAACGTCTTGTAACGGTTACTGTCTTTTGGGGATTGTTAAGTGCCATATCGGAGTTATCGAGCTTTAATGTTACCTCGGCGAAACCTACCGCACGACGGGAATCGGTACCGCTGAAAATAACGTCCTCCATTTTGGAGCCTCGAAGATTTTTGGTTGACTGTTCGCCCAATACCCAACGCATAGCATCGGAAAGATTACTCTTACCGCTACCGTTAGGACCGACAACTGCCGTTATGCCTTTACCGAAATCAAGAACTGTCTTATCGGGAAAGGATTTGAAACCTTGCATTTCAATGGCTTTAAGATACATTTATTTTCGACCTTTCAGTTTTAATTCGTACTTACTTAGACTTTCATCACCCTTAACGGTGATGGTATAACCTTCGTTTAAAAGTAGTTGCTTGTTGCAACCCTTATGTCCTGTCATTTTTGATATTTCCGAGGGCTTTACAAATACGGTGAAATCTTTATCATCTTTGAAATCTTTAAGTTTTTCTTTAAGAATATGCAGATAAACTGCCGATTCGCAAAGTTCACCGAAAGCGGGGTGATACACACCCGCCACAAAGCCTTCTTCCACATTACCGCCCGAGTGAAGCCCCAGACGAATGACTTTTATATTGTTATCGTGAAATTTCTTTAATAATTTACCGCAGATTTCAACTGCGTTTTCGAGGGTCTGCGGAGTAAACTCCCCTGTTTTATACTTTTCACAAAGTTCAGTACCCTCAAGGACTACCGTGGGATAAATACGCACCGTGTCGGGCTTAATGGATATAATATCATCACCCGTTTTAAGGGTCTTATCATCCGTATCACCTAAAAGCCCCGTCATCATCTGTAATCCAAGGGAAAATCCCTTTGCTTTTATAAGATGTGATGCGGTAAAAATATCTTCACGGGTGTGACCCCTTTTGTTGAGAGTCAAAACTTCTTCGTCGGTGCTTTGTGCTCCCAACTCAATGGATTTAACGTGGTATTCTTTTAGAATATCAAGAATTTCCTCGTCAATGGCATCGGGTCTTGTGGAAATACGCACACCGTTGAAAAAGCCCTTTTCAATAAAAGGTTTACTCGCTTCAAGAAGTGAAATCATATACTCCTTCGGTATAGCCGTAAAACTACCGCCGAAAAAAGCAACCTCCGTATTGAGGGGTTCGTTGTTATCATTCACCGCTTTTTCGAGAGTTTCTGTTACATCCTCGGGTGTAAGCGGTTTTACAGACCCCGATATAGTTTTCTGGTTACAGAATGAACACTGATGGGGACACCCCATATGGGGTACAAACAAAGAGATATTGGCGTGTTTCATTTTTTTATTTTTAAAAGAGCGTCACCCGCCGCCGCTTGTTCTGCTTCTTTTTTACTCTTTCCGTCACCCTTGCCTATGATTTCACCGTTAAGTTTTACCACGAATGAAAATACCTTTTCGTGGTCGGGACCGCTTTCGCCCACTTCTTCATAGACAATTGTGTTACCTTTGTTTTTCTGTATTTCTTCCTGCAGAAGTGATTTATTATCTTTGAAACTTGCCTCGCGTTTAACTGCATCTTTAATAAAACCGAGGATATATGGTCTTACAACATCAAAACCGCCGTCGAGATACATAGCCGCTATAACCGCTTCAAAAGCATCGGATACAATTGACGGTCTGTTTCTGCCGCCTGAATGTTCCTCGCCCCTGCCCATAAAGATATGCTCACCCAAAGAAATCTTTTCGGCAAATTTAAAAAGCGATTTTTCGCAAACTACCGCCGCCCTGAGTTTAGTAAGTTCGCCCTCGGGACGACCCTTGAACTCGTGAAAAAGATATTCCGCAGTAACGAAACCCAAAACCGAGTCACCTAAAAACTCAAGTCTTTCGTTATCACGTGGAAGTTTGTTCTCATTGGCATATGATGAATGTGTAAGTGCCGTTTTGAGCAATTCTTTATCATTAAATTCATAACCGATAATTGCTTCAAAATCTGTAATACTCATAACTACCTCTTATAAATCAATGGTTTTAAAATAATCAAGACTACGCTTGGCAAGTGTTTCGTAGCGTTGTTTTTTATCTTTTATACGTTCATCCAATGGGTCTATTATGCCGAAAGCCGCACCCATGGGTTGAAAGTTTTTAACTGTTTCATCGGAAATATACTGTGAAAGTGCACCCATCATAGTGATTTTAGGTAACAAAATGGGTTCTTCACCGAAAATACGCCTTGCGGCATTATATCCTGCAAGAATTCCCGAGGAAGCGGATTCCATATAACCCTCCACCCCTGAAATCTGCCCCGCGAAATATATACGGGGCTCTTTTTTAAGACTGAAATCGTATGAAAGAAGACCGGGAGAGTTAAGAAATGTATTTCTGTGCATTACACCGTAACGGACAAATTCCGCATTTTTAAGAGCAGGAAACATTGAGAAAACTCTTTTTTGCTCAGGGAATTTAAGATTGGTCTGAAAGCCCACAAGGTTGTACATAGTACCGTCCTTGTTTTCCTTTCTCAGTTGCAGGTTTGCCCAAGGTCTGTGCCCCGTTTTAGGGTTTGTAAGACCAACGGGTTTCAAAGGTCCGTAACGCATAGAATCCTTACCTCTTGATGCTAAAACCTCAATGGGCATACAACCCTCATAAACATCCTTTCTTTTGTCAAAGGAATGTAAATCGGCACTTTCTGCATTTACGAGAGCCTCGTAGAAATCCTCATACTGAGCCTTATCAAGGGGACAATTTATGTAATCATCCTCACCGCCCCTGTCATACCTTGACTGGGTAAATGCGTTTTCCATATCAATACTGTCCGCGGTAACTATGGGTGCCGCCGCATCGTAGAATGAAAGGAAATCCTTACCGCACAACTCACCGATTTTCTGTGCGAGAGAATCGGATACAAGGGGTCCTGCGGCTATTATTACAACACCCTCCGAGGGAATTTCAGTAATTTCCTCGCGTATGAGTGTTATATTCTCATCACTCTCAATGGATTTTGTTATTTGGTCAGAGAAAACGTCTCTGTCCACTGCAAGGGCACCCCCTGCAGGTACTTTTGCCTTATAAGCGGCATCCACACAAACCGAACCGAAAAGACTCATCTCCGCTTTGAGAAGTCCCGCGGCGGAGCCTACACGCTCCGCCTTAAGGGAGTTTGAACAAACAAGTTCTGCGAGTTTTTCGCTTTTGTGTGCAGGTGAAAATTTTCGGGGTTTCATTTCATAAAGGGTTACTTTTACGCCCTTTTTACTGAGTTGTTTCGCCGCCTCAACACCTGCAAGTCCGCCACCTATTACAACGGCTTTTTTATCATTCATTGTCATCGTCCTGTGTTTTTTTTGCGTTTTTGCGGGGTGCTTTAAATGAATAACCGCACTTTTCATCGGGACAGGTAATTAAACCGCCCTTACCTTTAAACAAGGATTTACCGCATTTGGGACAATTTTCGCCCGTGGGCTTATCCCAGGTCATAAAGTTACAGTTAGGATAGTTGTCGCAACCGTAGAACTGATATCCACGTTTACTCTTTTTACCGATTACCTTACCGCCACATTCGGGACAAACTGCGTTTGTTTCCTCAACGAGGGGCTTTGTGGTCTTACACTCGGGATATCCGGGACAAGCGAGGAATTTACCGTAACGTCCGGTTTTAATAACCATATTTCTTCCGCAGTTTTCGCATTTGATATCGGTAATATCTTCCTGAAGTTGGATTTTCTGACCCTGCATATCATTCTTTGCTTTTGAAAGAGCACCCTCAAGGTCGTCGTAGAATTCGCGGAGCATTTCTACATAATTGCATTTGCCCTCATCTATTTCATCAAGCTTTGTTTCCATAGATGCGGTGAATTTAGTATTAACTATCTTCTGGAAACGGTCCTTAAGAAGAGCGGTTGTAGCACAACCCAGCTCCGTTGCCTTAAGAAGTTTACCGTCGCGTTTAACGTACTCTCTTTTAATAATTGTACTTACAATTGAAGCGTAGGTACTGGGTCGGCCAACACCTGTTTCTTCAAGGGTTTTAATAAGGGATGCTTCCGTGTAATGTGCGGGAGGTTGAGTGAAATGCTGATTACCTGCCAACTCTTTAAGTTTAACAGTTTCACCAACTTTAATTTCGGGGAATGTTCCTGCACTGTCACCGTCATCAACCGCATCCTCATAAAGAGCGGTAAAGCCGTCGAATTTTATTGAATAACCACTTGCGGAGAAAATGCAATAACCATCTGCACCGCTTTTTTCTGCTTTGATTTCAACCTTAATTGTATCCTGTACGCAGGGTGCCATAAGTGAAGCCATATATCTGCACCAGATAAGGTTGTAAAGTTTGTACTGGTCGTTTGTAAGACTCTTCTTAGCAATCTGGGGTGTTATAGCCACGTTAGTGGGTCTTATTGCCTCGTGACCGTCCTGAGCATTTGAACGGGTTTTAAAATATCTGGGTTTATCGGGAAGATATTTGTCACCGTAGTTTGCAGAAATAAATGTGTTTGTTGCGGCTCTTGCCTCTTCGGAAATACGTAAAGAGTCAGTTCTCATATAAGTTATAAGACCGGTTACGCCGTAACCTGCAACCTCAACACCTTCGTAAAGTTCCTGAGCAACCTTCATTGTTTTCTGTGCCTGGAAGTTGAGTTTACGTGATGCATCCTGTTGCATTGATGAAGTTATAAAGGGAGGAGAGGGCTGTTTCTTTCTTGTACCCTTTTTAACTGAATATGCCGTATACACTGCACCGTCAAGCTTTTCAAGATATGAATCTGACTGTTCTTTATTTTCAATTTTAACCTTACCGTTTTCGTCACCTGTAAGTGAAGCGGTAAAGGTTCTTCTGTTTGAACTGAATTTTGCATCAATTGACCAATATTCCTCGGGATTGAATTTTGCAATTTCATCCTCACGGTCAACAATAAGACGTACTGCAACGCTCTGAACACGTCCTGCGGAAAGACCGCGCCTGATTTTCTGAGAAATAAAGGGACTGAGACGGTAACCAACAAGTCTGTCAAGGATACGACGAGCCTGTTGTGCGTCAACGAGACCCATATCAACAACCTCGGGGTTGCTTATACCGCGTTTAACGCTCTTTTCGTTAATCTCATTGAATTTAACACGGTTTTTATCATTTAAATCAAGACCTAAAACTGTTGCAAGATGCCACGAAATTGCTTCTCCTTCACGGTCCGGGTCAGTTGCGAGATAAACTGCTTCGCTTTTGCCTACACGTTCTTTAAGGTCCTTAACAAGTTTTTCCTTGCCTTTGATAATTGCATACTTGGGAGCAAAGTTGTTCTTTACTTCAACGTTGAGTTTTGCCGCAGGTAAATCCCTGATATGACCCATTGATGCTACAACATCGTAGTCATTTCCGAGATATTTTTTAATTGTCTTTGCTTTAGCGGGAGACTCAACAATAACAAGTTTTGACATTTGCTTCATCCTTTCATTTTCACTATATATTGGAATTAAATTAATTTATATTTTTTACCCGGCATCTGTTGAACGGCACCGAAAAGTTCAAGCTCCGTCAAGGACGACAGGACAATATTCATTTTCAAATCTGTGGCTCTGACAATATCATCAATATGCATTTCACCGTTGGTTAATGCTCCGAATACGGCTTTAGCGTCCCCGGAAACACCCTCGGGTGGAGTTAAATTTACTTTAACTTCCGCCACAATATCTTTTCCCTTTACGGGTTCGGTGACCTTTGTTTTTTCAGCTTTAGGCTTCCTGTACTCCACGTAGGTTAGTTTATTAAGGGGTAAGGATGCCTTCTCCTTGTCGTATAAATCACCGTATTTGTAATCGTATTCACTTAAAATATCCTCTGCAGAAAATACGGGTTTAGCACCGTGTTTTATAAGGTGGTTTGTTCCGTCAAAGGATGAACGGACAATATCACCCGGTACTGCAAAAACATCTTTGCCCTGATTAAGAGCATACTCGGCAGTAATAAGCGAACCGCTTTTTACACCCGCCTCAATAACAACTATACCGAGAGTTGACCCCGATATAAGCCTGTTTCTTATGGGGAAACTTGCTCTCGTAGGAGATGCAAAGGGTTGATATTCGGAAAACAAAGCACCGTAACGGGTTATGGCTCGTCTTAAGGCGGCATTTTCTTTAAGATAATCAAAAGAAAGTCCGCAACCTAAGAAAGCAAAGGTGCGACCCTTGGCGAGCATTGCCCCCGCGTGGGCTTCGCTATCAATACCCAACGCACCGCCACTTACAACCGTAGCACCCGACTCAGCCAATCGGTATGAAAGCTTCTGTGCCGTTTCTATACCGTAAACACTGGCGTTTCTTGTCCCTACAATACCGATGGATAATTTATCATTAATAACCGAGCAGTCACCAATACCGTAAAGCACCAATGGCATATCGGGAAGATTTTTTAACCTATCGGGGTAAAGTGCATCATCGGGAGTTATAATCGTGTAGCCTTTATCACGTCACTCCTTAAAAACCGCCATTGTCTGTGATGGGGTTGAATTTTTAAGTTCATTTATACGTTTCTCGGTAAAAAGTCCCGACAAACGCCATTCATCCGACCCTGCCAGATATAATCTTTCGGGAGTTTCAAAATATGAGAGAATATCGGCAGTATTCGCACCTGCGCCTAATGCCGTTTGTAGCCATATCCAATACTCTGCGGGACAAACACTCATCTCATCATTTCCCAAATCAAAATTGATGCCGCCGCGGCAGCATTCAGGGATTCCGCCCTACCCTGCATAGGTATGGTCACGGGTGTACATACATTACGGGTTTCATCCGTAATACCGTTACCCTCATTGCCTATTACCGAAACAACTCCGCCCTGCATATTGGCTTCGGTTATTTTTAAAGCGGTACTGTCGGGTACACCTGCGTAAACATTCATACCCTCACCTTTAAGTTCAGAAAGAAAGGCGGGTAAATCATCAACCTGTATAATATCAAGTCTGAAAAGTGAACCCATAGCCGCCCTTTGTGACTTAGGATTATAAATATCACAACCGCCACTTACAATAACGCCATTAAGTCCGACAGCCTCGGCAGTCCTAACAACTGCACCGAAGTTTGACGGATTAGTTACATTCTCTAAGGCAATATATTTCCCATTGTATTTTATTTTACCTATATTTGTATTTTTGTCAAGCATTTTACAAACACAGAAAATCCCCTGAGGATTCTTTGTGTCAGCGAGTTTTTCCGCCACCTCGTCGGATATTAAAAAAGAACGTTCCGCCCTGTTTTCAATTGTATTTACATACGAAGAATATTTTTCGTATGCACCTTCGGTGACGTAAAGTTCCTTTATTGTCACAGCGCTTAAAGATGCATCGGCACAGAGCCTTGCACCCTCAATAAAAAACAGACCTTCATTCTTCCTGAAACTGTCTTTTTCGCGTAATTTCACCGCAAATTTAACACGCTCATTATTTTTACTGGTGATTTTTTCCGTAACAATTCCTCCTTTAACTGTCTTTTAAAAAACATCTTACGCCCGACCGTCAATTCGGTCGGGCGTAATTATTGATTATTAAAGGGCAGCTTTTGCCTTTTCTACGAGTGCTGCAAAACCTTCGGGGTCTGCGATAGCAATCTCAGAAAGCATTTTTCTGTTAAGTTCGATACCTGCTTTTTTGAGGCCGTTGATGAATGTTGAGTAGTTGATACCATTCATTTTACAAGCAGCAGAGATTCTTGTAATCCAAAGACGACGGAAATCTCTCTTTTTCTGTTTACGGCCGATATATGCATAGTTGCCGCTCTTCATAACTGCCTGTTTAGCAGTTTTGAAAAGTTTGCTCTTTGAGCCATAGTAGCCTTTAGCGAGTTTAAGAACTTTATTTCTTCTTTTGCGAGTCATCATCGCACCTTTTATACGTGCCATTTTAAGTTACCTCCGTTTACCGTTAATTATTTATAAGGAATGAGACGTTTAATCTGCTTCTGATTTGTAACGTCTGCAACATTTGTCTTACGAAGACCTCTTTTACGTTTTGTTGTCTTCTTGGTAAGGATGTGTGACTTGTTAGCATGAGCACGGATGGGCTTACCGTTTTTAGACATTTTGAAACGTTTTTTAGCACCTGAGTGAGTTTTAATTTTGGGCATAATAAATCCTCCTTAATTTTGCACAATTACTTAGATGACTTGGGAACAAGGAACATAAGCATTGAACGACCTTCAAGTTTTGCAGCCTTTTCAACTGAGCCTGTTTCTGAACAAGCCTCTGCGAAACGTTGCATAACATCGATACCGAGTTCGGTATGAGCCATCTCCCTGCCTCTGAAACGAATGGACACTTTAACCTTGTTGCCGTCACGCAAAAAGCGTAATGCATGGTTTACTTTTGTGTTGAAATCGCCTGTGTCAATATTCAAAGATAAGCGAACCTCTTTGATTTCCATAACCTTTTGGTTCTTCTTTGCTTCCTTCTCACGCTTAGCCTGTTCGAAACGGAACTTACCGTAGTCCATAATTTTACAAACGGGCGGGGTTGCGTTGGGAGCAATTTTAACAAGGTCAAGATTGCTTTTTTCTGCTAATGAAAGAGCCTCTTTTGCTGACATAATGCCAATCTGCTCACCTGTTGCAGAAATAACTCTGACTTCTTTATCTCTGATTTCCTCGTTAATCTGATTTTCCTTGCTGATACCTAAGCACCTCCAAAAAATATTAAAAGCTTGAACGGAAAATTCCGTTCAAGCCTAATAACGCACTTAGTGCGTCGAAAAACCTTAAGCTATTGACCAAACAATACCTCTCGTTTGGTGAGAACGGAATAGTTCTGCTTTATTGCTCAAATATAATAACAGTATTATTCAGGTTTGTCAAGTATTTTTTTATCTTTTTAACCTACATTTTCGTCAATACTGTCACTTGTGGTTTCATCCCCCGAATCCTCGGTTATTTCCTCAGTTTCACTCTGGGTTTCAGTGGTAGTTATTACGGGCTTCGTTTCGTACTCGCCGTAGTAATAAAGAACTATCTCATCCGTTGCCGAAAGTCTGCCGTCGGAGGGGATTTCTTTCCAGTCGGCGGTTTCATCATCAACGTAAACCACTTGTTTAACCTTATTGGATTCGGACTCACTTGTAGCAACACTGTTCATTTGAGTGTCAATGTTCGTAAATCCTGCTTCCTTTAAGGTTTCAATAGCTTCGTCCAAGGACAATCCCTCTACATCGGGAACTTCAATACCATCACTGACTTCAAGAACAATCTTTCTCGGACTTAATGAGTTAACCTCAACACCGGGATTTATGCTCTGTTTAATAACCTTGCCACGTTCTTTTTTACTGTCAACGTACTTGGTTTCAAAAATAAGAACATTTTTATATTCGTCGTCAGCCTTGATGTCGTCGTAGAATTTACCAACGAAGTTGGGAACATTCACACTTACAAAGCCAACCTCGGTCTGTTCTTCAGTCTGCTCGGTCTGTTCGGAAATATCGGTGGTGGATGTTTCGTCATCGTCACCTTTATTGGAACAACCTTTGAAGCCCACAAGTAAACCAATAAGTATGGCAAGGCACACAGCCGCACTGACAACGAATGCAATAATTGCACCCTTTTTGTGGTTGTGTTCCTGAGGAACTTCGGGGCAAGAGTTATCAACATCCTGAAGAGGAGCCGCGGGAGAAGGTACTGCGGGATTATAAACATCCTCATCCTTCGAGTCATACATTGATGAATAAGCCTCTGACGCAACCCCTGCCGCGGCGGGAGATGCGGAAAGTTCATCCCTGAGTTGGTCAACGTTAACAGTTCTGTCCTGAGGAAGAATCTGCAATGCGTTAACCAAAGCGTTAATAACATAAGCCGGTAATTGCTCGGCAAATTTACCGGGAATCATTAATTTATCGTTAGTAAGTCTTGAGGCGGCACTGATGGGTGTACTGCCGATAAGTGTTCTGTAAAGCACGGCAGCGAAAGCATAAATATCAGTATATGTACCGATATTTCCGCTAAGACCGTACTGCTCAACTGCGGCGTAACCGTCGAAAAGTTCGCTTTCCAAAGTACCCTTCTCGGTACGGATGTCATTTATACAGTAACCTGTAATTCTTACTTTACCGTTAGCATCAATAATAAGAGTTGTGGGCGAAATACCTCCGTGTAAAATCCCCTCTGAGTGAAGCTCACCCAAAGCAGAAATAACGGGCATAAACAGTACTCTTGCCTCATCCCAGGAAATATAACCCTGTTCTTTTGACAAAAGGTATTCACGCAAGGTTTTGCCTTCGCCTAAAAATTCGCTTACGGCGTAAACAGTACCCAAATCCTCAAAAATATGTGTTGCAGGAGTCAACGCGGTAAACCCTCTGAGTGCGGAAAGTTTTTTCCAGAGTTTTAAGAAAGCATCCTTTGTATCTATAAACTCTGAAGCCTTACCAACATTCACAAGGCAATAATTCCCCTCGCCCCTTGAAAGCAGTGTCTTGGGATAAAGTTCCCTGATACTGACGGGCTTTTTAGCCTCAAGGTCAAAGGCGTTATAGGTGTTACCCTCGGCGTTCGATGAAATAAGCTTGCCGATGAGATAACGACCACCAATCACCGTTTTCAAAGGAAGATACGGGTCATTCTGAGGTTTACCACTCTCGTTACGACAATAAGGACAAACCGTATTGTTGCCGATTTTTCTCATACAACGTAAACACAATTTTTCCTTTTCCATGGTTCAATCCTTTAAAATTAATCGTTGAAATTGGGTTTTGCAGGACCGTTACTCTGAGCGAGAGCATCTCTTACACTCTGGCGGAGTTTTCTGATATCGTTAACGCTCTTTGTGAGAGTTTCGTCAGTATCTCTGATGATAGTTTCAACGTAGATACTTGCGTTTTTACGGATATCATTTGACCATCTTTCTGCTTTATCAGTAATTTCACGGGCATTTGCTTTAGCCTCTGAACGAACTGCAGCGGCATCATCTCTTGCCTGCTGAAGAATACCGTCAGCAGCAGCTTTTGCTTCTTTAGTAATCTGATGTTCTTCAATCATCAAATCTGCTCTCTGACGAGCTTTGTCAATAATGCCTTCTGCCTGTGCTTCTGCATCATTGAGAATATCGCGTCTTTCCTGAGCAATTTTCTTAGCCTGAGTAATCTCTATGGGCATATTCAAACGAATATCCTCAACAAGTCTTGAAAGTTCCTCTTCATCAATAAGGAGTTTGGATGAAAAAGGCATAGATTTAGCTTCGGCAATAAGTCTGTCAATGCTTTCGAGTGATGTTTCAATGTTACTCATAATAATCGTTCCTTTCGTTTATCACGTAGCAGTTTACTTCCTGCTAAGTCTTTTTATTATATCGCCACAGATTTCTTCGGGAACAAACTGTGTTATATCCCCGCCCAATCTGCAAACTTCTTTAACTACGCTCGAGCTTAAAAACATATGCTCGGCGTTTGATACCATAAAAATTGTTTCCATTTCGGGGTTAAGTCGTTGGTTAGTAAGAGCCTGACGGAATTCATCGTCATAGTCAGAAATAGCTCGTAAACCCTTAACTACTGCTGATGCACCTTTATCACGTACATAGTCCGCAAGAAGTCCCGCGTAAGTATCAACACTTACGTTAGGTAAATCCTTGGTACAACGTTTTATAAATTCAACTCGTTCCTCGGTAGTAAAACTACCTACATCCTTGTTGAAATTACGCATTACAACAACTATAACCTTGTCAAATAATTTTGAAGACCTGGTAATAATGTCAAGATGGCCGATAGTCAACGGGTCAAAACTACCGGGACATACAACTGTCTTGCCCATATTAAACCACCTTTCTGTAAACCGTAAGGGCAATTTTGCCGTATTTATAACGCTTTGATGTAAAGCCCTCAATATCCTCGGGTAAAACCTCGTCCGCAGCAGTTTCGCAAACGATAATACCCGCATCCGCAATATGAAGTCTTACTCTTTCAATAGCGTCCTCCATTAACCCCGCTCTGTAAGGAGGGTCAAGGAAAGCAATATCGTATCTTTCGGATGTTCTGTCAAGGTAATCGAGGGAATTACCTAAAACTGTTTTAGCGGAACTTCTGAACCCTGTATTCTCAAGATTTTCTTCAGTGACATTTATTGATGCCTTTGAAATATCCGTAAACACTGCAAATTCCGCACCACGGCTCAAAGCCTCGATACCCAACTGTCCGCAACCGCAGAACATATCAAGCACTTTTGCACCCTCAACATCAAACTGAATTATATTGAAAATTGATTCTTTGACCTTATCCGTGGTGGGTCTTACGCTATCGCCCTCAAGGGTTCTGAGCTTTCTGCCCCTTGCGGAACCTGTAATAACACGCATAAGTCAACATCCTTTCGTTTAATAACTGATATCAGGGCATAAATCCACTAATAAACATATCATCAGTTTATTATTACATTTATATGGTTTTTTGTCAAGTTTTTATTATTCTTGAAAATAAACAATATTCGTGATACAATCTCTAAAAACTACTGATTGGATATAAAAATATGTCAAAAATCGAATTAACCAATATGATTATGATACAAAACCCCGAAACTAAGGAGGTTGTAATACAAAGACGCAAAAAATACTGGTGCGGTATTACATTCCCCGGGGGTCACCTTGAAAATGGGGAAAGTCTTTATGACAGTGCCGTAAGAGAGGTAAAAGAAGAAACGGGACTTACGGTTAAAAACCTTAAACCCTGCGGTCTTGTGAACTGGTATAACGACGAAACCCACGACAGATACATTGTACATTTTTATAAAACAACCGATTACGAGGGCGAATTAATCAAAGAAACGGACGAGGGCGAGGTATTTTTTACATCCCTCGAAAGCATTAACGAAATGACCCTGTCCCCTAATTTTGATAAGTATCTTAAGGTATTTTTAAATGATGATATTTCTGAAATATACTGCCGTTGGAACGAAAAAATGAAAGAAAACTGTGACGGCGAACCCAATTGGTATTTTCAGTATAGATGATGATTATCAGTTTATCCAACTGAAGAAAAGTAGTAAGAGAACTACCCACCACCGCTACGCGGTCCCCCTCCCTTTTTTGCTAAAGCAAAAATGGGATGATAAGGCTTCGCATTACAACTACTTTATCTATAATCGGCGTAGCCCCGAAACTTGCAACTTGCCACTTTCAATTTGCAACTTATAATCGGCACGAAGTGCCCCAAAATTCCTCATTCCTAATTCCTCATTCCTAATTATAATCGGCTTCGCCCCTTTAATTATGAATTACGCATTACGAATTACGCATTAAAAAAGAGTTGCCGATGGCAACTCTTTTTCATTCACCCTTAAACGCTTTTATAATCTCAATTGCATTGGCTTCAGTAATTCCCGGAACAGTCATAAGGGTTTCTTTATCCGCTTTACCTATTGCCTCAAGATTTTTTAATTTAAGCATAAGATTTTTTGCTTTTTTATCACCTATACCCTTAATGCTTGTAAGTGTGGCATTGAGGGTTGATTTTTTGTGTTTTTTATGGTGGTAAGCCACCGCGTAACGGTGAACCTCGTCCTGAATGTTTGTAACGAGGGTAAATGCCTTTTTACGGGCATTAAAATCGATTCTGCCGTTAGATGTGGATATAGCCGAGGTACGATGCTTACTGTTTTTAACCATACCGTATAATGGCACGTCAATGCCGTATTGCTCCATTACGGGTAAAACCGCGTTAACCTGACCCTTGCCACCGTCAAGAAGAATTAAATCTGGTAGTCTTGCGAAACCTACGCTTAAGCCCTCGCTCTGCCCTTTGTGATATTCTTCAAATCTACGAGAAAGTACCTCCGCCATAGAGCCGTAATCATCCTGACCCGTAAAGCCTTTAATAGCAAAACGTCTGTACGCACTTTTCAGGGGTTTTCCGTCTTTAAAGACCACCATACCCGCAACGTTGTCACTACCGCCCGTGTGTGATATATCATACGCTTCAATATATTCAGGGGTTTTTGAAAGCCCCAAAACCATTGCCAACTCCTCGAGAGCCTCGCGATTTCTGTCATTGACACGGTATTTTTCCGAAAGTTTCTGCATTGCGTTCTGCTTACACATTTCCACAAGTTTTGCCTGAGTACCCTTTTGGGGTATTACGATACTGACATTTGTACCCCGTTTTTCCGAAAGCCATTTTTCTATATTCTCTTTGTCCTCAACCTCTCCGTCTATTTCAATACGGGGCGGTATTTTTCTGTTCATCGAATAATACGAGGTTATAAGCTGGGCTCTCATTGTACTGAGTTCATCGCTTTCGTCCGTAAGGAAATGCTCACTGTCGCAAAGACTGTTATCTTCAAAACGCAGTACTGCAAAACAAGCCTTGCCGTCCATAGCACAAAGAGCGAAAACATCCTGCTCCTTGTAGGTTGAAAAAACAACCTTCTGACTGTTGCCGACCTTTTCAATACTTTTAATGGTATCCCTTATTTTAGCCGCCTTTTCAAACTCGAGATTTTCTGCGGCTTCCTCCATTTGTGCGGTGAGTTTTTTTATAGTTTTATTACCGCCGTATTTCAGGAAATCCAAAGCACCGTCCACATTCTGCAGATATTCCCCAAGGCTTATTTTACCCGAACAAGGGGCACAACAAATACCCAGGTGATAGTTTAGGCAAGGTCGTTCTTTACCGATATCACGGGGAAAAGCCTTGTTGCAAGTGGGCAATTTATAAATCTTTTTTGCCTGTTCAACGGCTTTAGTTACCGAAAAACCCGCGGTATAAGGACCTAAATAATCCGCGTCAGAGTCATCCTTTTGTAAAACCGCGTAAATATTACGCCAACCCTTTGTGATTTTAATATAACTGAAGCCCTTGCTATCCTTTAAAAGGATATTGTACTTGGGCATATTCTGTTTAATAAGGCTACATTCAAGAACTAACGCCTCAAACTCGCTATCGGTGAGTATGTAGTCAAAGTCCTCCACATTTTCGACCATTCGACGCACTTTTGTAAGGTGGTTTTCCTGAGAGCCGAAGTACTGACTAACCCTGTTTTTAAGGGCTTTAGCCTTGCCGATATAAATAATCTTGCCCTCTTTGTCCTTCATAATATAAACACCCGGTGTCAAGGGCAATTTATTGGCTTTGTCCTTCAATCTGCGAAGTCTGTCCTGCATATACTCACCTTCTTTCGGTTAATAATTTTAGCATAAATACGGTTAGTAGTCAAATAATGTGTGAAGTTTTGCACACAAAGTGCAAAGTGAAGTTGTGCTAAAGCACAGTGAAGTTTTTATTAAAAAAATAAAAGTGAAGTTAAGTTTGCCTCAAAATCACTTGCGAAGCAAACTTCACTGCTCTGCAACTTCACTACGAAGTAACTTCACTTGCCGTCAGGCAAACTTAGTTGAAAAATCCCCTCACTTCGGTGAAGTGAGAGGATTTTTTATTTTATTCCATAGGAATTTCAATTGCGTTAAATGCATCTTCGGGAACAGCTGTGGGAACAACCTCAACATCGCTGTAACACTTCATACCTGTACCTGAGGGAAGAAGTTTACCGATAATAACATTTTCCTTAAGACCAAGAAGCGGGTCAACCTTACCCTTGATAGCGGCATCGGTAAGAACCTTTGTTGTTTCCTGGAATGATGCAGCAGAAAGGAATGATTCTGTTGCAAGAGAAGCCTTTGTAATACCGAGAAGAACGGGTGAAGCGGTTGCAGGTGTAAAGGGAATACCCTCTGCTTCGCAACGTGCTTTTGCTGCCTCGTTTGCTGCGTTAAGTTCGCGTTTTTCAACGGATGTACCCTGAAGAAGTGTTGTAGAGCCTGAATCCTCAACCTTAACCTTACGCATCATCTGACGAACGATAACCTCAATGTGCTTATCGTTGATGTCAACACCCTGCATACGGTATGTCATCTGAACTTCCTTAATAAGGTAGTTGTGAACTGCGTCTACGCCGAGAACTGCAAGAACGTCGTGGGGGTTAACCGCACCTTCTGTAAGATGCTGACCTTTAACAACACGAGCACCCTCCTGAATTTCCTGGCAAAGTCTTGCATCAAAGGGAATAAGATATTTCTTAACATCGTCTTCGCCTGTGATAACAACATATTTGCTCTTCTTGATATCTTCGAATGAAACCTTACCGTCGATTTCACTGAGCATTGCAAGAGTTTTGGGTTTACGTCCTTCGAAGAGTTCTTCAACTCTGGGAAGACCCTGTGTAATATCGGCCTGAGAAGCAACACCACCGGTGTGGAATGTTCTCATGGTAAGCTGTGTACCGGGTTCACCGATGGACTGAGCCGCGATGATACCTACTGCTTCACCAACTGTTACGGGGCCTGCAGTTGCAAGGTTTGAACCGTAGCACTTGATACATACGCCGTGGTCACATTCACAAGTAAGGAGTGAACGGATTTTGATTTTTCTGTCCTCTGCGTTGGGACGAGCGTTAACCATATCTGCAATTTTCTTTGCAAGGGTATCGTCAATCATTGTGTCTGTGTCACAAATGATTTCGCCGTTTTCGTCGCAGAAGTTCTCAAGAAGGTAACGGCCTGTAAGACGTTCGCTCAAAGGCTCGATAATATCGTTACCGTCTGTAATATCGTAAACTTCAAGACCGTCGTGACAATGGCAATCTTCCTCACGGATAATAACTTCCTGTGAAACGTCAACAAGACGTCTTGTAAGGTAACCTGAGTCAGCGGTACGAAGAGCGGTATCGGCAAGACCTTTACGCGCACCACGTGATGAAATGAAGTATTCGATAATATTAAGACCTTCACGGTAGTTAGCTCTGATGGGGATTTCGATAGTTTTACCTGCGGTATTAGCGATAAGACCACGCATACCTGCAAGCTGACGAAGCTGAGAGTCAGAACCACGGGCACCTGAGTCAAGCATCATAAAGATGGGGTTGTAGGGGTCCATAGCGTTACGAAGCTCTGCAGAAACGTTCTTTGTACAAACTTCCCAAGCTTTGATTTTGCTTCTTGAACGGTCCTGGTCACTGAGAAGACCCATCTGGTAATCTTCTTCAATGGTATCGATGAGCGCCTCAGTTTCAGCGAGGAACTGTGCCTTCTTCTCGGGGATTGTAGCATCACAAACCGCAACGGTGATACCGCTTCGTGTTGAATACTTATAACCCTGAGCCTTGATGTTATCAAGAACTACTGAAGATTTCGCAGTACCGTGAACCCTGATACAACGTTCAATAATTCTACCGAGAACTTTCTTGTTAACAAGCTCGTTAATCTCAAGTTTGAACATATTTTCGGGGTTGGTTCTGTCAACGAAACCGAGGTCCTGAGGAACGGGTGTGTTGAAGATAACTTTACCGAGAGTAGTTTCAAGAAGTTCTGTATAAACTTTACCGTCAACCTCTTTAGTCATACGAATCTTAATGGGAGCGTGAAGACCAAGGTCGCCTTCCTCATAAGCCATCATAGCTTCGTCAACGTTTCTGAATACCTTGCCGTTACCGATTTCATCGGGTTTAACAAGTGTAAGGTAGTAAGAACCGAGAATCATGTCCTGAGTAGGAACAACAACGGGCTTACCGTCAGAAGGTTTAAGAAGGTTGTTTGCAGCAAGCATAAGGAATCTTGCTTCCGACTGAGCCTCAGCAGAAAGAGGTACGTGAACAGCCATCTGGTCACCGTCGAAGTCGGCGTTGAAAGCTGTACATACGAGGGGATGAAGCTTAATAGCTCTACCTTCAACAAGTACGGGCTCGAAAGCCTGAATACCAAGTCTGTGAAGTGTAGGAGCACGGTTGAGCATTACGGGGTGGTCTTTAATAACCACTTCGAGAGCATCCCATACTTCGGTACTTGCTCTTTCAACCATTTTTCTTGCTGATTTAATGTTATTAGCTTTACCGAGCTCACAAAGACGCTTCATAACGAAGGGCTTGAAGAGTTCGAGTGCCATTTCTTTGGGAAGACCGCACTGATAAAGCTTAAGTTCGGGACCAACAACGATAACCGAACGGCCTGAGTAGTCAACACGTTTACCGAGAAGGTTCTGACGGAAACGACCCTGTTTACCCTTAAGCATATCGGAAAGAGATTTAAGTGCACGGTTGTTAGGACCTGTAACGGGTCTACCGCGTCTGCCGTTGTCGATAAGTGCGTCAACAGCTTCCTGAAGCATTCTCTTTTCGTTGTTTACGATGATTCCGGGAGCACCTAATTCAAGGAGCTTCTGGAGACGGTTATTTCTGTTGATAACACGTCTGTAAAGGTCGTTAAGGTCGGATGTAGCAAATCTGCCACCGTCTAACTGAACCATGGGACGGATATCGGGAGGAATAACCGGAATTACGTTAAGAATCATCCATTCGGGACGATTACCTGAGTTTTTGAAAGCCTCACAAACCTCAAGTCTTTTAAGAATACGAATCTTCTTCTGACCTGCGGCAGTTTCAAGCTCTTTGTGGAGTTCTTCGCAGAGAGCGTCAACGTCAATCTCTGAGAGAAGTTCCTGAATAGCTTCAGCACCCATTGCGGCTCTGAATGAATCACGGTCGTATCTTTCAACCATTTCTTCATAGTCTTTTTCGCTGAGAATCTGTTTCTTCTCAAGGGGTGTATCACCGGGGTCAACCACGATGTACTTAGCGAAATAAAGAACTTTTTCAAGGTCGCGGTGTGAAATATCAAGCATAAGGCCCATTCTTGAAGGTGTGCCCTTGAAGTACCAGATATGTGATACGGGAGCAGCAAGTTCAATGTGACCCATACGCTCACGTCTTACTTTAGCCTTGGTGATTTCAACACCGCAGCGTTCGCAGACTTTACCTTTAAAACGAATCTTTTTATATTTTCCGCAATGACATTCCCAGTCCTTGGTAGGTCCGAAAATCTTTTCGCAGAAAAGACCTTCCTTTTCCGGTTTAAGAGTACGGTAGTTGATGGTTTCGGGTTTTTTAACCTCACCATGTGACCATTCTCTTATGAGGTCCGGAGAAGCGAGTCCTATTTTTATCGATTCAAAATCAATGTTGTTATCTTCAACAGTTACGTTAACTGAATCGTATGCCATATATGAATAACCCTTCTTCCTGTAAAAATTCGGATGGATTTTTAATTAGAAATCTTCCTCGTCGAATGACTCTTCTAAGCTCTCAACTGCGAAAGCGTAATCATCCTTAGTGTCTTCGTCTGTTACAGTCCAACCGTCTGCATCCTCAGCATCGTTAACGCTTGAGAAAGCGTCATCAAGCTCGGTGTTATCAACAACGGGAAGGATAACTTCATCATCGAAGTTCTGTCTGAGGTCAATTTCGTTACTATCCTTATCAAGTACACGTACATCAAGACCGAGTGACTGAAGTTCTTTAATAAGA
This sequence comes from Oscillospiraceae bacterium, assembly GCA_015066345.1. Classification (GTDB taxonomy): domain Bacteria; phylum Bacillota; class Clostridia; order Oscillospirales; family Acutalibacteraceae; genus DTU089. The sequence continues at coordinate 34,656 of SVOQ01000006.1, forward strand.
ACCTTAAATGATTCAGGTACACCGGGCTTGGGAATGTTATAACCCTTAACGATTGACTCGTAGGTTTTAACACGACCAACAACGTCGTCTGACTTAACAGTAAGGATTTCCTGAAGAGTATAAGCCGCACCGTAAGCTTCAAGTGCCCAAACTTCCATTTCACCGAAACGCTGGCCACCGAACTGAGCTTTACCGCCCAAGGGCTGCTGGGTAACGAGTGAGTAAGGACCTGTTGAACGTGCGTGAATCTTATCATCAACAAGGTGATGAAGTTTAAGGTAATACATTATACCAACTGTAACGGGGTTATCGAACTTTCTACCTGTTCTACCGTCAGTAAGCCATGTTTTACCGTCTGTTGAAAGGTTTGCTTCCTCAAGCATTTCACGGATATCTTTTTCGTGAGCACCGTCAAATACGGGAGTCATAACCTTATAACCAAGAGCTCTTGCAGCGTAACCAAGGTGAACTTCAAGTACCTGACCGATGTTCATACGTGAGGGAACGCCCAAGGGGTTAAGAACGATGTCAAGAGGAGTACCATCGGGAAGGAAGGGCATATCCTCCTGGGGAAGAATACGGGAAACAACACCCTTGTTACCGTGACGACCCGCCATCTTATCGCCGACGCTGATTTTACGTTTCTGGGCGATATAACAACGAACAACTTTGTTAACACCGGGGTTAAGCTCGTCACTGTTCTGTCTTGTAAATACTTCAACCTGAACAACAACGCCGTATTCACCGTGGGGAACTCTGAGAGATGAGTCTCTGACTTCACGAGCCTTTTCACCGAAGATAGCGCGAAGAAGTCTTTCTTCGGGAGTGCATTCTGTTTCACCCTTGGGTGTAACCTTACCAACAAGGATATCGCCCGAGTGAACTTCAGCACCGACTCTGATAATACCGTTTTCATCAAGGTTTGCAAGAGCATCTTCACCAACGTTGGGAATATCTCTTGTAATTTCTTCAGGTCCGAGTTTAGTATCTCTTGCTTCTACTTCGTGTTCCTCAATATGAACTGAAGTATAAACGTCATCACGAACCATTTTTTCGTTAAGAAGAACCGCGTCTTCGTAGTTATAACCTTCCCAGGTCATAAAGCCAACGAGGGCATTCTTACCGAGTGAAATTTCACCCTGTGATGTAGCAGGACCGTCGGCAATAACGTCACCTGCTTTAATTTTCTCACCGATTTCAACAACGGGACGCTGGTTGATACAAGTACCCTGGTTAGAACGCATAAACTTAATAAGTTCGTAAACGTCTGTTTCACCGTTATCTGTGAGAATTTCAACTTTCTTAGCGCTTACTTTTGAAACTACACCGTCACGTTTAGCAAGTACAACAACGCCACTATCAACTGCGGCTTTGTATTCCATACCTGTACCAACGATGGGAGATTCAGTTTTAAGAAGCGGAACAGCCTGACGCTGCATGTTTGAACCCATCAAAGCACGGTTAGCGTCGTCGTTTTCAAGGAAGGGAATCATTGCAGTAGCAACGGAAACAACCATCTTGGGTGAAACGTCCATATAGTCTGCCTGACTGGGGGGAACTTCACGGAATTCGTCGCGGTAACGTACAGTTACACGTTCATTCATAAAGAAGTTATTTTCATCAAGGGGTTCGTTAGCCTGTGCAACGCAGTAATTATCCTCTACGTCAGCTGTCATATACTCAACCTCATCAAGAACCTTACCTGTTTTCTTGTCGATTTTACGGAAAGGTGCTTCAATAAAGCCGTATTTGTTAATTCTTGCAAATGTAGCAAGGTAAGAAATAAGACCGATGTTGGGACCTTCAGGAGTTTCAATGGGACACATTCTACCGTAGTGGCTGTAATGAACGTCTCGAACTTCGAAACCTGCACGGTCACGGGAAAGACCGCCGGGACCCAATGCGGAAAGACGACGTTTATGGGTAAGCTCAGCAAGGGGGTTTGTCTGGTCCATGAACTGTGAAAGGGGTGATGAACCAAAGAACTCTTTGATAGCCGCCATAACGGGTCTGATATTAATAAGTGCTGCGGGAGTAGCTTTGTCGGGCTCCTGAGCCTGGAGTGTCATTCTTTCGCGAACAACTCTTTCCATTCTGGTGAAACCGATTCTGAACTGGTTCTGAAGAAGCTCACCTACTGAACGGATACGACGGTTGCCGAGATGGTCAATATCATCGATATTACCGAGCTCGTTACCGAGACAGTTAAGGTAGTTAATTGATGCAAAAATATCATCAATAATAATGTGTTTGGGAATAAGGTCATCGCAACGAAGAGCCATCTGTTCAAGAAGGATTTCTGTATCGTCGCCGTATTCTTCGATAATCTCTTTGAGTACAGAGAATCTAACCTTCTCGTTAATAGCAATTTCTTCGAGCTGCTCTCTTGTAACGCCTTCAATGAAGTCAAGGGGATCAACCATGTTGTTGGAGATAACCTTTACAAGTTTACCTTCAACATCAAGAGTTACTTCCTTAACACCTGCACGGTCGATTTTTTCAGCGAGTTCTGATGTAATCTTCTCCCCTGCTGCTACAAGAAGTTCGCCTGTGAAGGGACTGAAAACATCGTTTGCAGAAACACCGCCCTCAATTCTGTCAACGAGAGCAAGTTTCTTATTATATTTGTATCTACCAACTCTTGAGATATCGTATCTGTGAGGGTCAAAGAAAAGGTTATTTACGTGAGTCTCAGCAGATTCAAGTGTGGGGGGTTCACCGGGACGAAGCTTTCTGTAAACTTCGAGTAAAGCTTCCTCGGTATTTTTGGTAGTATCTTTTTCAAGAGTAGCTTCAATTCTGTCATCATCGCCGAAGAATTCGCGGATGTCATTATTTGAAGAAAGACCGAGAGCACGGATAAATGTAGTGATAGGAAGCTTTCTGTTCTTATCAATTCTTACATTGAAAATATCGTTCTGGTCAGTTTCGTACTCAAGCCAAGCACCTCTGTTAGGAATAACAGTTGAGGTGAAAAGCTTTTTACCGTTTTTATCATAGGTAAAACCGTAGTATACACCGGGTGAACGAACGAGCTGAGAGATAATAACACGCTCTGCACCGTTGATAACGAAAGTACCGCTGTCTGTCATAATGGGGAAATCGCCCATAAATACTTCGTTCTCTTTGATTTCACCGGTTTCTTTGTTGTAAAGTCTTGCCAACACTCTTAAAGGAGCAGAGTAGGTAGCGTCTCTCTCCTTACATTCAGCAACACTGTACTTCGGCTTCTCATCCATACGATAGTCAATAAACGTAAGGACAAGATTACCCGTGTAGTCCGTAATTTCATCAATATCACGGAAAACTTCTCTAAGCCCGACATCAAGGAACCATTTGTATGAGTTCTTCTGTACTTCAATAAGGTTGGGCATCTGCATAACCTCATTGATTCCTGCAAAACTCATTCTGGTATTTTTACCGAGCTTTACGGGTTTTACGTTCGCCATAAAACACATCACTCCGTTCTTATTAAAATTCTTTTTTACCGCTTGAAAAAACAGTCAAAAAAGAAATAATTAACGCTATTTTTAAGGGATTTTAGTGGCTTTTTCTTCTTGCGAAAAAACATACTAACACTAATAATCCATTATAGTTGAGTATATATTTTATACCATTGTCAATCAATTGTCAAGAAGAAATTTAACTTATTTTTCAAAAATTAAAATAAAAAAGCAGAGATGCCACAAATGCACCTCTGCCCTGTTGTGATTATTCAATTATTGGTACACACAAGCGTCCGTCATGCTTATGTAGTTATAGTAGTTCCAATCGGTGGATTTAACCCTGATTTCAATTTTACTTGCCCCTGTAATATCAAGCTCAATTATCTCATTTTTGCTCTTAAATGTAAAGTTTTTAATTGTTTTAACTACCTTACCGTCAACAAGGACTTCGATTTTGAATTTTTCCTTGTCATTTGTTGATGAGTTGGGAACAAATGTTGCGGTAAACTTGGTGTACTTTTTTTCCAAATAAAACTCTGCGTTAGCTGTCTTTCCCTCGTCAAGACCGGGGTCAAACTTAAATTTACCGTCATGCTCAACGCCGTTTGCATCAGTGAAGCTTCCGCTGTCATAATCATAGTTTTTAGATGTAAGCGAAGTAGTTAAATCCTGCAGGTAAACGGGTCTGCCCTTTTGAATTGATTCAAGCTTTGCATTGAGGGTCTCGCTTTCGGGATAACCGTCCATCGCCTCACCGACAAGCTCGATTGCATCATCATACTTCTTTTCGGCAACAAGCTTGTCTGCCTCGCTGACAACCAATGCTTCACAGTCGGTAATTTTTTGGTTTATTTCAGTATCATTGGGGAAAGCTTCCTTGGCATCAAGAAGGATTTCAAAAGCTGATGAATAGTAGCCGTAGTCTGTCTTGTCGTCAACAGAATCGAAAATTCCACTTCTGTATATGGGCATCAATTCTTTTATTTTTTCCTGTGCGGCCTCATAGTTGGAATCAGTGGCAATAACCTGACCGTAATAATAGATTGCATCCACATAATCCTCGTAATATTCCTCACTTTGAGCCTCTTCAAACGCTTCGCGGGAATTGTGCAATGTTTCTACATTGGTAATGGTTTCCTGAAGTTTTTCGGAAATCTCTTCAATATTCATTTCCTCAATAGTTTCAAGCTCATCTCCAATATCGTCGTAGTAAGAATAAGAATCACTCTGATATTCAGCCCAGATATCATCAAGTCTTTCATTAAGACCCTCAACAAGCTTCTTGTTGGGCTTACTGTTCATATCATTTTCATAGATACTTGAAGCAGAGTAGTAATATCCGTTTTCCAAATTTTCCAAAATTTCATTAGCAGGGTTATTTATAGCAAGAAAGCCAACGAAAATTGCAACAAAGAGCATGGACATGGCAAAAAGGAAGAAGCTACCTGCAACAATTAATTTAGTAATAACCTTTTTCCTTTGTGCTTGTTCCTCGGGAGTAAGCACTTTTTTCTGTTTTTTCTTTTCACTATCATCGTTATTTTCTTTAGGGTCGGGAGCCTCAGTAACCTTCACAACTTCTGTTTCCATTGTATTGTTTCCGGCATTTTCTTCTACCTGTGCACCGCAGATAGGACAGAAAGTACCTTCCTCCACATTACTTCCGCAATTAGAACAGAACATAATATTCCTCCAATAAATATGTTGTTAAACTAATATTATCACAACATTTTACAAAAAACAACAATAATCGACACTAAAATAAGAAAACCCAAGTTGCCTTTTGACAACTTGGGTAAAAATCTTTTTAAACTTAAATTACTTAAGTTCAACTTTTGCGCCTGCTTCTTCAAGTTTTGCCTTGATAGCATCAGCGTCGTCTTTAGAAGCTGCTTCTTTGATTGTAGCGGGAGCGCTGTCAACCTTAGCTTTTGCTTCAGCAAGACCGAGACCTGTGATTTCACGAACGATTTTGATAACAGCAATTTTGTTTGCACCAACTTCAGCAAGTACAACGTCAAATTCTGTTTTCTCTTCAACAGCGGCTGCTGCTTCAGCGGGAGCTGCTACTGCAACTGCAGCTGCAGCAGATACGCCGAATTCTTCTTCTACAGCGTGAACGAGTTCAGAAAGCTCGAGAACTGTAAGTACTTTTAATTCTTCAATAATAGCAGTAATCTTTTCAGATGCCATTTTATTTTCCTCCAATTATTTTGCCGTAATAGGCTAAATTTTTATTTCTTAATTTTTAATACAGCAATTATTCAGCTGCTGCCTCTGCTGTGGCTTCGCCACTCTTGTCAACGATAGCCTGAACTGCACGAGCAAATGCAGAAATAGGAGCGTTGAATGCGTTGCAAACAGTAGCAAGCAAAATTTCTCTTGAGGGAAGTTTTGCGAGACTGTCGATTTTGTCGAGACTGATAACCTCGTTATCAAGGAAACCACTCTTAACCTTGAAATTCTCGTGAGTTGAAGCGAACTTGCTAAGAATTCTTGCAGCTGCAACATAGTCATCAGTAGATGTAGCAAGAGCTGTTGTACCTTCGAGACACTCTGAAAGACCCTCAAGGTCAGTACCCTTAATAGCGAGTCCGATCATTGTGTTCTTTGTAACAGTGTATTCAACACCTGCTTCACGAAGTTCTTTACGAAGAACTGTGTCGTCAGCAACGTTGATACCTCTGTAGTCAACGATAACACCTGCACATGCATTCTGAAGTCTGTCTGCAATAGCAGCAACCTCAGCTTTTTTAGCTTCTAAAACTTTTACGCTTGGCAAATAAATTCACCTCCGTTACATTATTTTGCCAAATTTAAATGCCCTCCCCGCGCAATACGAGGAGGGCATAATTTACCTAATAAATCAAGTAATTAAGCACATTCCTCGGCAGGCGGTTCAAGACCATTAAACAAAATTTGCACCTGCTGTCTTTAGAACAGCACAAGTAGTTTAACACACCATTAACGGTATGTCAAGTATTTTTTTAGTCTTCGTTAGAAACAGTACCTGTAAGCTTAGCAGCGTTAACACGGATACCGGGGCCCATTGTAGTAGCAACTACGCATGAACGGATGTAAGTACCCTTTGTTGCAGCGGGTTTTGCTTTGATAACAGCATCAAGAAGAGCGTTAGCATTTTCAGTGAGCTTGTCGCCACCGAAAGAAGCTTTACCGATGGGGCAGTGGATGATGTTTGTTTTATCAAGACGATACTCGATTTTACCTGCTTTAGCTTCTTCAACAGCCTTAGCAGCATCAGGTGTAACAGTACCTGCCTTGGGAGAGGGCATAAGACCTCTGGGACCAAGAACTTTACCTAAACGACCAACGAGACCCATCATGTCGGGTGTTGCAATACATACGTCGAAGTCCATGAAGCCACCCTGGATTTTTTCAACAAGATCCATATCGCCAACGATATCTGCACCTGCTGCTTCTGCAGCTTTGGCAGCATCGCCCTTTGCGAAAACAGCTACGCGAACTTTTTTACCTGTACCGTTGGGGAGAACAACCGCACCTCTAACCTGCTGGTCAGCGTGACGGGAGTCAACACCAAGACGGATATGCATTTCAACAGTTTCATCAAATTTTGCACTTGCAGTTTTTGTTGCAAGTTCGAGAGCTTCTTTAACTTCGTAGAATTTTGTTTTGTCTACGAGTTTTGCACTCTCAACATACTTTTTACCATGTTTCATAATTCTTTTCCTCCCAATAGAGTGGTTAAATCGGATTTACCTCCCACCCGGGAGCATTAATCTACAACAGTAACGCCCATGCTACGAGCTGTACCTGCTACCATTGAGATAGCAGCTTCAATTGAAGCAGCGTTAAGATCGGGCATTTTCTGTTCTGCGATTTTTCTTACTTGCTCTCCGGTAATTGTTGCAACCTTTGTTTTATTCGGAACACCCGAACCGCTTTCAATACCGCAAGCCTTCTTGATAAGAACAGCAGCAGGCGGAGTCTTTGTAATAAAAGAGAAAGAACGGTCAGCGTAAACAGTGATAACAACGGGAATAATGAGACCCATATCATTTTTGGTACGCTCATTGAATTCCTTTGTGAATGCCATGATGTTTACACCGTGTTGACCTAAAGCAGGACCAACAGGGGGAGCCGGGGTTGCTTTACCGGCGGGAATTTGCAGTTTAATAAGACCTACAACCTTTTGAGCCATGTTTTGCACCTCCAAAATTCGTGGTATGGCGGAATAAGAAGCTCGTCTTACTCCTCCCACACGCGACGCATTGCATCGCATATAACAGCGAATATACCGCTGATTACCAAATTTAATTCGCGATTATCAGTCAATCGCCTTTTTTACCTGATTAAGGGGAAGCTCAATGGGAGCTTCTTTACCCATAAATGAAACGATAACTCTTACAACACCGTTATCTGTGTCGATAGTTTCAACAACACCTGAGTTGCCTTCCATAAGACCCTCGGTAATTGTAACGAAATCGCCAACACTGTAAGAAACCTCTGTAACAGTTTTAGCAGAGCCTTCTTCGTCGCCTGCTTCTTCGATACCTAACTTACGAACCTCGTCAGCAGTAAGCGGAACGGGTTTGCCGTCGGGACCTACGAAACCGGTAACACCGCGTGTGTAACGGATTGCGTGCCATGTTTCATCGGGCACCTTGAGGACATTTTCTTCGCCCTCTTTGTCGCTGTATTCAACTGCAAGTTTAACAACAACATAACCGGGGAATATTTTTCTCTCTACTTCGACTGTTTTATCCTCGCGGACCTCAACAACCTTTTCAACGGGAATACATACTCCGAAGATTTTGTCGTGCATCTTACGGTTTTCAACGATTTTTTCGATATTCTCCGCAACCTTGTTCTCGTAACCGGAATAGGTGTGGATAATATACCATCTTGCTTCTACAGCCATTGTGTACCTCCGAAAATACTGATGTCAGGAATCAGTTCAAGCGGCGGTTGTTGACTCTGATTCGGCAACTGTTGATTCAACAGTTGTTTCTCTGTTAGCGGCAGCATCATTGATAGCTGTAACACCGCTTGATAAAGCAAAGTCAATAATCCAAATGCCTGCACCGATTACAAGGATCGCAGCAAGTACGATACCGGTGCTCTTAAGAACCATCTGGCGTGAAGGCCAAACAATCTTCTTTGTTTCACCGCGAAGGTCTTTGAAGAACTTAGCAATACCTTTGAAGATATTCTTGGGTGAGAACTTAGAAGGCTTTTTGTCCTTCTTTTCTTTCTTGTCGGACTTAGCAGTCTCCGAGGTAGCTTTGGCTACTTTCTTGTTTTTATCGTCAGCCATGTTGTTACCTCCTTACTTTGTTTCTCTGTGGAGAGTGTGTTTCTTGCAGAATCTGCAATACTTCTTCATCTCCAACCTGTCGGGGTTGTTTTTCTTTTCCTTCATAGTGTTGTAATTACGTTGCTTACATTCTGTGCAGGAAAGTGTAATTTTAACTCTCACTAACGGCACCTCCAATTTTTGATTAGCCTCCCTCTCAAACGGTGAACGGAGCCTATCCCCTTTCATCCGAGGAGTTGTACTTTAATTGATTACTGACTGTGAGAAAATCAGGGCACAAAAAAAGAACCCTCTCCGAGAGGTGGCACAATTATAGCACGGGGGTTCGGGGTTGTCAATACCTTTTTTAAAAAATGCAAAATGCAAAATTATAGGGGCTAACGCCGATTATAATGCGTAATGCGTAATTATCAGAATTGTGTTAGCTATTATAATCACATTTTGCGTCAGCAAAATATATCGCATCCAAGGGATATATCGCGTGTCAACATATCGCACCGAAGGTATATCGCTTCACGAAGTGAATATTATAATCGGCTTTGCCCTTACGGTGAAGTTTTTTATTACACAAAAAGTGAAGTTGTGCTAAAGCACAGTGAAGTTTTTATCTGTCTATAAAAGTGAAGTTAAGTTTGCCTCAAAATCACTTGCGAAGCAAACTTCACTGCTCTGCAACTTCACTACGAAGTAACTTCACTTGCCATCAGGCAAACTTAGTTGGCACAAGTGCCATTCCTCATTCCTAATTAATTTTTCATTCATATATTGCATTAACAAATATTGGGTGATATAATAATGTATAAATACAATAATATGTAAGGAGGCGTTTTTTTGGCAGGAAAATACTCAGTAGCATTAAGCAAAGTTATCAAGGCTCATTCCCTTGAAACAATATATATGCCTGACAAACCCGAAAGCGAATTGGTAATCCGTTCCCAGGACGTTAACCGTCCCGGTCTTATGTTTGCAGGTTACGAAAAATACTTTGACCCGTTGCGTGTTGAATTCGTAGGTCTTGCTGAGATGAGCTATCTCACTGAGCTGGACGAAAATACCCAGCGCGAAAGGGTTGAACTGTTCTTCAGTCTTAAACCGCCCGTTGTAATTATTACCCGTAATATTGACATATTACCCGTAATGCTCGAAATGGCTGAGAAATACGAAGTACCCCTTCTCAGGACTGCCGAGCCCACATCGGAAATTATGGCAACCCTTATATCCTATCTCAATACCGAACTTGCGGAGCGTATAACACGTCACGGTGTTATGGTTGAGGTTTACGGTGAAGGTATACTTATTTTAGGTGACAGTGGTGTCGGTAAGAGTGAAACCGCCGTTGAGCTTATTAAAAGAGGTCATCGTCTTATTGCCGATGATGCAGTTGAAATCCGTAAGGTTTCATCCAGAACTCTCGTTGGTGCTGCACCCGATAATATCCGTCACTTTATTGAGTTACGCGGTATCGGTATAGTTAACGCCCGAAACATTTTCGGTATCGGTTCAGTTAAACTTACCGAAAAAATCAATATGGTAATTCAACTTGAGCAATGGGACAGCTCAAAAGCATACGACAGGTTGGGTCTTGAGGACGAATATTTCAATATTCTCGGTATCAAAGTTCCCGCTACGGTTGTACCCGTAAAACCCGGTCGAAATCTTGCCATTATCATTGAGATTGCGGCAATGAACAACCGTCAGAAACGTATGGGTTACAATGCGGCACGTGAGCTTATGCAACAGTTGGGTATGGGCGAGGTATATCCCGACCCTAAAGAATTGGAAGTATGGCACTAAGCCTTAATTAATGTTTAAAACTTTATCACAAGGAGACTATATTTATGTACAGAATAGGTGTTGACCTTGGCGGAACAAATATCGCCGTAGGTGTTATTGACGAAAACTACAAAATTATCGGCAGGGGCAAAGTTAAAACCCGTGCTCCCCGTCCTGCAGAAGCAATTTTTGATTCAATCAAAGAAGCGGTTGATATGGCGGTTGTAAACGCAGGTATAAATTATGATGAAATCGTTTCAGTAGGTATCGGTACACCCGGCTCAGTTAATAAGGATACAGGTGCTATTGAATTTTCAAATAACCTTAAATTCCACAACGTACCCGCAAAGGATATGCTTGAAGAAAGACTTAAAAAACCCGTTTACCTTGAAAACGATGCTAACGCAGCTGCATTGGGTGAAGCGGTAGCAGGTTGCGGTAACGGTGTTAAAAACTTTGTAGCCGTAACACTCGGTACAGGTGTAGGTAGCGGTATTATTATTGACGGTAAGATTTATCGCGGCAGTAACTTCTGCGGTGGTGAAATGGGTCATATGGTAATCAATGTTGACGGTATCCCCTGTAACTGTGGCAGAAAGGGATGTTGGGAAAAATACGCATCTGCAACCGCACTTGTTTCACAGGCAGTTGAAGCAATGCAGGGTAACAAAGCAAGTCTTTTATGGCAGACCTGCGACGGTGACCTTAATAAAGTTGAAGGTAAAACAATTTTCGAAGCTCTTGATATGGGTGACGAAACCGCAAAAGCAGTTGTTGACAGATACCTTTATTATGTTGCTGTCGGTCTTGCTAATGTTATTAACGCACTTCAGCCCGAGGCAGTTTGTATCGGTGGCGGTATCAGCGGTCAGGGTGAAAAGATACTTAAACCTATTCGTGATATGGTTAAAGCGGAACGTTATAGCGTTTATGCCGAAAAACAGGCTAACATTCTTCCTGCCGCACTTGGTAATGACGCGGGTATTATCGGTGCCGCATTACTTGACGAATAATGGTGAATATGAATAATACTTTTCAAGAATTATACAACTATGCCGAAAGTATAAATTGCGACGCGGCTTTGGGCGAACAGATGAGTTTACACACCTCCTTTAAAACGGGTGGTCCATGTGGTATCAGACTTTCCCCAAAAGATACCGAGCAAATTATCCTTATAATTAACAAGGCAAAGGAACTTAATATCCCCTTTGTTATTTTAGGTAACGGTACCAATGTTTTAGTCCCCGACGAGGGAATCAAAAAAGCCGTTATTATAATCGGTGACAAAATGTCTTCAATTGAACTTGAAGATGAAAACACCATCAGTTTTTCTGCGGGTGTAAACCTGGTTTCTCTTTGCCGATTTGCTCTCGAAAACAACCTTAGCGGTCTTGAGTTTGCATTCGGTATTCCCGGCACTTTAGGCGGCGCAATATATATGAACGCCGGTGCTTACGGCGGTGAGATGAAAGATGTTTTAACCCAGATTACTCACCTTACCCCCGATATGAAAAATGAAACCATCTCAGCAAAGGATGCGGACCTTTCATACCGTCACTCGGTGTATAAAAATAACTCTTGTATTATTTTAGGCGGTAAAGTTAAACTCACCCCCGACACCCGCGAAAATATAAAGGCTCGTATGGATGACTTCCTTGGCAGAAGAAAGGATAAACAACCCCTTGAATACCCCAGTGCAGGAAGCACATTCAAACGTCCCGAGGGATATTTTGCAGGCGCTCTTATTGAGCAATGTAATCTTAAAGGTAAATCCGTGGGCGGTGCTCAGGTCAGCGAAAAACACGCAGGTTTCGTAATAAATAAAGGCGGTGCTACATCCACCGATATATTAAACCTTATTGATTTTATTGGCGAAACCGTAAAGAATGAAACCGGAGTCACCCTTGAACCCGAAGTTATTGTTTTGAGGTAAAATATGTCTTTTTCGTCAGATGTTAAAAACGAACTAACACAATCAATATCCTCCGCCTGTTGCTACAAGGCGGAGGCTTTCGGTATGCTTATTTTCGGAAGAGCCTTTTCAATTACGGAAATCTCCCTTATGACGGAGTTAAAAGAAATCGCCGAAAGATACTGTGCCTGTATACGTGATTTAACGGAGGTAACCCCTACCCTTACTTGCACAAGTGCAGGTAAATACAAGGTCAGTATCCCCGATAAAAGCGACCGTTTAAAAATACTCGATTATTTCGGTTATACGGGCAAGGAACTGGCTTTAAGAGTAAATCTTGCAAACCTTGAGCAAACTAATGATGACTGTTGTTCAAGAGCTTTTCTCAGAGGTGCTTTTTTAGTTTGCGGAAGTGTAACCGACCCCCAGAAAGATTATCACATTGAGTTCAATGTGCAAAAGTCAAAACTCTGTGATGACCTTATGCAGATAATTACCGATATCGGTCTTAAAGCAAAAAAGATAATCCGCAACAACGGTTATGTTTTATATAGTAAGGATGCGGAATCCGTTGAGGATTTCATAGGTACTATGGGTGCTAATAACGCCTTTTTATCCGTAATGCATACCCGTGCTATAAAGGACTTAAAAAACCAGATTAACCGTCGCTCCAATTTCGAATCCGCCAATATGAGCCGTTCAATTGAAGCGGGACTTAAACAGGTTGCACTTATTGAAGAAGTTCTTAAGAAAATATCACTTAATGATATGACCGAGGATCTTTCAAAGCTTTGCTCCTTAAGACTTGAAAATCCCGATATATCTTTGGATGAATTGGGTAAGCTTATGACTCCTGAGCTTTCACGTTCCGCCGTCAGCAGACGTTTTAAAAAATTAGAAAAGATTGCCGAGGAACTGAAAGCAAAATGAGAGAATTTACAATAAATAAAAATGATTCGGGTCAGAGACTTGATAAGTATCTTACTAAGTCATTTCCCCTACTGCCCCAATCCCTGATGTATAAGTACATACGCAGTAAGCGTATAAAAGTTAATTCCAAACGTTCCGAGATTTCATACAGGTTAAATGAAGGAGACGTTGTAACACTTTATATTAACGACGAATTTTTCGAGCCTGTTAAACCCCGCTATGACTTTTTAAATGCGGGTAAGAATTTAAAAATAGTTTATGAGGATGAAAACATCATTCTTATAGACAAACCTGCGGGTCTTTTGTCCCACCCGGATGAGGGTAATTATACGGACACGGCAATAACCCGCGTAAAACGTTATTTATATGAAAAGGGTGAATACAACCCCGATAGCGAAACTTCATTTGCACCGGCTCTTGTTAATCGAATTGACAGAAATACCTGCGGTATTATAATCGGTGCTAAAAACTCCGAGGCTTTACGTATTCTTAACGAAAAACTCAAAAACCGTGAACTACACAAATTATATTTATGTGTAGTAATAGGCAAACTAAAAAGAGAAAGCGGTATTATTGAGGGATATCTGCAAAAGAACGAAAAGCAAAATCGGGTTTACGTCAGCGATAAATCAGGTGACAATACCAAGCACATATCCACAAAATATAAAGTTTTAGGGTATAAAGATGGTCTGTCATTAGTTGAAGTTGAACTTCTCACAGGGCGTACCCACCAGATAAGAGCCCATTTTTCACATCTTGGAAATCCCCTTTTAGGTGACGGAAAATACGGCACTAACGCACAGAATAAAGAGTTCGGCTCTTACAAAAAGCAATTCCTTTACTCATATAAACTTGCTTTCGATTTCAATAGTGATGCAGGTATTTTAGAGTACCTTAATCACAAAGAGTTTGAAGTAGAGGATGTATGGTTTAAAAAAGCCTTTTACGAAGGAACAATATAAAATCAGGAGATGAATAAAATGAGTGAATGTACTCACAATTGCAGTACCTGTTCACAGAACTGCTCTTCAAGAAAAGAACCCGAAAGCTTAATTGAAAAACCCCATGAGCTTTCAAATATTAAAAAAGTAATCGGTGTTGTCAGCGGTAAAGGTGGCGTAGGTAAATCCTTAGTTACTACACTTCTCGCCGTTTCAATGCAGAGAAAGGGCTATAAAACCGCTATTCTTGACGCGGATATTACAGGCGCCTCAATCCCCAAGGCTTTCGGCATTAAAGAGAAAGCGATGGGAACAGAAACCGGTATTATCCCATGCAGAACAAAAACCGGCATTGAAATTATGTCCGTAAACCTTCTTCTCGAAAACGACACCGACCCCGTTGTATGGCGCGGTCCCGTTATTGCAGGTGCAGTAAAGCAGTTCTGGACCGACGTTATATGGAATGACGTTGACTTTATGTTTGTTGATATGCCCCCCGGAACAGGTGACGTACCGCTTACTGTATTCCAGAGCCTTCCCGTTGACGGCATTGTTATTGTTGCCTCACCTCAGGAGCTTGTAGGTATGATTGTTGAAAAGGCAGTTAAAATGGCTGAGCTTATGAACATCCCCGTTATTGCTCTTGCGGAGAATATGGCTTACTTCCTCTGCCCCGATTGTGGCAAGAAGCATAGCATCTTCGGTGAAAGCCATATTAAAGAAATTGCAAAATCATATAATGTTGATACCGTGGCTCAGATTCCCATTAATAACAAACTTGCAGCAGCAGTTGACGCAGGTGCAATTGAGCTTTTCGAAGGCGATTGGTTGGACTCAGTTGCAGAAAAAATCGAAAAACTTTAATAACTGAAAAGGACTGCCGATTTTCTCGACAGTCTTTTTTGAAAGGTAATTATGAAAAAGAAAATTATACTCATTGACCTTGATAACACCCTTATTGATTTTAACGAGTGCGCCCGTCATTCCGTTATTGATGCATTCGCTGAATTGGGCTTTACATATACCCCCAAGGTATTTGAAACCTTCATTGAGGAAAACGTTAAAATATGGAAACGTCTTGAAAAAGGTGAAATTGCCAAGGCCCAATTACGAGCCGACAGATGGAACATAATTCTCGGAAGGCTCGGCATTGACTATGACGGCACAATTCTTGAAGAAATGTTTGAAAACGGTGTGGCACGCTACGCCTGCCCCGTTGAGGGTGCCTATGAGTTACTCGACTATCTTCAGGGTAAATATACGCTCTGCATAGTTTCAAACGGATTCAGATTTGTTCAGGAAAGCCGACTTAAAATCGGTGATTTTGAAAAGTATTTTGATGGTATTTTTGTATCTGAGGATATAGGTATACCTAAACCCGCCAAGGAGTTTTTCGACTATTGCTTTGAAAGGCTCGGTAATCCCCCTAAGGGTGACACCTTACTTATAGGCGACAGTCTTTCGGCTGATATTATCGGGGGCATAAATTACGGCATCGACACAATATGGTTCAATAAAAACGGTGACCCTTTACCCGAGGACATCGAGCCCACGTACATAGTGAACAAGTTGGAAGAAATAAAAAGCATATTATAAAAAAGTCTCTTAAAGTCAGTGAACTTTAAGAGACTTTTCATTTAGCTTTATGTTAAATTGCAGGTATCTATTTTATACTCGCCATCAGTACCATCGTACACAATTTCAAACTCATACGGGTTACCATAATATTCAGGCGATGGTGCTCCACCATTACATATAACCCTGTATCTACCGGGTCCCACTTCCTCCATAGACATAGTATTAATGTCCATATCGTAGAAGCCCATACCATAATTAGGCACATAATAAATTGTGCCATCAGCTTTAAACCAATCACCTGCATACGTAGTATTTCCCGGTACATCTGACGAATACGTTTGTGTAAATGTATCATCAATATAATTATATGTAAAATCTGATGATAACGCTTTTCGTAAATCCTCCCATGTATTAACACACGGAACCGAACCGCACTCCACAATCTGCATACCATCAAAAACTGCCAACTCATAAGGGTTAGAGCAATCAATCATACCTTTACTTTCGAAATAATGATACAAAAACGATGTCGCATAATTCCAATTATTAACAAGCTCAAATGCCCTGCTTCTTGTAAGGTCGGGGTATTGGGGTGCTATGGCAATTTCCAAAATAACGGTTGAACCCTTTTCGAGTAAATCTCCATCAGAGTATGAACTTGAAATTACCGTACCCTCTGTATAATCCGAGGTTTCGGTATATGTAATCTCACAAATCAAGCCAACTGATTCAATCAGACTTACCGCATCTGATTCAGGGAAGCCTGTAACGTAAGGAACGTATACGTCGGTATTCTCGGTAACCTCTTCGGGAGTTGAACCATCGTAATAATCATAATCATCGTAGTCATCTACGTAATCCTCATAGGGTGTGGGGTCAACGTAATCAACCGTATGACCTCCAAAACTACCTAAAAGAGGAACTGAAACGCCGAAAATTGCAAGAAGTGCAAATGCACCGACACCTAAAACACCTACAAGTGCTATTACACCAAGAATTGCACCAACTACAACACCTGCTCCACCCTTTTTGGGTTCAACGCCCGATGCCTTCCACATAGCAATGGTATCAAGCATTTTTTCATATTCAAAGGTTGTATCCTCGTTGGGATAATTGCCCTGACTTACGGCAACCTTAAACCAATATGCCGCCTCTCTCAATGCATCAACACAACGCTCATCATCGGCATTTTTAAATTCGTAAGCAAGTGCCTCATAATATTCCTTAAGTATGCGACTTGCCTCATAATTCCCCGCTTTTGCCGAACCCTTAACAAGGTCAATATATTCCTGCTCACTGTACTCTTTAACGTAGTAAGCATAATAGAGCATTGCCTGATGATATCCGCCGTAAGCGGATGTTCTGAGCAATTCAATAGCTTCCTCATCATCATTGCCGCGGGAATTAATAAGCTCACAGGCATATATATACGAAGCATAGATATTGCCGTTTTGTGCCATTATCTTGATTTCGTCAGGGCTTTCGTCGCCCTTGACACCGCTTCGTAATTTATCAAGCTCCGTATTATTGGCGGCAAGACCGTAAGCGGCTACGTTTTCAAGAGCAAATTTTTCCTGCTCTCTGCTGAATTTTTTGTACTCTTCCGTTCTGTACAATGCATCCGTATTTACGCCGACCCATCTGAGGTATTTAACGTAAACGAACAAATCAAATATACCGAAGGTTACAACACTAAGCAATGCCCAAAGAAGCATTTTGCCGAAGAGTCTGCCACCTAAACCGTTGAATGCCAAGGGACTTCCACCGATTACGGTGTTTGAAAGCTTCCACCTTTCAAGCATCACCATGGCAAAGGGCATACCTATACCAAAGGTCACAAGCGAAAGCACAATGAAAAGCACGTGGTAGCCGAACCAACCACCTGCACCGCCTGTAAACTTACTTGCAGTTTCATCGGGGTCATCTGCATAAACCGTGTGGCTTGTCATCCACTTCTGAATGCTTAAGCCGAACCATATACCATATATACCGAATGTGATTATAGTAAGAATTACACCTAAAATATATTTACCGAAAAGCTTACCGCCGGTACCTGTAAACTTAAGCCTTCTGCCGTTTATTACCGTGTGGTTAACCCTCCAGCGCTCCATCATACACATAGCCCAAGGAACGGCTATACCCAAAGAGAAAACCGATATCAGACAATATAAAATCTGATGACCTATGTAACCGAAGTATCCACCGTCAAAATATGACCTTTGGTCGCCTAAAACTCCGTCATCGCCAACGGGCGAAAGGTCATCATTGCCGTTTTTGCGAGATGCAAGTACCGCTATAAGTGCCACAAGACCGCCCACAATAAGAATAGCAATCAATGCAAATATAATAATACCCAAAACGCTAAAGCCAACGTTAGTAGCAACCTGCATAAAAGTCACTCCTCATCCATATTTTAAGTTCAAATTACCATATCATTTTTTATGTGTCAATACGAAAAAAGAATTATAAATCACAAATATCGTCATATTTAACTTTTATAAGCTTATTAATATCCGAAACGGCAATTTCCACCTGAAGCCCGATTTTACCCGCACTGAAATATATCCTGTCACCATTTTGGGCGGATATATCAACGGTAGTAGGAAACAGCTTCTTCATTCCTATGGGTGAGCAACCCCCATGTATATATCCCGTAAGGGGTAAAAGTTCTTTTGATTTAATCATTTCAATACTTTTTTCGCCCACTGCCTTTGCCGCTTTTTTCAGATTAAGTTCTTTGCAAACGGGCACAAGAAATACGTAGTATTGCTTTGATTTACCGACGGTTACAAGGGTTTTGAACACCTTTTTAGGGTCTTCACCCAGAGTATTCGCCACGTCTTCCCCTGCTATTACACCACTTTCGGTATAGTCGTGGACTATATATTCAATTTTCTTTTGGTCAAGAATACGCATTGCGTTTGTTTTTTCTTGTTTTGCCATATCAATCACCGTAAATCAGATAATCTGTATTTTCTTCACTATACTCAATTTGCTTGGACCAGTTTTTAAGATTTTCAATTCGGTCATTCAAGGTCAAATCCCCTTTTTCAAAAAAGGTTTTCATATCACAAAGGTAAATAAATCTTACACTTTCAACCGAAAAACAAACCCGTTCTTTCACACTTTCATCAAATACCGCCTTGATAAAATGACGGTAAATAATATAGGCAAGAATTTTTGAATAAAGCATATCACTATTAGTGGATTTTTTGAAATCATCTTCAATTTTTAAAATATCCTGAAGATTATCACCAAGTCCGTCTATAAAAACCGTCCATTGTTCATCAATGGGTTCGGTTTCTTTATATGCTTCAACAAGGTTATTAAAATTTTTGATTTTAATTTGTTCATTGCAAAAATTTCCGGTAAGCGAAAGACTCTTTACAAGTTTTTCCTCAAAATCAGTTTCGGTACTGAATAAAATATCAAAAAGTCTTTCACGGAATGCACTAAGGAAAATATATGTATCCGACTCAATCACATCGTCCTCGTTATCAAGAACAATTTCTTCACCGTCGTTTTCTTCAATCAATGAAAAAGGCTTTTCGTCATGAAGCAGAGTACGGCACACCTCCTCACAGGAAAGACCTAAACCGCACTCCGTAACACCGGGAAACCACTCGTAAAAACGAGGATGATTTTTACATATATCACAAATTGCATCCTCACCGCAATTAATAATAATTCTACAAAGATTACTGTCATTTAAAAATGGGCAACGGTCATTTTCGGAAAGTTCAAAACACCTGCTACCGTCCTCGGAAACTGTTATTTTACTGCGTATTTCGTCACCCAAAGCACCCTGAAGTTTGTTATATTTATCAAATGAAACTTCATCAATATCAATTTCCCAACCGATACAACAATTGTCGGTGCATTTTGACGCAATACATTTGAAATTATCATAAAATGAGGGTTTAATATATATCAATTCTTATCACCCGTTATCTCAATAACATAAATCTTTTGATTTTCAACACGGAATTTCACCTGAAACTCATAGAAACTAAGCCCATAAATACGATTTTCGTCATCCTGATATGACGGTCGCGGGTCTAAGGATAAAATCTCGTAAAGATTTTTAATCTGCTCATCCGACAAAATGCCTTTTGCATTTTCGCTGAATTCCACCTGAATAAAATCATCTTTATGCTCGTCGGAAAAGCCCCCAACCGCCTCAGGTATACTATCCACATAAGGAAGATAAGGTTTAATATCGTAAATGGGTGTGTTGTCCGAAAGGTCCGCACCCGATACTATAAGAGTAATACCATTACCGCTTTTTTTCACACTCTCGAGTTTAACACAGGAAATCCCCAAACCGTTAGGACGAAACGGTGAACGGGTCGCAAAAACCCCCACCCTTTTGTTACCCCCAAGCCTCGGGGGTCTTACGGTAGGTGACCATTGACCGTTATTTTTTGAAAAGCCCCACACAAGCCAAAGGTGTGAGTATTGGTCAATACCACGGATTATATTTTCATCCGTAAACCCATCGCAAAACTCAATCTCGGATTTAACCGATGGTGCAAGTCCGCTTTGACGGGGTACGCCGAATTTTTCTTTATATGCATTTTTGATATATGCCACAGGCTTAATTGTAATTTCGTCCACACTATCACCGCCAACCTAAAGTTTAACATAAAGGGAATATATAGTCAAATTCGTAATTCATAATTCGTAATGCGTAATTAAAGGGGCACTTCGTGCCGATTGTAGATAAAGTTGTTGTAACGCGAAGCCTTATCATCCCTGTTCGGCTCTGCCGAATAGGGAGGGGGACCGCGTAGCGGTGGTGGGTAGTTCTCTTGCGGTTTTTCTTAGTTTGATAGAAGCAATATCTTCGCATTACAACTACCTTATCTATAATTCGGCTTTGCCCCGATAATTTTGCATTTTGAATTCTGCATTTTGCATTTTAAAAAGCTCCGCATTTCTGCGGAGCTTTTAATCTTAGTATTTTGTTCTCTCAGTATAGCCTGTGTGAAGGATGTGATGAGCCTTGTGGCTTCCGGGTTCACCGAAGAATTCATCATAAACTGCCTTAACATCGGGGTTCTTATGAGATTTTCTTAAGGGAAGATTTTCGTCGTCTTTGTAAAGACCTTTAGCACGTTCTGCTCTTACGTCAACAAAGTTTGAAACAGATGCGGGAACGATGGGCTGACCGCCGCCGTTTACGCAACCACCGGGACAAGCCATGATTTCGATAAAATCATATTTCTTTTCGCCGGATTTAACCATTTCAAGAACTTTCTTAGCATTTGCAAGACCTGAAGCAACTGCAACTTTAACTTCTGTACCGTTAAGGTTGTATGTAGCCTCTTTAACGCCTTCAACACCACGAACTGCGTTGAATGTTGCGAAATCTTCAAGTTCGTTACCTGTAACAACTTCGTAAGCGGTACGAAGAGCAGCTTCCATAACACCGCCTGTTGCACCGAAGATAGTACCTGCACCTGAAGCAAGACCGAAGGGAGCGTCAAACTCTGCATCGGGAATCATTCTGAAGTTGATACCTGCTTTTTTAATCATTCTTGCAAGTTCTCTTACTGTGATAGAAGCATCAATATCAGGGAGTCCTGCAACTGCAGAATGGTCTGTTCTTTCTGCCTCAAACTTCTTAGCAGTACAGGGCATAACAGATACAACGAAAATATCTTTGGGGTCAAGACCCATTTTCTCAGCATAGTATGTTTTTGCTACTGAGCCGAACATACCCTGAGGAGATTTACAAGATGAAAGATTGGGGATAAATTCGGGATAGTAATGTTCGCAGAATTTAATCCAACCGGGTGAGCAGGAAGTGATAAGGGGAAGATTTTCGCCCTTGTTAAGTCTGCCGAGGAATTCGGTAGCTTCTTCCATAATTGTAAGGTCAGCAGCGAAGTTTGTATCAAACACACCGTCGAAACCGAGCATTTTGAGAGCTGCAACCATTTTGCCTGTAACGATTGTACCCATTTCGTAGCCGAATTCTTCACCTAAGCCAACACGTACTGCGGGAGCAGTCTGAACAACAACGTGTTTTGTGGGGTCGTTAAGAGCATCAAATACTTTCTGAGTATCATCTCTTTCGGAAAGAGCACCTGTGGGACAAGCAGTGATACACTGACCACAGCTTACACAAGCAACGTCACCGAGTTTATACTCGAAAGCTGAACCGATATGTGTATCGAAACCACGGTCGTTAGCACCGATAACTGCAACAGACTGAACCTTGTCACAAACTGCTACGCAACGACGGCAGAGGATACATTTTTCGTTATCACGGTACATATGAGTAGCACTTGCGTCGATGTCGTACTTAACAACGTCACCTGCATATGCGTTTTCGTCCTCAATACCGTAATCTTTACAGAGTTTCTGTAACTCACAGCTACCGCTTCTTACACAAGAAAGACATTCTTTCTTATGAGTTGAAAGGATAAGCTCAAGAGTTGTTTTTCTTGCCTGGATAACCTTGGGAGTATTTGTGAAGATTTCCATACCCTCGTTAACGGGGAATACACAAGCAGCAACAAGGCTTCTTGCACCTTTAACTTCAACAACACAAATACGGCAGGCACCGATAGCATTGATTTCTTTAAGATAGCAAAGAGTAGGAATTTCAATACCTACCATACGAGCGGCTTCAAGAATTGTGGAACCGGCAGGAACCTGATAATCAAAGCCGTTAATTTTAATATTTACTGCATTTTCCATCGTTAGTTCCTCCTTATTTAATTACCGCTTTAAACTTACAGTTACCAACACAAACGCCACACTTAACGCATTTGTCAGTGTCGATTGAGAAGGATGCAAGCTTATGACCGGGTGCAATATACTCAGTTCTTGTAATAGCATCAACGGGACAATTTCTTGCACAAACGCCGCAACCGATACATTTATCTTTATCGATGGAGTATGTAACAAGGTCTTTACATACACCTGCGGGACATTTTTTGTCAACAACGTGTGCAATATATTCGTCACGGAAACGCTGATATGTAGAAAGAACGGGGTTGGGAGCAGTCTGACCGAGACCGCAGAGAGAGTTTTCTTTGATGTAGTTACAAAGATATTCCATTCTCTCAAGGTCTTCCATTGTACCTTTACCGCTTGTGATTTTTTCAAGGATTTCAAGAAGTCTTCTTGTACCTACACGGCAGGGAGTACATTTACCGCAAGACTCGTCAACAGTAAATTTAAGGAAGAATTTAGCAATATCAACCATACAGTCGTCTTCGTCCATAACGATAAGACCACCCGAACCCATCATTGCACCTTTGGCAACGAGGTTATCATAGTCGATTTTGATATCAAGAAGGTCTGCAGGAAGGCATCCGCCTGAGGGACCGCCTGTCTGAGCAGCCTTGAATTTTTTACCGTTGGGAATACCGCCACCGATATCCTCAATGATTTCACGGAGTGTAGTACCCATGGGAACTTCAACAAGACCTGTGTTGTTGATTTTACCACCGAGAGCAAATACCTTTGTACCCTTGGAAGTTTCAGTACCCATTGTGTTGAAGAATTCAGCACCTTTAAGGATAATCTGAGGAATGTTAGCGAATGTTTCAACGTTGTTTTCGGTAGTGGGTTTGCCGAAAAGACCTTTAACTGCCGGATAGGGAGGACGGGGTCTGGGCTCACCACGGTTACCTTCGATAGATGTCATAAGAGCAGTTTCTTCACCGCAAACGAAAGCACCTGCACCAAGACGGACGAATAAATCAAAGTCAAAACCTGAACCGAAAATATTTTTACCGAGAAGACCGTATTCACGAGCATCGTCAATAGCCTTCTGTAAACGCTGAACAGCGATGGGATACTCAGCACGAACGTAAACGTAACCTTCAGTAGCACCTGTTGCGTAACCGCAGATTGTCATTGCTTCAACAAGACAGTGGGGGTCACCTTCGAGAACTGAACGGTCCATGAATGCACCGGGGTCACCTTCGTCGGCGTTACATACAACGTATTTCTGGTCTGCTTTATTAGCAGCAGTAAAGCTCCATTTACGACCTGTGGGGAATCCGCCGCCGCCACGACCGCGAAGACCTGAATCAATAACAGTCTTAATAACATCTTCGGGTGTCATTTCTGTGAGAGCTTTTGCGAGAGCTGCGTAACCGTCGTAAGCGATATATTCCTCGATATTTTCGGGGTCAATAACACCGCAGTTACGAAGAGCAACTCTGTGCTGTTTTTTGTAGAAGTTTGTTTCGCTAAGGGGTTTAACGTTTTCTGCTTCAACAGTTTCTTTGTAAAGAAGTCTCTTAACGATACGACCCTTAAGAAGATGTTCTTCAACGATTTCGGGGATATCGTCAACTTTAACCTCACTGTAGAAACAACCTTCGGGATAAACGATCATAATCGGACCTAAAGCACAAAGTCCGAAACAACCGGTTCTTACAACTTTAATTTCCTCTTCAAGGCCTTTTTCTTTAATGTTAGCTTCAAGTGCCTCGATGAGTTCTCCGCTGTGGCTGGAGGTACATCCGGTACCGCCGCAGACAAGTACATGAGAACGATACATTATTTTTTCCTCCTTATTCTGTAACAGCGCCAACTGTATATTCAACTACGGGGTTACCGTTAACGAGGTGTTCGTTAACAACTTTAGCTACCTTTTCGGCAGTCATTTTAACGTAAGTAACCTTTTCTTTACCGGGTTCAAAAACCTCAACGATGGGCTCGTACTGGCACATACCGATACAACCGGTCTGTGTAACACTTACGTGCTTAACTTCTCTCTTAGCGATTTCGTCAGTAAGAGCTTTAAGTACGGGACGTGCACCTGCTGCAATACCGCAAGTTGCCATACCTACAACAACTCTTGTACCGTCGTTACCGTCAGCGTCACGAGCAGCAATCTGAGCCTGAGCTTTTTGTTTTATAGCAAGTAACTCTTCTAATGATTTCATTTTATTTCGTCCTTTCGTTAATTCTTGAATAACTGTTGCGTTTGTTCACTGATATAGCCTTCGACCCAACTCATAACCGATGGCTCCGAAAGAGGAACACCGTCGAGAACGGTCTTTATATCAGCTGATGAGAACTTAAATTCTGCATCATCAACAACACGGGTGTAGATGAAATCCTTATCCTCATTCATACAAACAATAGTTGCTATTGTTGATGACATATCGCCCAAAGGGGTAAAATCAATACTGTCGGTTTTAAAACGGGCTTCAACCCTTGTACCGACACCCGGTTGGGATTTTATTGAAAAACTCCCGCCCGTTTGCTCCGCCGCCATTTTAAAAAGCGGAATACCCATACCGACTTTACGTGTGGTACGTGTTGTAAAAAACGGGTCCTGAACATTTCTGACCTGTTCTTCGGTCATACCTTTACCATTGTCGTAAATACCGATAAGAAGTGTTTTCTCGGCGGTGTTTTCTTCAACAACAATTTCGGTAAGTGAAGCCCCTGCCACAATTGAGTTCTGGGCAATATCGAGAATATTAAGTGATAATTCACGCATAAGGCTTAGTTCATATATTTAGCAAGAATACCGGGAACATCGTCTGCGGTAATTTTACCGTAAACCTCACCGTTGATTGTGAAAACGGGAGCAAGACCGCAAGCACCGATACAACGGCATTCTTCGAGAGAGAATTTACCGTCGGGTGTGCATTCACCGGGTTCAATACCGAGTATTTCACTGATTTTTTCTGTAAGCTGCTGTGAACCTTTTACGTAGCAAGCTGTACCGAGACAAACAGAGATATCGTATTCGCCCTTGGGTGAAAGTGAGAACTGTGCGTAGAAAGTGGCAACGCCGTAAACCTTCTCAAGAGGGATATCCATACCCTCCGCAATCATTACCTGCACTTCACGAGGAAGGTAACCGTAAATACCCTGTGCCTCCTGCATTACGTGCATAAGCTGACTTTTGTCATCCTTGCACTCTGCAATTACTGCGTCAAGTTGTGCTTTCTGCTCAGGCGTACCTTTGAAAGGTATTGTGCTGATTTTCTTGACCATTCAGATTTCCTCCATTCAAAAATATGTTTTACACCTCGTTTTTTTAATTAAAACAAAGTGCTGTATATATTAGTTTAACATAACACATATATCGAAATTATAACACAATAAATGTACGATTGTCTATACTAAAATTCGACTTTTTAGGTGTTTTTGATATTTTTTTAACATTTTGACCTATTGCACAAATCTTAAAAAGATTTTTCTATGCATATTTAACTTAAAACTTTTGAAAATTACACTTCAGTTATGCTACAATATAATAGTATAAATAACTCTATCACGGAGGATGTTGTTAATGAAAATAAGTGAAATAAAATCGATTCTTAAAGCCGACCTTATCTGCGGTGAGGAATTCCTTGAAAATGAGGTTTTCACTGCCTGCGGAAGTGATATGATGAGCGACGTTCTCGCTTATGTAAAAGAACAAGCCGTTCTTTTATCGGGTCTTGTTAATCCTCAGGTTGTAAGAACCGCCGAAATGATGGATATGAACTGCATCGTTTTTGTCCGCGGAAAGCAACCTGACGCAGATATTATTGACCTTGCCAAAGAACGTGAAATCGTTCTTCTTCGTACTGATTATGAAATGTTCACCTCTTGTGGCCTTTTGTATAAAAACGGTCTCAAAGGAGGTTGCGGAGTATAATGGAACCTTTGACTTTGCACTATAACGTAAGCGGAACGGATTTTACCTGTGCCGGTGAAGCCTCGGGTAAAATCAAAAAAGCCCTTAAGGAATTAGGCTTTCCTACAAGTATTATCCGCAACGTGGCAATTGCCGTTTACGAAGGCGAAATAAATCTGGTAATACACGGTGGTGGCGGTGTTATTGATGCCGAAATTACACCCGAATGTATTTCCGTTGTTTTGGCTGACCAAGGCCCCGGTATTCCCGACATTTCACTGGCAATGCAGGAGGGTTACTCAACCGCACCCGACAATGTACGTCAGCTGGGCTTTGGTGCCGGTATGGGTCTTCCCAACATCAAAAAATATACCGACGAAATGATTATTGAATCAGAGGTCGGAAAAGGAACTACAATTAGGCTTAAAGTTTTCGTAAAATAAAGCCTGAAAGGAGCATTTATGGATAAATATTTCCATTCGGTGCGACTTGATAAAGATAAATGCCGTGGTTGTACTAACTGTATTAAACGTTGCCCCACTCAGGCAATACGTGTACGTAACGGCAAAGCACGTATTATAAAAGAACGTTGTATCGATTGTGGCGAGTGCATTCGCGTTTGCCCCCACCACGCAAAATACGCAAGTCGCGACTCATTAGAGCAACTTGAAAATTACAAGTATAAAATTGCCCTTCCTGCACCCGCATTATATGGGCAATTCAATAACCTTGATGATGTCAATATAATACTTAATGCCCTACCCTCTCTGGGCTTTGACGCAGTTTTTGAGGTTTCAAAAGCGGCGGAGTTAGTCTCCGAAGCAACACGAATATATCTTGAAACCCGAAGATACGTAAAACCCGCTATTTCATCCGCTTGTCCTGCGGTAGTAAGACTTATAAGGGTATGTTTCCCCGAACTTATTGACAACATAATTCTCGTTAACGCCCCCGTAGAAGAAGCGGGACGTCTTGCAAGAAACAAAGCCGTTGCCAAAACAGGCTTAAAACCCGAAGAAATCGGCGTTTTCTTCATATCCCCCTGCCCTGCTAAAATAACATCCTTCAAGCAACCCATGGGCACCGATAAATCAAATGTTGACGGGGCTATTGCCATAAATGACATTTACCCCCATCTTCTTAAAGCCATGGAGAAAATGAATGAACACGATGAAATGATGGCACTTCACGATTCGGGTGTTATCGGTATCGGTTGGGCTACAAGCGGCGGCGAGGCATCGGGCACACTTAAAGACAATGCCCTTGCGGCGGACGGTATCGAAAACTGTATGAAAATACTTGAAGAAGTTGAACGAGGAAATCTTGACAGTGTTGATTTTATCGAGCTTAACGCTTGTCAGGGCGGTTGCGTAGGCGGTAGTTTAACTGCCGAAAACCCCTTTATAGCTAAGTCAAGGCTTATGAAATTAAGAAAATACAATCCCGTTTCCTGTAACCACCTCTTATCCGAAGACATCCCTGAAGAAATGTTATGGTCGTCCCCCATTGAGCCCTGTGACGATGTTATGAAACTTGCGGACAATGTACAGGAAGCAATGGAACGGATGGCAAGAATGAAGGAACTTTTAAAGACTTTCCCCGGTCTTGATTGCGGTACCTGTGGTGCTCCCGGATGCAGAGCCCTCGCCGAGGACGTTGTACGCGGTTTCACTACCGAGCACGACTGTGTTTTCAGAGCAAAAGAGGAACTCCAGGATATTGACAGCCTTGAGGATACCGAAAAACTTGAACTCATTATTCCTGCTCCGTTCAGAGAAAATCTCAAAGAGGATTAATTTATATGACAGTAAATGAATTACAAAAAGAACTTCAACTTACATATTTATGCGGAAAAGAAGTAGCCGAAGAAAAAGAAATTGACGGATGCTATTGCGGTGACTTGCTCAGTTGGGTTATGTCACGCGCTCAGTCAGGCAATATATGGCTGACTGTTATGGGTAATGTGAATTCCATAGGTGTTGCAGTCCTTGCGGATATATCCTGTATCATTTTAACGGAAAATGCGGCATTGGACGAGGATGCTAAAAAACGGGCAATTGAGAATGATGTGGTTATTCTCACCTCCCCCAAAAACGCTTACGAGCTTTCCGCCGAAATTTCAAAACTCATATGAAAGTTCAATACGATTTTCACATTCATTCCTGCCTCAGTCCCTGTGGCGACAATGATATGACTCCGCAAAATATAGTCAATATGTCAAAAATAATGGGCTATGATGTTATAGCCCTTACGGACCACAACACCTCGCGTAATTGCCCCGCGGTAATGAAAGCCGGTAAGGAAGCGGGGCTTACGGTTATTGCGGGTATGGAATTATGCACATCCGAGGAAGTACACATTATCTGCCTTTTCCCTGACTTAGAAAAGGCTATGGCTTTTTCCGATTATGTGTATACCACCCTGCCCCCCGTTAAAAACAAGCCCTCTATTTTCGGTGATCAGTTAATCTGCGACGAAAATGATGAGGTTATCGGCACTGAAGAAAAACT
Source organism: Oscillospiraceae bacterium (assembly GCA_015066345.1). Taxonomy (GTDB): domain Bacteria; phylum Bacillota; class Clostridia; order Oscillospirales; family Acutalibacteraceae; genus DTU089. The sequence goes on from SVOQ01000006.1 coordinate 63,651, forward strand.
ACTGATTACCGCAAGTAGTATAAGTTGTATGAAGGTAGTTGAAACCGTTAAAAAATACGGCGGTATATGTTACCCCGCCCATATTGACCGTTCTTCTTTCAGTATTCTTTCAAACCTTGGCACTATTAATGAAAGTTTTGGCTTTACGTGTGCCGAAATATTTGATATGACTAAAGAAAAAGAACTTAAAGAAAAACACACCTATCTTAACAATCTTACAATTATCTCAGACTCGGATGCCCATTATCTTGAAAAAATGCGTATACCCGAATATTTTATTGAAATTCCCGAATTATCAATAGATAGCATATTTAATTATTTGCGATAATAAAGGAGTGAGAAACTTGGCACTACCAACCCAGACTACTGAAATCAGGCGTTATGTAGGCAAAAAAGAGACCCTTGCATACGTTCTCAATGACGTAGCGTCGAGCCTTAACATTAACGACTACAAAGAGCGTTATATTTACGACGTTGTAAAAATTGACTTTAATCTTCTTGCCATTCAGAACGTAGTCGCCACCGCCTGGGACTCAGTAAACGATACCTTTATAGGTGTTCTTGTTGACAAAACCCGTACCCGTTGGGGTAAATTCAGACCCTACGCACTTTTAGGTGAAATCCCCCTTACTGTTTTGGGAATGTGGTATTGGCTAATACCCTTCCTTTTCCCCGATACCCCCGGTGATTATCTTCCCAAATGGATATTCTACTTTGCAATGAGTATCATAACCGAAACGGCAGGTACGTTTACCTCCGTTGCAAAAACAGGCTATCTTTCAACCATAACCCCCGAACCACTTGAACGTTCAAGGCTTATTGCTACGGCAAACGTGGCATCCCATCTTGTTGAGGACTTACCAAAGCAATTATTCGGAATCATATACGACCTTGTGACAAATAAGGTTATTAACATACATCTGCCGAAATTATTTGCTTCCTTTGGTCTTGTATGCTCCGGAGTTTCCGCAATATTTGCTTTGTACTTCGTGCTAAACTCCCGCGAAAGAGTTTCACAGTCAATAAAGCAACCCTCTGTCAAGCATTGCTTCAAGGCAATCCTCCACAACAAGCCTATGTTCACCTATCTTCTATCCTCGTTCCTGTCGGGCTTCAGTATAGGTCAAAGCCGTACAAACTTCTATATAGACGTTATAGGCTCAATCACCTGGAAAACTATTGTAGGTATCCCCGCATTCCCCGTTAAATTCATCAGTTACAGTTTCGTTGAGCCCTTACGTAAAAGATTTTCCACAAAAGCCCTGTGGATTCTTGAGGATGCCTGGACGGATATGCTATGGCTTACGGTCTTCGGCATAGGCTCTATTAAGGGCAATTTCCAGAAAAAGGGCGTTATCCTGCCATTGATGGGAATTGAGGAAATTTTCGAAATGTGTGTTTACGGCTTAAGACGAGTTATCCCTGCCGAAATCAAGAACGAAGCCCTTGACTACAGTGAATGGAAATACGGCTACCGTTCAGAGGCTATGACGGGTGTTTCGATGGACCTTATATCAAAACTCCAACAAGCCATTATGAGTGGTGTAAATAACGTGGTTATGGGTAAAATCGGTTACATACAGGGTAAAGAAATCGGTACCCAGACCGACAAAACCAAATGGTGGATTTTCGCACTCGGTACGGGCATCCCCATTATCACCTCAAGCCTCGGCATTATTCCCAAGCTCTTCTATCCCCTTTCTGCAGAAAAAAGAACTAAGATGTACGAAGAACTTAGCGAACGAAGACTTCAGATGTCCGAATTTATGAAAACCGCTTCCGCTGAAGAAATTGCAATTAAAGCAGATAACCAGCTTAACGGTATATTTGATTAATAAAAAAGACCTCCTATGGTTAACCATAGGAGGATTTTTTTGCCACAAAGGGCTTTTTATACTTTATTGCTTAGCTCCGTCATCAAACTTTTCAAGAACTTTAACACTTGCTGCGTAGCATTTTTCAAGGCAATCCTTGTTAAGGGCATCGGGTGTGTCAAGTCTTGTATGATAGAAATCGGGAAGAGCGTGGCTGAGAGCTGTAACACCTGTTGCTTTGAGACCTGCCTGAGCAAATGCTGCTGAGTCAGTTGCACCACCGAGAGGAGGAACCATACCTTTTTTACAAGGAATGTTCAATTCCTCACAAGCTTCAATAAATAAGTCGGAAACATCTTTGTCAACTTTAACAGTACCATTAAGGTCACGATAGTTAACCATAAGCTCTTCTGATTGGGTAATTGTATCGTATGAATAAATAAATGTGGGAACATCGTTCATTTCGTCTTTATGAGCTTCACACCAAGCCTTGGCACCACGAAGACCGGCTTCTTCACTGCCCGAGAAAATTACGCCGATTTCTGTGTTTTTAAGTTCGATGTTTTCTTCCTGAAGCATTTTAAGGATACCCATACCGATATAACAACCTGAAAGGTTATCATTAGCGCCATCAACAACTCTTTTTTTGTTCCACATAAAGTAAAGACCGAACCAGAAGGGTGCAAAAGCAAGTGTACCAAGACCAAACTTTGTTGCAAGAGAGCCTTCAAGAACACCCGCTACGCTTAAGATAGCAATAGCAAGAAGATAGAAAGCACCGATGAAGCAAAGTATCATATGAATGTCAAAGCCAAGATATGTAAACTTGTATTTGAAGGGCCATTCCCAACAAGCATCAACGTGACCAACAAAGATAATTCTTCTTTTCACTTCGCCTGAGGGCTTTTTGAATCCTGTTGCGTTGTGACCGATTTGTTCCTTGAAGAACTTATCAACAATTTTCTTGTAAAGGCCAAACTGCAAGAAGCAAAGAGTGAGACCCAGTGCAATAAATACAATTGATAAAGCAGGAATAAAGAAATATGAAATAAGTGCTAAGAAGCAACAGGTGATTGTGAAATAAATCCAACCGAAGAATGAACCGGGGTTTTCTTTAAATTCTTCAACATAGGCTCTGTCGCAACCTAATTCTTTCATTTTTTCCACTGCGTATTCGCAAGCCTGATGCTCACCCTTTGAACCGGGATCTCTTTTTTCAAAAGTGTTGCAGATATATGTGATTTCATCAATCATATATTGAGCAGCCTTGCCTTTTAAATCAATAATTTTACTTAAATCCATTTCTACCTCTCCTTTTTACACACCAAAACTGTTTTTTATTGTTTAATACTTATGTGCGCAAGACATATTCGGCTCATACCAACTTAAATAATTGCCGTATTTTGCACGTACGGTGTAGGTGTACTTAACACCCATTTCAACTTTCTTATCGGTATAGCTTAATGTTTTTGCGTTAACCGAACCAAGTTGTACCCAAGGTCCGTTACCCTCTTTTCTGAAAACGGAGTAACTTGTACAACCCTTTACGGCAGCCCATTTAAATGTTATACCGCTACGTGTACTTTTTACGGATAACATATCGGGCGTATCAAGATAAACTGTTTTCCAACCGGTTGTGTAATATCCTGATGTAGTTTTTGAACCGTAGGCTTTAATAGTATATGTATATGTGGTTTTGTTATTAACCTTTTTATCAATATAGCCGGGCTTTGAAACTGTTGCAATCTTAGTCCAGGATTTAGCGTTACCCGCTTTTCTGTAAACGTAGTAACTACTTGCTCCCGAAACTGCATCCCAGGTAAGTGTTACGTTACCCGTTCTGTTTGCTACATTCAGTTTAGGTGCCGTAATATATTTAACCGATACACCCTTACTGTTGAATGTAGAGAGGGACGTGCCGTAATAAGCCCTTATGGTGTAGGTGTAAGTAGCCTTATTCTTTACATCCGTATCCTTGTAGGAGGTTGTAGTAACGTTACCTAAATAAGTCCACGAAGAATCCTTGTTAACCTTACGGTATACTCTGTAACCCGTAGCACCGGGGACTTTATTCCAAGTTACTGAAATATAGCCGTAACCGTTATTGGCAGATTTAAGAACAGGTGTTGTTAATCTTCTTTCCGCCCAACCTGCGGGTTTATAAGAAGAATATATTCCATCAGAATTTGCCTTTATAGTATATCTGTATGTAGTACCTGCCTTAGCGGTTTTATCAAGGTAGGATGTACCTGTGGAAGTAGCAAGATATGACCAACTATCGGTGCTTTTGGCTTTCCTGTAAATTCTGTAACTGTCAGCAACAGGATTCTCAGCCCACTTAAGTTGTATACCTTTGGAAACGTTTGATGTTTCGAGCTGAGGAGCGGCAATATAAATTATACTCTTAGCAATATATACGCTGATTCCGTTTTCACTTTGGGCACGTACTGCGTAATACATACGTTTACCGTTCTGAGGTTTAGTATCGGTGTATTTAAGGATATCCGAACCTACTGTTTCAACATAAGTCCAACCCTTATCACCCTCAGCCTTGCGGTAAATCCTGTAGCCCTCGGCTCCCCTGATGCTCTTCCAGGAGAATGCAACACCCGTATAAGTACGGCTTAAAGTATTTATAACAGGAGCATCAAGATATGTATTTTTTACTGATACGGAGTCTGAGCTGAGCTTCTCACCGTCGTGAGTACGAACCGTATAAATAAATGTTTCCCCACAATCCACGTCCGTATCTGTAAAACTGAGAGTTTCTGCAGAAACTTTTTTTATTAATCTGGGTGTAGCACCCTCGATTACAGAAGTTCTGTATACATAATAAGTTTTTGCACCATCCACCTGTGACCAACTGATTTTAACACAATCGGTACTGTTACTTACCGTAACAGTTTCAGGAGGAGCAATATAAGTAAATCCAACTGCATTATCGGTATTAAGAATACCGCGGCTTTCACCTATAACCGCTGCAACCGCATAATAATATGTTCTTGCACTCTTTACATTTTTGTCAATATATTCGCTTTCTGTTACCTCGTTAACCTGAACCCAACCGCTGCCGTCATTTCTGTAAACGTCATAGGCATCCGCTTCACTTACGGGAACCCACGAAACCCTGATACCATCCTCATAAAGCTCGGGGTTTGCAGAGCCCATAGCACCAATTCTTATAAGTGGCGATGAAGTATCACTCACAAGGCTTTCACCACGTGAACTTATTGCCTTTACGGTGTATGTGTAAGATTCATTCCAGATTACATCTGTATCAATAAATTCAAGGGGCTCATTTGCATTAATCTCGGTGAGAGTTTCATAATCACCGTTATTATTAACACGCATTAAAACGTATCTTAACGCACCTTTTGAGCTTTCCCAAGTAATTTTTATACCGTCAATTATATTTTCGGCTTTTATATTTTTAGGAGAGGCAATAAAGTAAATTGGGTCTGACTCAACCTTAGCACCCTCCGATGTGGATACTACGGGGCAAACTGCGTAGAAATATTCAGTACCGCTTACTAAGCCTGTATCACTGAAGGATGTGGCGTCTGCACTTACAGACCCTACCTTTGTCCATGAACTTTCCGATGCGTTCCTGCGATAAATATTATACCCCGTAACACCACTGACAGGAGACCAATGTACTTTAACTCCCGCCTTTTCAAGAGTAAGAGCGGTAACCTCGGTATGAGCAACACGTGATACAGTATATCCTGTGGTACTGTATGCACTGTCACCAAAGTTTGTACAAGCCTTTACGGAATAAACATAAACCTTACCCGCAGTTACATCCTGATCAAGGTATGATGTAGAGGATGTATATATATGCTCAACCAACTGGGACTGTGTACTCTTATCTCTACGGTAAATTATGTAGCTTGTTGCTAAAGGATGTGAAGTCCAGGAAATTCTGATACCCTTTAACTCATTGGTAGCACTCATTAATGTGGGTGCCGCAATGTACGTTACGGATTCACCCTGAATTTCATTGGGTGTTGAATACATATCAGTAGCCGAAACAATATCGTACTCATAAGTTTCACCGTCCGTTACGGTTGTATCCTTATAATAAGTACCTGAGTTAACATTACGTTTTGCTATCTGTGTCCACTCTGTTTCACCCGAAGCACGGCGATAAATAAGGTAGAAATCCGCACCCTGAGTGGCATTCCACTTAATTTCAACACCGCCCACTGCATTGTTAACTTCTGAAATAACGGGTTTTTCAATATATTTACACGAAACGCCTATGGCATCGTACAAACTTACGCCGTAATTATTAAATGCTTTAACAGTGTAGGTGTAGGTTGTACCGCTGACAAGACCTGTATCAACAAACTCTGTCTCAGAAGCTCCGATTTCAGCGATATTTTCCCAACCCGTTGTGGGTGTGGAACGCATAATCTGATAACCGACAGCACCCTCAACACCATTCCAAGAAACCCTGATACCGTCAATATCGGGCTTAGCACCTTTAAGAGAAGGCTTTGCAAGGGTGGAAATACCGTTGTACTCCGCTATAGTCTGAAGACCGTCCGCAGGGGTAATATTTTTATCCGTTTCGGTTGTGGAATAATATTCTTTACAATAAAACTTTATATCGGTTGAAGGACGGCTCTCGTCAATTACTTTAAACTGTAATTTAAAAAAGCCTTTTGCCGAAGTAGTTGATACGGCGATGTCATTCATATATGCAATAACATACATATTGGGGTTATTTTCGCTTACACCGTATGCATAAGTTCCCTTGAAATTATTAACCGTACCCTCTTCGGTAGATGTACTCTCAACGGGACCGCAATTTACGGGCTCAAGAACAGTACTGTCGAAATCCACATTAAGAATAATACCGCCGATATTCTGTTGTTCTTTAGTGATGCTTATAGTATAAGTAAGCAAATCACCGTCTATATTTTCACCTTTTACGGAAAATATTGTTTTTACGTTATATGCGGCAAGTGTGGGTGTGGCAGTCACGGTAAAAACCGACAAACACATTACCAGACATAAAATTAAAGAAATTGATTTTTTTAACATAAATCCTCCTGAAAATCAGATTTATATTCAAAATTAAAGAAAATAAAATCCTTTGTTTTTAATAACTATCCCTCGCACATACGTGCGAGGGTAGGTTTCTTAATACTTGTCTTTACAGGCAATACCCTTGGTATTGTAATAACTTGTGGATGTACCGTAGTATGCTTTTACGGTGTACTTGTAGGTAACGCCCTTCTTAGCAGTTTTATCAAGGTAGCTTACCTTTGACGCACCCTTAACTGTTGCAATTTTTGACCAACCACCGGTTGTTTTACGGTAAACAAAGTATCCCGTTGCACCCTTGGACTGAGTCCATGTAAATGTAATACCGGCTTTAGCACTTGTTGCTTTTTTAAGTGTGGGGGTTGTAAGTCTTCTTACTGCAAAACCACTTGTGTTATATGCTGAGAAGTAAGAACCGTAGTATGCCTTTACAGTGTATCTGTAAGTTACACCTGCACTTGCTTTTTTATCAGTAAATGAAAGTGTATTTGCACCCTTTACTGTTGCAACTCTGGTCCAACCACCGGTTGTCTTACGGTATACAAGGTAACCTGTTGCACCTGCGGATTTAGTCCATTTAACTGTCACACCGCTATTTGAGTTTGTTGCGGAAACTTTTGGTGTTGCAAGGAAGTAAGTCTTAAGACCGGTTGTATTATATCCGCTGTTACCGGCTGCGTTATTCGCTTTTACCGTGTAAAGATAATATGTGCCCGATGTTGCCTTTTTATCAACAAAGCTTGTTCCTGTTGTATTACCGAGATTTGTCCAACCGCCCCATTTTTTAGTCTTTGCATTATATGTTTTACGATAAACAATATACTTTGATGCACCTGTTGAAGCACCCCAGGTAACCTTAACACCACTTGCGGTATTTGCTACCTTCAAAAGCTTAGGTGTTGTGGGTTTTGCAAGACAAACGATACTGAGACCATCCTCGTCAAATCCGCTTTCGTATGCACCGTCAACTGCTCTGACTGTGTATGTATATTCAACACCTGCAGATGCAGTTTTATCAATAAAGCTTGTGCCCTCAACGTCATTTAATACAATCCAACCTGTGTTGCTTGTTTTACGTAATACTCTGTATGCAGTCGCACCGTCAACTGTACTCCATTTAAGTTGAACACCACCGCTTACATTAGCAATATCTTCGATATCGGGAGTATCAAGGAATTTATATGTAGTGCCGTTTTCTGCGTAACCTGACATACCGCCATCCTTCATAATGGCATTAACTGTGTAGGTGTAAGTTTCGTCACTGAAAACGTCCGCATCAATATAACTATTCTTTGTAACATTATTTGCTACTACTGTCCACTTCTTGCCACCGACTTCTTTACGAAGAACCTGGTAAGCACCCGCGTCATCAATGGGTGTCCAAGTGATACAGATACCAACGATATTGTTGTAAACTTCGGTAATCTTAGGACAACTAAGTCTCATTATTGAGGCTATCTGATAGTAAGCACTATTAATATCGCTTGAAATTGCATAAACTCTGTAAGTATATTCACTCTCGGCAACAACATCGGTATCAATGTAGGTAAGAGTATTTGTAAGTCTTGCGATTTCAACGAATTCGCCGTCAACCATCTTTTCGATAACGTAACCCTCGGCACCATTTACTGCGTTAACTGTAATCTGGATACCGTTGTTTGCGTTTTTAGCAATACTTGTGGGTGCCGCAATGATTTTTGCATTTGCAGGTGAACAAATCATATCCGACACGTTGTTACCCTTATATGCTTTAACCATATAGAAGTAAACTACGCCACTTGCCATTTCTTTATCAACGTATTTTGTAGTATTAACTTTTGCGAGTTTTGTCCAGTCAAGGTCGTCTGCGGTCTTTCTGTAAACCTCGTAGGAATCTGCAGTTGAAAGAACTTCCCAGTTGATTTCTGCACCGTCTGTAACAGAAGTTGCTGTTATCCAGGTAACGTTACCGAAGTACATACCTTCAACGCCGTCTGTATTGTAAGTGCTTTCGCTACCACCTGCAACTGCACTTACTGTGTATTTATAACTAACGCCTTCTACACAAGTTGTATCAGCGTAACTAAGCTCTGAGGTTGAACCGACGAGTGTCCAATTTGTACTACCAACTGTTGTACGATAAACATTGTAGCTTTCGGCACCGCTTACCGCACCCCATTTAACTTCAATTGCGTTTTTAATAGCCGCAACTGATTTCACAACGGGAGCTTTTACGTATGTAATGGAAACGGGAGGCTCGGATGAAGCACCGCTACCTGAAGCATTAAGAGCAGAAACTGTGTAAGTATATTTAACACCACTTAATACATTTTTGTCTGTGTAGCTTAATGCAGTTGTTTCGAAACGGTCTAAAATTGTTTCGTCACCGGTTTTACGTACAATTTCATATTTGGTTGCACCCTTAACTGCACCCCAACTTAATGAAACACCTGTATCGGTGTTTTTAATCTCTGTAACACCGGGTGTACCGAGTCTTGTAACAGAGCCGATTTCCTTTTTAGAACTGCTCATATCACCCGCTACGGCTTGAATGGTGTATGAATACTCAGTATCAATTACAACATCTTCGTCGATAAATGAATAATCTTCATCTGTAACAATTTCAGTTAATACTGAATATGCACCGTTTGCAGTTTTCTTTTCGATAATGTATTTTTCTGCACCGACTGTTTCAAAGTAAATTTCAATACCGTCGGGAGTGTTTGAGATTTCAGCATAAGGAATTGCAACGTATTTTACTGTTGCAACGTCGCAGGACATATCCGCAGAATAAATACCTTTAATTGCTTTAACTTTGTAGTTATAGTCAACACAACTTGCAATAGAATCATCACTATATTCACAAGCTGTTACTGTGGCAACTAACTGCCAGTTTGAAGATACTGCCAGCTTTCTGTAAACCTCGTATTTCTCCGCACCGTTAAGAGCACTCCAAGTGATTTTAGCACCTGTTTCAGTTGCAACTGCGTTAATGCTCTCGATATTACCGAAGTTCATACCTGCAAGACCTGCGTTATCGTAAGCCGTTGCACCATAAGCGTTAATAGCCGCTACGGTGTAGTAATATACAGTACCTTTGGTAATTGCAGTATCAAAATATTCGTTTGTTGTATGGTTACCGTTTAAAAGAGTCCATGCGGAAGCACCTGCTTCTTTACGGTAAAGTTTATAGTTTTCTGCACCCTGTGTGTCAGTCCATACAACTTTGAGTCCGTCACCAACTGAGTTAACCTCAGTAACCCGGGGCATTGAAAGAGAATGGAATGTGTGTGAGTAGATATCCTGAACAGCGTTACCTTTCTTGATATCGTTATCAGCATTGCCGTCGTCAGTTACCAATTCAACGCATTTGAATGTAACTGTTTCCATTGCACGTTCTTCTGAAGTTGCCTCGAGCACAATCTGCATAAATGCTTTTTCGGAGTCAGTAGCACTAACACCGTTTGCATCCATAAAGCCGATTGAGTAAACGCCGGTTTCCTCGTATTTGTAACCATTTACGAACATACCGCCGTTGTACGCTCCGCCGGTCTCGTCCTCAACAACTTTAAGGTCCTCACCGTCAAAGTGTACTTCAACAATCGCACCCGTTACTTTTGTAACGCCGGGTTTAAGACTAACTGTAAAAGTAATTTTGTTATCTTTGAATTCGCCGTTTGTAACGGTCAGTAATTCGGTAGCATTGCCCGCTGCCATAACCTGCCCCGCAGTAGCGGTAAACATTGTTATAAACATCAGTACGCAAAGCACCATAGAGAGAAATCTTTTCAATTTAAAGCCTCCTGACTTTCATTATATAAAGAGCTTGAATTATTTTACCCTTTTAATTGACGTGCCTGCAGAATTGTAAGCACTGAGATTACTGCCGTCCACGGCTCTTACTGTGTACTTATAGGTTTTACCGTTTACAACGTTTTTGTCGGTATAGCTTGTTGTCTTTACCGTACCGAGAAGCTTCCAGCTTGTTTCACCGGGTCCTTTACGGTAAACCCTGTAGCCTGTGGAAGCACCTGCGGTTGCACTCCACTTGATATTGATACCCGAAGAGGTGTTAGAAATTTTTGAGATTTTGGGCATTACAAGATATTCAAGTGTAAGGCCTGTTGAATCGTAACCGCTTGCAACCTTACCGTTAAAAGCCTTTACCGTATAAATGTACTTCGTACCGCTCTTGGCTGTTTTATCCACATAAGAAGTAGTCTTTACGTCGGCAAGAGCAGTCCAGCTCTTTGCAGTTGCGGCTTTTCTGTAAACTCTGTAGGTTGTTGCACCCTTAACTGCAGCCCATTTCAAAGTTGCACCGCTTGTGCCGTTGGCAAGGCTTGTAAGCTTGGGAGTTGCAACATAGTTGATAGTCTTGGCAACGTAATTACTGCTGCCCTTTGATGAGTAGGCTCTTACTGTGTAGTCGAGCTTCTTACCGGATGTAGCACCCGCATCAATGTAGCTTAATTTATCAGCTGTCACTGTCTTAAGTGCCGTCCAAGCACTTGTGCCGTTATTTCTGCGATAAATTCTGTAAGTCTCGGCACCGTCGATTTCATTCCAGCTGATTTTCGCACCGCCCTTGGCAGATGCAATTTTAACCGTGGGTGCATCGTAGTGGTAAATAGCACTTGCACTACTGTTTGCACTGAAAACCTTGCCGATATATGCACGTACGATGTATTCGTACTTAACGTCGTTTGCTACGTTTGTATCAACGTAACTCTTAGCGGTTGTATTGCTTACTAATGTCATCCAAGCTGTTTTTGTACCGTCGGCGTTAGTAACACGTTTATAAACACGGTAACCACTTGCACCGCTTACTGCGGACCAACTGATTTTAACACCGTCACCTGAGTTAGCGGTTGAAACCTTTGAAACGGGAGCTACATACAAACCTGTTACGGTGTTGTAGGTTTTAAAGCTTCTGCCGTCATTCTTGAAAGCTCTTACGGCGTATGTCTCTTTAACACCGTGTCTTGCGGTTGTATCAATATAGCTTGTGGCATCTGCAGAAACCTTGCTGTTGAGATTTGTCCAACCGCCCTTATCATTCTTTTTGTAAACTCTGTAAGAATCAGCACCCTCGGTTGCCTTCCATTTAATCTGCATACCCTTTGCAGCAGGTGTAACACCTGTGATAATTGTCTTTTCGAAGGTATCCGTGCTTACGGTTTTGAAATGTTTGGGAGTTTCAGTGTTATGTGCAAGATTCATTTCTTCATCCGCACCGTTGAATTCTACGCAATAGAATTTAACCGAAGTAATAGGTCTCTCGGAATCAATAACTTTGAAATCAACAGAGAACAAACCTTTACGGACTGAACTTCTGTATCCGTCAAGACTGGTGTAACCGACAGAAACAACGTTGGTTTTGTAATGGACCTTACCGCCACCGTACAAACCGCCGATGCTTACTGTTGTATCACCGTATTCGTCAACATTTACGAACGCACCGCCGTTTGCACAACCGGGATATTCATAAGTGTTACCGTCTGCTTCGTAAGTAAAAGTTTCGGGAAGGATGGGTTCAAGAACCGCTTCATCATATTCAATCCAGACAATTGCTCCGTTGATATGAATTTTGGGTTCAAGATAGACATTGTAAGTGACCTTACCGTCAACAACATCCGTCGCCTTTACACTAAATGCATTCCATGTACTGTTATCTGCAGCCACTGAGCAAACAGAAAATACTGAAAACATCATCACAATACATAATGCAAGTGAAATAAATTTTTTCATAAAATCTTCCTTTCAGATTCACTTTGGGAATACAACTCATTTTTGGGTATAGTTCACCCAAGGATGTACACTATAAATATAACATAAAAAGCCGTTTCCTGTCAACGGAAACGGCTTAAAAGTAAATGTAAAAGTAACCAAAAAAATCCAAGGATTTTTATACACTAAAAATAAAAATTATAAACAAACTTTAAATAAATTTTAAACAACCAATCTGTGGCGTACGCTGAAGAGAATATCTTCATCCTCGCGCTTGATTTCACGGGCGGAAACACCAACCGCGCTACGTGCCGTACCACCGGAAAGAGATATACGTACCCTCAGTGAATCGAGAGCCCTGTTCACACCCCTGCCGTCACCGAAAACAATGCAGTCAATGTTCTTGTAACGCAGATCATTTTTCTCAATAAAGGCGGATATTTCGGAGGGGATTTCACCTAAAACTTCGTCACAGGCGAATATAATTTTATCATACTCAGCTATATCAATATCGTAACCGCTGTAACGGTAATTTTTACGGGAACGGGCAATTTCGAAGTAACGGCTTAAATGGTTTTTACTACCGTTGCAACTTAAGGAAAGAGCCTTTGTATCACGCTTTCTCAAAGCACTTTCGTTACAGAGGGCATTTATGGTATCATCATCGGAACAGTACACAAATAAAGTCTTCAAAACAACACCTCACACATCAAAAAATTAACAACATATTGTTAAAAACACATATTTCCACAACTACATATAGTATAGCATATATATGACAAAATGTCACGTTTTTCGACGAGAAAATCAAATATCTGCGTCTTGCACAAATACAACCCCTATACTTTGTATATATTTGCGAAAACATACATAACTATCCCCAATATATGGCAAAAACTATTGCAAGAACTATGCTTTTATGCTACTATAAACCTTACTATACACACTTTTAATAAAGAAGGTATTTTTAATGAAACCCGTACGCACTTTTATACAGCAAAACGGCATCCGTGCCACCATTAAAATCCAAAAACCCATCCATAAAATCACCAAGGGTAAAATAGCAAAATCCTCGTTTATTTCCGCTATTAATATGCCTTTTGTAGGAACGGATGTCAAGATTATAAAAGAAAACGAAACCTCGACTTTTATTGCTAAATTCAACCCCGACGGTACATACAGTAATGAGGATTTCAAGATCCTTACTTTCACCGACCTTCATATGGACGATGACTTCGATTTAAATAACAAAACACTTCAGCTTGTGGTTGATAATATTGTTACGGAAAAACCCGACCTTGTTATATTCACAGGTGACTGTATCTGCGGTAAATATCAACAGATTGATGCTATTCAATTCGGTCAGATGATGGAGAATTTAGGTGTTTACTGGGCTTACGCTTTCGGTAACCACGAAGCACGTGCAGAAAAAGAATTCTTTAAATACCTTATTTTCAAAAGCCTTTCCGATTTTCCCCACTGTCTTTCAAAATTCGGTAAACCGGAGCTTTTCGGTTACGGTAACTTCATAATCAATATTATGGACTCCGAAAAGGACCTTCGCCAGAGCCTTGTGCTTTTCGACTCAGGCAGGGATTTCTGCGAACCCCATATTACAAATGACAATGTCCCCTTTACTAAGGAGGACGGTTACGACTATATAAAACCCTCACAGATTCAGTGGTACAAGGATGAAATCACCGCTTTAAAAAAGGAATACGGCAAAGCAACATCAATGCTTTATATGCATATCCCGATTCCTGAGTACAATGATGTTTTCAACATGGAAAAAGAGGCGGACGGCTCATACACACCCACGGGAAAAGCGGAGATTCTCTACGGTGTGCAGTATGAAAATGTAGGTTCTTCAAAATACAACAGCCACCTCTTTGATGCTATGAAGGAAATGGGCGCTCAGGCAATTTTTGCAGGTCACGACCACGTTAACGACTGGGCGGCAAAATACGAGGGTATATGGCTTGTATATACTCAGAGTGGCGGTTACAATTGCTACGGTATGGGCGCTTACAACAATACATTCTTCTGGGAAGAAAAAGACTGGCTTCAGGGCTCAACCCTCACCACCATAAAACCCGACGGCACTATAACCCTTGAACAGAAGAAAAACTCGAGATTTTTAAAATAAGCTTTGAATTCACAAATTATTAACCGTTTGTTTCAAATTGTTCACAACTAATTAATATGGAATTTATTTTTTAGGTTTATAGTGTAATCAACGGAACGGAAATCATCCACACATCCGTTTCTGTTGATTACATTTCATTCCTATCTCCTTATTTCCATATTTACCCCTAAGAAAAAAGCGCCTGTGTTAAACGGGTGCTTTTTTCATTGACAAAAATCTTTAAAGTGCTACTATATTAATATATTTTCATTTGGGGAGAATTTTTATGATTTTATCTCAGACAACATCCTGTGCCTCAAAATTCGGTGAAGAAAAATCAATTGAAATCATTGCAAATGCGGGTTTTGATGCTATTGACTACAATATGGAAAGTCTTAAGGACGATAAGGGTATTTTATTTTCCGATAATTACAAGGATTACGTTTTAAACCTCCTTGAAGTTGCTAAGAAAAATAACGTTTGTTTTAATCAGGGTCACGCCGTAGGTTATATCCCCCACGAGGACCACGATACCGTACTTAAACTGCTTATCGAAAAGAATGTGAGAGCTATTGAAATCGCGGGGCTTCTCGGTATCAGAACACTCGTTATCCATCCCGTGGCATTCGGTCAGTATGTTGGCAGAGAGGAATACCTTTTCCATAAAAATATGGAATATTTCAAGGGTCTTTTACCCTATGCCGAAAACTATGGTGTTAAACTTGCCTGTGAAAATATGTGGTGCGGTGATAAACGAAAGGGTGTTACAATCGGCAGCGTATGCGGTAACCCCTTTGAACACGCAAAGTATATTGATGAAATTAACAGTGAGTTTTTGGTTGCCTGTCTTGATGTGGGTCATTGCAGTCTTGCGGGACGCGAAGCGCAGGACTGTATACGGGTTTTAGGTGACAGATTACAGGCTCTTCACATTCACGACAACGATTACCTGGACGATATGCACACCCTACCGGGACTCAGCGAAATGAATTGGGACGAAATAACAAAAGCCCTCGCCGATATTAATTATAAAGGTGACTTTACCTTTGAAACCGACCATTTCTTTGACTCCCTCAACACAATCGAAGAAACCGAAACAGGTATGAAATTAGCCGCTTTAATAGGCAGAAAGCTCATTTCGAAAATTGAAAATTAAATTCCTTTGTTATAACAGAACCCGTTGCATAGCAATGGGTTTTGCCGTTTATGTAGAAAAAACAACCGAATACCCCAAAGCCCTTGAAAAAGAAAAGCAAAACCCATAAACTATAATCACAAAGGGTACCTGAAAGAAAGGTGGCGTAAAATGAATTTCAAATTTTTCATTGATAAGCATCGTGAGGAGGAAGTGATAGTTTACGCTCACGAAAAAAATCAAATCGTTTATGAAATAGAAAGAATTGTACAACAAAGCAACCACGATTTGTTTGGTTATACAGAAACCGAGGCTAAAAAGCTGAACCTGCTTGACGTTAATTGCTTTATAACCGAAAGCAACAAAACGTACGCTATTACAAACGAAAAGCTACAGGTTAAAATGCGATTATACGAGGTTGAAGGCATACTTAATGATAGCTTTATAAAAATCAATCAATCCTGCATTGCTAACATACGGCAGATAGAAAAGATAGAAGCAACCTTCTCGGGTTCACTTTCGGTTGTTTTCAAAAACGGCTACACAGACTATATTTCAAGAAGGAATTTAAAAGCTGTAAAAGAAAGGTTGGGTGTTAAATTATGAATAAATACTTAAAGTCATTTTTATTGAGAGGTCTTATTTTTGGAGGCTTCGGTCCTATAATTCTTGGGATAATTTATTTCTGCATCTCGATATTCCATCACGAAATAATCTTCGGCGGAACCGAGATTTTATTAGGAATAATCTCCGTTTACATTATGGCATTTGTCCACGCAGGTGCAAGTATTTTCAATCAGATAGAAGAATGGGGCTTGAATAAATCAATAGCTTTTCACTTCGGCACACTTTATCTTGCCTATTCCCTGTGCTACCTTATAAACAGTTGGATTCCCTTTGACATCAAAGTATTCGGCATATTCACCGCAATATTTATCGGAGTTTACTTTGTAATATGGACCATAGTTTACCTCTGTGTAAGAAATGCAAGTAAAAAGCTTAATGCAAAGCTAAAGGCTAATATATAAACGAAACCTCCGTACAGACCGCAATCTGTACGGAGGTAATTTTTTATTTTAAAAATCATATTCTGCGGCAATTTTTTCAAAATCTTTCAGAAATTGACTCATATTAATCACCTGTTATTCAGAAATACTTTTCAGCATAATCCTCAATTATTTCCCTTGATTTTATTTTAGCTTCCGGGTCCTTATCAAGAGCGTGACCTGAATTTTCAAAAAGCAGAGCATCGTGCTTAACGTCGTTTTCTTCAAGTAAGTCCAAGAATTTTTCAATATGCCACATAGGAATAAGATCGTCGGACTTTCCGTAAAAAACCGCAGTAGGTATACACTCTTTACTGACATAATTTATAGGCGAAATCCTCGCAAGAGCATTCTGCACCTCGGCATTGGACAAATTATCCTTGGTAACGTGGAAACCGCTGCACTTTGAAATGATACTGTATTTCCATTCCTCAAATTCACCCGAAATTCCCATAAGAAAATCAGGCTCACCAAATATTACGGGAGGACAGTAAACACAAGCCGCCACAGGTTTTATTGGTGATTCATCACACCTTATGTAGGCATAAAGAAGAGAAAGATGTCCCCCTGCAGAACCACCCGACAACATCACTTTTTTGATATCGAATCCATATTCGGAGCATTTAATTTTTATGGTTTTAAGTGCCGATGTTATATCGTCAAGTTCATTAAAAACACTTAAATCTTCCGAAACAAATCGGTAGTTCATTGTGACACATATACACCCTCTGTCTGAAAAATACTTCGCATCGGGGTGGTGTATAGTTTTGTCACCATCGTGCCATCCGCCACCATGAATAAAGAGTATAACTCCCTCACTGTATTTCACGTTTTCGGGAATAAAAATATCAATCCTGTGTCTTTCGTGATTGCCGTACACAACTTCATTTAAAATAATAGTTTTATCCATAATCAATCCTCAGAAAAAACTTCTTTTATGGCTTCAAGATAGCCGTAGCCATACAGGTCGTCGGGCTCAAGATAACTGGTTTCCGTCCACTCATTCCAACTGTTCACGGTTATAAACGGAGCTTTCATTATTTTGTTTTCCGTTGATTTATCTGCAAAAGCCTTTATTTTTTCACAAGCTGTTCTGAAATTCTCGGGTGTGTTATCTACAACCACACCGGGAACGAATTCATTAAATCTCACGTTATTATCCCAGCCGACGGAAATATTGGGGTAGAAAGGAATATTAAGGTTTTCACATTCACCTTCAATTGCATTTATGTAATTGTCAGTAACCTCGGTAAATTCACCGTCAAGATCCGTTGAGCACCCCCAGTTATAGCTTGTAACCGACGAAGCACCCAAATAATCATACATCTGCGAAGACTTAACACCCTTTTGTGAATCATCATCACGAAGCCAGTTAAACACACGGTCACGCCAATGTATAAACTGAAGATGCAAACCCTTGAATCCCGCCTCAACGGTTTTTCGGTTAAATTCTTCAATTGCTTTTTTACATTCATCGCTTGTACCAAAGGAACGGATAAAATTGTCAATATCAAAAATCATATAAACGGGACAACCGTCTATACAGTAATAATTTTCTTTAAGAAAATATTTTTCAATGGTTCTGTCGCATATTTCCGAAAAAATCTTCGGAGTAACCACACCACTCCATATAACCGTTTCAAGGTCATTATCAGAATTCCTCTTATCCCACAAATGATTTGCGTTATGGTTTGCCCACATAAGGCAGAATTTCATATCCGTGTTATTTTTGGCTTTCAAAAAACCGTCATTAAGGCAGTTTTCAAGGAATGGACGGTTATCATACCAGTACCAGTCGTAAATAAATACATTTACACCGTGGGAAACGGCACACTCAATCTGCTTTTCCATAACGGTGCAATCCGCCTCATTCTCGTAACCCCACAAGGGTACACGTGGCCAACGACAACCCTTATAACCCTTATCGGTCATAGCCTTAACCGTCTGCCACTCACCTATTCCGTCCGGCCAGAAAATACGTGTACGAGGCTCATCCCCTGTATAGGACGGCCATACAAAAGCGGCAATATCATATTTTTTCATAATACACACCTCGCAGATTTTGGTGAGATAAATGTTCAAACGGAGCTTTTTGTTTTGTTGTTAAATCTATGCTCTTACCGGTTCGCCGTATTCTCGTTTCATTGCTTCCATTGAAACTACCCACTGTTTGCCGAATTTACATACATCAACACCGTTAACAAGCTTGCCGTATGCAATTGCCTTGCGGAGTGTACTTTCGTTCAAATTCCAAAGGAATGTTGCATCGCTGAAAGCCATAAGTCCGTCAAAGGGTGTTTTAATTTCTTCGCCATTTGCCCAAAGCTCATCGCAAGAGATGTCAATATCATCATTCCATATAATGCCGTAACCGCCTTGGTCAACTATTACCGAACTGAAAAGTTCAGGTGAATCCTTAAGGGATAAAAAGAAACTGTACTTTTCAAAAAGCGGTGCAACATCATAAATCTTTGTTACACCCTCGCAAAACTGTACGCTGAGCTTGTAATCAGGCAGAGCATTTACATTTTTAACCTTATGAAACATACAAAAACCTCCTTACTCAAGAGGAGAAAGAGTGATAAACTCCTGTGTTTCCCAAATCTTTAAAAGCTCATCCTTGTGCATAGCACTCCATTCGAGAACCATTTCAAGTGCTTTCTTGGGAAGTTCTCCTTCTAAAACAGTACCGTCGTTAATACAAATTGCAGCCATGTGGTCACCGTAAATTGCGTGGAAGTGCGGTGGATTATGTTCTGACTGCTGAAAATACATACGGATAACAATTCCGTAAAATCTTGATAATACAGGCATCGGATAATCTCTCCTTTCACTTGTATTGTATCACTGTATCGTGATATTGTCAATAAATATTATAGCATCAAACAAACGATTTATACATTTTCCAGCTGTATTTTCATCATATCACAGAAAAATACTGCTTTCAATAAAAGCGATATATTTGTGTGGTGAAATATTTTGGTGAAATATTTTTCTTGCGAAAAATATGAAATATAGTGATATTCCGCCTATGGCGCAGTGATATATTTTACAATGCAAAATGTGATATTTCTGCCTATGGCAGAGGTGATATTCTATTCGCAAGCAACTCGGCTTTAGCCGAATATCACTACAAAGCAATATCACTTTCGAAGAAAATAAAACTCGCATAAGCGAATAGAACTGAAAAAGACTTCACAAAAGTGAAGTCTTTTTTCTGGTGGAGACGGTCGGGATCGAACCGATGACCTCTTGAATGCCATTCAAGCGCTCTCCCAGCTGAGCTACGCCCCCATGTTTGTGCTATGCAATGAAGTACTGCGTAATGAAGTTGCCTTCGGCAAACGATGTGCTCACGCAATGAAGTTTCTTTCGGCACACTACTGTAGAAGTATAGCATTTAAATGTTATTTCGTCAAGGGAAACTTGCTTTTTTGTCCAAAAAAACTATTAACTTTTTGTTTATATTATTGTATGAATTTTGTTAATATAATGTTTACAAAATTATAATAATTGTGATATAATTAAATGTGTTTAGACTAAATCTTTTTTGAAAGGATTGTTTTTATGAAAAAGACCAAGAAATTGTTGGCATTGCTTCTTGCCGTTGTAATGCTTTCAAGCACTCTTTGTGCAAGTGTTAACGCTATTGACTGGGGCGGTCATACACCCTACGTTCCCGTAGATGATGATGTACTTCCCACAATTATCGTTCCCGGCTTGTTCCAGAGTGAAACAATATATTACGAAGACGGCAAGGTTGCTCTCGATGCTAACGGTGACCCCTACAAAATGCCCTTCTTTATGGACACTACCGCTGAAATCGTAGGTGCGGCTGTTACAGAAGCTCTCGTTCCCATTGCCGAACTCCTTATTAATCAGGAAGATAAAGACGCTATGGCAGCAAACGCTGTTGCCGATGTTCTTTGCGAAACCCTTATGGGCAAGCAGAAACTCGACGAAACAGGTCACTTTGTTAACGACATCCGTGCTACCGCGTACAACGATTCTTTCGCTGACCTCTCCGATTATGATAAGAACACAGTTCTTGAGCACTTCCCCATGGAATACTACATCGAGCACGCAGGTGCCGATAAACTCTATGTTTTCTCATACGCATCACTTGATAATATGATTGACATAGCTAACAGACTTTATGACTACATCCAGTTTGTTAAAGAAGATTCCGGCTACGACAAAGTTAATATTGTTCCCATTAGCCAGGGTGGTTCTGTTGCAGATGCTCTTTTAGAAATCTACAACGAAAAAGACCGTTCACTTGCTGAAGATATCAACAAAATGGTATTTGCAGTTCCCGCAATCAACGGTTCAACTCTTGTTGGTGAAATCCTTGAATTCGGTCTTATTGACGAGGACAATGAGCTTTACTGCGAAATGCTCCCCGCTCTTCTCGGCGAAGATAATATGTTAAGCTATGTTGTTAACATCGTTTTACGTATTATGCCCAATGCGGATTTACACACAATTCTTGATGTTGTATTCGACACATTCATAAGCGAGTACGCAGGTTACTCAACCGCTCTTTGGGGTCTTTGCCCCACAGAAAACTACCCCGGTGCCCGTGAGAAATATCTTATGGCTGAGGGTATGGAACAAATCAGAGAACAGACTGACTGGTTCTATCAGGCACAGCTTAACGCATACGACAACATCCTTAAGGCTCAGGCAGACGGTGTTCAGGTTTACGACATCGTAGACTACAACAAACCCCTCGTTCACATCGTTGACTCCTGGAATATGCCCGCAGACGGTATCATTCAGGTTGATTCAACTTCAATGGGTGCTTACGCCGCAGGTAACAACGTTAAACTTCCTGCAGATTATGTTCCTACACATTCTAACTGTACAGACCCCGAAAACCACAACCACAAAGATCCCAACAATCTTATTGACCCCTGTACAGGTCTTCTTCCCGAAACAACTTTCTATTTTGTAAATCAGTCACACGAAAGCTCAGCTTCCAATGACGTATTTATGAAACTCGCTTCTGCAATTCTTATGGACTCTAACTTCACAAGTGTTCATTCCTATCCCGATGTATTCCCTCAGTTCAACACAGGCAGAAATACAAAGGGTATTGCTAAAGATGCTGAAGAATACAGAGATTTTGACACAAGCATCCTTAACGCCGAAGACAAACTCGAACTTGAAGAAGCTATTATTCAGGTTGAAATGATGCTCAACAATACAGTTGTTGACACAAGAGAAGTTGAAGCTGCTAAGGTTAGATTCTACGATATTAAAGACAGAGTTGACTGGGTAGCAGAAAACAACGGTGATTACAATGCACCCGTTCCCGAAAAAGAGAATACAGCATACCTTGATTTCAGTTATCTTCTCAAAGATATTCTCTCAATCCTCAGTGACATTCTCTTCAAATACTTCGGCGGTGCCGGTTTCAGCGAAATCTTAAAATAAAATAAACATAAAGAAATCGGAGTTCGTTATGAACTCCGATTTTTATTTTTGTTTTTATTTTTCAGTAAGTATCATATTTACAAGACCGGGATTATCCGTAATAATACCGTCAACCCCTGCTTTAAGAAGTTTCTTTACTCTTTTTTCGTCGTTTATTGTCCAAGGGTTAACCTGTAAACCTGCGTTATGGGCTCTTTTAACGTAACCCTTTGTAACGTACATATAGAAAGGATGTAAAGCATCTGCGCCGATTTCTTTAGCAAAACCTACGGGGTGAGTTGATATCTTAAATCCCATTGTACTGTTGGGACTGTAAAGAATACCTGTTTTACAGTTCTTATCAACTTTTTTACAAACTACAAGTAATGCAGGGTCAAAACTTGAAATAAGAAGTTTATCAAATAAACCGTGGTTCTTTACTGCGTCAATTGTCTTTTCCGCAAGTTCAGTACCCGCTTCACCAAAATGCTCACTTTTAAGTTCTATATCAAGAACTTTCATATCGTCGCCCATTGATTTACTGATTTCAAGGAATTCATCAAGCGTGGGTATTTGAACACCCTCAAACTCCTCACCTTTGTATTTACCGAAATCAAAAGCACGAAGTTGCTCCAAGGTCATATCCTTAATAGCACCATTACCTGTTGATGTTTCATCAATGGTAAAGTTGTGACAAACAACGGGTATACCATCCTTAGTAAGGTGAATATCAGTTTCAAAACCATCACAACCGATTTCAATCGATTTTTTAAATGCTACTATTGTGTTCTGGGGTGCTACCATATTAGCACCTCTGTGAGATATTACATTACACTTAGCCATAAAAAGCACCTCATTTTTTTAATAATAAGCCAAAAGTAACTCCTGCACCAATTGCTAAAAGTCCACCTGCAGTACCTGCGATAAGTGCGATTTTCTTTTTAACCATATCGTCCGCATCCCAGATATAACAAAGGTCATTCCACAGGGATTTACCGACTATATCGTTATATGTCAGGGTAAAGGTTTCGTAGTCTCCCGTTGCCTCGTCAATGTCAAACACTCTGACACCACGGCAGAAGTTACCGTAACAACGGAACGAAGCACAAGGTGTCTGAACAAAGTTAATGCCGTCAACTACACCTGTAAAACAATTACCGTGGTCGTGACCGAATACAACCGCCTTAATATCGCCACATTCCTTCATAGCTTCCATCTGCCCTGTTTTTTTGCTAACGGCAGATACGTATTCCCCAAGATGACCTTGGCACTCAGGTTTGAGTTTGAAAAACTTATTATCGGGACCTCTTACCGCATCTTTATCGGCGGGGTCGCATTCCTCAATAAGTTCAAGAGTTTCAAGCATAGGAATATGTTGAAACATAAGTGAAGGTACGGGCTCACCGCCATTTTCGGCTTTGAGTTTTGCACTCGTGTTTTTGTACCACTCCACTGCCTCAGGCTTAACGTATTCAAAGCATTCATCCTTCTCTTTGTCGTGCCACGCAGTGTCAAGCATCCATATATTAAACTTTATCTTTTCCCCATCCTCAGAATAAATAGGGATATTATATGTGTCACAGTCGCCACTGTCTGTACCATCAAGACCAACATTGCAACTGTACTGTCTATAAAAGTCCGCCTGTTCTTCCTTTGTCATACGGTTACGGTCATCGTGATTACCGTAAATCATGGCAAAGGGTATTTTTCTTTCCTCAATTGGTGAAATGAGCTTATCAATGGCAACACCCATAGCTTTCATTTCACTGGGTTTGTCTTTCACAAAAAGCGGTGTCCACAACTCGCAGTCATCAAGGTGGTTACCTAAAATATTATCACCCGTAAGTACAATCAGGTCGGGTTTCAAATCATCATACGCCTTATTGAGCATACGCATCATAGTATGGCGTACATGTTGCAAATCCTGAGCATCACTTACCTGCAATATTCTGAATTTACCGTTTTTAAATTTTAATTGCATTTATATCACCCCAATGCAGGAATCATTGACTTTGCAACACCGAAATACACTAAAAGTGAAACGGCGTCAACTATTGTCGTAATAAAGGGACTTGCCATAACTGCAGGGTCGAGCTTCAGTATTTTTGCCAATATGGGCAATACACAACCAATAATTTTCGCACATATAACCGTAGCACAAAGTGTCAAAGCAACTACAAGTGCAACCGTAATATCGACTCCGTCAGTTTTGAGAAGCATCTGGTCAATTAATATCATCTTCACAAAACACGCTACGGCAAGGGAAACACCGCAAAGAAGTGAAACGCGGATTTCCTTCCACATAACACGTAAAACGTCTTTAACCTCAACTTCACCTAAGGAAAGACCACGTATTACCGTAACTGATGCCTGACTGCCGGAGTTACCGCCCGTACCCATAAGCATGGGGATGTAAGCCGTAAGAATAACTACTTTAGAAAGGGCATCTTCAAAAGATGAAATAATAATACCCGTAAATGTTGCGGAAAGCATAAGTAATAATAACCAAGGTATACGCACCTTCCACAAATCCCATACGGAAGTTTTAAGGTAGGGCTTATCCGTGGGGGCAATAGCCGCCATTTTCTGGAAGTCCTCTTCTGCCTCTTCCTGGATAACGTCAATAGCGTCGTCAACCGTAACAATACCTACAATGCACTGTTCTTTGTCGAGAACGGGAATTGTAAGAACGTCATATTTATTAAATAACTGAGCAACCTCTTCTTTGTCGGTTGAGGTTGTAACAGTTATGGGGTTATCATCCATTACATCCGTAACAAGCTCGTCATCATCACAAGTAAGTAAGTCCATTGCGCTTATAGTACCTAATAACTTGTGCTTTTCTATAACATAACAGGTGTTAACCGTAACAGAGTCTTCACCCTTGGATTTAATTTTCTTAAGTGCATCACCTATGGTCATTGTGGGAAAAAGGCTGATGTACTCAAGGGTCATAATACTACCCGCACTATCCTCGGGATAATTGAGAATAGTATTGATAACCTGTCTTTTATCCCCTGCCGCAGAAAGCATACGCTCAACTACGTTTGCGGGCATTTCTTCAATAATGTCTACGGTATCGTCAATAAACATATCATCCATAATGTTTTTTAACTCACTATCCGTAAACGCCTCTACAAGGACTTGTTCCTTTTCAGGCTCAAGGTATGTGAAAACCATTGATGCACTCTCTTTAGGAATAAGCCTGAAAAGTAAAACCAACTGTTTTTCTTCAAACTCGGGAAGCAAGTTTGCTATGTCAACAGGGTTCATTGTGTCAAAAATGCTTTTGATAGCTTTATATTGCTTTTCGTTTAAAAGTCTTTCAAAAACTTCTCTTGTCATTATCCGTTCCTCCTTTGCTTTTGCGATGTAACCGGGTAATCATCGCTTTTACTCAGAATCAGGTAACGGGGGAATGCAAATAAAAAAACCGAACCAAGGCATTTCACCTTTGATTCAGCGACACAAATATTGCATTCATTATTAAATGAACGCACAAAATTAATTATTGAAAATCCGTGCAACAGTACCGTTGCAACGGAACATCAGTGTCGCCGTTTTTATAAAAGATGCCACTTCGCCCATGTCCGCTACTGCCTGAATCCATCGTACTGTCACACTCCTTATTATTAATATAATATTAGCCTTTACTCAAAGCCCACATTTTAATATACCCTAACAAAGCACCTTTGTCAAGAATTTAATGTCTTAAAAAACAAAATAAAAAAGGGAGTCGAAAGACTCCCTTTAAGTTAAATTAAATTAGCCGATAAGTGAAGTGATAAGAGCCATAAGCCATTCCCAGAAAGCAAGAAGACCGTTGTACTGAGAAGTTCTTCTATGGCCACAGACTTTACATACGTTATCAGCCTGTGTAGCATCAGAACCAAGTGTTGTATGTCCGCCTTTTTCAGCCTGACCGTCGCAATCTGCACAATCACGCCAGTGGTCTGTACCGCTGTATTTGTAATCGCCGATAGGATTGTGGTCTACAACAACAAGAGCTTCGTTTGAGTAAGCGTAACCGCCTACTGCGTTAGCTGCGAAGTATCTGATGTATGCGCCATCGTCATATTTGTCAAGAGCTTCACCGTCGTAAGGAATCCAGTCGCCACCTACAACTTTAATTTCCCAACCTTCAGCAAAAACATTACCTGAAACTTCGGGAGCTTCAACCTTAGACTCAACTGTTGCACCGGGACAAATTCTTACCTTTGCAGGAATTTCGGTATCAATTGTAGGAACTGCTGCTGCAGTTGCAAAACAAGCAAATACGCCAAACATAAGACATACGCTTAAAATTACGGATAAAACTTTCTTAGTCATATCTAAAAGCATCCTTTCAATACTACATTTTTTTCTATTTTAACATCTATACACAAAAAATGCAAGTGTTTTGAAAAGTTTTTATAATAATAGTGAGTAAATCGACAAAGACGCGTACAATTAATACTATTTTAATAATTTAAGGCTTTAGTGTGCGTGAATTTGGTGATTTAGGAACCCCGAAGCGTACAAAGGTACGCGAGTTGGGGTGAGTAAATCGACAAAGGCGCGTACAATTAAGCCTTAAATCCACCAAGCGGCTGTAAGCCCTTCTTTTATTATGCATTTTTTAAGGAGGTCAACGGCTTTCTCAAGACCTTCATTCTGACTCATAAGGGAGTCCTCGTGTTCGATAGAAACGGCGTAATCATAACCAACCATACGAAGGTTACTGATAACGTCACGCCAGTAGGATTCGCCATTACCGAAACCAACGGAACGGAATATCCATGAACGGTTAATTTCATCCGCATAACTCTTTGTATCAAGAACACCGTTAACGCCTGTGTTAAGGGCATCAATCTTAGTATCTTTTGCGTGGAAGTGGAAAATTGCACCCTCTTTACCCAAAGCACGGATAACTGCAATTGGGTCCATACCCTGCCATATAAGGTGGGAAAGGTCAAGGTTAGCACCGATCTCCTTACCAACTGCGGCACGAAGTTTAAGAAGGCTTTCGGTGTTATAAACACAGAAACCGGGATGAAGTTCAAGGGCAATTTTATCAACACCGTGAGCGGTACTGAATTTAACAAACTCTTTCCAATAAGGAATAAGAACTTCGTTCCACTGATAATCAAGAATTTCACCGAAATCGTTTGGCCAAGGGCAGGTTACCCAGTTGGGATATTTTGAATTCTCGCAGTCACCGGGGCAACCTGAGAAAGTATTAATCTGATGAACGCCCAATTTTTCTGCAAGAAGAACTGCTTTACGCATATCTTCATCGTAACTTTTTGCAATTTCCTTGTTAGGATGCACGGGGTTACCGTGGCAACTCAGAGCACTTATTTCAACGTTATATTTTTTAAGAAGTGCCTTGAAATCCTCAAGAGCCTTTTCATCATTAAGTAATACATCCGGGTCTGCGTGATCCTTGCCGGGGAAACCGCCACAACCGATTTCAACCATTTCAAGACCCAAGGATGAAAAGTATTTCAATGCTTCCTCAAGGGAAACTGTACCAAGCAAATTAGTTAATACACCAAGTTTCATCTTATTTTACCTCTGATTAAAAATTTTCTTTGAGCCATTTATAGCTTCTTGTAATGTCTTCAAGGCCTGTGGGTACGGGGTCATCATTTTCAAGAACAACCCAGTCGAGACCGATAGCTTTAACACCTTCAACTACCTTAGCAAGGTCATTTTCACCCTCACCCAAAGCGGTAGGTTTTCTGTTAACACCGTCTTTAATATGAATAAGAACGATTTTATCTTTATTTTCTTTAAGGTATTCTACATTGTCCACTCCTGCACAGAAGCTCCAATATGTATCAACCTCAAGTTTACAACCATCTTCGGAAATAATATCCATAGCATTTTTGCCGTCTTTAATATCACTGAATTCTTCAGTATGGTTGTGATAGTATGTATCCATACCTATTTCACGTGCTTTAACACCGGCGGCACTTAAAACTGAACCGGTTTCAAATGCCTCCTCATAAGTATCATGAGGCGCACCGCCTACACCGAGATACTTTGCACCTAAAGCCTTACCGTAAGCAAGGGTTGAATCAAGTTTTTCGGAACGGAAATCGTCAAGACCCAAATGTGAGCCCACTACCTCAAGACCTAATTCTTCGCATCTTTTACGAAGAACATCTGCCTCAAGGTCAAAGTATCCTGCGAACTCAACGCCGTCAAAGCCGATTTCTTTAACTTTGCCGAGAACTTCGAGCATATCATCACCGTTCTCAATATGGTCACGAACGGAATATAACTGTACTGCAAATTTCATTTATTTTCTCCTTGTTATATAATTAAATGCCGTAATTATGGACTTTGAACCGATACACCAAACTGTATTTAAAACATTACTATTAATCTACTGAAGAATAACCGCAAGAGAACTACCCACCACCGCTGACGCGGTCCCCCTCCCTATTCCGGCAAAGCCGAAACAGGGATGATAGGCTATCGCTCTACAATTACTTAATCTATAATCGGCTTGCCCCTTTAATTACGAATTATGAATTACGCATTAAGCATTAATATTACCAGGGACAATTTTAGTCAAAGTAAACGGGTTTACCTGTTTTTGCTGACTCATATATCGCTTCAAGAATCCTTGTAACAACAAGTGCTTGTTCGGGAAGAACAACGGGGTCTGTATCAGTACGGATTGCGTTAATCCATCTTGATGCTTCAACCTCTGCGGGTGAACCGTCTCTTTGTCCCTCAAAGAATGCGGCACCGCCTGCTCTGAGGTTGGGTTTTTCGATACACTGACGCTGATTTTTAATGTAGTTAAGACGTGCTTCATCGTTGAGAGTATCTGCGCCACCCTTGTCACCGCAAATCATATAACAAGCTTCGTTAGGCTCGGCAATATTAAGTGCCCAGCTTGATTCAAGGTTAATAACCGCACCGTTTTTCATTTTAATGAAACCGAAAGCGGAATCTTCAACGGTGAATTTTTCAGGGTCCCACTGACCCCATGCATTACCCTGCTCGGTCTGGTCGGCAAGTTTTCTGAATGTCTGACCAACCACCATTTCGGGTTCGTAGTTATTCATAACCCAAAGAGTCATATCAAGAGCGTGAGTACCGATATCAATAAGAGGACCGCCACCCTGCTCATATTCGTTAAGGAAAACGCCCCATGTAGGAACTGCACGACGACGGATAGCAAGAGCTTTACCATAGTAAATCTCTCCGAATTCACCGTTGTCTGCACATTGTTTTACATAAAGATTTTCGGGTGTCTGACGGTTCTGGTAACCGATGGAGAGTTTTTTACCGGTTCTCTTAGCGGCTTCGCACATAGCCTTAGCTTCCTCGTAAGTTTTAGCCATGGGCTTTTCGCACATTACGTGCTTACCTGCTTCAAGGGAATCAATTGTAATGAAACTATGTGAACGGTTGGGTGTACAAACGTGAACGATATCAATGCTTTCGTCCTTAAGAAGTTCTTTGTAATCTTCGTAGACCTTAGCATCGGGAGTACCGAATTTCTCAGCAG
Source organism: Oscillospiraceae bacterium (assembly GCA_015066345.1). Taxonomy (GTDB): domain Bacteria; phylum Bacillota; class Clostridia; order Oscillospirales; family Acutalibacteraceae; genus DTU089. The sequence goes on from SVOQ01000006.1 coordinate 93,460, forward strand.
CCTTCTGGGCACGTTCAACAACGATATCACAGAAAGCAACCATCTCAACATCCTGAACTTTTGAGAGTGCGGGCATATGCTTACCGTTAGCGATACCGCCACAACCAATAATACCTATTTTTAAAACTTTATCATTCATAAAAATGAACCTCCTATTGCTCTGATTAAGCAAAATCATACAATACTATTATATTATATTTGGGTTTTATTTCAATAGAAAAGCCCAATAAATAGAGGCTTCAAAAACAACAAAAATACCTTGATTTATTTAGGAAAATCACACAAAAAACAGGGCGTACCCAATGGGTACGCCCTAAAATAATTTAATTAAAATCAACCAAACAAACTGCCTATTGCCTGAGGAAGGAGTTTGGTAAGGTATGTGATGAGAAGTCCGAAGATTTCAGTAAAGAAGTTAGCAACAGAACCGTCGATACTACCGAAGATATCTGTGGGAAGTTTTGTATCTTCAACATCTTCGTCTTTAACGGTCTTCTTGATAGCGTATTCATCAACCATTGTTACTTCCTGAGTATCGTCGTTAACAACGTATGCTCTGTAAACAAGGTAGTTACCATCAACTTCAATATTTGCGAAGCAACCGCCTGCATAGGGGTTTGTTTCAACTTCATTTTCGTCTTTTTCACTTCTTGTTGTGAAGTAAACGTCTGCACAGTCCATAATGGGGTCAATAGCACCGTCGTTTACACTGTATCTCTTAGTACCTGCTGTTGAGGGAAGAATGTAAACTGCACCCTCGGGATTTACTGCGAAAGTAACATCCTGACCGTTGTGTCTTTCTGTGATGTAAACAGTATCTTCGCAAACTGCGTCACCTGCAACCTGCTGAGTTCTGAAGTACATATGGTCGTGACCTGAAAGAACCATGTCAACGCCTGTTTCGTCAACAATTTCGATAACGGTTTCTCTCATAGCAAGAGTATCGGGCTTGTTGATGTTTTTACCTGCAGAATATACTGCTCTGTGGAGAAGAAGTACTTTCCAATGTGCGTCAGAAGATGTGATATCGTTATAAATCCAGTTTCTCTGAGCTTCGGTCATGGGATACATATCGTTTGAGTTAAGAACTGTGAAGTGAGTATCGCCGTAATCGAATGAATAGTATGTGCCGTTAACACCGTTACCTGCGCCGTCGCCACCGTCAAGGTTGAACATTGTATCGAACCAACCAACGTTGAGTTTGTTGGTGATGTTACCTTCGTGGTTACCTGCAACAGGAGCAAGAGTAAGACTTGTGTTAGCATCTTCGAAAGCCTGACCGTACCAGTTCCATTCTTCGTCAGTACAATCGTTAACGAAGTCACCAAGGTTAACTACGAATTCAGCGTCGCCGTTAAGTTCCATAGCGGCATCCATAACGAGAGCTGCCTGTTCGAAGTTTTCGAGGCTACTTGCCTGAACGTCAGCAATAGCAAGGAATGAGAAACTATCATCACCGTCGTCAGTAACGAAAGTACAAGTTTTGCTCCAGATATCTCTGTCATAGCTACCTACGCGATAGCAATATTCTGTACCGGCTTCAAGACCTGATGCAATAGCTTTATGGCAGTAGTAACCTTCCCAAGCGGATACTGTACCTTCAAAAGTAATTGCATTTTCAAAGCCTGATGCTTTGTAATCGTCAGTGGGAACTACCTGAATAGCAGAATCGCATTTCTTCTCGGTAAACCAAGTGAAACCACGCTGAGTTTTAGTATCACCGTTCATTGTACAGGTGATACGGATTGTTTCGAAACCTGTTGCGCCTTCTGCAGATGCACTCACACCGATGCAACCGAAAAGCATCATAACTGCGAGCAATACTGCGAGAGCTCTTTTTGCTGTCATCTTCATAACTACCTCCGTAATTATATGGATTTTGGGTATGAGTTTAGACTACTACCCATTTTTATTCCATTTCATTATACACACAAAGTTTCAATATTTCAATACTATTTTTAAAAAAAGAAACTCCCACACCTAAAATTTGTGCAGGAGTCATAAAAATCAGTGATTAATATTTATCTTTACAAGAAATTGTCGAGGAGTATGCACTTATACTCTTACCGTCAATTGCCTTGGCGGTGTAAGTATATGTCACGCCTTTTTTTGCGGTTTTATCCACGTAAGTTACGGTATTTCCGCCCTTGACAGTAGCAAGTCTTACCCAACCCGAGTTAGCGGTTTTGCGGTAAACGTAGTAGTTTTGAGCACCCTTAACCTCGCCCCATTTAACGGCAATACCCGTTTTACCGCTTACGGCACTTTTCATAACAGGATCAGAAAGACGTTCGGTACATAAACCTTTCGTATCATATCCGCTATTACCCGAATTTACGGCACGGACCGTGTAACTGTAACGAGTACCGCTTTTAACGGATGTATCAACATATTTAAGGCTTTTAGTGGTGACTATACAAGTCCAGTAATCCACACCGTCAACACGTCTGTAAACACGGTATGCAGTTGCACCCGATACTTTAGCCCATTCAACCCGTATACCCGACGTGGTATTTTGAACTTTTGTAAGCCCAGGGGTTTGAACATATTTTATCTTAGATGTTTTTGCAGAGTCGTAAACGCTGTAATCACCCGCGGAATTAAATGCTCTTGCACTGTAATAATAGGTAGTGCTATTTTTAGCAGTTTTGTCAAGATAAGTTGTTGAGGTTGTGGTTTTAATTCTGACCCAGGTTTTATCACCCGAAGCCCTGCGATACACTGCGTATTTTGATGCACCGTCAATTTTATTCCACGAAACACTTACGCCACCGTGTGTATTCATAGTTGATGCTTTCGGGGTAACGGGTTTAAATTGAGAAACTTCCTTATATTCAAATATAAATGAACACTCTTTGCAAACCAATGTCTTTATACCGCTGTCAAAGGCGGTAGCAGGTTTGTAATCAACCCAATGTTTATTTTTGTGTTCACAAGTACCACGGTATGAAACAGAGAAGTCGATACCTCCGCCGTCCTTTTCCCCTACAAAACAACAAATTTCTTCACACGGAGTAAGGTATACGGGAACTTCAAAGTTCAACTTATTATTTTCATAGTCCACATCATCAAATGAGTAAGTGAACATATCATTACGGGTATATTCAAAATACGGGTCATTTTCACTTACGGATTTGAACACATACAAACCCTCAACAGTTGCTTTAAAAGTGAACTGTGTACCGCTTGGAATGTTTTGGTATTTAACACCTATTCCAATACCCATATAGGGATATTCCGAACAATCGCAGGAAATTCTGAAATTTACATCCGAGCCGTCATAATCGTTTACGGAAAAGAATATTGTTTCACCTTTTTTAATATAAGTTTCGCCAAAAAACTCACAATCACTTTCATCATCAAAGCTTTCAAAAGAGTCGTCGGGTAACTGAATATCAGCATAGGGGTCAAAGCCATTAAACGAACTTAACTGATAATAATCGTCATGGTCGGCGGTAAAGTAAAAATACGAGCCACTTTCAACAGCATAATCAACACCTATCCGTGCCTCAACAACCGACTTGATAACAAAATTTATTACTTCGTCATTCCCGTAAGAGCCAAGTTTACAGTTAATCTCCTCCCCTTCTTCAAGGAAGATATAACCGCAGAATTCCATACTATTTCTTATATTATCAAATTCGCAGGATGTACCGTCACTATGCTCTACTTTTAAAAACGGGTCTTCATTATCATAAGAATTAATAGCATACCACCCTGTGTCCGGTGCTTTAAAGACAAAAACCGAATCCGCGTCAAAGGTATATTCACCCGTAGCATTAATATGGGTAACAGTCGCTATTACAGGAGTACAAAGAGCAATACAAATAAACAAAACAATCGCTAAAGACAAACTGATAAACTTTTTCATTGCATCTTCACTCCTTTTAAATTCCTTTAGTTTATTATAACATACCTTAACCTATTTTCAATATACAAATAATTAATAATAATCTCGAAATTTACTAAAAAATAAATATCCGTCCCGAAAAACCGAGACGGATATTCTTAAAATTATTTCATTTTAATTTTGTAACATTTGATTTCGAAGGGATTGATTTCAAAGTTAAGTGAATCGCCCTCAGCAATATCAACTGCAACATCGTTTCTTTCAAGAAGATCGCACTCTGTTACGCTTTCAATTTCAGCAAAGAGTTTTGCAGAAACCTTTGTACGGCTACCTGCTTTTTCAACGAAACGAACGATGTAAGCATCTTCGTCTTCGCATTTCTTAACTGCTTCAAGAGTAACGTTCTTGCCGTCAACACTGATGAATGACTTAGCATCATCACCATTTGCAGTGCCGTTAATTTCAACTGCAACTGCGGGGTTGTTGATTTCAAGACCTCTAACGAGAGTTTCAGCATTCTTCCAATTACCTGCGTGAGGATAAATTGAATATGTGAAGTAGTGGTCGCCACGGTCTGATTTGGGGTCGGGGTTCATGGGAGCTTTAAGGAGAGTGATAATCATTCTCTGCTTGTCAACCTCGTAACCGTATTTGCAATCGTTAAGGATTGATACACCGTAGTTATCCTCACTCATATCAATGAAGTTATGAGCGGAAACTTCAAACTTAGCCTTATCATAAGGATTATGACGGTAGTTAGAACTCTCGATTGTTGCGTAAGCAATATCACGGGTGAATTTCTGAGCCTTAACATCAACGTCGAAACCAACTTTAAGGAGTTTTTCCTGTTCGTTCCAGTTGATGAATGTATCGAAATCAATTCTGTCAAGCTCGTTGTAGATAATGATATTCTGCTTAACAAGTGACTTGTTGATAACTTTTTCAAAAGATACAACTGTGAATACGTCACCTGTTGCAATACCTGTTACCTTACCGGGGTCTGTATCGAACTGACGGTCAACGTAAGAAGCAACGATATCCCATGCATCATATTTACCGGGAAGGTCTTCGTAAAGACGGAATACGTTACCTTTACCTGAAAGAACTTCGCGGTCATTCTTCTTGTCGTAGATTGAAATAAGCTCTGCACTGTCATCAAGTTCAACCTTGAAGTTTGCATTTTCGATAACATTACCTGTAAGAGCGGTAGCCTCGGAAACTGCACCTTCTTTAGCATAGAATACTTTGTAACCAACTGCAGGAAGGTCTTTTGCAACGAAAACGAGTACCTTTGTACCGTCAAGCTTTGTATAGCTCTGAGTAGCAAGTTTGTTACCGTCTGCGTCGTAAATTTCAACATCCTTGTAGGGAAGTTCAACTTTCTGAGTTGCGTTAACACCGAGAGAGTTGAAAAGTGCAAAGGGTTTGCCGTATTTTTCGGTACCGTTTACATTACCCGCAATAACATTGAGGGCTTCGTCACGTACACTTTCACCGATTGCGATAATATCATCATAAATAGCGCAAAGGTCACCGAAAACTTCAGTGATATGTGAGCCGGGAAGTGAATCGTGGAACTGGTTAGTAAGAATAGCCTGCCAACCTTCGTTAAGTTTTTCAAGGGGATATTCGTAACCGTACTGCATAGCAATACTTGCGAACATCTCTGCCTGACGGTAAAGGTTTTCAGAATATCTGTTAAGTTTCTTAAGAAGAGCCTTTGTAGTGTGAACACCGCGGTGCTCTTCAAGATAAAGCTCGTCTTTCCATGTAGGAATGTTAGTTTCTGTTGCGTTTGCTTTCATACGTGCAAGAGAATCTTCAATCTTACTTGTCTGAGTTTTAGGAAGACCGGGGAAGTTCTTATAACGTTTTACGTATTCGAGCATTTCGGTGTCAACACCGCCGCCACCGTCACCCCAACCGTAACAGTACATAGATTCACCGATGGTTTCTTTATCAGTGTATTTCTTCCAGTTAACTTTAAGGGAGTCTGCTTCAACAGTACCGATAAAGTGTGTGGGAGGAACAATTGAGAATACCTTTGAGCCGTCGGGACCTTCCCACCAGAAGGTGTTATACTGCCAGGGGTTAGTGTCATTCCAGATACCCATCTTATGGGTTACGAAATATTCAACACCCGCTTTTTTAAGAATCTGGGGCATTGCGTAGCCGTTACCGAATACGTCGGGAACCCAACAGGTCTTAGGTGTGATGCCGAAGGTCTTTTCAGCAAAACGAACACCGTGAAGAAGCTGACGAACGAAAGATTCACCTGAAACAAGGTTACAGTCGGGTTCAACCCACATTGCACCGATGTATTCCCATCTGCCCTCTTTAATACGTTCTTTAACCTGTTTGTAAAGAGAGGGATATCTCTTTTCCATTTCGATATATGTAGGAGCGGTACTCTGTGAGAAAACGAAGTCATCGTACTGTTCCATAAGACGGAGCATTGTAGCATGAGTTCTGCCCAATTTACGGATATACTCTTTGTAAGCCCACATAAATACAATATCAAGGTGGGAGTTACCTACGAGAGCGAGCATACCCTCGGATTTATAGGAATCGTTGTTGTAAACTTTATCCTTAAGAATTTTCTGAGCCTGACGAAGACCGGCTTTAAATTCTTCACCGTCAAGGTCAAAGTTAACATAAGTGAAAGCCTCTTTAAGAGTTGCTCTGATAAGCTCCTGAAGACCTGTATCGTGAACGGGCATAAAGAGAGCATTGAAAACAGCCTTGAAGTCCCAGTAAATCTCTTCGATTTCGGGGTCAACAACACCAACAAAAGAGCATGAAAGAGTTTTTACGGTTGACTCGTTTGAGTGCCATACATAGTAGGACTCAATATCAACATCGTAATGCTCGTCACCCTTAGCGCAGTCAGTAAGGAGAACGGAGTTTCTGAAGGGGTCAAGACCCTGATAGGGTTCACCGTTAAGTGTAAGGAGTGAGTCACCGCCGAAGTAAACGTTAAGAGTAACCTTTTTACCCTTGAATCTTTCGGGCATATCAAATGAATTTTTGAAGAATGCACTCCAACCGTTGTTACCCCAACGGTCGCCAACATTAAGCTCCTTCCATTCGTCATAAAGGAACTCATAATCGTCAACACCTTTATAAATACATTCCTTCATTTTCCAAGCGGGAATGGATTCGATATCGGTGTAAATTCTTTTTTTAAGGTTTTTGATTTTAAGCGCCGCAACATCGTCAAAAGAGAAAATACCTCTCTGTTTACCTTTTGTGGCGTCACGCCAATCATCAACATGGGCATCCATAGCGTCAAGAGCCGCTACTGCATCCATATTTTTAATCTCTGCCAAAGCCATCGTCCTTTCTTAAACCGAAACATAATATCCGATTTTATTAAAGATTAGTATAGCATTATAAATTACAAGTTGCAAGTATTAAATGGCAAATTTTAGCGAGGAGTTAGGAGTGAGGAATGAGGAGTTAAGGGGCACTTCGTGCCGAATTATAGATAAAGTTTTTTAATGCGAAGCCTCGCCGTCCTGCCGCTTGCGGGAGGAAGGGGGACCACCGTCAGGTGGTGCAAGGTCCTATTCTCGTTTCACTTGCGAAATATATCGCACTGAAAGTATATCGCACCCGAGAGGCATAAAATGGTGGTGGGTAGTTCACTCGCGGCTATTCTTCAATAAGATAGAACAATAGTAAGGTACGCTTCTATGCGTACCGCGAGAGATAAAGTGCAACCTTGAAAATTGTCGTTTAGAAAAGCCCACTTTCCTTACTTATCGAAAAAGCCCCGCATCTCTGCGGAACTTTTCTTCTTAATATTTATCTTTTATAGCAAGACCTTTGGTGTTGTAGTAGCTGGTTGATGTGCCGTAATAGGCTCTTACCGTGTGGGTGTAGAAAATACCTTTTTGAGCAACTTTCTCAAAATGCCACCAATTGATTTCTATCCGATTATGATAGTTTATATAGTGACCATTCACCATCAGATTTTGCAAAGAATGCTCCGGAATAATGCACTTGGGAAACATCTTCGTATTTAGGCTCAATAATTGTTTCTCCTGATGAATCAATCAAGCCCCAAAGCTCCCCTTCTCGTACAGCAATATAACCGTTAACGCAGGTATTAATTATTTCTGTGTCCTTATCGTACATATAACCATAATCAAGCGTTTTTTCAGGAGAATATCTGAAGTCGGTTATCATTTTTCCCGACTGGTTCATAAAGCCCCACTTACCATTTGATTCAACAGCAAGAATACCTTCGTTGAAGCCGATGCAATTATCATAATCATCAAAAATAAAATCTGTGATTAATTTAGCGTTGGACCTGTCGTAAAAAGCATACTTTTCTGTTTCCAACTCAGGTGTTGCGGCACTGCTATAACCATTTTTCGTTATCGTGTACCTGTTCATTTTTTGAACAGGTAAAAGTTCTTCCCAAACAACCTCACCTATCAATGTGTTTTTGATAGAATCTGTATCTTCAACAATTCCGAAACACATATCAAAAAAGATGAGCTCGTCATTATATATGTATGGTATCGGGTCCATATCATAACCCCAGCCGCCTTGTTGATTTAAAGTGACTCTACCCTCTTTACTTACAACAAATTCCCCTCCAATTAATTCGTCATAAAAATATATCCTATATTCTCGGTCTGAGGGCATAGATTCAGAATAGTACATCTCACTAAATGTTGGTTCGTGCAAAATATTACCATTAATATCAATTACACCATATTTACCGTTTTTACATATAATAGCACAATCATAATCTATCGAAGATTTTTCAGAATCAAAATACTTGATATCGTCAACATAAATGCCGTCCTTTATCAAAACAACTTCAACAGAGCGCACTGAATCAATACCGCCTTCAACTTTTTCTACTTTAAGTCCAAGATTGTTTTTCTCATCCCAGAGATTTGATTTACTGATAGATTTTAAATTTGGAAAGGCTTTAACCGTAGCGTTTTGAAGAAGAAAAAGACGAGCTGAAAATAGTTCGGTATTTCTATCAATATTGGAAATAACCTCAGCAGATACTGCATCTTTCGGATTTTTTATAAGGTTTTTATATGCAGTGTTTGAAGCTATAAGCGTTTTGTAATAAAACATATTGAGCAAACGGTAGTCATCAAGATGTTTTTCATCAGAATAGTTTTCCTTAATGATGGTTTCACCAAGATTGGTAAGCGCAAGAGTAATATCTTTTTTGAGTAAAAGAAGATACATTGCTTCAATCTCTTTTTCAACGTAATCAATCTGATTATTTTCACCATAGATGCGTTTATTTAACCATACACTTATATCTAACGATTTAGATGCTAAATCTATATAACCGGTGTTATCGCATGCATCTATAGCAAATTTAAGAATAACGGAGGCGATTTGGTCGCGGAATGTTTCGTTGACTGCAGTAATTGCAGCGTTGTCCTTATTAAGTTTATAAGACGCATCAGAGACGGCATCCTTTACATCACAGTCATCAGTTGCCCATTCTGCAAGTGTGGTGAGAATCTTTGTAGACTCTACAGAATTTTTTCTGTTTTGTGAATAGTTTGAATAAAATTGAATAACGCTTTCGTAGCCAACAAAAGCCCAAGAAGATAATTTAGCATCTTGTTGTAGTACACTTTTTGCTTCTGCGGCTCCATCAATGTAGTCAAGTACCACATTGCAGGCGTTCATTCCACTTTTATCAGAAGTGCTCAAAAAATCTTCAGGCATATTATTTGATTCTTCCAGGTTGTTGAAAATCTCAACACACTTAGCATCTAATTTTAATTTCTCGTCATAGCCGGCATTGTAACACAGAGGGTCAACACCAAGCGATGTACACATAGCTTGTACCTGAAGAGAATTGCCAAAAGATTTTCCGAGATTACCACTTAAAGCAAAAAGGACAGTATCCCAGAAAAGCCGAAGATTCTGGTCTTCAGTATCTCCAAAGCAGGAAATGTCAACGTAATTCTCCTGGCCTGTACGCTCAACAGCTTCCCATAGGGTTACAAGAGGCATGTTTACAACAAGACTACCATTGTCTATTCCAAGGGTGGCACCAAGATATGTGAGCACAGGGTATGCATGTAGAAGAACTATTCCATTATCATTGGTTAGACAATTTATAGAATATTTTATAGTGCCTTCTGTTAAGGTTTTTTTGTTCAAGTCAACAGAAATATTTCTTGAACCGTGAGTAATTGTTAAAGTGTTATCATTAATATCATATTCAGAACGGGTAAGTTGCACGATGTCGCATATATTCATATAACAAACATCATCATAAAAATATACCGTTCTGTTTCTGAAACCATCTGTGGAACTCTTTACCATTACAGTCGTTTTATAAAGGATTGAATCAGAGGCTACAACAGTAACGGAGAAGATATTTAAAACAAACAAAAAGCACAAACAAAAACTTAATAATTTTTTCATTGCGCAACGGCCTCCTCATTAATTGCATTAGTCAGAATTTCACCATAGAGAGACGAAATTTCCGGGAAGATGGCAAGATATAATTGAGGTGTCAAAACCAACTTCCCCCCATCTTCATTTTCTGATATAGGACACGTTACTGTTGTAGATACTAAAGAATCTTCGGGAATATCCTCAATTAATGAAATAAGTTGGTCTTCATCAAATTCATTTAGAGCATTTTCATAAACAAGATGTGAAGATAATATAGTACCTATATTTGGTGCACTAACGCAAACTTCAGCTGTTTTTTCTTCACTATTTACACTGAGGACGGTGACAGTAACTTTTTTTGCATATGCTTTCTCTAATTTATCTGAAACCTTGAGTTTTTCAGTGGTGTAGCAGTAATCGGTAACATCTTCAAGTGATAAAGGTTTGCCTATAATATCTGATACATTTTTAGGTGCTGAGACAACAGAAAAAATAACCACTGAAAACACAATAGTTATAACTAATAAAGCAATAGACACAGCTGCAACAATTAATGGTATCAAGACTCTTTTCTTAAGTTTCATAAAATATGCCCTTCCCTTCAGATTGTAAATTTTGTAAGAAAAAAGGGGTAGTATTGTGTTTTGTACACTTTTTTGTTTTAAAAAACACAACCCTAACTCCCCTATTATCAAAAGTTATATTTCTTCCAAATTATTGTAAGAAAAAAAGAACCCGTTTTCAATTCGCAATTACACCAAAAAATCACTGTTTGTTTTGACGGAGAATGCGAAAGAACTCCACCGCACCTTATACGATATTATGTAAAAATTGAATATAGTCGGAGTATTTAAGAATTGAGCGCCACTGGGCGTGCTCAAATATAGATAGACTTTTTGTTTTTTACACTGAAATGAGGAAAAAACGTGATATATGTTGAATTATCTTTACTAAAAAGCCAACCTAAAACGATGCACTTTATCTCCCGCGGTACGCATAAATGCGTGCCTTACTGTAGTTGCTTTTCCTACACAAGTTGACTTTTCAGAACCAACCCATCTTAGGGTTTAGATTTGCCTAAACCGCCAAGTTAACTGATAAACCTATGGACTGGGTTAACTTTGACCTTTACGGTGGTTTGTTATTCTATCCAACCGAAGACTAACCGCAAGAGAACTACCCACCACCGCTACGCGGTCCCCCTCCCTATTTCATCAAAGATGAAATAGGGATGATAGGACCTCCCACCACCTGACGGTGGTCCCCCCTCCTCCTTACGCAGGAGGGCGAGGCTTCGCGTTACAACTACTTTATCTTTAATCGGCG
>SVOQ01000030.1 GCA_015066345.1 Oscillospiraceae bacterium
TCTCTATTGTTGTAAAAGCTTTGTCGCTTTCGGCGTGACCGTTCAGTATAGGTAAAATGATATGATAATCATTTTGAAGCGCATTTGCTACATCCTCATAATTCCACCACGACAACCCACCGCCGTGCAAGAGAAAAATGATGTTGTTGTTTTCTTTCCCGTATTCAACATAGCGCAAATCATGTTCACCTCTCTTACAAATTCTTATTTGTCGAGTTGATTATATCACCAATCAACAGCTAAAGCAATAAAAAAAAGAACAGATAACTGATGCTATCTGTTCTTCCGTGGTCGGAGTGAGGTGATTCGAACACCCGACTTCTTCGTCCCGAAGAGCTATGTCAGTCTGCTCTCCGAAACTGCACACAACATCTTGTGCTTTCGTGTATTTTTCGAATGCTCTTTGAAGCTGAATTTCACACTGTTTTCATATAGTCCAACCCTGTCTGTGGGCTTTATGTGGTCGTTGGTGGTTTTTAAATAGTATCAAACTAATTACGAAGACTTCCGATAGGAACTACATAAACACCATCCGGGCGTCTGTAAGCATAATCACCAATACCTACAAGCACCATAGAAAACGCCGGTGCTTTCATTTTATCTGTATCAATCTTTTGTGCTAAAGTACTGAGAGTTCTGGCACCATCGTCAATCAATGTGTCACCACCAAGTTTGATTTCAATAAGACCATAAGAACCATTTCGCAGATGAACAACAGCATCACACTCAAGTCCGTCTTTATCTCTGTAATGATATACTGTTCCGCCAATTGCATCAGCAAAAACACGTAAATCCCTTACACACATAGTTTCAAAAAGAAAACCAAAAGTATTAAGGTCTGCAACAAGATCCTGAGGGCCTATTCCCAATGCTGCAGCTGCAATAGACGGGTCCGTGTAGTATCTGGTATCAGATGAGCGAATTGCAGTTTTAGAACGCAGGTTAGGATTCCAGGCAGGCATATCCTCAACCACAAAAATCTTTTTAAGGGCATTCACATAGCTCGCAATAGTATCGTCATCAATGCTTGCTCCGTCATTTGCCATAACATCGTTAGCAAGAACTGTATTTGCAACCTGAGTGCCCTGATTTCTCGCATAGGAACGCATAAGTCTCTTTACACGTTCAGGATTCTTATTTACATTATCAACTCTGTTAATATCAGAATGAACAACCGCATCATAGTAATCAATTGCCTGGTCAAGAGCAATTTCATCTCTCATATCAATAGCCTGAGGCCAGCCACCTCTGCACACAAGAAAAGCCAAACGGTCAAGGTCAATTGTAGATTCACCATCAATTGTCTCAGGTGATTCAAAGAGTTCTTTTAAGCTGACATCACCTGTTGAATCTCCTGATTCAAACAAACTCATTGTTCTCATAGTCAACCAGGTAAATCTTCCTGTACCGGTATGAGCAATATCCTTTGTTTCCGGAGGAACTGCAGAACCTGTGAGAATAAACTGACCTAATTCAGAACGATGATCGACTTCAAAACGGATTGCATCCCAAAGTTTAGGTGCAAGTTGCCATTCGTCAATCAAACGTGGCGAATCACCTTTCAATAATCTTTTCGGGTTCATCTCAGCCATTGCTATATTCTGGGATTTTTTCTCAGGGTCATCCATATATAAAACACTGCTTGCAACCTGCTCTGCTGTGGTTGTTTTTCCGCACCATTTAGGTCCTTCAATCAAAACAGCGCCTTTACCTTCCAGTTTTCTCTTCAAAATATCATCTGCAATTCTTTTGCGATAATTTTTTATTTCGGGCATATCACAACCTCCTTTTAACACAGATTTATATTCATATTATACCACAAATTATTCCGAAATCAACATTTTTCGGGAAGTTGGCGAAATATTTTTCGGGAAGTTGGCGAAATATTTTTCGGGAAGTTGGCGAAATATTTTTCAGGAAGTTGGCGAAGTGCTCTGCTACCTAACACAAAGAAAAAAGCAGACCGAAGCCTGCTCAAATTGTTTTACTAAATCACAACAACTCTCTCAACTTATCAAGGAAAGCCTCTTCGCCAAGAGTATTCACCTTGAATAACATCGCCTGACTTCCGCCCGATGTAATTGCAGAAAGATAAATCGGTCCACCGGCATTCTGAAACAATGTCACATTCATACTCACACGGTTACCACCAGCATAACTGTATCTTTCAAAAACACGAACACTGCATCTGGCATCACCATCACAAATATCGCTGGAATCTTCAAGAGTAGCCGACATACTACCATTCAGTATTCCGTTTTCTATTGTCTTCAAAATCTGTCCGAAATCACCATTAAGAACCTGCTCTAATTTTGCCATTGCTTCTCCTCCTGTTCTATTACAAAGCTAAATTTATTTTGTTAAAAAATCCCTTTGTTGTATTTCAACAATGCATAAACCATCACGCTAAATCCGGGTACAAATCCAACAACCAATATTATGTTGGTAATGCCTGAGAAGAACAATTCAGATATTCCGGCAATAATTACTGTACAACCAACGATAATTGTACCTGAACCAATCTTTTTCCCAAAAGGCAGAACATCTTCTTCCTTTACGCGCTTTCTGTGATATGAATGAAGCAATGAAATATGACCTTTAGTATTAAGCACACCTACTACAATTATAAAAAAACCTATGACTACTTGCACAATAAATTCTGTCATAATAACCCTCCATATCAAATTCATTTTATCAACCCTATTATACCATACCTTCCGCCACATTTCCACAGTTACATTCATGTAAAAAACTTTACTGCATAATTCAAAGAAAAGGAACTTACCAATTATCTTCCTGTTGCTCTTCTTCCTCTCTGAGATATTCACTGTCATCCCAGTTGTAAACATATTCCCCACGGTCAATACTGAACCCATCTCGTTCAATATTCTCATAGTCACCCGATTCATAATTAAAACACCATTTTGACATATGAACACCTCCTCAGTTTTCCAACACATACTGCAACATTTTATATGCTGCAGATTTTTTTGCGTCTTTTTTTGAGGAAGATTTTGCAGAAAATGATTTTTCCTTTTCTGCTATACGACAAATACTCTCCCAAACAGGATTGCCGTCATTGTCATATGTTTGGTTAAACTCATAGGTAGGAATTGAGAAATAATCTCTACGAGCCAAAATCTCCAATTGATTGATCGCATCGTCTTTATTTGGGTTATCGATTTCATCACTGATGGAAAGCCACATATCCTTTTTGCAAAGATACTCATAAGCCAACTTACAAACATTTCTTCTTGCTTCAGTTTGTGTTTTACCAAAACCACGGAAAATCGGCAAATCATCTGATAACTTCAAAAGGCAGTGATATTTTGTTTTGTTAACAAGTTCATCATAAATATCAAGATGTTGCTCTACCCCTTGAAAGCCATCGTGCCAAGTAATATGATATCCGCTCTCATCAAAATGATATAAAGGTATTCCGCCGGTTTTGTTATAAGCCCATTCCTGAATCAGTGAAACATAATCCTCTGTATCGCTATCCGAAAGTATGCTCTCAGGAGCTAACATAATTAAAGTCGCATTTTCTAAAGCTTCCATATTCCAACTGCTGTCAATTGCAATTGCACCAAGAATCGCTTCAAATAGATCTTCTTTTACAGAGTTTTCTTCACTGATATTTTGAAGTATATCTCCCTTGCCCATTAGCAGATAATCAGCTAAACCAAGCACATCAATCCGATTTGCTAAAGTTTTCTTCTGCACCAATAATTTCTTGATTTCTGTTAACTCTGCTTCAGTTTTTTCACAAGAAAATTCGTCAAAATCGACCTCGGTATAATCTTGCTCACTCAATAAAAAACCATGCTTTTCTGTCAGATATTTAACTGCAAAAAGGTCTAATACCTTATCACCGATAAACTCCAACACCTCGTTGTTTTCTCCTCCGTTTTCCTCCGAAAAAGAGCGTCTTATAAACGCCTGTTGCAACAAGTCCAAATTCTTGAATTCGTAGCCAATTTGACTTTGGATAAACATTAAATCTTTTTGTTCCATAATAAAAAATCCTTTCAGTAAATAATTACTAAAAGGCATAATTATATCCGACAAAAAACACTATCCCCGTTAACAGAGATAGAAAATGTCGGACAATATAGATTAAATTAAACTCTTTGTTTTCGGGTGTTTACAGATGTTCACTTGCATAAACAAAAATAAACGCACAGAAACAATGTCTTCAATTTAAAATACTATGCCTAAAAGCAGTTCTATTATAGCACATAATTTCAATAATTCAACCCTTTTATAATGCAGCCATATATCAACCCAACTCCCGTCATATTTACCAACCCACCACCCCACCAACTATGCAATCCGCTGAAAATTTAAAAATTATAAAATAAATCTGAAATATTTATTGTTTTTTGTCATATATAAGTGGGATGTGTATCATCTTTTAAATTTCATACGCAATATTAAAAGATTACACTCATAGTCCGTTGAATAGGATTAGATTTGGTTGAAAAGTGAAAATAAATGTATTATAATGTAATTTGTATTATTGTATTTTATTTGTTAGGAGTATAAACATGATTATAGGCGAATTAAAATCAAAAATTGATAAGATTTGGGATACTATCTGGACTGCGGGTATTTCGTCACCGTCAACTGTACTTGAGCAGATTACATACCTTATGTTTATGAAGCTTCTTGATGACAATGAAATCAAAAGGGAAGGTAATGCGGCTGCTCTTGGGTTCGAATATAAGAGCAAAATTTTCAAAGATGGTGAATTCACTCCTGACGATGGTAACACAAGTATCGCCTACAGCGAACTCCGTTGGAAAAAGTTTCACAACTCAGAACCCAACGTTATGTTTGATACTGTAAGAAACTTTGTTTTTCCGTTTATTAAAACCGTTAATGGCGATGGAAAGGATACCGCTTTCTCTCGCTTTATGAACGATGCTGTTTTTCTTATTCCTACACCCAAGGTTCTTGCTGTTTGTGTTGATACTCTTAACGAAATTGATATGAGCAACAAGGATATCATGGGCGATGTTTATGAATATTGCCTTGGTAAAATGTCAAGTGCAGGTGATTTAGGTCAGTTCAGAACACCACGTCATATTGTTGATATGATGGTTGAGCTCATGTGTCCTAAAACTGATGATAAAATTCTTGACCCTGCAATGGGGAGTGCAGGTTTCCTTTTGGGAAGTGCTAAATATCTTCAAAAGAATCATTCAACCGAACTTATGCGCAAGGATGTTGCAGAACATTACAACAAAACAATGTTCAATGGTTTTGACACCGATCCAACTATGCTTCGTATAGGTGCTATGAATATGCTTCTTCATGGTGTTGAAGAACCTAATATTGACCGTCAGGATTCGCTCTCTGATGATAATACTATTCGTGCAGCATATACACTTATCCTTGCTAACCCACCTTTCACAGGTAGCGTATTCCAAGAAGATATCAGCAAGGATATTCTTGCTCTTTTCAAGACAAAGAAAACAGAACTTTTATTCCTTGCTTTGTTTATTAAATCACTCGAAACCGGTGGCAGATGTGCTTGTATTGTTCCCGATGGCGTTCTTTTCGGCTCATCAACTGCACACAAATCAATCAGAAAAGAGCTTATTGAAAACAATTGCTTACAGGCTGTAATTTCAATGCCGTCAGGCGTATTCAAGCCTTATGCTGGAGTTTCAACTGCTGTTCTTATATTCAAAAAAGATCCATCAGGTACAAACGATGTATGGTTCTATGATATGAAAGCTGACGGACATACTCTTGATGATAAGCGTACACCTATTGATGATAACGATATTCCCGATATAATTGCACGTTACCATAATCTTCAAGGTGAGGTTAACAGAGAAAGAACTGAGCAATCTTTCTTTGTACCCAAAGATGAGATTGTGTCAAACGATTACGACCTTTCAATCAACAAATACAAGAAAACGGTATATGTTCCTATTGAGTATCCAAGCACAGAAGAAATTATGGCAAATATTCGTGAATTAGAAATTGAAATCGGGTCAGCGATGGACGAGCTTGAGAAAATGCTTGGTATTAACTAATTTTTTTTGAGTTTTAACAAAACAAATTCTTATTTGTCGAGTTGATTATATCACCAATCAACAGCTAAAGCAATAAAAGAAAATGACTGAAAACCTTTAGTTTTCAGTCATTTTTGGTCGGAGTGAGGTGATTCGAACACCCGACTTCTTCGTCCCGAACGAAGCGCTCTACCAAACTGAGCCACACCCCGAAGTGTAAAATATTTAGTTTTTGATGAATTTCTGTTTGTGGGATGTTATGTGGTCATTTCGTTTTTTTTGAAATGTTTTTCAAAATTCCCGAAATGGTTAAATCCCAAGTGTATCAAGGCTTATGGCGGTTTTTGTTTTTTACTCGAACCGTCAGAACTGCGTTTTCCCGAACGTAGCGCTCTTCCTGTTGCAACATAGTCGTCTTGCTCGTTGTTCACTTCGCAATACTCCTTGTTGCGCCACTCCTTTTTCCTCGCTGCATCCGCCACCGGCGGCGCTCGGAAACGTCCCCAAATTGAGCCACATCTCGTTATTATTCGGTTATTTCCCTTTAATGCACAAAGAATTATACTCTATAACCGAAATAAAATCAAGTGTTTTTTGCTATTATATGTTTTCATTTTTACTCATAGTATCAATACCGGACTTATCAGGTTTTGCGTGATATAATCAGATTGACACACAAACTATATTTACAGAATTAATTTACTTAGTTACAGGAGTTATTAAGTTGAAAGAAAAGATTTTCTATTTTATGATACATGCCGTTCCTATGGATAACAACCCCGAAAAGGAAGAGTGTGTAGGTGCATTTATCAATTGCTGGGTAAAGGGATCCACATATTTAACCGCCCTTAACAAAGCAAAAAAACACATACAATACATGACTCCTAACTCCTCACTCCTAATTTAAAAAGAGTCGGCATTTCGTACCGACTCTTTTGCTATTATCTTAAACCGCTATATACAATTTCTCTTAAACGCTCGTTTTCTTTTTCCAGGTTTTCTTTATCAATATATGTGGGTTCGTGGAATGTAATATCAACTGACCTTCTGAAAGGCTTATAACGACCATTGATACTGAACGGCACTACAATGGCGTTTGTTTCACTTGCCATTTTTACCGCACCGAATTTAAAGGGCAAAAGACGTTCTTCGGTCTTATTAACCTTGCCTTCGGGGAAAATTCCCACGGCACAACCGTTCTCAAGATACTTAATTGCATCCTCAAGTGCCGCTTTATCCTTTCTTTCTCTATGTACGGGTATAATACCGGCACAGTTAAAAAACCAATTAGTAATTGCGTACTTAAAAAGTTCCGCTTTCGCAAGGAAGTGAACGCAACGTTTAGTTGAGCCAATAACCATAAAACAATCAAGGAATTTTGTATGGTTACCCGCCAGAACGAAAGCCCCATCCTTAGGAATATTCTCTTTACCGTAAAACTTGGGTCTGAATATCAGGCGAAACAACCCGATTACCAAGGGATAAAGGAAGCGATATATCAAAGGTTCTTTATTAATCTTTTCTTTTTTCATAAGGCACCCTACCGTTATTAAAACACCCCGCTATATAGTGGAGTGTTTTATTAAAATATTTTAGCAAAACTTCGCTTTTGCTTGAGTAATCATTTCGTTAACCTTAGCGGCGAGGGGTTTGCTTTCCTCTTTAAGCTGTGCAAGGGGCTTTCTTGCGTCACCGATATCAATCCCCTGAAGTCTGAGCACCTCTTTAGCGGCGGCGTACATATTACATTTACAAGCGCACATTGCGTAAATAATCTCGTTTATTGCGTACTGGATTTCTCTTGCGTCATCCAATTCACCCGCTTTAATAAGTTCATCCATTTTAAGGAAAAGTTCGGGCATAACGCCGTATGTACCGCCGATACCACCCTCGGCACCGATAGCACGACCTGCAACAAACTGTTCATCGGGACCGTTAAAAACAACTATATCCTTGCCACCCTCGGCTTTGAACATCTGTATATCCTGAGTGGGCATTGAGGAGTTCTTAACGCCTACAACATTGGGGTTTTTAAGCATTTCTTTTAAAAGGCTCATTGTGAGGGAAACCCCTGCAAGTTGAGGAATATTGTAAATAACAAAATCCGTATTGGGTGCTGCGGATGAAATATCATTCCAATACTGAGCAATGGATTCCTCGGGAAGTTTAAAGTAAATGGGCGGAATTGAAGCAATTGCGTCAACGCCGAGACTCTCCGCGTGAGCGGCAAGTTCCATTGAATCCGCAGTATTATTACACGCAACGTGAGCAATAATTGTCATTTTGCCCTTTGCAATTTCCATAACAGATTCAAGAATAAGTTTTCTTTCCTCTTTACTCTGGTAGATACATTCGCCCGATGAACCGCAAACGTAAAGTCCCTTTACGCCTTTATCCATAAGGAATTTTGTAAAAGCCTTTGTTCTTTCGGGTGAAACATTACCCTCGTCATCATAACATGCGTAAAATGCAGGAATTATACCGTGGTATTTTGTAAGATCTTTCATATTGTTGCATCCTTTCTCTATATAAAATTCAATTAGATATTATCACAAACTCCGATATATGTCCATCAGGATTTTTTAGGATTTTTGGGACTGTCGCTTTCCTGTAAAAGCTTCTTTGCTTCTTCACGGGCGCTTGTTTTACCGTGGGGTTTAATATCCCCTGCCTTAGTGAGGGCAACCTTTGTAAAGTACGGACCTACAAGTTCATATATAAGCACCGAGAAAAGAGTGATACTCTGAACGAGTACGCCAACATCACCGCCGAACTCAACCGCCTGACTTGCCATACCGAGGGCAACACCCGCCTGAGGGAAAAGGGTGATACCCAGGTATTTAACAATGTTATCATCACATTTGGCGAGTTTAGCACTGAATCTCGCACCGTAATATTTACCGATACAACGGAAAATAATGTAAGCCATACCGATTACTATGTAAACCCAGTTTTTAAACACTGATAAATCAAGTTCAGCACCGCTTATAACGAAGAAAAGCACCAGAAGCGGAACTGTCCAACGGTCGGCTCTTTCCATAAGTTCTTCCGAGAAATCACAGATATTACAGAAAATTGTACCCAACATCATACAAGCGAGTAAGCTTGAGAATGCGATATGTACACTGCCGATTTCGAATTTCAGGGAAGATATTGCAACGGTGAGCATTACAAAGGTTACGGAAATTGCCATACGTTTTGAACGTGAATGGAAGAACTTTTCGCAGAATGTGAAAAGAAAGCCCATAACACTACCCAACGCCAATGACAAGACAACCTCTAAAAGAGGGTTTACAATCATAGAAACCGCGTCAATTGTACCCGTGTTAATTGCACCCGCTACACCGAACGAAACGGCAAACACTACGAGACCCACTGCGTCGTCAAGAGCAACAACGGGAAGCAGAATATCCGTAACGGGACCCTTAGCCTTGTACTGTCTTACAACCATAAGGGTTGCGGCGGGAGCTGTTGCGGTTGCTACCGCACCGAGAATTATTGCCGCGGGTAAGGGTAACAAACCGTCGGGTAAAATAAAAGAAAGTACAATAAGGGCAATATCAACAACTACGGTTGTCACCACAGCCTGAGCAATACCGATTACAGTTGCTTTTTTACCGATTTGTTTAAGTTGAGCAAGTCTGAATTCATTACCGATAGCAAAGGCAATGAAACCAAGAGCCAAATCGCAAAGTATAGAATAATTTTGGGGCGGATTAACCTCCGCGTTAAAACCGAAGCCCAATTTACCCAAACAGAACGGACCTATAATTACACCCGCCACAAGGTAGGCGGTAACTGCGGGTAAGCCTAATTTTTTAGCAAGTCTGGAAAGCAAAAGTCCCGAAAGCAGGGCTATTGCAAGGGTCAAAAGGATTGTAGCTGTTGTACCCATAAAAATACTTCTTTCTTTGTGTATATTGTATAAACATTTATAATAACCATTGTTATTTTAGCACAAAGAAAAATATTGTCAATAGAAAACATAATGAGTTGAATATAAAAAATTTATTTGTTATAATAAGCGAGAAAACCAAGGGGTGATATTATGGATAATAAACAATGGTTTAAACAGGCTCAGTACGGTATGATGGCTCATTGGGGTCTTTATTCCCTTCTGGGCGGTGAATACAAGGGTAGACGCGTCCTCGATTACGCCGAATGGATACAGAGCAATATGCCCATACCCAACAGTGAGTATGAACAGTTGGCGAAAATATTTAACCCCATATATTTTAACGCCGATGAATGGATAAAACTCGCCAAGGACTGCGGAATGAAGTACTTTGTTTTCACATCCAAGCATCACGACGGCTTCGCTATGTTCAAATCCTACGCGGATAAATACAATGTAGTCGATTACTCCCCTTTCGGACGTGACGTAGTAGGTGAACTCGCCGAAAGTTGCTATAAACACGGCTTAAAATTCGGACTTTATTATTCTCAGGAACTTGATTGGCACCACACCCACGGTGGCGGATACGATAATTTCGCAGGTTGCTCGGGTACATCCTGGGATAATAACTGGGATTTCCCCGACAGAAGTAAAAAGGATTTTTCTATTTGCTTTGAGGAAAAAATCAAACCTCAGGTAAAAGAAATACTTACAAACTACGGTGATTTATGTCTTATATGGTTCGATGTTCCCCATACCATTACTAAAGAACAAAGCCTTGAGCTTAACGCACTTGTTAAGGAATATCAACCTGACTGCCTTATAAATTCCCGTATAGGTAACGGTGCGTATGACTATGTTTCCCTTGGTGATAACGAATACCCAACTGAATTTAAAGCGGAAGAAAACTCCGACCCCAACAGCCTTGACGGTTTTAAATACTCCCCCTATGGCTTATACGAAACCGCCGGAACACTCAATTCATCGTGGGGATATAAGTACTACGACCAGAATTGGATTACCCCCGAGGAAATAGTTGCAAGAAGAACCAAACTTAATTCTTTAGGTATAAACTATCTTCTCAATGTCGGTCCTGACGGTTTAGGAAGAATACCGTCATTTTCCGTCGAAGCATTAAAAAAAGCCAGCCTTCTATAATGCGTAATTCGTAATGCGCAATTATCGGAGATACTTCGTTTCCTAATAAAAGTATAGTAAATGTAACGCGAAGCCTATCATCCCTGTGCGTAAGCATAGGGAGGGGGACCATCGCTTGCGATGGTGGTGGGTAGTTCTCTATCTGTATCCACCATTAAGAGAGAAGAATAATATAATGAAAAAGCTAGACATAACCCACACATTAGTAGACAGAGCGAGAGATATGCGCAAAGAACCAACCGAAGAAGAAAACAAGTTGTGGCACCTATATCTCAGAAAAATGAAACCACGATTTGTAAGACAAAAAATAATCGGCTCGTATATAGTTGATTTTTATTGTCCTAAGCTGAAAATTATTATTGAAATAGATGGTGTACAACATTATCTTGAAGAAAATGTCGAATACGAAAAACGTCGTGAATCTTATTTGCAAGATAAAGGATATAAACTGTTACGATTTTATAATAGTGATATTAACAGAGAATTAAAAAATACCGAAACAATGATATATTACAGTTGTGTAGAAAGAGCGAAAGAGTTGGGGGTCAGTATTGAGGTTGCTTTTACTGAAGACTAACCGCAAGAGAACTACCCACCACCACACCTGCGGTGCGGTCCCCCTCCCTATTTGCTAAAGCAAACAGGGATGATAAGGCTTTCGCATCACCGCAACTTAATCTACAATCGGCTTTGCCTCTCAATTCCTCATTCCTAATTCAAAAAAGTCACTTGCATTCCTGCAAGTGACTTTTCATTTTAACTCGCCGAATAGTAAACACTACCATCCTTCATGTCAATACCCTTTAACTGCATAAGTTCCGTAACCGTAACTAACTGGTAGCCCTCGCTTATGAGCCAGGGTACTATTGTTTCGGTTGCCTGAGCCGTTGATGTGTACAGGTCGTGCATAAGTATAATTGACCCGTCACGGGTGCTGCTTTTAACCGAAGAAATAACGGAATTTGCGTTTCTGTGTTTCCAGTCGAGGGTGTCAACGGACCATTGAATAAGGGGCATATCAACCGTTTCTTTAACTCTACTGTTAAATGAACCACCGGGAGCACGGGCAATTTCGGGTGCTTTACCCGTAATATTTTTAACGAGACTGTTTGTTTTTGAAATTTCCGCCGTAATCTGACTGTTTGTAGCGGATGTGAGAATTTTATGATTATAGGTGTGGTTACCGATTTCGCATCCTATTTTACCGGCACGTTTCACGCAATCGGGATATTCTGGTACTCGCGAACCGACTACAAAGAAAGTGGCTCGTGCGTCGTATTTTTCAAGAACATCCAGTATATCGTGGGTAACTGTGGGGTGAGGACCGTCATCGTATGTAAGTGCCACCGCGGGTATTTTCGGGTCGATACCGTAAATTGAAACCGTATCGGAAATCCTGTTTGTACCCTTAACCCTTACTCTGTAATAGTTATAATAGCCGTAATCCGCTTTTGCGTCCGTATATGTAACCTTACCGAGACCGTCCACCGTGGCAATATTGGTCCAGTTCATATTATTCTCGGTTTTACGGTCTATAAAGTAACCCGTACCTGCGTTTGCCTTATCCCAATTTAATCTAAGACCTTTGGGTGAAAGTTTCGCTGTAACCTTGGGTGCAGGATAAAATTTAGTAGAAACACCTTTGTTGTAACTGCCGTATATATCCGAATACACCTGACGGACTGTATAAGTGTAGTTCACTCCGTTTTTGACCTGCTTGTCCGTATAATAATTCTTATCACTTTTTACGGTGGCGATATAGGTCCAGTTTGTAGCGTTACCCGCTTTTCTGTAAACTCTGTAAGATGTGGCAAGGGGCCTAATATCCCATTTAACCGTAATAGCCTTACCGCCACAATATAGTTTAATACCCGGCATTTTAAGAACGGTTATGGTCTTACCCTCGAGGTATGTACTTAAACCGCCTTTGTCGCCAACCGCCCTTACGGTATAGCGGTAGCCCACACCGTCGCCGACTTTTGAGTCCGTAAAACTCGCTGAACGGCATTCACCAATAAATTTCCAATTAGTTTCGCCGTCGGCTTTTTTGTAAACTCTGTACTGAGTAGCTTTACTTATGGGATTCCACGTGATTTTAACGCAGTCATCCACATTTGCTATGTTTTTAATTGTAGGAGCATCAACGTAATTGGTGGACACCCCGAAAGAATCAAAACCACTGTAAATATTTTCGCTCAGAGCCTTAACAGTGTATGTATAAACATTACCGCTTGAAACATCCGTGTCCGTATAGCCGATAATATCATTGCCGAATGTACCTAAGTATGTCCATTTATTACCGTTGGTTTTTCTGTAAATAAGGTAACCGTCCGCGTCCGCCACCTTACTCCACGTAACCGAAATCGAGCCGTTATTATTTACCGCCTTAACATTCTCGGGTGCGGGTACGTAAGTATTGGACTTTTCGTATTCCGTAGCACTTTTATATTTATCGGCACTTGCCACTACCGCGTATTTATACTTTTCGCCGTTAACGGCAGTTTCGTCAGTGTATTCACAAGGATTATCGGGAGAAACTTCGGCAATAAGAGTTTTAGCACCCTTATGCTCCCTGTAAATGGTGTATTTATCAACACCGTCAATTTTCTTCCACGATAAATCTATACCGCCAACGCCGTTTTTGACCGAAAGTATTTCGGGAGTTTCAATTCGCATTATATCAAGACTTTGGGTTTCAAAGGTTTCGCCCTCGTCATTAAAAGCCTGAACACTGTATTGATACATCTTACCGTTTTCGGCAGTTTCATCTGTAAATGCGGTTTTATTAAGTTTGGTTATGGTAGCAATTGTTTCTTTTTGAGTTTCATCAAAACGATAAATATAATACCCGTCTGCGTGGGAATGGGATGAAAAATCCACGTATACACCCTCGGTTTTATTTTCGACGGTTAAACTGTTTTCGAAATTAACGGTCCTTGCACCGAAAACACCTACGCCGACTACCCCCGCAACCAATAACACCACGAAGGCAATTACTGAGCATAAAATTATTCTCTTTTTCACACTCCCACCTCCGAGTTTTTGTTTAAAGTGGATAAAGTGTACCCACTCTGAAATATTTTATCATATTTTGTCGTATATTGCAATTTAAATACGAATTAAATTTTATATTCTTTTATCCCACATTTATTTATAAAATATTGCTTTACTGTATTTTTTGATATATAATACTTAGTGAAATTTTTATGGGAGGCGGATATGTTTTGAACATAATCGTTGTTGGTATAGGTAAAGTTGGCTACACCGTTGCGGAGCAACTCTCTCAGGAGATGCACGATGTAACTATCATAGATACTGATGAAGATGTTATAAACGACACTTTGCAGGATATTGACGTTATAGGTGTTATAGGTGATGGTGCAACCTCAAAAACCCTTATTGATGCGGGTATAGACGAGTGCGATTTACTTATTGCTCTTACGGGTAGTGATGAACTTAATATTCTCTCCTGTCTTCTTGCTAAGCAATTAGGTGCGGGTAATACCATCGCCCGTATAAGAAACCCCGAATACAGTAATGACCTTAATCTTATTAAGGACAGTCTCGGTCTTACCTTTGCGGTTAACCCCGAAAGAGAAGCCGCTGCAGAAATGCAGAGAATTTTAAAATTCCCCACAGCTCGTAATGTGGATATTTTCGGGCAAGGTAAAGTTGACCTTCTCAGTTTCCACGTTAACCGTAAATGTAACATTTGCGATAAATCCGTTAAGGATGCTTTCGCTAAAATCAAAACCAAAGCCCTTATTTGTGCGGTTGAACGCGGTGACGATGTATTTATCCCCACCGGTGACTTTGTTATAAAGGAGCACGATACTATCGCCGTACTCACTCCCGAAAAAACCGCACCCGACTTTTTCAAACAAATCGGTTTCCGCACCCCCCATGTTAAAGAGATTATGATAATCGGCGGCGGTAAAATTGCCGTTTACCTGGCTAAGAGCCTAAAGCATCTTAATGTAAGTGCTACAATCGTGGAAAAAGACCTTGATACGGCTCTTAATTTAAGTTACAACCTCCCCCATATTAACGTTGTCCACGGTGACGGTACAAACCGCTCATTACTTCTTGAAGAAGGACTTAAAACTGCGGATGCATTTTTATGCCTTACGGGTATCGACGAAGAAAATATCGTTCTTTCACTTTTTGCAAAGAGCGTTAACCCCGAAATAAAAACTATCACCAAAGTAAACCACACCCTTTTCAGGGAAGTTATTAAAACCCTCGATATTGATAGCGTAGTTTACCCCAAATTCACTACCGCAAGTATTATTTTAAGGCACGTTCGGGCAAAAACTTCGCGCAATGGTGAAAGTGAAGTGCAAAAAATCACCCGAATCATCAACAATAAGGTTGAGGCGGTTGAATTCACCGTAAGCAAAAAAAGCGAAGCCGCTAACAAAACCTTGCAAGAGCTTAATTTGCGCCCCAACATTCTTCTCGGCTCAATCACAAGAGATAATGAAGTGATTATCCCCCGAGGCTCAGATATACTTTTACCCGGTGACTCGGTAGTTGTAGTCACTTCAACCGAGCGATTACTTTCCCTTGATGATATTCTTGAGCGTTAACAGAGGTAAAGAAGATTATGAATAAACGAATGATAGCTTATGTATTAGGCTTATTGTTACTTTGTGAAGCGGGTTTGCTTTTATTACCTCTTTTTGTGTGTTTAATTTACAGCGAACCGGTTATCGCAAGTTTTCTTGTAACTATCGGTATACTTATTGTTGCAGGTCTCATTCTTGCACGCTTTAAACCTAAGGACAAAACAATTTTCGCAAGAGACGGTCTTGTTATTGTTTCATTGGGTTGGATACTTTTAAGTCTTTTTGGTGCTCTCCCCTTTTTCATAAGTGGCGAAATCCCCAATTATCTTGACGCACTTTTTGAAACCGTTTCGGGTTTCACTACCACGGGTGCAAGTATACTTACTGATGTTGAGGCTCTTTCCAAGTCAATACTTTTCTGGCGTAGCTTCACCCATTGGATTGGCGGTATGGGTGTGCTTGTATTTGTTATGGCGGTGCTTCCCCTTGCAGGTGGCGGTGGCGATTTACACCTGATGCGTGCAGAGAGTCCCGGCCCCAGCGTCAGCAAATTAGTACCACGTTCAAATAAAACCGCCCGTATTCTTTACGGCATTTACCTTGCTATGACCGTAACGGAAATTGTATTACTCCTTATTGGCGGTATGCCCCTTTTTGACAGTATTACCATTGCCTTCGGTACAGCAGGTACAGGCGGTTTTGGTGTTTTGAACAGCAGCATTGCAAGCTACAGTAAATTCTGTCAGATAGTTGTTACCGTGTTTATGACTCTTTTCGGCATAAACTTCAACATTTATTTCCTTTTGATTTTCAGAAAATTCAAAAGTGCTCTTAAAAGCTCGGAGCTATGGTGCTATCTTGGTATTATGGCTACTGCAATTATCACAATTACAATTAACATCCGCAATTATTTTGATAATATATTCGAGGCTTTTCATCACGCAGCGTTCCAGGTCAGCTCCGTAATGACAACAACCGGTTTTTCTACCGCAGATTTTGATAAATGGCCTGAGATGAGCCGAACAATTCTTTTAATGGTTATGTGTATCGGTGCCTGTGCAGGAAGCACCGGCGGCGGATTCAAGGTATCCCGTGTAATTCTTTTGCTTAAATATGCAAAAAAGACCGTCCGTTCCCTTACACATCCCAGAAGCGTTAAAACCATAACCTTTGACGGTCAACGGGTAACAAACGAAACCTTCCAGGGTACAATCGGATTTTTCATAGTTTACGTAATTATTTTTGCAGTTTCACTTCTGATAGTATCTGCTGATAAAAACGACCTCGTTACGGATTTTTCGAGTATTGTTGCCACATTTAACAATATAGGACCGGGTCTTGGTAAGGTTGGTCCCACAGGCAATTACAGCAGCTACAATTCATTGTCCGAAATAGTATTTATTATCGATATGCTTCTCGGCAGACTTGAAATTTTCCCCATAATTTGTTTATTAACCCCACCCATTCATAAAAAACATTTCAGAAAAAAACTTTGAGGTGAAAAAATATGAGAGAAATTAAAATCATCAATAATGGTTGGTATTTTTCCGATACCGCAACCAAAGTTCCTTCCTCACTCCCCACCGATTGGGAAAAACTCAACCTTCCCCACACCTGGAACGGTGTTGACGGTCAGGACGGCGGTAACGATTACAAGAGATTAAAGGCATTTTATTGCAAAGAAATCAAAGCAACCGACCTTACGGGCGAAGTAAACTATATTGAATTTGACGGTGTTAACTCCTCAGCCGAGGTTTTCTGGAATGAAAAATCCCTCGCAGTGCATCACGGCGGTTATTCCCGTTTCAGAGTGCAGATTCCCGCAGATGATATTAAAGAAACTAATATCCTTACAGTTTCCGCGGATAACTCCCCTACCGAAACTGTTTATCCCCAGGTTGCGGACTTCACTTTCTACGGCGGTATTTACAGAAGTGTTAAATTAATCTGCGTATCCGATGCTCATTTTGATTTAGATTATTTCGGTGCTCCCGGTATTGCGGTTACACCCGTTGTAAACGGTGATAACGCTGATGTAACAATTGAAACCTATATTACAAACCCTGACGGTTTAAGTGTTCAGTACAAAATTACTGCTGACGGTGAAGAAGTAGCCGAGGCATCCGCGGATGCAGGTAACACCAAAGCGACTCTTGAAATCAATAATGTTCACCTTTGGGACGGCAGAAAAGACCCATTCCTTTACACCGCCCAGGCAAATCTTCTTAAAAACGGCGAAGTCATTGATACTGTAAGCACCCGTTTCGGTTGCCGTACATTCAGTGTTGACCCCGAAAAAGGCTTCATTCTCAATGGTAAAGAATACCCCTTACGCGGTGTTTCCCGCCATCAGGACTATCCCAACAAAGGTAATGCCCTCTCTTACGAGGACCACAAGAGGGATATTGATTTAATCCTTGAGGTTGGTGCTAATACTATCCGTCTCGCCCACTATCAACACGCTCAGGAATTCTATGACCTTTGCGACGAATCGGGTCTTGTAATCTGGGCGGAAATCCCCTATATTTCACGTCATATGCACGATGGTTACGACAACACCATCAGCCAGATGACCGAGCTTGTAGCACAGAACTACAACCACGCATCAATCTGTTTCTGGGGACTTTCAAATGAAATCACCATTGCAGGTGCGGATGACCCCCATCTTATAAAGAACCACAGGGACCTTAACGACCTTGTTCATAAAATGGATAGCACAAGACTTACAACCATCGCCACAGTTACAATGTGCTCACCGGATAACGAATATGTGCATATAAGTGACGTGCTTTCATACAACCATTACTTCGGTTGGTATGGCGGTACAACCGATATGAACGGTAAATGGTTCGATGATTTCCACAAGAAATATCCCAACAAACCCATCGGTTTAAGCGAATACGGTTGCGAGGCTCTTAACTGGCACACCTCCGAACCCACTCAGGGCGACTATACCGAGGAATATCAGGCATATTACCACGAAGAACTTATTAAACAAATTGCCGACAGACCCTATATCTGGGCAACTCACGTTTGGAATATGTTTGACTTTGCCGCGGATGCCCGTGCCGAGGGTGGCGAAAACGGTATGAACCACAAGGGTCTTGTAACATTCGACCGTCAGTATAAAAAGGATGCTTTCTACGCGTACAAAGCATGGCTCTCAGACGAAAAAGTCCTTCACATCTGCTCAAAACGTTATATCGACCGTGTTGAGGAAGTTACTAAGGTAACCGTTTACTCAAACTGTGACGAGGTTGAACTTTTCGCAAACGGTGTGAGCGTCGGTAAACAGACCAAGGGCAAATACCCCTTCTTCTATTTCGAAGTTAAAAACGAGGGCGAAACCACTCTCGAAGCAAAAGCAGGTGAATTAACCGACACCGCTACAATTAAAAAAGTTGATAAACCCAACGAAGACTATATTATGAAAGAGGAAAATCAGGTTATTAACTGGTTTGAAATCAATACCCCCGTGGGTTACTACTCAATTAACGACTCCATCGGTGACATAATGTCTTCCTTCAAGGGTAAAATCGCTATGGTTAAACTTTTACTTTTGATTAAAAAGGTTATGTCCCAGGGTACAAAGGACGGCAAAGCCGAGGTTATGGGCTTCAGCTTCGGCAAGGTTAGTATGAGTATGATAAAATCCCTTTACGGAATGGTTAAGGGCTTTACCATAAAACGCGCCTTTATGATGATGGGCAATAAATTTACTAAAGAACAAATCCTCGAAGTAAACGCAATGCTCAATAAAATTAAGAAGAAAAAGAAATAAACAAAAAAGAAGTTCGTGCAATGCACGGACTTCTTTTTTTGAATGCAAAATGCAGAATGCAGAATGCAAAATTATCGGGGCTACGCCGATTATAATTAAATTTCGGTGATGCGAAGCCTTATCATCCCATTTTTGCCTTTGGCAAAAAAGGGAGGGGGACCGCGTAGCGGTGGTGGGTAGTTCTCTTACTTTTAGTTAACAGTTTGATAGAAGAATACATTTTGTGTTTATGTTTATTACTAATATACTTCTATCCAACTGAAGAATAACCGAAAGTGAACTACCCACCACCGCTAATATTATAAAAATTAACGCCTCGCTTGAAACTTTTATTTTTAGCATTAAGCAAAGTTAAGCCCTCTTGCGGTGTCCAAAATCGTTGGTCGCTCCTGCTCGTCGCTAACGATTTTGACCGCTACGCCAACTCACACTCCCTGCCCCGTCCACAGGACGCGGTCGTGTTCCTTGCCCCCTCCCTATGCTTACGCACAGGGATGATAATCTTCGCCTCACTTTTATTCTTTCGAAAAACCCCCTTGACAAATCCGTCTACGTATTGTAGACTATATTTGACTACAAAATGTAGACTAAGGAGGAATTATAGTGAACAAACTTACTTTAGGTGTTGTGGAGGCTCGTTTTGCCGATATTGTTTGGGAAAATGCCCCTATAACCACTTCAAACCTCATTAAAATATGCGAAAAAGAATTAAATTGGAAACGCACCACTACTTATACAGTATTAAAACGATTATGTGACGGAAATATATTTTGTAACAGCAACGGCACGGTTGTTGCCCTCATTTCTAAAAAGGATTTCTATTCTCAACAGGGTGAGAAGCTTGTGAATGAGGCTTTTGAAGGTTCATTACCCGCTTTCGTTGCCGCCTTTACCTCAAGAAAAAAATTATCAAAGGATGAAGTAATGCAATTACAAAAACTCATTGATGATTACAGAGAGGAGAATAAACTATGACAGCCGTTTTTTTAAAGCTATTGGATATGAGCGTAAATGCCGTATGGCTTATTATGGCAGTTTTTCTTCTTCGTTTAATTTTCACTAAAGCCCCCAAAAGTTGGCGTTCGGTATTATGGGGATTAGTGGGCTTCCGCCTTGTATTCCCCTTTTCAATACCCAATCCCTTAAGCCCGATACCGTATGTAAAGCCATCAGCCGTAGTAACCCCGTCGGCAACACCCTCCGAACCTTCCGCAATATTAAATGATATAATAATATCTTCTAAAAGCTCCGAAATAACAGGAAATATAGTAACCGATACTGCGACAAGCTCACTTTCACTTACTGAAATCCTCTTAATTGCAGTGCCTGTAATATGGATTGTGGGCGTATGCGGTATGCTTTTATACGCAATAATATGTTACGCTCGTCTTTATAAATTAACCAAGGAATCCGTTCCGTCCGATAAAAACTTCCGCCTGTGCGATAAAATCGACTCCCCTTTTATTTTAGGTATTTTCAAGCCGAAAATCTTTTTACCCTCAACTATAACGGAAAGTTCCCTCTCCTATGTGGAAGCCCACGAGCTTTCGCATATTAAACGACTTGACCATTGGCGTAAATTAGTGGCTTACATTATATTGTCATTACATTGGTTTAACCCCTTTGTATGGGTTTCGTATATTTTATTCTGCCGTGATACGGAACTTGCCTGCGACGAAAAGGCTACTAAAAACTACGAACCCTCTCAAAAAGCGGGATATACCCAAGCACTCCTTTATTTCAGTGTTCCTAAAAACTCCCTTTTTATCTGCCCCTTTTCCTTTAGCGAATCGGGTATAAAAAACCGCATTAAATCCGTATTGAATTATAAAAAACCCGCTTTCTGGCTTATTCTTATAACCATAATTGCAACTGTTGTGGTAAGCGTTCTTTTTTTTAGTAATCCGGGTAAGACCCAAACAGAAAAGAAGGAAGAATTCGATTTAGATTATGCAGTATCACAGGCTATTAAAGACTACAATCACCCTGATGAACCGGATACAGATATTGTTACTACTGAATCCCATTTTATATACGGCAAAGAAAAAAACGGCAATCAGCTCACAGTGTATTTAAACGCCAATTATCAATGCTATACAAATGACAACCCGCTGGGAATAGTTGAGGAAGACGGCGGTGGTTGCTATCCCTGTGCCATAACCTTTGAGGTAAACGCTGACGGAAGCTATAATATATTAGAATATTGGGTGCCCGAAGATGGTACCTACTATGCCTCAAGCATAAAAGAAAAATTCCCGCCTATCTATGCATATTTTGCCATTTCAAATTTTCTGCCACCACCGAATCCTGACACAACCGAGGTTTACGAGCATTTTAATGCACCAAAATACGTAACGTTCAGCCATTGGGATTACAACAATAGATTTAGTGACAAAAAAGCCGAGGTAACCCTCACACTGAACACCGAAACCAGCTATGCAACCCTTAAGGTCGATGGAAAAGAAATTCTCACAGACCACTATTCTATATTTAATTTTGACGAAAATGGTAACAAGGTGCCCGAAGAATACATCTATTTGTGCGACGTAGATAATCTTCCGAACAACAGTTATGAATATCGTTTCAACATCGCTAACGAAAACCTCATTTACGTTAGCAACCTACCCGAAGGAATGCCCGTATTCACAAGAGTTAATGAATAGCGAAGCTTATCATCCCATTTTTGCTTCAGCAAAAAAGGGAGGGGGACCGCGTAGCGGTGGTGGGTAGTTCTCTTACTGTTTTTCTTCAGTTGGATAGAACAATACAGCACGTAGGGTTTAGGCTTACCTAAACCGCTAAATTAACGATAGCCCGAACATTATAACAACAAATCAAACTTAAATTTCGGCACTTAGTGCCCCGATAATTTTGCATTTTGCATTCTGCATTTTGCATTAATAAAACTACCTTGATTTTCCCCTATGTTATCTGTATAATATAGGGGTATTTTCATTTAGGATGTGATTTTTTGGCAGAGGTTCTTGCCATAATAATGGCTGTGTTTGCCGTAATCGGTGCACTTGATAAAATAACGGGTAATCACCTTAAATTAGGTGATGAATTTGAAAAAGGTATTCTGACCCTCGGTCCCCTGTCCCTTTCTATGATAGGTATGATGACCATTGCCCCCGCCCTTTCAGATTTACTTTTACCCGTAATAACCCCCGTTGCAAATCTTTTGCACTTTGACCCAAGTGCCTTGGCGGGAATCTTAATAGCCAACGATATGGGCGGTGCCGCCCTTGCGGACGGTGTTGCTACCGACCCTCTTTTAGGCTCATTCCACGGCTTATGTGTGGCGTCAATGCTGGGTGCTACTGTTTCGTTTACAATACCAGTTGCATTAAGGTCTTCAAAAAAAGAAAATCACGACGATGTTCTTTTAGGTCTTCTTTGCGGTATTGCTACCATTCCCGTTGGTTGCTTCATTTCGGGTCTTGTAATGGGTATTAATCCCCTTACGGTTTTACTTAATCTGTCCCCTGCATTACTTATTTCCGTAATTATTATTTTAGGACTTCTTTTCCTCAGAAAAATCACAGTCAAGATTTTTTCAATCTTCGGTAAGCTTATTACAATTCTTATTACTGCGGGTCTTGCCCTTGGTATTTTCCAACAGCTTACGGGTAAGGCGATTTTAAAAAACACCGCCCCCATTATGGAAAGTGCCGCAACGGTTTTCACAATTTGTATCACCCTTGCAGGTACATTCCCCCTTATAGCAATTATTTCAAAGATATTAAAAAAGCCCCTTTCCGCTTTAGGAAAGAAGTTTGACCTTGACGATACCTCCGTTGTGGGACTTATAGCTACCCTTGCTAACTCCATTGCTACAATGGAAAGTGCCGACCGAATGAATCGTAAGGGGCGAGTTTTAAACCTTGCTTTCGCAGTTTCCGCCGCATTCGTTTTCGGCGACCACTTAGCCTTTACCCTTTCGTATAATGACGAGCATATAATTCCCGTTATAGTCGGTAAACTTGTGGCAGGTATTACGGCTCTTGTGTTAGCGAGTATTCTTTATAAAAAGACCAACAAATAAACTTAAAGCAGTAGGAAAAATCCTACTGCTTCTTTTTTACATTAGTTCATTTAAGGCTTTCTTTGCTTCTTCCACAGTAAATCCGCCGGGTGAGTTTTTGAAATTTTTAACATTGTCATCCCAACGTGAGCACCATTCGTCAATCTGCATTTCGGTTGCACCGAGATTATTGACATCTGTAAGCTCTTTAATTGTTTTGATTACCTTAACCTCATTTTCACCCAACAAACTCAGTAAATTAAGGAATCTATCAAAGTCAGCCCTTTTAGCTTTACCTAAGAAAAACGGCATAAATGCTGTACAAGCCTTGCCGTGGGGAATATTGAAGTTTTCCGTTAATACGTACCCTACCGTATGGGGAAAAGCCGCACCGCAGATATTAAGCTCCAACCCTGCAAAAAGTGAGCCGTAATAAAGTTCATCACGTATTTCCTCATCAGTTAAAATTTCATTTGAGGCAAGTGCTTTTAAACCCCTGTAAATTTTGGGTAAAGCGAGTTTTGCGTAAGTTGTAGCCACTTCGTCGCATTTAGGCGAAAACCATCCCTCAACTGCGTGAGCAAAGGCATCTAAAGCCGTTGAAACCGTTACGTCATATCCCATAGAATAAGTGTATTTTGAATCGGCAAAAACCAACGAGGCGTAGCAGTCCCCGCCGCTTATGCTCTTTTTCTGCATATTATTATCATTGGTAAGAACCGAAACACCTGTAACCTCGCTACCCGTACCACTGGTTGTACCTAAAAGAACAACGGGTAATGCCTTAGAGGGAATTTTGCGGTTATAAAGACCATTAATATCATATTCGGGATTACACGCACATATTGCAACCGCCTTTGATGCGTCAAGGGGTGAGCCGCCGCCAATACCAAAAATAAAATCCGCACCGAAATCCCTTGCAATTTTACCTCCCTCAATTACGGTTGATACCAAGGGGTTTGCGGTTATTTTATTAAAAATACAGTACTCAATACCGCAAGTGTTCAAAGCACCTGTTACATCACTCAAAGCACCGCTTTTTTCCGCGGCACTCCCCGAGGTAACAATAAGGCATTTCTTACCGAAGCCCGATAACATATTTGCATTTTCAATAACGCAATTTTTACCACTTATTACTTTTGAATTTATATATAATGAAGGATACATTTTTTACACTCCTTATGTTTAACGCCCCTAAGAAATCTTAGGGGCATTAATATCATCAGATAATTTTTTTGTTGATTTTCTTTTCAAGGGCGGGAATTGCCTTTTTGAAAACAAGCAAATCGAAAATGAAGTAAATTGCAACTGCTGCAATTAAACCAACCAATGCACCTGCAATAACGTCTGTGGGATAGTGAACCTTAACATAGATTCTTGAGAAACCTATTGCAAGTGAAAGAATAAATGCAGGAATGCCGATAGCAAGGTGTTTCTTTCTGCAACCGAGCAAGAGAGCGAATGCCGCACCGATTGATGTTGAAGTGTGTCCTGAGGGGAAAGACCAACTGCTACTCTGTTTTATAAGACCGGGCCATACGTACTCATAACCGGCGTTGGTCCACACAGAGGGGTCAACATTGTAGGGTCTGGGTCTGTCAATAATTTCTTTCAAAACCACGTTATTAATAAGTGATGAGAAAGCGAGACCCGCGAACATAAGGATACCCAATTTTCTTGTCTTTTTGGGGATAAGTAAAATAATACCCAAAACAAACCAGATAATACCGGGAGTATCACCAAGGTGAGTAATAAAAGTAAAAATACCGTCAAGAGCAGGACTTGCGATTTTATCAATGAAGCTATATACAGCAACATCAATATTTACGAAGAAATCATTTAAAAAGAATTCTGCCATAATATCCTCCTATGTAAATAAATATATTGGTATTCTACTATTTTATGATATAAAAGTCAATAGAAACAATAAACATCCACCCGCCAAGCGGGTGGTTTTTCATATGCGGGCATAGCCCTATGTTCTTCGCGTATGCGTAAACGCATAAGTACGGTCTGCCAGTTGCGTAAGATTGTTACTTGCTACCCGTAA